>JAXLQK010000174.1:0-1121 GCA_046331665.1 Terriglobia bacterium | reverse complement strand
ACTCCCCTCTTTCCGTACTCCGGATGGTTTCCTCCTCCTCTGGCTAGGGTAAAATAATTCGTGTCATTCTAAGCGTACCCTGTTCAGTATACTCCACCAACTCCTCATCATAGAGGCTGTAGGTGTAATAGATGCCGGTCTTCCCATTCGGCAGTATCAGGGCTTCGGGCTCGGAACGCTTGGCCGGCGCAGCCGGTGTTACTTTATCATTCAGTGAGTCATCGGAGAGAGAGGCAATCCAGATACTTCCGGTTGCGGTCGGATCAGTGTAAAAATCACTTGCCGCTACTGACAGGGTCGCATAGACTACATACCATTTGTCATCATTCCCCTTAAAGGGTTCAGGGGAAGAGATGAACCGTTCCGGAGCCTGTGCTTGTATTCTCTTTATGCTCAGCCAAGACCCATCCGTTTGTTTTTGGTACACTTCAATTGTCCGATGTTCAGTTTCAAGGGTAAACAGCATGGTTTCTTTATCACCGTCTTCGTCGAGATCGAGAATCCAGGGGAAACCTGCCTTTATTGCTGTTTGTTTTACGCACGTCTTGGAGCCGGTGCCTATGTCATAGATCATCGGGTTTCTTACTATGCTTTCCGAGCAGAGGGGATCATTGGGACCAGGGACTTGCGCCAGCGCAATTTGAGTGCCGTCAAAACTGAAATGCGCCTGGCTCGCCTCAGCACTCAATTCAGTTTCCACTCCCTGCTCATTATAATAGAGGTTGCGCCAGTATACTTTGACAACTCCGTCGGTGAGCTTTTGGTAGAGGATTCTTGAGGGCCCCGTGTTCTCCGGGTAGGTTCCGAGAGCACAGCGTCCCCCTTCAGCATTGGGCACGTAATATAGTGTCCAGCCATCAGCGTTAGCTGCTCCGCCGGCATTTACTTCCTTGGCGACTTTGAGTCGATATCCGTAGGTAGCATCAGGCACGGTATAGATGATTGAAACGACACCGCTGCTTGAGTATACCCACTCGGGGCCGTTGGCATTGTCCGCGTCGACCGGAGCCAAGCCGGTGGCTAACTGATAGGTCGAGCCTGCCTCAAACTTGCCGGTCACCTGGTCAAGCTTGCTGATCCATAAATTGTTTGATGCACTCTGCCAGAGTGCTCTGAAATAT
>JAXLQK010000173.1:0-1316 GCA_046331665.1 Terriglobia bacterium | reverse complement strand
CCAGCACCTGCTGGGTTGCATTTCCCAGAAATTTATCCTCCATAGGCGGACGCCCCACGACTGTTGCGGGATATATGGGATTTTTCCGATGGGTAATAGCGCTTATATGGAAGACAGGAAATTCCGAGGCATTGGAATAATGGCCGAAATGATCGCCAAAGGGGCCTTCCCGGCGCAACTCTGTCAGATGGACGGTTCCTTCGAGAATAAATTCCGCATCAGCAGGCACAAGGATGGAAACCGTCTTGCCTTTTGTCATCCTCGTCCTTCTCCCCCGAAGGAAACCACTGAACATAACCTCGTCCATACCCTCCGGCAATGCGGCAACGGTGGCAAGTATGAGCGCCGGGTCTGTTCCCAGCGCCACGGCAATCTGAAATTCCTTTCCCAGCTTCTTCGCCTGGTAATAGTGGAATCCTCCGCCCTTCTGTATCTGCCAGTGCATCCCGGTCGTCTGCCCGTCAAACACCTGCATACGGTACATCCCCACATTTCGTTTTCCCGTTTGTGGGTCATAGGTAAAAACCTGGGGAAGGGTAATGAATCGCCCCCCATCTTCAGGCCAGCATGTTATAACGGGAAGATCATTTAAATTAGCTCTTCCCACAACGTCCTGAGATGTTGGACAGCATGTCCTTTTCGGAAGGGCGCTGATGAGCCGTCTTGTTATTCCCGGATGCCTGAAAAACACCTTCGGCTTTGGCGGCATAGCCTCTTCCATGAAGGTAATTAACTCCTCTCCAAGCTGATCGGGGTGTTTTCCCAGCGCAAGCTCAATCCGTTTGTCGCTGGCGAGGATGTTCATGGCCAGGGGGAAACAGGCGCCACGGACATTTTCAAAAAGCAGTGCAGGCTTGCCTTCCCGGATTGCACGAATAGAAATTTCAGCGGCCTCCAAGTTTGCATCGACTTTCGTTTTAATCCGTATTAACTCGCCGTTTTTTTCTAAATAGGTGACAAAATCCTGTAATGAATATATTCTCATAAGATATTCGGAATATTATTTTATGTTTGTAGTAACGACTTCAGTCGTCACATCTTCTTTTCAGAAAGTGGCTCAGATTGCTCATGTATGGCTCACTGACTCGTTCCCAAACTCTTTTTGGGAACGCAATTGTTGCCAAAGCTCAAGCTTTGCGTGAAGCGGCGCTTCACGAACAAGTGAGTTCCCAGGCCAGAGCCTGGGAACTAGATAATGTTGTCCCGTTAACTGACAGTTGACCCGGTTGTGCCCTGTATCTCCTGTTTTAAGGTGTTGCTGATCTCCTGGAGTTGCGCATCGTCAGGAATATACTGCGCCTTGATGGACCGCATCA
>JAXLQK010000172.1:0-2640 GCA_046331665.1 Terriglobia bacterium | reverse complement strand
CAAAACCATTCTCATTCTGTAAACATCACCCTAATTGATAGTTAAAACACGAAGAGCTGGGAAGTGGAGAAACCACCTGTCCAGCTCTTCTGTGTATTTACTTCCTTATTCCCGCTTTTACGAGATTGTGCTTCTCGGCATTATCTTGAATGATATCCTGGATAGAAGTCTGGTCCCTGGATGTTATCCCACTGGGCGCCAATATCAATCCACTCTACAATCGAATACCTCTCGTCCTGTGTGAGGAATTTGTCATGCATTACTCTGCCTTCTATCGGGAATACATTCTCCCTCGGCGCAAACTGACTCAACTTCTCTTCATACAACCTCCACACTAACAAGCTGTTGATTGCTGCTGATGGGTTGACGTACTTGCCGCCAAGGTTTACATCCTTACCCCTCTGTTGCTCAAGCAGGCTGTTGTATGCACGGCTGAATGCTGCTACGCCATCCACACTCACAAGCTCTATACCACCACTTAAGTCCGGAGGATTGCTCGCATCGTGGCACTTTGCACACTTCGCATCGAGAATTGGCTGAATATCCCTGCGGAAATCTACCGTCCTCCTCTTCTCATCCGTTAACCCTTCCACCGGCTGAGATGTCGTACCTGAAGGACCTCCATAGTATACGTCCGATGGTACCACCACATCATCACCATGCTTTACACCCGCATAGATACCATTCTTGTCAAACTTCAGATATCCAAAGGCAAATGGTGAATCATAGTGGCTTCGGTCATCATACCACCAGTTGTACAGCGCCTTCGTGTGCTGATTCTGGAATGCCCTGCCACGGTATGAACCATCATGACATCCACTGCAAATCCTGCCATGATATGGCCTCAAATACGCCCATGACAACCCCGTCTGAACTGCCATGCCCCTCTCATCCAAATTCTGGATGTAGTATGGAGTATCAGCCGTCTGAGAGGTTACCACTGAACCATCATCCTCAACATACTGATATCCAATGATCCTCCTCTGCTGGAATGCCGTACCTGAGTTGCTGCTTGATCTGTCTCCGCCTAAGAGGTGCTTTCCTGCGCCTACCCTGAACCTGCTTTGATCAGGCTCAACGCATTGTGTACCCTCTACAATCCTCACTGCCTTAACATCGCCCTGCTTCGTTGCCTTTATCCTCTGATGCGGATATGGACCAACTGGCAGATCAGTTAACGTCGTATCGAAACAAATCCATGTGCCCCATGAATGTGGATATCCTTCCACCTTCACCTGGTCAAATGGCTGATACGTTACGGTCGTTACACCAAAGTTCTTTCCGGCTGTAAAGGTGTTAATCCACCTCGGCTTGTACTTAATATACACAGGGGCTGGTTGATGATCGTTCCATTCTGAATCGTTGTATACCAATTCACCGGCGCGACCATTCCTGAAATCAAACCAATATATACCAAAATCTCCCCTCTCCGCGTACGATACCAACATCCTATCGTCCGGAAGCGGATATGGACTCCTGTATAAACCACCCTCGTCCTTGCTCAACCTCTCATAGGTCTTGTTGTAGGGAGCATCCCAGCTTACCGCTGACAACTGACCTACTCCCCAGTTCATATAAGGGGACTCTACGTATACTATCTTCCTGTCACCAAAGGTAATTTTTGCCTGCGACCGGTTGCAATTGCCACCAATTTCTTCATCGCAGTTTCCATAGATTGGTCTTGGATATGCACCATCCCAGTTATCCACGCACAACATTACCCTACCTTTGCCGCCAGCCCTGCTTCCGTTGGCCTGCACACTGCTAAACAGGATGTTTCCATCCGGCGTAAGCGCAGGATCAAAGTTCGAACTTACGTTGTAGGTGATCTGATCGATCGTTGTGTTTATGCTTGGAAACTCAATACCTGACAGCACGTGACCGGTAATTCTTTCCGTCACATGGCCGCCCTGTGTATCCAATCTGAACAAATTATACGCATAGGGATTGTGGAACTCATCCATCACACCATCCGGTGACCCTGCAAATATGATGAACCCCGTCTTCTCTACCGTGCCGTGCTCCGCCCAGTCTCCTTCAAAATACCTGGCTCTCCATATGATACGGCCCTGACCCTCTTCAATACTGCCGGCTGCATAATAAATCGGAGCCCTGCATGTGCCTTTGTAATCGGTCATTTGCCTTAAGCCGCTGCCATCTACGTTCATCTCCCATATCTGGCATCCGCCGCCCTTCTTGTGTACACCGGCAAACGCAAACTTCTTGCCATCCCAATACGTACATGGATCAAAGGCTGACGCAAAATCATTCGTCAATACCTTTAATTCCTTCGTCTTTAAATTATACGATACGATACGGCTGCCTTCTGATACATAGTGCGGATAGTTCTGATAAGGATCGCCCTTCGCTGTCCTCGGTGACTGTGTAAACAATATCGAATCCACAGAACCCTGCACCTCTTTTGACATACCGCAATAATCAGTCCATAAGGCCTTTCCCTGCTTCGAACCACCTACCATTACCTGGTTTCCCGATGCAAAGACGCTCCCACAGACCAACGCACCAGCTACGAGCGCCGATGCCATTACTCCTCCTATTTTCATCTTACTCATCTGTTGGCCTTCTCCTTTCACTTTCTGAAATTATTCCTCTAAATTCTTACCAGATACACCTTATAAC
>JAXLQK010000171.1:0-1009 GCA_046331665.1 Terriglobia bacterium | reverse complement strand
CGCCCTGAGATCGGCGATCCTGACCGACCCGGCCGTGGTTCCGGCCGCCACCAAGGAAAAACTGAAACTGCTCATTCAGAAGTATATTCAGTGATCACGGCAGGGTGGGGCGCTCGGGGGCGGATCTGTCCGTGGAGTGAATAGAAACCCCGAGAATTCAATGAAGCGGAGAAAAACAATACTCTATGTCGATTCTCGTTGTAGGTTCGGTGGCTTTTGATTCTGTTAAGACTCCCTTCGGCGAAGTGGATGATGTTTTAGGGGGTTCAGCCTCTTATTTTTCCCTTGCCGCGAGTTTCTTCTCAACAGTGAAGCTGGTCGCCGTCGTCGGAAAGGACTTTTCGCCGAAGCACCTGAAACTCTTTCAGGACTTCTCTATCGATACCAAGGGCCTCCAGCAGGTCGAAGGCAAGACCTTCCGTTGGAAAGGCGAGTATGGCTTTTCGTTAAACGAGGCGAAAACGCTGGATACGCAATTGAATGTGTTTGAATCCTTCAGCCCGGAAATTCCAAAAGAGTACCGGGATTGTCAATACGTGTTCCTCGGGAATATTGATCCGATCCTGCAACGCAAAGTTTTAGAACAGGTCCACAAGCCAAAATTTGTGGCGTGCGATACCATGAACTTTTGGATCTCTTCCAAACTCGCTGAATTAAAAATGACCCTCGCTGAGGTGGATATTTTGATTATTAATGATGGTGAAGCTCGAATGCTTGCCAATCAATCCAACCTCACCAAAGCCGCCCGGACTATTTCTTCCTGGGGGCCCAAGATTGTCGTCGTGAAGAAAGGGGAACATGGCGTCGCCATGTTTTCCGATCACTCCATTTTCGGTGCTCCTGCTTTTCCTCTTGAAGACGTTTTTGACCCCACCGGTGCAGGGGATACCTTTGCCGGCGGGTTTGTAGGGTATTTGGCAAAGGTTGGAAATTTGGAGGAAGACTCCCTGCGCAAGGCCGTGATCTATGGCTCTGTGATGGCTTCCTTTAACGTCGAACAATTCAGCCT
>JAXLQK010000170.1:0-1018 GCA_046331665.1 Terriglobia bacterium | reverse complement strand
GAGCATCCGCTTTACAAACATGGCCCGCTCAAAATTGCCTCGGATCAACGTCATTTTGAGCATCGCGACGGCACGCCATTTTTCTGGCTGGGAGACACCTGGTGGATGGGATTGTGCCAGCGGTTGCGTTTTCCGGAAGACGTCCACTATCTTGCGGCCGACCGCATCAAGAAGGGCTTTACAGTAATCCAGATCGTTGCAGGGCTCTACCCGGACATGCCTGAATTTGATCCACGCGGAGCCAACGAAGCAGGGTATCCCTGGGAACGCGGCTATACGAGAATAAATCCTGCCTACTTCGATCAAGCCGATCTGAGGATTCAGTTCCTGGTTGAGAATGGTTTGGTTCCCTGCCTCGTCGGGTGTTGGGGATATTTTCTGCCGGTGATGGGTCTGGCAAAGATCAAACAGCATTGGCGCTATATGGTGGCGCGGTGGGGGGCCTATCCCGTCATCTGGTGTCTGGCCGGGGAAGGGACGATGCCTTACTACCTGTCGAAGACCCCCGAAGAAGATAAGACTGCCCAGAAGAAAGGCTGGACTGAAGTGGCGCGTTATGTGCGCCAAATCGATGCCTTGCGCCACCCGCTTACCATTCATCCCTCGGAAACCGCCCATGACACGGTAGAAGACTCGGCAGTCATTGATTTTGACATGTTGCAGACGGGGCATAGCGATCGGAGCAGTATCCCCAAGACCGTTCGACTTCTCACCTCCTCCCTCGATCATGTCCCGAAGATGCCCGTTGTGGATGGGGAAGTCTGCTACGAAGGGATCCTGGAAGCCAGCCGCCAGGAAGTACAGCGATTCATGTTTTGGGCCTGTATCCTCAGCGGTGCCGGGGGCCATACCTATGGCGCCAATGGAATCTGGCAGGTGAATACGGCCAAGCAGCCTTTTGGACCATCCCCGCATGGCCGCTCCTGGGGAGATACGCCCTGGGATGAAGCCGCCCAATTGCCGGGCTCGCGTCAACTGGGCCTGGCAAAATCGCTCCTGGTGCGCTATCCGTGGTGGC
>JAXLQK010000169.1:0-1021 GCA_046331665.1 Terriglobia bacterium | reverse complement strand
ATCTTGTCGAAACGCTTGACAATTCTCCTGAGTTAATCTAAGGTGTGAATATATCGATTTTCGATTTCGAAATTCGATATCGAAAGGGATTGCGATGGATGATCCAGACCTGTACGCCGGTTTGATCCGGCTGCATATTCTGTACCACGCGGCCAAGGAACCCATCTATGGCGCCGGGATCAGCCAGGAATTAGCCCGGCATGGATATCAATTGAGTGCCGGGACCCTCTATCCCATGCTGCATCGGCTCCAGGAAAAAGGTTACCTTCGTTCCACAGTCACCTGGGAAGGACGCCAATCCCGGCGCTTCTATCGTGCCACGGCGAAAGGACAAAAAGCGTTGAAGGCGGCCCGCGGTAAGGTGCAGGAACTCTTTGGTGAGCTACTGGAAAAGTAAAAGGAAAAACTATGAAAAGAGAAATGGATCAAGATCGGCGCAAGTTTATTCAATGGACTTCGATGGCAGGTTCCAGCTTCGTGCTTTCGGCCTGCATGGCAACCCATCCGAAGGAGTCGGACGAGAAAAAGAGCTCCGCTGAAAACAAGGAAGCGGACGTCTCTCCAGCCGAAGATCTCATGCGGGAACATGGCGTCCTCGACCGCGTGCTCCTGATCTACGACGAAGGTTTGAGGCGGCTGGCCTTGAAACAGGAATTGGACCCCGGAGTCCTGGCCAGTTCCGCCGGAATTGTCAGGCGATTCATCGAGGATTATCATGAAAAACTCGAAGAGAACCACCTATTCCCTCGCTTTGAAAAGGCGGGCAAGCTGGTGGATCTCGTCGCGATTCTCCGCAAACAACATCAGGCCGGCCGGCGCATTACCGATGAGATTCAACATCTGGCCACGCTGGAGGCACTGAAAAGTCCAGCCGAGCGTCTCAAACTCCAGGGATCCCTCACCCAATTCATTCGGATGTATCGTCCCCATGCCGCCCGTGAAGATACGGTTCTTTTCCCGACACTCCGGCAAATCGTTTCCTCCAATGAATATGACTCCATGGGAGAGCAATTTGAAGATG
>JAXLQK010000168.1:0-1030 GCA_046331665.1 Terriglobia bacterium | reverse complement strand
TCGGGATTTGACATGTTTATCGGACATCTTCCCGACGGGATATCACGGGGCGCTGACGGCGGGAACGGGCCCGGGATCGATTGTGTATATTGCGGGAGCGGGTCCGGTGGGATTGGCGAGTGCGGCCTCGGCACAGTTATTGGGAGCGGCGTGTGTGATTGTGGGAGATTTGATACCGGAGCGGCTGGCGCAGGCGAAGAGTTTTGGCTGTGAAGTGGTGGATGTCTCGAAGAAGGCGACGATTGGGGAGCAGATTGAGCAGATTGTGGGAGTGCCGGAAGTGGACTGTGCGGTGGACTGCGTGGGATTTGAGGCGCGGGGCCATGGAGCGGACGCGGGGAAGGAAGCGCCGGCGACGGTGTTGAACTCGTTGATGGAGATTACGCGAGCGGGAGGAGCGCTGGGGATCCCGGGGTTGTATGTGACGGGAGATCCGGGCGGGGTGGATGAGAATGCGAAGGTGGGACGATTGAGCATCCGGATCGGGTTAGGCTGGGCGAAGTCGCACTTCTTCACGACGGGCCAGTGTCCGGTGATGAAGTACAACCGGGCGTTGATGAATGCGATTCTCTACGACAAGATTCAGATTGCCAAGGCGGTGAATGTGACGATGATCTCGCTGGATCAGGCGCCGCAGGGGTACAAGGACTTTGACAAGGGAGCCGCCAAGAAGTTTGTCATCGATCCGCACGGCTCGGTGAAGTAAGCAGGAGCTGTAGCCGGGACCGCTGGTCCCAGCCCACCTGCCTGGGTCAACACCCCGGCCACAACAATTAGGTGTTGGAGGGGAATGAAAACCCCATTGGCGCAGGCCACGGTTAGGACAATCACTAAAAAAGGGAATAATTGTCGCCGGGTTGAGCAGATGCTTTCTCCGGCAGTTGAGGCAGGGCAATCGCTTCCAGTTGCGGGTAGGCTTTCAGCAATTGAGGCATCACCAGAACCTTTTCTCCCTTCACCTGATGCAAAAACTCCAAAGCATTCTTAACTTCTGCGGCCCGATAATGGTTATTGAAAATCACATACAACG
>JAXLQK010000167.1:0-1041 GCA_046331665.1 Terriglobia bacterium | reverse complement strand
TTCTTGATGCGGGCCGGGTCCATGGATTTGGGCTGGATGGGGTTGAGGATGTCCAGCCCAATCTCAATGAAATCCGGGATGATGGGGATGACATAGCCATCAGTGTGAAAAGCAATTTTTACCTGGGGATTGATGCTCTTCCACTCTGCGAACAGAGCCGCATAGCGCGGTTTAAAGAATTCCCGGAAAATCTTGGGCGACAAAAGCATGCGGTTTTGCGTGCCGAAGTCATCTCCGATCCAGATGATGTCCACGCCGAGTTCGGCGAATTTTCTCCCGGCCGTGCGAATCCAACCCATCAATTTGTCCAGATAAGCGTGAGCGAAATCTTTGTTCGAGACGAGGTCGGCCAGAACCGTTTCCATCCCCCGCAAGTACCAGGCCAGCTCAAAGAGGGTGCAGGCCAGCCCGCCCATAATGCCGTATTCCTGGCCATGTTCCGCAATGAGCTTGCGCACGCCGTCATAGCGATCCTCATTGGAAAAATCGGGCATCGTGAATTCCGCCGGGTCGTTGATGTTGGCCAGAGGGTGTTCGGCAATTTCAGTGAACGCTCCGCTGGACACATGCTCGATCCATTTCCAGCCAATCCCCCACTCATCCTTGTACAGCCTGGCGGAGTTGGCATAATACCCCGTACAGGGACCCATCCAGGAAATCAGGAAATCATGATCCATCAAGATGGGGAGAGGGCCTCCGGCAGACTTGTAGGTTTCGGTCTCGGTGGAATCGACCCCTAAATGACGGAGCAGACGCTTTTCGGCCTCCGGGGTATACCAGGCACACAGCGGGACACGATCGGGTTCTTCATGATTGATGGCGGTGAGGAGACGTTCTTTATGTTTCATGAGTGATCCACCTCGTTCAGAGCAGGATGAGGAAGCCAATGCAGGCTATCGGAAAATCGCCTCAGGAATTTGTCGCACTATTCTCACGACTTGAAGCGATGGATTGGACGGCATGTGGCGGGAGACTTTAGTGTTCCCATCCGTCCAACATTTGTTAATAATCAAAGACGACAGGCTGGGACCATGTCCCTTG
>JAXLQK010000166.1:0-1052 GCA_046331665.1 Terriglobia bacterium | reverse complement strand
TGGATGAGTGGGTCCCTCCGCTCCGCGGAGAATCAGCTTCTCCCCGGGACATCCTTTGTCCGGCATCCCCTTCGCCTAGGGAAGCCCGAATGACATCTCCTGAGGGCATTCCAGAAGATACCACCGTTGCTCGAGAGCCATCTTCCGATGAGCTGGAACTGGCAATTGATTCCAGTTGAAATGTAGGATTTTCTCCTGGCTGAACGAGATAGGCGATCAAAGCCCCAACGGTGACGGTATCTCCTTCCTTTGGACCATCGGGCCGGATCTTCAAAATACCGCCATCCAAACCTTCGACTTCCTGGGTGGCCTTGTCGGTTTCCAGGCAGAATAGCGGCTCACCAGCAAGGACTTGTTCGCCGTCCTTCTTTAACCAGCCTTGGAAGATACCTTCCTCCATATTCCAGCCAAGGCGAGGGACTGTAATTTCAATAGCCATACTCAACCTCACTCTGCCATTAGATCCCTGATCGCCTTGGCAATCTGGTTTGGATTGGGGACAACTGCGGCCTCCAGGGCCGGACTATAGGGGGTCGGTGTGTGGACGCCATTTAATCTGCGGATAGGAGCATCCAGGTCATCAAATCCGTGATCGGCAAGCTGTGCGGCAATCTCCGCCCCAATCCCATAGGGACCAAAACCCTCGTCCACGATCAGCAATCGCCCTGTTTTTTTTACGGATTGTGCAATCGTATTGACGTCCAAGGGAGCAATCGTCCTTGGATCGATCAACTCGACGGAGATTCCTTCCTTGGCCAGTTGCTCGCAGGCTTTGAGAGTTTGGTGGACCATCAGAGCAAGAGCCACCACCGTAACATCCTGTCCTTCGCGGACAATGGAAGCTTGGCCAAATTCTATTTCGTATGCTTCGGCCGGCACCGGACCTTTGATACCGAGCAATTCCCGGTGTTCGAGAAAGAGCACTGGATCATCGCAGGAAAGCGTTCGTTGGAGCAGTCCTTTAGCATCGAAAGGCGTTGAAGGAATCACCACGCGCAAGCCCGGAAAATGGGCAAACAACGTCGTGTAGTTGCCCGAGTGATGCGTGGAAG
>JAXLQK010000165.1:0-1072 GCA_046331665.1 Terriglobia bacterium | reverse complement strand
GGATACAATTCCAGCGACAACGGGCGCCAGGGCTGCGGGAATCTGTGGGTCGGTTTGATTTGCCCAATGGGACTCGCCGGCCCGAACAAAGTTGTGAATTTCGGTGTGAAAAGAGTGGCGAACTTGACCTGCAGTCCCCGAAAATTCGATGATCGATCGGCCTGCCGCAATGCGATTGACCTGGAAACCTTCATTCGTCAGCCATTCTGAAACCGTTTGGATGTCTTCATCCCCGGGCCCAAATTGGGTGCCAAATTGTTGGGGGGTTAGCCATTGATGATAGCTCGGGGAAGACTTCACCTGCTGGTCAACCAACATCTGCTTTAAGGCGTTCTCCTGTTCCTCTCCACGACGGAGAACTAAGAGCATCCGCGGCATGGAAAACTGATCGGGGGCAATCCCCTTGTCCCATTCCGGGCGTGCTAAAGGATGAGTGTTTCCACCAAGCGTAACGAGTGACTTCTCGTCAATGGTCTCAGAGATCCGTCGTCGCAAGGTTGCCGTTTGGCCCAGGAAACGATGGGAAGGAATAAGGAACAATAAAAAAACTAGAGACGTGCGAAAAATGGAAAAATGCCGTTCTCCCATGCCACCTCCCTCAGGCATCTCAAGAAATTCTTTTGTTTCACAGTCAGTCTAAACCCTAGAATGCAAAATTCCTGGTTGCAGCGGATACCTTTGAAGTTGACTCGAAGCATCCTTGTCCGCTACCAGAAGTGTGGCGGTTTTGTGCAACTTCATAGGTAGGCCTCATTCTGCCCAAAGCTCTCAAGCTATGGATGCAGAAATACTTCGCTAGGGTTATCTCAATTCTTGTTACCTCCGCGCCGAAATAGGAGAGCAGGCGGAAATGAGGTCGCCCCCCGTTCTTGTGTGGCAGCGGAAAACGCGCTAACCTGCTTTGGTCTCTTGGGGATGGGAACGAAATGTTCGTCCCATGGTCAAACCGATCCCCAATTCGTCTTCCAGTCCATGGAGGAATAACCAAGATTAGTGAAAATTACTAAAATTAGGCTAGGGAAGACTCCTAAAGGTTGAAGTAAAATCAGCCAGAGATTTCTTTCCCGTCCAA
>JAXLQK010000164.1:0-1103 GCA_046331665.1 Terriglobia bacterium | reverse complement strand
ATGACGGTCTCATGCACTTCGTGTTGAGCCCGGAAGATTTCGTTCCAGTCCTGGCTCTGGCGCTGCTCGTAGGCCTGCGGGGAGCAGCTTACGGACGGAGAACGCTCTTTATCCTCCCGTTGGCGTGGTTTCTGGGAGGAGTGGCCGGAACCTGGGCGGCTGCCAGAGCGGCCAACCCCTATCTCACTGCCGGCTGGTTTCTTCTCCTTGGAGGGCTGCTCGCTTTTGATGCCAGGTTATCCCTGAGGATGTTCACTGGCCTGGCAGTTTTGCTCGGACTCTCTCACGGCTATCTGAACGGGTCGGGGATGGGAGAATTGGGCACCTCTGCTGTCGCCTTACTCGGTCTGGTGTTTGCGGTCTTTGTGCAGGTGGCGCTGGCAGCCTCGCTCGTAGTGCAGATGCAAGTGCACTGGGCCAAGATCGCCGTTCGCGTGGCAGGGAGCTGGATTGCCGGCAGTGGCCTACTCTTGCTGGGTTGGGCGGTCCGCACCAGGTAAAAAGAGTTGTCCCTGACCCAGGTAACGGAAAGAGCGAACATCACCTGCTCGCATTACTTGATGTAGCCTTCTGCCTTGAGTCGCGCTCTGAGCTCGGTTTCGATGCCCGGAACAGTCTCGTCTGCCCATTCCTTCCCAACCGTCATGGCTTCCTGCATGAGATTCGGCATAACTTCAATGGATTTTCTTCCCAGTTCGGTGCCATAGAACGCCAGCAATCCATTGATTTCTTCTTTGGAGAAATACTTGGCATAGATGGGCACCATCCGGGAAACCAATCCGTTTGGGGCATGCATGGACGCTTTAAAATTGGAAAGCACAACTTCTTTGGTGATATCAATAGCACCTTGGGGAATTTCCGGGTTAGACTTGCGCAGTCCGTCCAACAATACGGGAGCGACGAAAGTTGCCATTTGCTCCGCTAGTTTGGCCGAGCCAGTTACTTCCATGAGTTTGAGGATGTCCTTCTCCAGCCCCGGATCAATCGATTGGGCCATGGCACTTGACACGGGGGTCAAGAACACCCAAAACAAGATGGCAAGCAGTTGAGACGATAACCGCATGAGGTTCTCCTTTTTGTCTGCTATCTTCGAATCATCAACC
>JAXLQK010000163.1:0-1114 GCA_046331665.1 Terriglobia bacterium | reverse complement strand
GGAGCCCGATGGTTATCAAATGGGGCCGTCACGGCAAATTTGTGGCGTGTTCAGGCTATCCCGAATGTAAAAACACGCGCGAGCTCGCGACGGAAGGGACAACGGCGTCGAGCCATGCCAATGGCGTGGAACCGATCAATGAGGTGTGTGAGAATTGCGGGCGGCCCATGACCTTGAAGCGCGGACGCTTTGGCCAGTTCTTGGCCTGCACCGGATACCCCGAATGTAAGACGACTCGAAGGATTGCAGGGGGCGCCGCTTCGAAGTCGACCGCGCCAGACGTGCCCCTGGCAGAGAATTGTCCACAGTGCGGCAAACCTCTCGTCCTCAAATACGGGAGATTCGGCGAATTTACTGCCTGCAGTGACTACCCTACCGGTAAATATATCAAGAAGAAGACCCTTGGCATTCCCTGTCCTCAACCTAACTGCAGGGGAGAAATTGTCGAGAGACGTTCAAGGAAAGGGAAAATCTTCTTTGGATGCGACCAGTTTCCTAACTGTGAATTCACCGCCTGGAACAAGCCGATTGCCAAATCCTGCCCGCAGTGCGGCGCCTCCTACCTATTGGAGAAGATCACCAAGAAACAAGGGACCCTTCATTATTGCAATAACGATTCTTGTGATTACAAAGAATCGATTGAAATGGTCGAAGAGCCGACGACGGTCTAAGTCAACCCGCTGGCAGACCCTCAGTAATCCCTTCCCAGCCATCATCTGATCGCCACTCGGCATGCGGTCTGGCACGCACAATGGGAGGCCGGTACGGCACATCCCCCGGCTTTGCACCTTCTCCGATTGATGTTAAAATCAAGCCCGTGACCAGAGAACCTATCATGATTATTGGCGGTGGATTAGCCGGTTGCGAGGCGGCCTGGCAAATCGCCCGTCGCGGGCTTCCGGTCCGGCTCTGCGAAATGCGCCCCGTCGTTGCCACCGCGGCTCACCAAACCGATCAACTGGCGGAAATCGTTTGCAGTAATTCGTTCAAGTCCGATCAGCGGGGAAGCGCTCCCTGGCTGTTGAAAGAGGAATTGAAAATTCTCGATTCCCTTCTGCTTCGACTTGCCTACGAACATCGCGTTCCCAGCGGGGCATCTCTCTCGGTCGACCGC
>JAXLQK010000162.1:0-1128 GCA_046331665.1 Terriglobia bacterium | reverse complement strand
TCCCAGAGCAGGATTGGGAAGGGTTCTGTCCACCCAGGCCAGGTGGTTCCATTTGTCTACAGTCGGCCGGTAGAGGTCATAGCGGAGACCAAGATTGAGCGTGAGCTTGGGAGTTACTCTAAAATCGTCCTGAGCATACCCTGCATAGTATCCAGAGCGTTCGTAGCTGGAGGACGTAAAGACAAAAACCGAACCCGAATCAACTTGTCCGAGAAGGAAGCTGGCCATTCCCGCTCCGGTTACACTGGGCGGCGCGCTAGGCAGAGCAGTTTCAAAATTATTAAAGCCAAAAGACCCTGTATCTGACCCCGTACTCGCACTATTATTTGCGTCGTTGCTCATCATTTTTAAATATTCAAAGCCAAATTTGAAGTTATGTTTTCCCTTGATCCAACTTAGGCCGTCATTAATATTAAAATTACTCTGAGCGCTGTAGCCGATTGCAGTGCCGCCGTAGTAATCTTGTCCGGCGATCGTGAAGCCTGGAAATACCCCCTCTTCGTTCACACCTGTTAATCCGATCTTGGCTGGCCATCCAAGGGCATCCGCGGTTGGATAAGTGCCAGATCGCCAGCGATTGAATCCGAAGGCCACATGGTTGATCCAATTCGGGTGAAGAATCGAATCCGCGCCCAGGCGAAAGATCCGGATGTTATTATTGCTTGGGATAGCGCTGCTTAACACCCCAGGATAGGTTGATATCCCGGGTGTATTCAAGTCCGACCAGACAAAAGATCCGAAAAGTTTGTGATTGTTGTTTAGGGCATGGTCAATCTTGGTTCCCCAGCCGTCGACTTGGTTAATGTTTACGGCCTGCGACCCGAAATTGTATATGAGTCCGGGGCGAGTTGGTTCCGGGAATAACGGAAGGATATTCTTGGCGACTCGATCAAACCGGTTTGAGGGGATAATGTTTCCCGGGAACGGATCCCGAATCGTCGCATCTGAAGTTGCAGTCAATCCGGTTGCACGATCCACTTGTCCCGCCGTCACGTTGCGGGTTGTGACGGGATCGTAGATGGCGCCTTGATACACTGGCCGGCCTAGAGCGTCGGTCCCGATCTCGGCCCCCAGATAGACACTCAGGTCCCCTTGCTTCATGGCGTCAGTCGGGACGGTTCCAGGCGA
>JAXLQK010000161.1:0-1154 GCA_046331665.1 Terriglobia bacterium | reverse complement strand
AAGACTTTTTCAAATGGCTTCTTGAATATTAGTTCTGCCCGGCCTTGATAGGGAATGTAACTGTAGACGTCAACCCAGGGGGTTGCCCGATTGAGCAGCAAGTTCACTCGCAGCTGGCCTTCCTGCACCTGCACAATGCTTTGCAACACATAATACAAAGCCCGGGCAGAATTGCCGAGACAGCATTGTTGAATCCCGATCAATGTGGCCCACTCGTTGGCACTCGCCCACCCCGCGAAAGTACCGATATTGCGTTCGACCAGCCGTTCGGCGGTTTCATTGTCAGCGACGGGCATCGTGGGCTGGGTCTTTGCCAGCTCATCAAACCATTTTCCGTCGGTGAGTTGCTGTTCAGTAAATTGATTCCGCACCCAGCGGTCCACATCGTCCCAGTAATCTCCCACGCCGGCATCCGACAGTTTTACTGCGATGCCAATCATGTCCGCGACCTCACAGCTTTCACAGGTAAGGTATCGATCATTGATGATGAGTTCAGGGAAAAAGCCGACCAGCGATGAACCCTGAGTCCTGGCCCATTGAAACCCTGAGTTAATGACCTGGAGTGTCTGCTGATCCTTCACCAAGGCGGCATACTCGAGCATGCTGAGCATCCCGATCGTATGACAATGGAAGTGACCGCCCAGGGTTGCCTCTTTTGCCTCAGGATAATTCCTCTTCATCCGTGTTGAGGTCATCAGCGCCTCTCGTTCCACGGCTGAAAAGAGGAAGCGCCCCTGGGCATCATAGTATTCCGCCGGTCCTAACCCATAGGCCACCAGTTTAGCGGCCAGATTCCGAGCCGGATCGTAGCCAGTGGCACGATAGTATTGAGCCAGACCCTGAATCATGCGGATGTTTCCGTAGTCAACCGAGTCCCAGCCGGTCGGCATTTTGGCCTTCGGACCAAATCTTCCGTGAGGCTCATACGCTCCCAGTGGGATGTACGCGAACTTGCCCTGGTCCACTGTCAGCTCCGCCAGACGCTGAATCATGCGTTCCGCAGTTTGCCGCCACACCGGGTTCTTATCGCGAAGCCAGTAAACCGTCATGGCACCAATGACGCGCCCGCATTTCGCCGGAGTGGTCGCCAGCTTTACCGAGTTATCGGCTGAGCTGGTGTTGGTCCCATCGGCCTTCCATACCGTTTCGAAGCT
>JAXLQK010000160.1:0-1189 GCA_046331665.1 Terriglobia bacterium | reverse complement strand
ATCGAAGAAACCGCGTCGGCTGATTTGGAAATTGACAGCAGGACTCGGCGCAGGAATCGTAGCTTTAGCGATGGCTTTCAATGTGAGCGGGCTGCGAGATCGACTGGTGACGTCTATTATGGCGACCAAGCCAAATGTCTTTTCTCCCAAGATCACATCGATCGCAGTCTTGCCGCTGGAAAATCTCTCTCACGATCCAGAGCAGGAATATTTCGCCGATGGCATGACCGAAGAGCTGATCACCAATCTGGGTAAGATCAGTGCCTTACGCGTGATCTCCAGAACCTCGGTGATGCGCTATAAGGGGACCAGGAAACCGCTTCCTGAAATCGGGCGCGAATTAAATGTGGACGCCCTCGTGGAGGGCACGGTCCAACGTTCAGGGGACCATGTGCGAATCACCGCCAACTTGCTACACGCCCCTACCGACCGGCACGTCTGGGCGGAGAGCTATGAGCGCAACCTGCGGGATGTGCTATCGATACAGGGAGAAGTGGCACGTTCCATCGCAAATGAGGTCAGAATCAAGCTGACCCCTGAGGAGCGGATGCGCCTTTCCAGCGGCCGCTCTCACCCAGTTCAGCCTGAGGCCTTTGAATTGTATTTGAAGGGCCGGTATTACTATAGCAAGTGGACCCCAGACGGATTTCGGAAGGCGGTTGAGTATTTCCAAAAAGCGATCAAAGCCGATCCGGGCTGGGCTCCTGCTTACGCGGGGCTTGCAACCTCGTACGGTTGGCTTTGGATTGAGGGTGCTGTGCCACCCCAAGAAGCACTCCCCCAATTCGAGGCCGCCCTGAAAACAGCACTCACCATTGATGATACGGTTCCCGAAGTACGTTATACCCTGGCTGCGAGCGCTTTCTACTACCGCTGGGATTGGGGCGAGGCGGATAAAGAATTTCAGCGGGCCCTGTCGCTCGATCCAAACCTGGTCGAGGCCCGTTTTGAATACGCCTGGTTTTTATCTTGCATGGGCCGTTTTCCAGAGGCGCTCGTAGAGGCACAGCGCGCCGTTGACCGCGATCCCCTTTCCGTTTCTCCAAACCTGGCCTTGGGCAGCATCTTCGTCTCCGTGCATCAAGATGAACGAGCCATCACTCAATTGCAGCATACTTTCGAACTAGACCCTAACGATCCCCGCGCACGTGGCTTCCTGATCGGCATTTACGAACAAAAGCAGAGGTAC
>JAXLQK010000159.1:0-1192 GCA_046331665.1 Terriglobia bacterium | reverse complement strand
TCAAGTCCGATTTCCCCCCAAGCCACAACCTCGGTACGCCCGGCCAATGCGTTGAGGCAATCGAAGCTTTCTGGAGTCGCTTCTTTCGCCTCGTGTGGATGAATTACGATCGAAGCGTCGATGCCTGCAAATTGTTCGGCAATGGCAATGGCGCGATCGAGTTCCGCCGGCTTTGTCCCGCCCCCAATGGCTAAGATCCGGTCGACACCGGCGTTTCGGGCCCTGGCGATCGTCTCCGCCCGGTCCGGGTCAAAATCAGGCGCGTCCAGATGCGCGTGGGAATCAATAGCCATTCAGGATAACGTCTCACAGCCACTGCGGATCTTTTCCGCGTTCCATTCCCTGCCCATACGCTTACTCGGCATTGACCTTTCGGCGATTGTGAAAGTACCCAATCACGATGGGTAGGACGGAAATCAAGACAATGAGCAAAACCACCTTCTCAAGATTGTGTCGTACCCAATCCAGGGAACCTAGAAAATACCCCGCCAGCGTCATCGAGCAGACCCAGAATATCCCTCCGCCAATATTGTACGTAGCGAACCGGGGATAGGACATCTGGCCAATTCCCGCCACCACCGGGGCAAAAGTCCTGGCAAAGGGTACAAACCGGGCCAGGAAAATTGCCTTTCCGCCGTGTTCCTCATAAAAAGCCTTGGCGTAAAGCAAATGCTTCCGCCGAAACCATAGACTGTCGGGTCTTTTGTAAAGGGCGGCTCCCGCCTTATACCCAATGCTGTATCCGACCGCATCGCCAACGATCGCCATGACACACAAGAGCACGACCAGATAGAAGAGGTTAAAAAATCCCTGCGACGCAATAAGGCCTGCGGTGAACAATAAGGAATCTCCGGGCAGGAAGAACCCCACGAAGAGCCCGGTTTCAGCAAAAACGATCACGGATAAAACGACGTAACCGCCCGACCGAATCAATTCCGTGAGTTTTTCGGGTTGATAGAGGGAGCGAAGGAACTCAATACTCGATTCTAAAATTTCTATTGTCCTCTCCGTTACTTGAGTCTGGCGCCATTGGGGACATCTTCCATGAAGCCTGCCAGCACCGGTTTCCCTTCGTCTCCCAAGGAGGCGGCCAACAACATCCCCTGAGATTCCAATCCTCTCATCTTGCGGGGCTGAAGATTGGCGACAATGACGATCTTCCGCCCGACCATGGCTTCGGGAGTGTAGGCCT
>JAXLQK010000158.1:0-1213 GCA_046331665.1 Terriglobia bacterium | reverse complement strand
TTTGAGGGTGGTGCGGGTGAAGATGACGTCGATCAGCTGACCGTCTTTCGTCAACCGCTGGGTCTGGTAACTGCGCAGATACCCCTCGCGGCGCGATACCCTGGAAATCTCTTCGAGCTCTTTCTTTTCTTTGAGGTAGGGGGGCAGCAAAATGTCCAAGGACCGCCCTAGCATTTCTTCTTCCGTATACCCGAAGATGGCCTCCGCCCCTTTATTCCAGGAAGTAATATGCTCTCGGGCGTCAAGGGTAAAAATGGCATCGGCGGAGTTACGCAGGATGCTGGCAAAGAACTGCTCCTTCTCCTGAATGGCAGTTTCAAGTTCACGAATTTTGGTTAGATCATGACAAAGGAAAATCATCCCGACGCTCTCTCCGAAATTGGAGGATACGGTCGAGACGGAGAGTCTTACAGGGATCTCCCGGCCTTCTCGTCCTCGAAGAAAAGTCTCAAAATGGTGCACCCCGGGACCACCCTTGGTCCCGGCCAGAATTCTCTGGGCTTCCTTTTCCCCCTCGTTCAGAAGGTCTCCAAAGGGTCGGCCCAAAATTTGAGTTGCCGTATAGCCCAAAAGTACCTGGGCTCCAGGATTGAAGGAGTTGAGCAGCCCTTGTGAGTCCACGGAAAAAAGTGCCTCGTCGACACAGACGACGCGACAACTCTGCAGACAAACATCTTCAGGCAGACCCGAATGGGAATTCAACTTCTCATGACTTTGTTCCAGCGGTCTTTCACGCACGCGTTCCATTACCCCAAACTGAAATCCGGCTTGCCTCCATGATCCATTCGAGAATCAGGGAGTAACGGTTTATCCCAATGATTTCGAAGACGCCCCCTACTGCTGAAAACCTCAGCACATGGTCTGCCAAAAATAACCCTTGTTTCAGAAAAGTTTACGGGAAGTGGGCTGCCAACTAGAACAGGCTGATGGGGGATATAGCAAACCGTTGGGTGAAATCATCCATTGGATGAGAGTGCTTTAATGCCGGAGGCGGATGGAGTGAACTCGGCTGGAGCGTGAGAATTAGACCGATCATCGAAGGGATTGTAGGCAGGTGGGACAAAATCGATTGGATTTCAGATCAATTTGGTCCACGGAATTCGAGTGACTCATGACACATGAGTAGTCCGAACAATGCACCAGACCGAAGGTGTGGCCCAATTCATGGACTGCTTCCTTCTCGCACCGGTCATACAACTTTTCCATATCCTCA
>JAXLQK010000157.1:0-1219 GCA_046331665.1 Terriglobia bacterium | reverse complement strand
AGCTGGTTTGAAGAGGAAGGATATCAAGTCGATGTCGCCGGTTCAGGAAAAGAAGCTCTTGAGAAGCTTACGCAACACCCGTGGGAGGTGTATTTGCTGGATATTAAGATGCCGGGGATGGACGGGCTGGAACTCCAAAAAAAAATACGCCAGGTGGATGCCAATGCCACCATCATCTTGATGACCGCCTACGCCTCGGTGGAAACCGCCGTGGAGGCGATGAAACAGGGTGCCTATGACTACATCGTGAAACCGATTGATCCGGATGATCTGGAACACCTGGTAAGAAATGCCGCGGAAAGGCGGGCGCTGTTTTCTGAAAATGTTCGATTACGGGAAAAGATCGATGAACTGTCGCGCTTTCATGAAATCGTTGGCCGCAGTGGGGCCATGCGCCGTGTCCTCGAACAGTTAATGTTGGTTTCCCAAACTGACACCACGGTCCTGATCCGGGGAGAAAGCGGTACTGGCAAGGAGTTGGTGGCGAGAGCCATTCATGCCAATAGCCCTCGGCGCTATATGCCCATCCTTGTGGTCAATTGTGGTGCCCTCTCGGAAGGAATCCTCGAAAGTGAACTCTTTGGACATGAAAAGGGAGCGTTCACCGGAGCGCAGTACCGCAGAAAGGGAAAATTCGAAATGGCTGATGGGGGTACTCTTTTTCTGGATGAAATAGGCGATATCAGCCTCAAGACCCAGATCGATTTGCTGCGCGTCATTGAAGAGAAAAAGATCACCCGCGTTGGCGGAAATCAGCCCTTCTCCGTGGATTTCCGGCTCTTGGTGGCCACCAATCGCAATCTGGAGGAAATGGTGGCCAAAGGCAGTTTCCGTGAAGATTTGTATTACCGGTTGAATGTTTTCTCCATTACCATCCCGCCCCTGCGGAAGAGGAGGGAAGACATCCCCCTCCTGGTTGACCACTTTGTCCAAAAACATAGTGTGGCGATGAACAAGCCGGTGGTTCGCGCTTCCACGGAAGCCATGGGTTTGCTCGTGAGCTATGATTGGCCGGGAAACATCAGGGAATTACAGAATGCCATCGAACGCGCCGTGCTTGTTTGCAAAGGAACCGAGATTGAGCCCGGAGACCTTCCCCTGCAAACGCACCTTGCCGCCTCTCCCGCCGGACAGCGATCCCTGTCATCGATGGAAGCCCGGCATATTCAGCGGGTGTTGACCGAGACCGGCTGGAACATCTCACAAGCAGCACGATTGC
>JAXLQK010000156.1:0-1227 GCA_046331665.1 Terriglobia bacterium | reverse complement strand
TGATGTGAACCCGATTGGTCAGAATTTGTATAAAACTCAACTCATACGGCAGCAGCAGATTCTCAATGACCTGCTGCATCCCTCCGCTAAGGACGGTCAGGGGGGTCTCGATTTCGCGACACCATTGAGCAAATGAGACAAAAGTGCTGTCGATGGTGACGTCGCGCCTTAACAAATGCAAGACGTCTTCCAGGCTCCCCCGGATACTCGCCACTTCCAATCGAATGCCCTCGCGAAGCGAGAGCTCACCGGAGGAAAGCTTTTCGGCGATGTTCCGCCGGAAATCGACTCCGGCAAAAAGCTCAGTCAGGTGATTCAACGTGTCCGGATGCGCAATCGTTCCATCAAAGTCACTGAATACTGCAACTGGATCTTGGCTTAAAAGGCGGGTCAATTGAATCCTCCAAACCAAACATCATGCCTTGACTGACACCTGCACTCAACAAAAAATCACCTTGAAACCAAAATGTCCGCAGGTTCTAATAGCACGAGAATGTGAGGAATCTCAGCCCAATTATCTCGTGAATTCAGCACGGGTTTGAATCGAACCGGCAACACTTCCCCCCATAGCGGGAGTTAGGAGTTCTCTAATGGATTCTGAACAACTTGTGGGCCGCCGCCATGTTTACTCGACCAGGAAACTGCAGTCTGTCTTGCGATGGTCCGGCGTTTTGGGAATGGTTGCGCTCTTATGGAGCCTCCACCCCTCTCCAATAACAGGACTGCAAGCCCAGGTGCTTCCTCCCAAAACGCCCGCGAAACCCAACACCTCGGCGCAAAAGCCCAGTCCAATTCCCGTCGGGAAGAATGCCCTCTCCAAGCAGTGGTTTCAAGACGCCAAATTTGGTCTCTTTATCCACTGGGGAGTCTATAGCGTACTGGGCCAGGGAGAGTGGGTGATGAACAACAACAAGATGTCCATCACCGAATATGAAAAGTTGCCTCCGCAATTTAATCCCATTAATTTCAATGCCCATGAATGGGTCAGTCTGGCAAAGGCAGCCGGGATGAAGTACATCACGATCACCAGCAAGCATCATGATGGATTCGCGATGTATGATTCCAAAGTTTCTGACTATGACATTGTCGATCGGACTCCTTACAAGAAGGACATTTTGAAGCAGTTGTCCCAGGAATGTCAGAAACAAGGGCTAAAACTGTTTTTCTACCATTCCCATCTTGATTGGCACCACCCTGACTACTTTCCCCTGGGCAGGACCGGTCAAA
>JAXLQK010000155.1:0-1250 GCA_046331665.1 Terriglobia bacterium | reverse complement strand
GTATGTTGCATGAGTTTGGGGGAGGCAGCGCTCTGCTTGAGAACAGCACTCCCGGGCGCCAGATTGCCATAGAGAATCACTGTGCCGCCCTCCGGCCGGATGGGGTCAGACATGGGGCGAATCACCTCAGGCCGATGGCACTCGGCGTGGCAAATGTTCTCGGCAACCGACTTCCCGGTTACGGTGAGCACCTCTGTGTGCAGCAATGGCTCAATGGCCTTCATGACAGCCGGGATTCCCCCGGCATAGAAGAAATCCTCCATCAGGTACTTTCCAGAAGGCCGTACATTCGCGAGGAAAGGTGTCGTGCGCGAGATTTCATCAAACAAGGTCAGGGGAAGCTCTATCCCCAGCCGCCCTGCAAAAGCTACCAGGTGAATGATGGCGTTGGTCGAGCCCCCGATGGCCATGTTGACCCGAATGGCATTTTCCAGGGCTTTACGGGTCAAGATATTTGTCGGGCAGAGGTTTTCGGCAACCATTTGGACAATGCGAGCGCCGCTTTGCTCGGCGACCGCATAACGACGGGAGTCTGCAGCGGGAATGCTGGCACAGCCGGTCAGGGTCATCCCCAACGCCTCAACAATGCTGGTCATCGTCGAGGCCGTCCCCATCGTCATGCAATGCCCCGCACTGCGTGACATGCAGCTTTCGATTTCACAGAATTCCTCTTCACTGATCCGCCCGGCCCGCAATTCGTCCCAAAAATGCCAGACATCCGAGCCCGAACCGATCTCCTGAGTTTTCCACATTCCTTTAAGCATGGGTCCGCCAGTCACCATGATGGCCGGCAAATCCGCACTGATTGCCCCCATGAGCTGGGCAGGAGTCGTCTTGTCACAGCCGCAAAGCAATACCACCCCATCCAGGGGGTTGGCCCGAATCGATTCCTCAACGTCCATGGCCATCAAATTCCTGAACATCATTGTGGAAGGCCGCATGTAGGGCTCTCCCAGCGAAATGGTCGGGAATTCGAGGGGGAACCCGCCAGCCATCCAAACGCCGCGTTTCACGGCCTCAGCCACTTGCCGCAGGTGCGCGTTGCAGTTGGTCAATTCACTCCAGGAGTTGCAAATTCCAATCACTGGCTTATTCTGAAACACCGCACCACTAAACCCTTCCGTGCGCATCCAGGATCGATGGATGAATCCTAATTTGTCGTTGCGGCCGAACCAATCAGCACTCCGCAGTTTCTTCCCATTCAACATTCCGGCACCTCGAGATTGATAATCATCACGGCGAAACAAAGG
>JAXLQK010000154.1:0-1354 GCA_046331665.1 Terriglobia bacterium | reverse complement strand
ATCGACCTGGAGATTGAGCGATCGTTGACTCAACTCGCCGTGAAGGCAATTGTTTCCATCGCCAACGTTACCAATTCCAATTTGGAAATTAAACGCTTGGGGTTGTTGGGCTATCTCATGAAGTTGCGCGACCGTCGCGCTTTTGCCGAGATGAAGCGTCTTTCGACCCAGGTCTTTCAAACAGTGGGCCGCAATCTTGGGGGATGGATCGAGAAAGGCGTGGATGAGTTCCTCTTGCGCATCGGCTGGCGCCTGCCTACCCGTCCCTTGGCAGAGCCTGTGATGGAGAGGCCCACGCTGACCCAGATGTTGGAGGTCAAGCTCACGAGCCGGGAACTGCCGTTCATCTACCGGAAGCTGTTTAGCTTGGCACCGGTTGAGGATGCTCGATTTCTAGTCGGTCGTCAGGAGGAGTTGGCAGGTTTCGAACGGGCGCTTGCCCAGTGGGAAGCCGGTCACTTTGCCGCCATCCTGCTGGTCGGAACCCGCGGCAGCGGAAAAACCAGTCTCTTGAATTGCGCGGCGACCAGCGTGTTCCGGGAGCAGAGCTTTATCCGGGGACACCTTGAAAAACGCATCACTGCTGTTGAAGACATCCAGCAGTTTCTTTTGAAAATGCTTTCCGCCCCGGCGGAAAGCGAGTTGATTGATGTCCTGAATGGCGAGCGGAGGGTGGTCGTCATCGAGGAATTTGAACGTGCGTTCCTCAGGAAGGTCAATGGGTTTGAAGCGATCCGTTATCTGCTGCATCAAATTCAACCGACTAGTGCTTCCACGCTCTGGGTTTTCTCGCTGAATGATGATGCCTTCCGTTACCTCGATGTCGCTGTGGATCTCGGCCGGTTCTTTTCCCACCGCATCAATGCCATGTCTGTGAAGTCAGAGGATCTGACCAACGCTATCTTGCAGAGACATAATCTGTCCGGGCTACGGCTCAAATATTCTCCGCCTCCTCCAGAGGACCCGAGAGTCAGCAAATTAAGAAGGGTTTTTGGAATGGAGCGAGACCCGGAAAAAATGTTTATGGATGCTCTCTATGAACAATCCGGCGGGAACTTCAGATCGGCGTTTGAACTATGGCAGGGTTGTATTGATCAGGTTGAGGGGGGTGTGGTGGAAATGCGCCACCCTCTGGTCCCGAATTACTCGCGACTTCAACGCGCCTTGGATACGGGGGATCACTTTATCTTGATGGCAATCATGCAGCATGGGTCTCTGACGGATGCAGAACTGTCTGAAGTTCTCTGCGAGCCACCCAGCAAGGTCCGCCTGCGAATGGATCGCCTCCATGCCATGGAGATTGTGGAAGCAGATCCCCAGTCTCCGGGAGGCCGCATCCGGCCCGAGGCCAGCC
>JAXLQK010000153.1:0-1413 GCA_046331665.1 Terriglobia bacterium | reverse complement strand
TTGAATCTCATCCATTCATAAAATGAAGGTTTAGCCATGCAGGCAGGAGAATCCATATTGATTGTCGACACCGTACTAAAAAAAATATTCGGAAGTAAGCATGAGAGAGACATCAAGGCCATTCGTCCGCAGACGGAGACGATTTCCTCCCTTGAGTCCTCGATCACCCATCTGTCTGACGCCGAGCTCACCGCCAAAACCTCTGAATTCAAGCAGAGATTAGCCAATGGAGAGTCGCTTAATGACCTGCTCCCCGAGGCTTTTGCCGTCGTTCGTGAGGCGGGCAAGCGGGTGTTGAAAATGAGGCATTTTGATGTCCAGTTGATGGGGGGCATCATCCTTCACCAGGGGAAGATTTCAGAAATGAAGACCGGTGAAGGAAAGACGCTGGTCGCCACCCTCCCGGTTTACCTCAACAGCCTGGAAGGGAAGGGAGTTCACGTAGTCACGGTTAATGACTATCTGGCCCGGCGTGACAGCGAATGGATGGGGAAAATTTACAAGTTTCTCGGTCTGACGGTCGGGACAATTCAGCACGACATGGATGATGAGGAACGGCGTGAGGCCTATGGCTGCGATGTGACCTATGGGACCAACAATGAATTCGGGTTCGATTACCTCCGGGACAACATGAAGTTTGATTTGAAGGAAATGGTGCAGCGCGGTCATCACTACGCCATTGTGGATGAGGTGGACTCCATATTGATTGACGAGGCCAGGACCCCGTTGATCATTTCCGGTCCGGTCGAGAGCTCGCAGCAAAAAAACTATATCTCCCTGCGGCCGCTGGCTGAAAAAGTGAGAGAGGCCCAGTCTCGACTGATCAGCCAATCCTTGCGGGAAGCCATGGAAAAGATCGGGGGGAATGGGAGCTATCCAGCGGAGGCCCTGGATTTGCTCCTTTTGGTAAAACGGGGGGACCCCAAGAATAGGCAATATCTTGATCTGCTGTCCAAGTCTCGCGATTTAAAGAAAAAAGTTGATCAGGTGGAAGGTGAGTTGATGATCAACAAACAGCTGTCCGAGTTTGATAATCAGCTCTATTGCGTCATCGATGAGAAATCGCACAACGTGGAGATTACGGAAAAAGGGCGTGAGTACCTGGCGGGTGACCGAATGGAGGATTACGTCATTCCCGATCCGGAAGACCCCAGTTACACCGAAGAACGGTACATTGAAGTCACGGAAAGAATTCATACGATCCAACAGTTGGTCAAAGCATATTGGCTCTATGAAAAGGATGTCCAATATGTGATCAATGACAACAAAGTGATCATTGTGGACGAGTTTACCGGAAGGCTGATGCCCGGCCGCCGCTGGAGCGACGGTTTGCATGAGGCCATTGAAGCCAAGGAGCGCGTCAAGATCGAACGGGAAAACCAAACCCTGGCGACCATCACTTTCCAGAATTAC
>JAXLQK010000152.1:0-1416 GCA_046331665.1 Terriglobia bacterium | reverse complement strand
GCTGATAACCGATTTCGACAGTGGGGTGGGCGTTCTCCTGGAAAACAGCCGGGCCCAAGGAGTACTGAAGGGGGAAGGGAATCGCCGAGCCTATGTGGAATATATCGATTCCAATGAAAAAGTGGTGGTCGGAGAGAAGGTCCTGACCTCCGGGCTGGATCAGATTTATCCCAAGGGCCTTTTGGTTGGTTATGTTCTGGGAGTCACTCCAAGCAAGCAAATTTTCCAGAAAGTGGACATTTCGATTTCGGCAAATGTTTTGAAGCTTGAGGAGGTATTGATTCTCAAGAAGGAATCATAAGACTCGATGTCCAACGTCCTTCGCACGATCCAAATCTTGGTGCTCCTAGTGGGGTCTGTCTTCCTCCAGGTGTTGGCCAACCGCTATTTCCCATTCTTCTATTTAGACTTTCCCTTGTTTGCCATTCTTTACCTGACCCTTGCTGAGGAAAACCTGATCTGGACCGTCGTTTCTGGCACGATGGTCGGATTCTTACAAGATAGCTTGTCCCCGGGGCTGCCAGGGGTCAACGGCTTTGCCAAGATATCGGTGGGGTTTGTCGCCTATCTTGCCAATGCCTTTATCGCCGTCGATCGAGTCATCACCCGGTGGATCATGCTATTTGGATGTTCCCTGCTCTCTTCTCTGTTGGTCCTGGTTCTGAGGATTCTGTTTCTGGATCGAACTGAAGGTCTGGATTGGCAACGGCTCCTCTGGAGCAGTTTGCTTAATGCGTGCATTGGCCTTCTGATGTTTTACTTGCTCGACAAACTTTTACGGGCTAAGAATGAATAGGTATGGTTCTTAAAGATTTTTACGAAGATAAGAAATTCGTCCTGTCGCGTTTGCCGTTCATTCAGTATTCGGCCATCGCCGTCTTTGTATTCTTGCTTCTGGGCATTTGGAATCTACAAATTCTGAGAAGCAAGTACTATAAGGAACAGGCGGAAAAGAATCAGGTTCGTTCCATTACCTTGACCGCACCTCGAGGTAAAATTATTGATCGATACGGCCAAATCATCGTCGACAACCGTCCCTCTTTCACGGTTTCGGTCACTCGTGAAAACCTCCCGCCCATTGAAGGGACGCTGGAATTCCTCGCCGCCGGGTTAAAGCTGGATTTCACTGGTTTCAAGTTGCAAATTGATCGACATCGCCATCAGCCCGGCTATCTGCCCATCACCATCAAGGAAGGGTTGACGATCGAAGACTTGTCATTCCTCGAGTCCCATCGTCTTGAATTTCCTGGACTGGATGTGACGCGCCAACCAAGAAGATTTTATCGGGAGGGGCAACTGGCGGCCCATCTGCTGGGCTATGTGGGAGAAATTTCCGAAAAACAGATCGGGACGGAGGAATTTAGTTACAGCCACCTTGGTGATATTGTTGGGAAGGCAGGGGTGGAACGGGTCTAT
>JAXLQK010000151.1:0-1469 GCA_046331665.1 Terriglobia bacterium | reverse complement strand
ACCTCGTAAATGGTCAGGCCGTGGCCAAAACTCTTCCTCCGCGTATCCCGAATGAGATATTCGTGTTCGGTTCGGTTTACGTTCAGGCCCCCCCTGAACGTTATCTCAAATTCGCAACGGACCTAAATCGACTGCGCAAACTGTCCCAATATGTCGCCGTAGGGAGTTTCAGTAAACCCCCCAAGCTTTCTGATCTTGAGGGCTTCACACTGGATCATGACGACATCATGGCACTCAAGGATTGCAAACCAGGAGACTGTGATTTGCAAATGCCCGCGAGCCGCATGGAGCCTTTGCGTCAGTCGTTCAATTGGTCCGCACCCAACGTGGATGAAATAGTCAATCGTTCCTTGCAAGAAACCGCCTTGGAGCGTCTGGCGGCGTACAAACAGGGAGGCAACCAGATACTGGGGCAGTACAACGACAAGAAACATCCTACCCAGGTGGCGGATCAGTTCAAATACATGCTCAGCTATCACACAGTCTTACCCAAGATCCTCCCGGATTTTTATAACTACTTGCTCGACTATCCCAAGAACAAGCCTCAAAACGTGACGAGTCAATTTACCTGGGAGAAGGTAAAATTCGGTCTTAAACCGACCCTCCGCGTCATCCAGGTACTGGTAATGCACGGAACCACCCCCGAGACTCCAGCCTACGTCATTGCCCAAAAGCAACTCTATTCCAGCCATTATTTCGAGACCGCCCTTGATCTTTCTTACGTGATTCGGAGCAGTGACGACCCCCAAAAGCCGGGATTTTATCTGATCCAGGTGATGGGTTCGGAACAATCAGGATTAACCGGGTTCAAAGGTTCGATTATTCGACGAGTTGCTGTGGATCGCTCGGTGACATCGCTCCAGAAGTCGCTGGCCGCGATTAAGGCGACGATGGAGAGTAATCCTTGATCTTCAAAGGATTCCTGTCGGCACCTCGTAGGAAACATCACTCTCACGAATTAGCCCGAATCCCGAAGTCGGTTTTGCGTTATCTGGCGGAGCGGGCGCGTTGGAGCGTCCCTCCCCCAGCGTACGCTCATTAACCGCGCGGCGGAGCGCGCGGTCCACCAAAATCACCACTTGACTGGGCCTCTTTTATCCATCCTCACGGGTTTGCAAGTCTCAGTTGAATTAGCATTTAGATGAAACTACGAGCCGCCAACCCCGGAATTCGGGATTAGTTGAAGGTCCAACTTAGCCCCGAACTTCCCCCGTAGTCACTCCCCGAGAAATTGATGGGGGGACGATTATCCCAGTTTCCATAGAATTGAAGATTCCACCACAGATTGCTGATAATCTGGATGGAATACGTCGCATTTGTATTGAAGCGGACACGGCCTGGCTGAGAAAGCGCCGGTACGAGAGACGCCAACAGATCGAGCTTTGTTTTTTTAAATTTGAAAGCCTGGACGTTCCCAGCGATCAACCCGGCAATGAGATTTTGACGTCCCATCAAATTATTGGGAGGCA
>JAXLQK010000150.1:0-1492 GCA_046331665.1 Terriglobia bacterium | reverse complement strand
TTCGATTAGTTCCCCACGCAACTTTGCCTTAAACTCCTGAATTGTCTCCTGGTTCAACATATCCCCCTCCTTTGAGATATCTCTCCATGCAAGTATCCGGAGTTTAATAGCGCCTCCGTTCTGAATCCGTTCTGCCAACCGTTCTGTTGAAAATAATCTCAAAAATTTAAGTGTTTACGATGTTGAGAGCCGGTCCCTGGCTTTCAGTGGAGGCAGGGTAAAAGGGGCTTAAAGCGCCTCCTGCTCCACCAGGTTGTGGAGAAGGCATTGGGCCTGCCGATGATCCATCGTCTCAGCAAGTTCGGAAAACTTCGTGCAGGTCTTACGCAATAAGGTGATGGCTTGGGCTGGCTTCATTCGTTCCATCCAGAGGCGCGAAAGAGCCAAAGCTGCCCGCAATTCAAAAATGGGAGCACCTTGCAGGCGTGCGATGGAGAGTGCGTGTTGAAAGCTCGCTTCTGCCTCGCGCCATTCGCCGCTCTGCGACAAAAGTTCGCCTCGCGTACGATGCAGTTCAGACTGGCTCCAGGATTCCTGGCTTTTTTCAACCAAGGCAATGGCCTCGGTGATGACTCGAAGACCTTCTTCGGCACTTCCCGCCCTTTGGCAGGCTTGCGCCAGAAGCATCGAGTAATAAGGCCTTCGCAGTCTGGCTTCCATTGACTGGAAGGCGTCTAACCCCTGGCGAATTTCTCGAGCACCCTGCTCGGGCTGCTCGTCCTGAACGAGGGCCCATCCCCGCAGAATAGGTGTCCAAGCCAGGTAGTAACGAAAGCCGTACTCGTCGCAAATGGAGGCCGTTTCCCGGGTGAGTTCCCTGGCGGCCAATGCGTCACCTTGAAATTGGTGAAGAAGAGCCAGATAGTCCAAGGCCAATGCCGTGCTGAAAGGGTGGGCCAGCTGTTTGGCGCGGGACAGGGCGTTGCTGGCCTGCTCCGACGCCTGGCGGGGGAGGCCCAGGATCCAGAGAACGTGGGCCAGGTAGGATTGACAAAAGACCCCGAGTTCCGGACCGAATGAGTGGAGCAGAAACGGAAATTGTTCCGGTTCATAGCGCGCCAGCGCTTCCTCAAAATGGGTCCGCGCCTCCTTGAATACCCCAAGGTGAAAGAGCGTACAGCCCATCGTGAAGTGACCTGCGGCCCTGATTGTAGGATTTTCCTGCCCCGTCGCTAGCTGGAAGAACCGGGAGGAGAGTTCCTTGGCCGCTTGCAGTTCGGCCCTCACCACATGAAAAACCCAGGATCCCCACAGTACAGGGAAGAATGAGTCGAGCGATTCTGCGAATTCACAAAGCAGGCGCGCTCGACGATAGACCGCACCAACTTCTGAACTCGCATAGCCTTGAATGACAGTCAGGGAGGGGCCTAACAAGATGAGTAATTCAAGTTCCAGCCGATCCCGTTCGGAAGATTGAGGCAAGTGTTTGATCAGATCCAGGGCCTTTTTCAGATATTGGCTGGCCTCATGATCGGCATAGACACGCTGACTC
>JAXLQK010000149.1:0-1549 GCA_046331665.1 Terriglobia bacterium | reverse complement strand
TCCTTTGCCAATAATCACCGGATTGATCGGGGTCTCACTGGCGCCAGTGTTAAAGCCCAGCTGGTCCAGTCCTTCCTTAAAGAAACGCGTATTTCTCCACAGTCTCTCCATCCATTGCGGCTCCTTCTCCAGGACGTCGAAGGCAGCCAGACAGGTGGCCATTACCGATGGGGGGTGCGACGTCGAGAACAAAAAAGGGCGCGCCCGGTGGTGGAGGAATTCGATCAGTTTCTGGCTGCCGCAGACATACCCACCCATGGCCCCAATCGCTTTCGAAAGCGTCCCGACTTGAATATCCACGCGCCCATGCAAGCCGAAGTGATCGATGGTTCCCCGTCCACATTTCCCCAAAACCCCGCTGGAGTGGGCATCATCCACCATCATAATGGCTCCATAACGCTCGGCTAGCGTGACAATCTGCGGCAGGGGAGCGATGTCTCCATCCATTGAAAACACGCCGTCAGTAATGACCAGTTTTTTTCCGGGGAGGGCTTGGGTTTCGATCAGAATCTTCTCGAGAGCGTCCATATCTTTGTGCGGAAATACGCGAATTTCCGCTCTCGATAAACGACAGCCGTCGATGATGCTGGCATGGTTCAATTCATCGGAGATGATGAAGTCGCCTTTCCCCAGAATGGCGGAAACGGTTCCCGCATTTGCGGCAAAACCGGATTGGAAGACGACGCAGGCTTCAACATTCTTGAATTGGGCGATTCGTTTTTCCAACTCGAGATGAAGCTTCATGGTTCCGGCAATGCTCCGCACGGCGCCAGACCCGACGCCATAGCGCTCGGTGGCCTCAATCGAAGCCCGCACCAGGGCTGGATGGGTATTCAGCCCGAGATAGTTATTCGAAGAAAGGTTTACCACCATGCGGCCATCAAACCGGGCTTGAGGCAGCTGCGCCCCTTCCAAAACACGCAGGCGGCGATACAACTTTTTTTCACGCAAATCGTCGAGTTCGCGTGAAAGGAATTCATCCAGTGATCCAGGCACCGCACGCTCTCCTTTCAATTGATCTTACCGTCCTGTGTGTCGGAGACATGAAGACCCTCAATTCGAGTGTGAATGATCACTTTTCCCGGATGGTGATTGAAGCGGATTTCGACAGGAAGGTCCTCTTCCAGGGGGGCAACCTTTTTCTGCAGGAATTCTGAATATTGAGCCGCGTGGAGATTGGAGGACTCCTCGGCAAATCCGCTCTTTGTGAGAACAATGCGGAGAAAGTCCTGAACCAGGCGTTCATAGCCGGGTGCGAGTGGCAGCTGCAACGTTATGGTTCCGTTTCCCTTGAAAAGACTCATTCCTTGCTCCTTCCGCCGATTACTAAAGGTGAGGGTAGTGGGTGATGAGCAGGGTGAGATGACCCAGCAATATACCCACGATGAGCTGACACGTCAGACTCAATCCGAGTGCGAGTGGTAGATTCGTCCAGGCTCGCAACGCAACGCTGCCAGGAACAAACGTACCCGCCAGAAGAACAAAAAACGGCGCCATCATACCGAAAGTGCCGTGCGAACACCAGGGACAGTGCGGAGGTGTTGACCGA
>JAXLQK010000148.1:0-1623 GCA_046331665.1 Terriglobia bacterium | reverse complement strand
TTAACAGGCCCAGGACCGCTACGATCTTGCGCCCTGTTCCCAAGGGTTGGTCGTCCTCCAGGGTTGGCGGATGATTGATTCCCAATGCTAGCGGGATGACCGCCCACACTACCCAGGCCGTCCAGAAAAACATCAGCAGAGGAATTACTCCGAATACAAATGCCCTGGAAACGTAGCGGTGCCAGCGGCCAAACAAAGCATATATGATGTGCCCGCCGTCCAATTGGCCAACCGGCAAAAGATTGAGTGCCGTAGCGAAGAATCCAACTAAAGCGGCAAAGGCCACGGGATGATAGTTGATGTCCATGCCTGGCTGGAAATGAAGTCCAAAAAGTTTCGCAACAAACTTAAACATCAGAGACTCACCGAACAGGAAATAAGATAGTCCGGGTCTCATGGGAGTGACTTTAGAAAAAGGCAGTGACATCAACAAAGCTGGAAAAGCCACCACAAAGCCGGCAATCGGCCCGGCAATTCCCACATCGAAAAGGGCTTTTCTGTTTTCAAAAGGCGAACGAATGCGAATGAAGGCTCCCATCGTCCCGATCAAATTCGGGAAAGGAATGAAATAAGGCAAGGTGGAATGGATTCCATAGTAGCGACAGGCCAGGTAGTGTCCCATTTCATGAGCCATCAAAAAACCGAGCAGGGTAAGCGTAAAAGGAAGTCCACTCAGCAGAATCAAGGGTTGCCGCCGCAATAATTCCAGAGTGCTCAGCATTTCCTCAGGCGGAGCATTATTCACGTAGTAGTACGTGTATTGCGCACCAACCGAAAGGGTTGACAAGATGGTTAAAACAAAAAGTATCAGGCTTAATTTGTACTTGGGACGGTACTCAGGCTCGTAAACCGTTATGGGAGGCAGATAAACGGGAGGCTCAGTATTCTCCAAAGGAAGGTGTGGATCGTCTGACATGAGGTGAGAATCGTATCACGAACCAGGCGAGTATGGAACTCGCCCCCGGTGGGCGGTAAAAAACCATTCGGCAGGTGGACTGCGGTGCAAATGGCCGGCAATTATAAGTAGATCAACAAGAAATCAAACCGATTGCAAATCTTTACCTGGCTTGAACCGCACGGCTTTTCCCGGCGGAATAGAGACTTCTTCACCAGTTCTGGGATTTCTGCCGATCCCAGTCTTGCGCGGTTTAATCGTAAACACCCCAAATCCACGCAGTTCGATGCGATCTTCGCCTTTCAAGGCGTTCTTCATAGCATCGAAAACGGTATCTACCGCCAGCTCTGCTTTGGCTCGAGGGATGCCCGTTCGGTCAACTACTTGATTAATAATATCTAACTTGATCACGGCAGACCTTCCTCCTGCTAAGTTCAATCGCCAGTCTAGAGAACAAGTCCAATATTGTCAAGAAGTCTGGAGATTTGTACCTGCCATCGCCATCCCTTTACGAGATTATTCTTGACTAATTTTTGGAATCTCTCCTCCAGAACTTCTGGACGCTCTCATTTAAGTCTAATTCTTTATTCGGCAAATAGTTAGATGAATTTTAGGTTTTTTTGAAGATTTTACAATCAATTTTCTTCGTTTCGGGGCCCCTGATTCAAGCCAATGGCATCAGATTTCCTTCTTAAATCAAACAGTTACTTAAGGGAATCATTCGCCTC
>JAXLQK010000147.1:0-1762 GCA_046331665.1 Terriglobia bacterium | reverse complement strand
GTTATTTCTCACCGAAGCCACTCACGCCACCCCTCGAAGTTATGCGATCTCACTTTGCATCGATGCCTATGGTCTGCCCAGAGTTCTTTCCAAGGAGAAGTGGGCCGAGGCTTTCTCAATATACGAAAAGCTTAACGCTAAATATGGAGAAGCCAACGTGCTTGCCGCTGCCGGACGAGTCAAGGAAGCGCCGCTGGATTCTGAAGGAAGGTTGAAAGGCGACCCGCAATATAATCGTCAGACTTACTGGCTTGATACCCTGCTCAAAAATCCCAAGGCCGAGCTTCCGGGAGCGGTTCCGCATTTCCGGGCGAGCTCTTACGATCCACGCTGGCTGGGTAAGACCGTGGAGGTGCGTGGCACTGTTTCCCGGGTCGATATGGATCAGAGTGGCTCCCCAAAGTATGCCACCATCCGTTTCAAAGAGGCGGCAACAGGCAACATCACGGGATTTTCTCCCCACGCCGACATGCTGCGGGAAATGTATGGACAAGATTTCTCCGGTTTGGTGGGGAAAGTCGTGGAGGTCTATGGGGAAGTCAATCCCTGGAGGGGAGGAGGCGGTGTCAGGATTATCGATCGGGACCAAGTGAAGGTCCTCGATCTCAGTGCCCTCGGCCCCGATTTCAAAGATTCCAAGCCCGACTGGTTGACGGCCGCCAAGCCGGCCGAAACCCAGGCAGATAACCCACAGTATCTGGCCTGGAAGAAATTCCCTCCTGGAACCACAGTTACCTTGGTGGATCGAGTACTCTCAGAGTACGAGCCTGGCAGCAACACGTACACCCGCAGCAAGACGGGCCGAACCACGCTCCGGCTCGATTTGATTGACGATAAGCAAGCCGTTCTCACGGTCAAGTCAACGGTTTATCAGATGAATGGTCGGACCAGTAGTTCCGAGCAGCAGATTAACTATCAAGCAAAGCAGCCCCCGGGACAGTCCGGAGCGGCGAAACCCAACGAATCCGGTCAAGAAACGCTCGAGATCAACGGGAAAAAAATCGCCACCCATTGGGAAGTCACTTATGGAATTCTACCGGGCACGTTCGCGCAACCCGATAGGAATTCTTTTGTGAAAACCTGGTCGAGCGATGATGTGCCGGGGGGGCTGGTGCTCAAGAACAATCAAGAATATAGAGAGATCACGGGGAAACCCTATCGGAGCATCACCCAAACCATCCTGGAGACGGTCGAAAACGTCGAACCGGTAATAGGTCCCGCGCCCAAGCAAGCTTCTGCTGGAGCGCCGGCGGCACCGAGTTCTCCCGCTCCAACAAGTACGACCGGGAACCAACCTCGAGCCCAGACACCTACCTCAACTCCGACACCCACGCCAACCACCCAAGCCGAGAGCAAAACCGCGCCCGCAACTCAAGCGCCCGCTCCGCCAGCCCAACCTGCTCCTCCTCCCAAACCTAAACGAGGCTTTGGATTTCCGATACCGATACCCGTGCCAAAAGGTATGCCCCCCGATGTTGCCGCGCAAATGGGACCGGCCAATGAATTTAAGGCCTTGATGGCGCGCGTTAGTCCAGCCCGGTCGCAACTGGCCCAAGTGCAAAGGGAGAAAGCTGCTTCCGGGACGGAATTGCCGCAAGACGTTCGTAACGCTCGAGACCGCTTGGATGCCGAGCTAAACGCAGTCAGCGCTGCGATGTTGGCCGGTGACAATGCCCTGTTTAAGAAAAACCTGCACACGGCAGAAGCAACTCTAATCGTGATCGAACAGTTTCTAGCCAAATAACTTTGGAGTGCGGGAGCT
>JAXLQK010000146.1:0-1765 GCA_046331665.1 Terriglobia bacterium | reverse complement strand
CTGGAAGAATAAGGAACCAGGTTATCGACGGGGGCTCTCTATCGAGGAGGCTTGAATGCGACTCGGTATTGACTTCGGGACGACGCGAACACGCGTGGCCGCCGCCATCGAGAAGAATTATCCGCTGATCGAATTTGAGCATGAGAGCGGCTTTCGACAAAATTGGTATCCCTCCCTGATTGCAGTTCGAGGTGACGAGACCACTTTCGGTCTGGATGCGCTTCCCCTCCAATATGACGCCGCATGGGAACTCTGTCCTTCCTTCAAGCGATATCTGAGTGGGGGACACCCGCAAACCATCATGGCCATCGGCCGTGTAAAGCAGTCGTTGCTCGACTGGCTTACCCAGTTTCTTGCCTGCCTGCGCCAGGATTTGCTGACCCGGAGCAGTCTGGATGTTCCTTCCCAGGAGCCATTCCAGGTCATGGTGGGGATTCCAACGAACGCCAACAGTAATCAGCGATTTTTGACTTTGGAAGCCTTTCGCCGTGCCAATTTTGAGGTGCTGGGAATGATCAACGAGCCCTCAGCCGCAGGCATTGAATTCAACTACCGCTATGGACAGACGGATGAAGTTCACGAGGGGAAGCATTTAATCGTTTATGACCTGGGTGGCGGAACATTTGATGTTTCTGTCATTCGGATCACCGGGCGGCGGCATGAGGTCATCAGTAGTGAGGGGATTTCTCAACTGGGAGGTGACGACTTTGACCGCCAGCTCCTGGGAGCTGCTTTGTCCCAGTCCTCGCTCCCCCAGTCCCTGCGCAGACCATTCTCTCTGGCTGCCTCCGGAATCATCATTCCTCCTCTGTTCTCCAATGTGCGGCCGCGTCTTCTGCACTTGTGCCGCGAGGCTAAAGAAAGCATCCGGCCGAATACCCGGAAGATCAGCATTGACTTCGGCCAGATCAATGAGGGCGCCGATGTCGTCCTGGTGCCGATTTCCCAGTTCTATGGCAAGTGTGAACCCCTCATTTCCCGGACCATTGAACAGACCGAACTCGTTCTCCAGTCCGTGCTCCATGAATTGGGGCCCGAGTATGAGTCGGTGGCATCCGTTTATCTGGTGGGGGGATCGTGTGATCTGCCGATCCTGGCGCGCGCCTTAAGGGAGCATTTCGGGAAACATGTGCGGAGGTCTCCCTATCCTTCAGCCGCCACTGCGGTGGGATTGGCAATTGCGGCGGATTTGGAGAGCGGGTATAGCCTGGAGGAGCGCTTTAGCCGTTTTTTTGGGGTATGGCGCGAAAGCGAGGATGGCTCGAAAATTTCCTTCGACCCGATGTTTGCCAAAGATACGGTCTTGCCTCCGCTGGGCCAGTCTCCCCTCCAAGTATTGCGACGTTATCGGCCGGTCCACAATATCGGACATTTCCGGTATTTGGAGTGCAGCAGCCTGGAGAATGTAACCCACGATCCTTGCGGCGATATCATTGCGTGGGATGAAGTCTACTTCCCCTATGACCCATCACTAAAATCGGAATGCCGGTTGGATCAGATTCCGATCGAGCGTTGCAAGGAAGCTGAACTGGATTGGATCGAAGAGCTTTATGAATGCGACCCGCATGGGATCATCCAAGTGACCATTTCCAATCAAACGGCAGGTTACTTTAGGAACTTCCGGATTCGCTAAAAGGAGTTTCATGAACAGAGGGAAGATGCGTTTCCACCCTATTGTCAATTATCCGCAGTACCTTCATTAACTCCGAATCAAGGCCTCTTTAGTGATTAGTGACGGCCTTTTCCATGAATTCGGAAAGGTCCC
>JAXLQK010000145.1:0-1865 GCA_046331665.1 Terriglobia bacterium | reverse complement strand
GTCAACTCATTTTCACCGCGCATAGAACTGAATCCACTGCGAGACCAGATGAGGCAGAAATTTCCATCGGGAGAGAAATGAGTTCTGCGGTTTGGGATCCTGAGAGGACGGATGAGAGTGCTCTTCCCGGTGACTTGTGATGAGTTTCGACTAACAGTGCTATATTTTCACCAGGAAAAGAGACTGCGGCATTCGGGGTGATGTTACGAATGCAAGGACCTCAAGCGGTGTGAATTGATGGTGATCTTAGTGGACTTCTGGAATTCCCAGACCTTCGCCACCCGGCTTTGACATCACCCCTTCCGGGTAATAACGCTGAATCATGTCAAAGGCGATCTTGGCCCGCCGGACGCGCTCACGCGTTAAGGCAATGGCGGTGGATTCCAGATGGCTTCCACAAGGATAGACATCCACCGCGTTTCTCAGGCCCAATTTGACATAGAGGGGAGAAACGACACGAATCATTTCCGGAACCTCAAAATGACGGACAAACCCGCCAAAATTGTCTGGCGTTTCCACATAGAGGTCCAAGGGAATGCCTACGGCCTGGCGAGCAGAGGAAAGCAGGGGCAACGGCAAGTCTGAGGAAATGTTAAAGGTGTCCGCTCCGCAATTTTCGAGAAGCTTCACAGAGATCGGATTATTCGCGCTGAGCTGAACCGAGACTTTCACCACCAAATTGGATGGGAGTTGTCCGGCCTTTTTCATTTCGTTTACCAGCCAGAGCAACCCGAGATCCGCCACCAGAATTCCTCTGAGGCCCAAACCACATCCCCGCTTGATATCTTCGACGGCATAAACAAGCTGATCTGAGCCGCGCAGGCTCCAACCGACGATTTTTCCTGCCGGTGTCAAAGGAAGCGCTCCAATATCGAAGGCCGCCCGCGGACCCACGAAGAGGCTGACTTCCATCTGGTGGTCCCGTGCGATTTTGAGCATCTCGGTGATTTCGTCATCGGTCATCAGCATAATGCCACTGCCCTGACTGACGCGGTGAATGATCAAGCGGTGCTTCTGGGCTTCTTCGATGACCGCCTTCAAACAGCGCGGCCCTTCAACCGTGGGAATTTCGAAACGGTACTGGGCCCCGTCAGGAAACCGCTTCTCTGAACTGGGCAGTGCATACCCATCGGTCGCGGGGAATCCGAGTTTTGCGATGAATTTTCTGGTCTCTTCCATCCGGTAGTCCTCTTTCTGTCCGAGGAGAAGCAATAAAACAAGAGGCGGGGGTCTCTGCACCTCTTAAAGAGTCATCCATTGTTGGGCGGGCTGGATGAAAGATCCTTCAAGCGATCCAAGACGTGATCTTTGATCCATTTCGCGTCCCACCATTCCGTGGGGTTGATGGGGACTCCCTGGAGAAACATTCCAAAATGCAGATGGTCTCCCCCGGCCAGGCCAGTTGCGCCGCTCTTCCCGATCACTTGCGATTTTTTGACCTGGTCTCCCGGCTTGACGTTAATGGAACTCATGTGTCCGTACAGGGTCATTAACCCGCAACCATGATCGATCAGCACGGTGTTGCCGTAGATTCCAAAGTAGTCCGCGTACACGACGATCCCATCATTGGAAGCCTCGATCGGATATTGCTGAGTCACCGAGAGATCAAAGCCGACATGATCCTGCCGATCCACTTCCTTGCCCTGGTACATATAAACTCGATGATCTGCAAATAGCGATTCAACCTGAGAATTGCTCAGCTGCAAAAACGGCCCATTCCACAAGAATCGTGGCGCCGATTTCTGACAAAAAGCGCGAATCTGATCATGGTTGATCTTGCGTAGCTCGCGATTGATTTCCAAAAATGTCTTCAGCAATTCTCCCTGATCTTTCATGTCCGGAGTATGGGACATGATTTCCGGAAC
>JAXLQK010000144.1:0-1868 GCA_046331665.1 Terriglobia bacterium | reverse complement strand
GTTCTTGGTCCACAAAGTCAAGGATAGTGGGCCTTTGATCAATCAAGGTGATGTTGATGTTAAGGGCTGTCAGCATGGAAGCAAATTCGAGCCCGATCACGCCCCCGCCGACGACAATGAGATCCCGCGGAATTTTTTCTAACTGGCCGAATTGGTCTGAGAGGAAAATTCGCTTGCCGTCAAACGGGATGTCTGGACAACTGGCCGGACGGGTCCCACAGGCAACCAGCACATATTCGGCGGTCAACTGGCTGGTGCCCTCGTCTCCCTTAACCTCGAGCGTATGAGCATCCAAGAACCTCGCCGTTCCAGCCAGGAGCTGGATATCGTTGCGTCGAAGTTGGTCGGTGATCACCCCGAGTTCCCGCTCCAGGACTTTCTGGACGCGGAATCTCAGGTCAGGCAACGTAATTTTTTCTTTGACCGTGTAATCAGGGCCGTAGAACTCGCGCTGCCGATAGCCGGTGAGGTAGAGGATTCCTTCCCGAAGGGTTTTACTGGGAATCGTTCCAGTGTGCAGACAGACGCCGCCAATTTGACCTTTCCGCTCGATCAACGCCACTCGCTTGCCTAACTTGGCAGCCGCCACGGCGCCTTTTTGGCCCGCGGGGCCACTCCCAATGACAACCAAGTCATAATGATCTTGGGCCAAGTTTCCTCCTTCTTTAATGTCAACTATCCCGCAGTCTGCCCCTCAAGTAATAGGACTTGGATGAACTTTAGCATCTCCGGCGAGGTCCAGTCCACCGCCCCCACCACCTTGTAGGCAACCTTTCCTTCCTTGTCGACGAGATACGTCTCGGGGTACATGTAGGTCCCGTAACGACTCGCAATCTTCTTGTCAAAGTCCGAATAAACCGGGATCGTGAAATGATTGGACTCCATATATTGCCGCACCGTCTTCCAGGAATCATCGACACTCAAGGCCAGGATCGCTAGATTCTTTGGGCCCAATCGGTTTTGCAGTGCTTCCAATGAAGGCATTTCTTCCCGACAAGGGGGGCACCAAGTCGCCCAGAAATTCACCAGAACCACTTTTCCGCGCAGGTCTGAGAGATGTTTTGTGTTGCCGGATTGATCGCTAAAGGTGAAATCCGGTGCCAAATCACCTTGGACTACCGGCCCTTGTGACGAAGTCCGCGTGCAGGAGCACGCCGTCAAGCTTAAGAGGAGCAGAAGCCAGGCCCGCCAAAGTTGGAGTTGGATTCCTCTTCGCATGGAGTCTATTCCCGATGGAATGCGCTCAATGAGGCGGCGGCCCTGCCAACTTCCTTCGCTTTATTCTTTCGCCGCGCTCGAGCGATACCTTCAAAATAGGAGGCGTCACCAAGGTGGTTAGGATGACCATAATGACAATCGCCGAATAAGTTGAGCTGAGAATGACAGGCTTTCCTTTCAGGAGGAGGGCAGCTCCCATACTGGCAAAAATCAGCCCAACTTCGCCGCGAGGAATCATTCCGATCCCGACAGAAATTCGATCCAGCCCTTTTTCCAATACCGCCAAGGAACAAGCTTGCTTCCCTGCGATCGCCACCGCCGTGAGGACCAGGGCAAAAACAAAGATGCTCGGATCCGCAAAAGTCTTTAGTTCAACCCGTACTCCCATCAGGACAAAAAAAATGGGAACCAAAAACGAGGCAATGGGGCCAATGAGTTCTTCAATTTCATTATTTTCCCGATGCCGCAGCTCCTGGTAGTGAACGGGGTCGAGGATCAGTCCGGCGGCAAACGCCCCGACAATTGGGGCGAGTTCGATCAGATTTGCCAGATAGGCAAGAAAAAAGCAAAAACAGATGCTCGTCACCAAAAGCATTCCCCGGATTCTGAGCAAGGAAGCCAGGCGGAAGAGCTGGGGGGCAATCTTTGAG
>JAXLQK010000143.1:0-1875 GCA_046331665.1 Terriglobia bacterium | reverse complement strand
GCCGATCAAACGCCTCGACCGGATCATACCCGCAGGAGACCATATGTCCAGTGTCCAGAGTCGCTCCGATATGATCCGAGGTTACCGCGAATACTTTCAAGAAATCTTCAGGACTTTGATACTCGAACTTGTTGTCTTTGAAGAAGTGATTGTGAATCCCAAAGTAGAGCCCCTCCCGTTGAAATGCCCGATCAATCGCCTTCAGGGACTCCCCTGTGGCATCTCCCGACACGTGCCGGACTCCCAATACCTTGGCGATTTCCACCACCTTGCGGAGTTCGTCTGGAGTTCTCACGCCGGCACAATACCAGGATCGCACCTGAATTTTGCCATCCTTGAAGAGCTGTGTTAGCGGTTTGACATCTTCCACCTTTACCTTGTTAGGCAGCATCGTTTGGGGATGAGAGAGTTCGATATCCGTAATCTCCAGTTCGTGCAACCGCTCAATCATGGCCTCCAGGGAAAATTTTCGATAGGTATAGGTACCGATTCCCAAAGTGAACTCGGCCTTCCCGGACGGGAAGAGTGCGGCCTGGGCTCTTCTGGGCAGAGACATCAGCCCCGTTCCAATCGCCAGCGCGGACAGCCCTTGGGCAAACTCGCGTCGGTTTAAAGTCATGGTTCAATCCTCCTTCAGGGGAAATTGGTCGTGGAGCTTCAAACTAACATCGGCATTGAGGGTCAAATCGGCGTGAATCCCCGCAACAAGCTTTGGATAGCCTGCTGCGGCAATCATTGCGGCATTATCCGTCGAAAGGACGGGAGATGGGAAGTAGACCGGCAGCCCGATCCTTGAAAATCTGCTTTGAAATCGCTCTCGCAAGAGTCGATTGCAAGCAACCCCGCCAGCAACCAGAATCGATTGCGGATGACGAGTTTCAGCCACTTTCAGCGTATTGGCAAGCAAGTTTTCCACTACGTTGAGCTGGAAGCTGGCAACCAGGTCCAAAACCGACTGTGGAATTTGTTCGAGAAACCTCACCTGTGTGTGATTTGCCCGCAGCCAGGGGAGTTCCTGCTCAAAATGGGTTTGTACGTATCTCAACACGGCGGTCTTTATTCCTGAGAAGCTGAAGTCGAATCCGCCGGCGGAGATCCTGGTCGCGGAAAACTTAACCCGCTGAGGGTCTCCCCTCACGGCGAGTTGGTCAATGATTGGACCGCCGGGGTATCCCAGACAAAGCAGCTTGGACACTTTGTCAAAGGCCTCTCCTGCCGCATCGTCGCGAGTTCTGCCGACCAATTCAATCTGGCTGAAAGGATCAGAAGGGTTCCCGAGCCGTTTCACCCAATACAATGAGGTATGCCCTCCCGAAACCACCAGGCAGAGGGCCGGAAAAAGTACGGACCAATCGGAATCCTCATGAGTCTTGTGCTCCCGGTCGCGCAACCACTGGAGTGGAGCGGAATAGAGATGCCCTTCCAGATGATTGACAGGGGCAATGGGGATCCCCTCGACATAGGCGATGGCCTTGGCATAATTCACCCCGACGAGCAATGAACCCACCAAGCCCGGCCCCTGGGTAACTGCAATCCCGCCCAAATCGGAAAACCCAATTCCAGCCCCCTCCAGGGCTTGATTTACAATCGGGACAATATTCTCCAAATGATGGCGGGAGGCAATCTCTGGCACCACCCCCCCAAATTTTCGATGGACGGCAATTTGGGAGGCAATAACATTAGAGCAAATCCGCTGCCCATCTTTGAGGACGGCAGCGGCGGTCTCATCGCAAGAAGTTTCTATCCCGAGGGTCAACATTGACGTGTGCTTGGTGTTTGACGTAGGCGCGGGGAATCTGCTATAGTTTGTTGTTTTTGATTATGGATGAGGAGGCTCACATGGCTGCTCGATGTGAGATTTGTGGTAAGGGACCT
>JAXLQK010000142.1:0-1907 GCA_046331665.1 Terriglobia bacterium | reverse complement strand
TTTGCCAGGTCCGCCGCCTGGTTGAATCCACGCTCCCTCTCGCGCTTCCGGTACAGGGGCACCGGAATGATCACGTCCGCATGAAGGGGCTCCGGAAACTGCCGGCAAACCCTTTCCAAGAGCCGAGCCAAGGGACGGGCGAGGCTGGTATGGCCGCAATATTTGAACTGATGAATGATTTCCTTTAAGGGATCAGTAAACGGAGAGAAGGATCGTGCAGCATCGAAGGCAAAAAGCCGATGACGGCAGCTGCCGCACAGACTGCCGTCGGGAATATTCCTGGAGATAAACGGATAGCCGCAGACCGCGCAGAAAGGCTCTTCAATTTCTTTGAGCTGTTCCCAGCATTGCCTGCACACAACGCTGTGCGCCGACTCCTGGACGAGCTGATGACACAAGCGACAGGTACAGGGGAAAAAGATGCTGAGGAGGGAATCAACCAGCGGTGTGAAGGATTGGGATACAGTCTTCAAGCGACGCCCCCGCAGAAAGGGGAGGGGCTCCGAACTTATTCTTCTTGAAGCATGCCTTGCTCTTGCAGCTCTTGGCAATTGATGCAATGGCGTGTCCAAGGAACCGCTTCCAGCCGTTTCTGCTGAATTTCGTTTTCACAGGAGGCACAAGAACCAAAGGTTCCCCCGTCAATCCGTTGCAAGGCTTCATCAATTAACTGAAGGGTGCTCCGCTCATTACTGCTCTGACTGAACAGAAATTCTTTGGTATAGGAGTTCGCCGCTTTGTCGGCAATGTCCTGGGTGGCGTCTTCGTCTGCCTCGCGCCCATATTGTTCAGTCTTTGAAACGGTTTTCAGCAAATCGTCCTTTTTCTCCAACAGTTTCTTTTTGAAGTGTTCAAACTTTTTTGAATCCATTCTGCAGAACTCCCCGTCGTTTGATTGAATGCGACGTCGTTGCTATCCCAGTCCAACCGACAATCCCTAAATAAAACGGAGTATTATAGTGAATAAATTAGAAAATACAAGATTCTTGTTATTTTTGTAAATCGACGGGTCTCGAGGCTCGACGACTTAAGGAGGGAGCCTTCTTTTTCCGTGGGAAGCCTGCCTCACTGGTGTTCTAATATTGTCAGTACGAATTCTACCAGCGCCAAGCGCGGAACGGGAGGTTAGCCATGACACATCGAGAAAGGGTGCTTGCATCGCTTAACCATCAGGAACCGGATCGTGTACCCATGGACCTGGGGAGTGCCCGTTTTACCGGGATGGTAAAGCCCGCCTATGAAAATCTCTGCCGCCATCTGGGTTTCGGAAAAACCGGCGACATGCTCGATCGTATGCAGCAACTTGTTGAAATGGATGAGCAGGTCCTCCAAGCCCTGGATGTTGACGCCCGGGCTTTCGGCCAGAATCCGCCTGATCACAACCGGGAGAAGGATCTGGATGAGGACCGGTGGATGGATGAGTGGGGAGTCGTTCGGCGCAAGCCCCCTGGGTGTCAATTTTACGAGATGGAAAAAAGCCCGCTCTCCGGCAGTATCACTCCCCAGGACATCGCTCGCTACCCCTTCCCCGATCCGACGGATCCCGGCCGTTTTCGAGGACTGAGGGAAAGGGCCAAACGTCTGCATGAAGAAACAGACTACGCCATCATTTATAATGCCCGTTTTCACGTGGTCCATCTGACACAGTATTTGCGGGGCTTTGAAGACTGGTTCATGGATTTGGCGCAGGATCAGAATCTTTTCCAGTCCATGATGGAGGCTGTGGCGGAGAATTTGTTCGAGCTAAATCGTCGAGCACTTGCCGAAGTTGGCGAATTTATCGATATCGTCGCCTTTGGAGACGACGTCGGCCAGCAAGATCGTCCGATCTGTTCGCTCAGCAATTACCGTAAGTTGATCCGGCCTTACCATGAACGAGCGCTCGAGTTGATTCATCATTACACTCA
>JAXLQK010000141.1:0-1922 GCA_046331665.1 Terriglobia bacterium | reverse complement strand
ACCAGGGTCTCGCACAACAAAGGGGATTGTCATTGGCTGGATAATCTGCGTGTGGTAGTCTGACACCAACTTTTTCCGATATAAGTCTTATAGCTCTTTGATTCTAGCCTGCACAGTCCCGCGGCCACCCGATGGGCTGCGAGCATAGCGGCAGCCATGCGCTGACTGTTCTTTTATGAGATTTGACGGCCCATTTCTGGACCTGAATAGGAAACCGTATGCCTGTCCTGAATCTCACAAAATCCGACATTCCTTTTTGGGTAGGAGGCCGCGGATCGCTGAAACTTCAGGTCAACGTACCTGATCTCAATCAGCCGCTTCACCCGACAAGTTCAGACCTGTTTGATTTCTCCTTTGAAGCTGGCGTATCTCCGTTCCTTACGATCGGGGCCCCGGATACGGTCAAACTCGAAATCAATAGCCATTCGAACTTGAGCCTGATCGCATTGTGGCCATCCAGCTCTATCGATCGTCTCGACCTTCTTAAGCCCTACGAGTTCAAATCCTACTTCGAGGACCTGAATCATAGGGATCAACTCCTTCTTGTTTTTCAGATGGCAGGAGATTTACAACTTGGATTGCGTTCCAGGTTCCAATACTCGGTTCTTTCGGCGGATGCCACCCTCCAAGGTGGCGCGGACGCCCGCTACACGCTGATCCGCTCATACCCTGCCTTGTTCTCCACAGCCTGCATCCTCACCGATTTTTTCAAGGCCCTGCGATTGCCCGCTAATGTGAGGACTCCTCTCTCCCCAGATGAGTTCATGGAGTTGGAATATGGCGGCTATCTTTCGTTCACCGCCAAACTCGGAACGGGGTATCAGATCCATGGCACTCCCTCGATTGAAATCAACCAATTGCGTCTTGCCGAACGGCTGGGCTTTAAAATGATGGGTGCCATCCGGCTTGGAGCCCGGGTGGCTGGACAGTTCCGGATAGAGATCCGTCCTGGCACGGAGAATGGATGGGCAAGAGTGATTGTGCGGAAAAGCCGCAGCCGATCCCTGACTGTGGCGGCCGATGCCACCGCCTCGGTGACCTTTGAAAACAAAAACTGGGAGGAATCTGCCAGTGACTTTTTGGGCGATGTGATCGGGCTGAATGCCAGGAATTGGCTCAATCTGTTCGGCCAGATAAGCGATCTCACGGATTTCCATCGCCTGGAAAATGATCTCGACAACCTCGCCAAGTCCTTCATTGAGCAATTCACCGGGAAAGCCTTTGCCGCCCTAGCAGACGCGTCTCAATTTGATGAGGTGATGAACAAGATCGGTCACGTGGTCGAGGCGTACCGTAGACTTGGAGAACAGGCCGTGATCCTCTTTGACCGGTACTTCGATCCAGCAACTGGCGTAGTCGATCGCCGCTTGGAGGAGGCGTTGCAGGCCATTCAGAACGCCACCTCATGGGAAGGATTGAGACCGAAGACGGATGAAATTCTCTGGGACATTATCCAGCAATTAACGGATGGAGATATTTTGGGGTGGATGGCGGGAAGTATTGAACTTGACGGTCAGGAAGTTGAGTCTCTGACGGAAATCAAAAGACGTGCCACCAAGACCATCGATCTGCTCAACAACCCGTCTTACCAAGGCATTCGAGATCTGATTGGGCTGGCAAAATCACATTTTCGCCTCGACAGTCTCCTTCAGGAATTGAGCCGTATCGATTGGCACGCCTTGAGGGTCATGGCCGACCGCAGGCTTACTGGCTTCGTCGAGCGGTTGATCGGACAATCTCTCGAGAAGCTCAGTGATAGCGAATTAGCCAAGGCAATGGAACGTTTCCATCAGAGCCTCATGTCGGTCGATCAATTCAAGAACACACTTTATGGAAAGCTCAAGGCAACACTCGATCAGACATTTGAATTTCATTTGCATGCGGAGTACAGCCGGGTCAGCGAACGTGAGGCTCTGATCGAG
>JAXLQK010000140.1:0-1983 GCA_046331665.1 Terriglobia bacterium | reverse complement strand
CGGCTGAGCAATAGCTTCGTCCCGTCAGGAAACCAGGAGAGTCCCCCTGGCTGAAACCATTCCGGAAGAGGAATTGGACGATTCCCACCAGAAGCGATTATTTGTATGAACAATTTCCCTTTCAAACCAAAGGCTAGGTAATTGCCATCGGCAGAGATTGCGGCCGGCCACACTGGGCTATCCCATGGATAGGAAGTGAGAGGTTTGATGGAGATCTCCTTTAACTTTTCTGGTTGATTCTCCGTCTGCCGCCACACTTGCCAGAAGACCAGGGTCCCGATGGTGAGAGCTACCAGAAGACCGACGAAACTGAGCTTCCAGGCTCGGGACCGAACCAACCTTGACAAGACGGTCTTTGGTTCAAGGATCGCCGCGGGTTCCACTGGCTCCGCAGGGGGCATGATCTCCATAGCCTCAACCCTCGGTTCTCTCCCAGTTTTTGGGGTCTTAAGAAGCAGTAAAGCAGTATCCGCAATCTCCTGAAGTTCCGAGGTCAGTTCAGCAGCAGATTGCCAACGATCTTGCGGCTCCTTCCTCAAGCATTTTTCAACCAACTGTTCCAATTCAGGTGGTGACAGGGGCTGAAGGCTTGTAACCGAAGGTGGTTGCCCCGTAAGGATCGCCACAATCACACTCGCCTTGCTTTCGCCGGTAAAGGCCTTTTTCCCGGTGGCCATCTCATAAATAACCGTCCCCAGCGAGAACACGTCAGTCCGGGCGTCAACCTCCTTCCCCTCCAACTGTTCCGGAGCCATGTATTCCAAAGTTCCCAGAATGATCCCTTCAGCCGTAAGACTCTTCCTTCAGCAGCCAAGCCGACCGTCGTTAACCCCGACGACTGGGGCTCTGCCTCCCACTTGGCCAACCCAAAGTCCAGTAACTTCGTCCCCCTCGTGGTCAGCATGATGTTGCCCGGCTTTAAGTCGCGATGAATCACCCCTTGCGCGTGAGCTTGGGCCAGCGCGTCCCCAATCTGGAGGGCGTATCGCAACACTTGATCCATAGGTAATGAACCCTCTTTCAGTTGCTCGGCCAGGGTCTTCCCTTCCAGGTATTCCATCACTAGAAAATCGCACCCTTCGTGCTGGCCAATGTCATAGAGGGTGCAAATATGAGGATGGTTGAGGTTGGAAATCGATCGCGCCTCGCGTATAAAACGCCTGCGCAAGTCCGGCCGCATTGATAAATGGGAGAGCAGAAATTTAATGGCGACAGGTCGATTGAGACGAACATCCACACCCCGGTAAACTTCGCCCATGCCGCCCGCCCCGAGCAAGGAGAGAATCTTGTACGCCCCGATCTGTTGGCCAATCAGCGAACGGATCTGCTCTTTGACCAGTCCCTTGGCGGTCGAATGCAAGGCATTCCCTGCCAGAAATCTTTCGGCTTTGGGTTCGAAAGATAAAAGGGACTCAATCTCCCGGCGCAGATCTTCGTCTCCGCCGGTGGCGGCTTGAATGAAGGCATCCCGCTTATCCGGCATCAGGCCAAGCACTTCCTGATAAATTTGTTCGATCTTTTCCCAGTCAGAAGGCATATCGATATGAAGGATGTTTCAAATCATCGTGAAGAGGAGGTATTCCCCTCACCCGCCCGCAGTCCGGCGGGCACCCTCTCCCCAGACCAAACACCAATCGGAGGAGCGTGTAGCGCAGACCTTGCCTTCCGAGGTCTGCGGTTTTTAAAAATAATTTTCGTGAAATGCAAACCGCAGACCCGCAAAAAGTGCGGGACTGCGCTACCATTCTCGCCACAAAGCAGTAGCGACAGGCATCCATGCCTGTCGTCCGAAGGCCCGTCCTGATGGTAAGGAATTCCCCTCTGCCGGAGGGGAAGGCGCGAAGCGTCAGGGGTGGGTTCATGACTTTAGCGACGACCCACCCCGGAAGCGTTTCGCCTTCCACCCCTCCCAAGAGGAGACTCATTGCCACGGCCGTGCTACCAGGGATGATCGTCACTCCGTCCGTTTCCCTTCCAATGCCC
>JAXLQK010000139.1:0-1992 GCA_046331665.1 Terriglobia bacterium | reverse complement strand
ATCCAACTCTTCTTCCATGCGCGCGGTATACTGGACATCGAAGATGTCGGCAAAACTGGTCACCAGGAGCTCCGTAATGACGAATCCCAATTCGGTGGGTCTGAACTTGCCTTCCTCCTTGACGGCATATTCGCGATCCTGGATGGTGGTAAGAATGGTGGCATAAGTCGAGGGTCGTCCAATCCCCTTTTCCTCGAGAGTTTTGACGAGTGTCGCCTCGGTAAATCGGGGCGGGGGCTGTGTAAAGTGCTGTTCCGGAACCAGGGTCATGAGCTCCAGGGTTTCCCCTTCAGTCAAGACTGGAAGCTTGTGTTCAAGCTCGTCGTCTTCCTCGTCTTTCTCATCCTTCCCCTCATCGTAGACCTTCAGGAATCCATCAAATTTCAGGATGGAACCTGAGGCTCGAAACAAATACTTCCCCGCCGTAATCTCAACCGAGGTCTGGTCAAATAAGGCAGGCTTCATCTGGGAAGCGAGAAATCTCTGCCAGATCAGTTTATAGAGCTTGTATTCATCGGGGGCCAGGTGGGCCTTAATCTCATCCGGATGGTATGCCGTGGAAGTTGGACGGATGGCCTCGTGGGCATCCTGGGCATCTTTTTTGCTCTTGTAGAAAATGGGCTTTTCGGGGAGATAGTCGCCGCCAAAATTCCTGCCGATATAGTCTCTGACTTCTGAAAGGGCATCATCTGAGACACGGGTGGAATCGGTTCGCATATAGGTGATCAGACCGATGCTTCCTTCACCGCCCAGCTCGATCCCTTCGTACAAACGTTGCGCCAACATCATGGTTTTCTTCACCGTGAAGCGGAGTTTCCGGGAGGCTTCCTGCTGCAGTTTGCTGGTGATAAAGGGTGGCACGGGGTAGCGCTTCTTTTCTTTCTTCTCGATTCGCTCCACCGTGTAGCGGGCTTTTTCAAGCTCGGCCACGATATCCTTAGACTGCTCGGCACTCCCAATCTCAATATTTTTTCCGGCAAATTTCTGGAGCCGGGCTTCGAAGGGAGGGGGATGATGTCCGGCCAGCTTTGCCGTAACCGACCAATACTCCTTCGGGACAAAGGCACGGATTTCATTTTCGCGATCGACCACCAGTCGCAGGGCAACACTCTGAACGCGGCCGGCCGATAGCCCCCGGCGCACCTTTTCCCAGAGCAGGGGACTGACTTTATATCCGACCAGGCGATCCAAAATCCGTCGCGCCTGTTGCGCATCGACGAGGCGGCTGTCAATGAGGCCGGGGTTCTTAAAGGACTCCTGGATGGCTTTGCGGGTGATTTCATTAAAGAGGACGCGATAAATTTTTCGCTTCTTGGACGACAATTCTTCGGCGATATGCCAGCCGATTGCCTCTCCTTCCCGGTCAGGATCTGTCGCGATATAGATGGATTCCGCATTCCGCGCCGCGGCTTTGAGCTCCTTGAGCACCTTTTCTTTGCCCGGAATCACTTCGTAGGTGGGTTCAAAGGATTTCTTGATATCGACTCCGAGGCCTTTCTTGGGGAGGTCTCTCACGTGTCCGAGGGAGGCTTTCACCAGAAAATCGGGACCCAGGTACTTATTAATGGTTTTGGCTTTGGCAGGCGACTCAACAATAACTATCGATTTCGACATAAGTCCTGAAACACCAATCGCTGAATTAGTATTTTCTCAAGAAGCTTTTCCCGGGGAGTTGACGAATCACATTTTTGAGTTCAAGTTCCAACAGTACTGATAACAGTTCCGCTGAATTCCATTGCGTGAGTTCCAAAAGACGATCCACATGAACGGCTTCATCTTCAGGCACCCATTTTAGCACAGCCCTTTCCTTCTCCGTTAAAGGGGCCGACCTTGGGCCTTCGCCGCCAAGAGGAAGCAGTTCTTGCGGCAGTTGGCTGAATCTCTCTTTCAGCGGAGTCGGAAATTCCTCCACAATATCCTGCCAGTCTTGGACGAGTTTTGCTCCCTGCTTGATCCATAGGTTCGGTCCGAAGCTGTTCCGAGAGGTGACAT
>JAXLQK010000138.1:0-1995 GCA_046331665.1 Terriglobia bacterium | reverse complement strand
CGAGAGCCGCCGCAAATCGCGTTTACTCTGCTCCGATTGTTCTTGCTGCTCTTCCGTCAGGGATTCGAGATTGCGAAGACGCAGAACGCTAAGGAAGGCCACCCCCAGCCCCAACATCAGTGAAATCCCGGTCATTTGCAGCAAGGAGTTATAAAATTTTCTAGCGCTCTGGCTTAGCCTATTCCGCTGTCGTTCGAAATTAGATTCATTGACTTTGCGGATTTGATCTGTGATGGAAAGAACCGACTGTCTGCGAGGAAGAACCTGCTTCTTGAGAAAAAGAGTACTGAACTCCGTTTTTTCCTTTGCCGTCCATGAAAAAATGGGATCCATGCTCTCCAGATAGAGGTCGATTTCGCGGCGAAGATGTCGTAGCAACTCTCCTTCGATGAAATCGAGCTGGGGCTCAATCTGGTTGAGCTGTTGCGTGACCGCATGGCGAATTTCCATGAGTTGCTCTCTGATCGCGGAATTACCGGGGTTGGAAGAATCCAACAGGAAATCACGAATCAGGATCCCGGAAAGATAAACCTGCGCCCTCACGTGGCTCAACACACGATCACTCGATTGAAACTTCTGCTGGACCGTGGCAATTTCGTCATTGATTCCCCTGAAGCGACGAATCGTTTCGAGCCCAAAGAAGACAATCAAACCCAGCAGGATTCCAAAGCCCATAGTCAGAATGGGCCACAACCGTCTACGCATGCATTCCTCTTGCCCATTACCCACGGGCCACTTGGGTTTCTATGCTCGTCGAATAGATCCAGCGAGGATCTCCTGTTATGCTTCAAAGATGATCAGAATAATCTATTCAGACCTTGACGGCACCCTGCTTGATCACGAAACCTACTCGTTCGACCAGGCTCAACCGGCGCTCGATGCCCTTCATCATCTCAGAATACCACTCATTTTCGTTACCAGTAAAACAAGGTCGGAAGTGGAAGAATGGCGGGCAAGATTGGGAAATCGAGAGCCTTTCATTGTTGAAAATGGAGGGGGAATTTTTGTTCCCGAGGGTTATTTTCCTTTCTCCATCCCCGGAGGAAAACCTCGGCCGGGTTATGAGGTCATTGAGATCGGTGACCCTTACGAATCTCTGGTGGACGCTTTGACTACGGCAGCTCATAACTGCCATTGTCCTGTGAGAGGATTCCATGAAATGACGGTCAACGAGATTGCCGCCGCCTGCCATATCCCCCTCGACCAGGCACAAGCCGCCAAAAATCGGGAATTTGACGAACCTTTTGAGATTCTGGACCGCGGGAAGGAAAAGCATCTGTTACAGGCAATCCAACAACTGGGTAAACAGTGGACTCGAGGGGGACGATTTCATCATATCCTGGGAAACAACAGTAAAGCTACTGCGGTTCAACTTCTCAACGATTTCTATCGACGGTTGGACGCAGACCTTTTCACGATAGGACTGGGCGATAGTCACAATGACTTACCCTTGCTGAAGGCGGTCGACAGGCCGATCCTGATTCGCTCCGCTCAATCGGAAGAGATCCGACTGAAATGGCCCTCACTGCTCATTACCGAGAAAGCGGGCCCGGAAGGCTGGAATGATGCCATCCTGGAGAGCTTGGCAGCGAGAGAATGACGCGGTATCAGGACTCATGAAGGGTGCCTCCTCGATTGGGAAAGAAAAGAAACGCACCGCTTCCCAGGTGATGGCTGATTTTCGCCGGCCTCCGAGATGCCTCGGGCCGCTCCCTTCAAATCCCGGAATAGATGTGAACTATCAAGCAACTTCATCCGCCCGTTTAGGTTTCCAATCTCCCAACACGCTAAACGCGGGCGTCCTTCCAATTTGCCGGAGGGACTCAAGGATACGTTCGTGACGACCCCAATCGGACCACAAGACATCATTCAGTTCGACCACTGCGAGTTCTGACGCAAAGCTTTGCAGACAATCTGAAGAAAAATTTCTACTCGGCATGATTTCATAAATGGAATCCAATACTCTTCTTTCACCGGGAGTGCCGATCGCTTCCT
>JAXLQK010000137.1:0-2045 GCA_046331665.1 Terriglobia bacterium | reverse complement strand
CGTGGACATGAACTTTGTCTTCCACAGCGCGGAAGCCCAATTCATCAGTCGCTCCAATCACCTTGCCCCCTCGGATCCCGCCCCCTGCCATCCAGGTGGAAAATCAATAGGGATGATGGTCACGTCCGTTTTTTCCCTGAACAATCGGGGTACGGCCAAATTCACCGGTCGAGATCACCAGGGTGTTTTCCAATAAACCGCGCCGCTTCAGATCCCCCAGCAATCCTGCCACCGGCTTGTCGATCTTATGGCTGTTTTCGAGATGGTTCTTGTCACACTCAGAATGCCCATCCCAATCGGTGCTGATCAATTGCACAAAACGTACCCCGCGTTCCACCATGCGACGAGCCATCAGGCACATCCGGCCGAATTTCTCGCTCGACTTCTCGTCCAACCCATAGAGCTGGCGGATTTCTGGCGATTCCTTCGAAATGTCCATGAGTTCGGGAGCCGCCATCTGCATGCGGAAGGCCAGCTCATAGTTGGCAATTCGCGCTGCCAGCCGAGAGTCATCGCGTCGTTCTTCATAGTACCTGGAATTCCATTGCGTGACTCGATCGAGAATGACACGCTGCTCATCGGGATCGATTTGAGAAGGAGGGCTAAGGTCCATAATTGGCGAGCCGCCCGTACGGATGAGAGTTCCTTGATAAATGGCTGGCAGGTATCCGGATCCAAAAGCATTCCGGCTTCTACCGCTCAAACTTCCGTCGGTCATGACCATGAAAGCCGGGAGGTCATTAGATTCGCTCCCTAAGCCGTACAGAACCCAGGCACCCATGCTGGGATGGCCAACCAGGCTGGAGCCGGTATAGAGCCAGTTAAGAGCAGGGCCATGAATGAAGGAATCATGATAGCAGGAACGGATCACCGCCAAGTCGTCGGCATATTGCGCCGTAGCCTGGAAAAGATCGGAGATCTCTAGGCCTGATTGACCATATTTCTTGTAAGGGAATCGAGATGCCATCAATTTGGCTTCTCTGACTTTCAGATTCTGCAGGTTCAGACCCTCAGCCTGGAAGCTGGGGGGCAGCAATTGTCCATCGAAGCGATGGAGCTCCGGCTTGGGATCGAATGTGTCCACATGACTGGCTCCCCCTTGCAAGAAAATGAAGATGACACTCTTGGCCTTCGCCGGGAAGGCAGGCGACTTCGGAGCTAAGGGGTTGGTTTCAGAGGCCGTGGCTTGTTGAAACACGCTGGCAAAGGCAGACTCCGACTCGAGCAGATAAGTCAATGGAAGTGTTCCGAAACCGAAGGCGGATTTCACAAGGAATTCCCGCCGTGAGTGAACCCATTCATGGCGCAGGCAGGCTGAAGTATTCATAGAATCCATTCCTTTTCTTGAAATGAAGGATCAAGCCCCAGGGTTGCAACGGTCACCGGCTCCGATGCCTGCTGGTTTGGTGCTTTTCTCAGTCTGTCGTTCTCAATCCACATAGGCAAACTCCGTGAGGTTGAACATCGAAAGGCAGAGTATCGTCAATGCGGTCCCACGAGCTGCACCGATCTTGGCCAAAGAAGGCGGCAAACTTTGGGACTCGTGCGCGTGGGTTCCACTGGCCGATAATTTTTCGATCATCTCCAGCGCCTCCTGTTTTTCCACGGCAGAAGGAGAGCGGCCCAAGGCCAGGTGCCACGCGGTCTCGACCCAATCTGCCGGATTCTCTCCGGCCTCGCGCACCAGACGTCCCGCAAATTCCTGAGCTTGTTGAAAAGAGATTTGATTATTCAAGAACCAGAGAGCTTGCGGCGCCACCGTTGTCACATCCCGTTCGGGGCAGCTGACGGCGTTCTCGGGGCCATCGAAGACTTGAAACATCGGGTATGGATAATTTCGCCGCACCAAGATGTATAGCCCCCGCCGCTGATGCTCCGTCGGATCGGCGGAAACCGGCCACTGCCACAGGCTTCCCAAGGCATTCATTTCGTCTTCCGCCAGTGGCGGGGCGACCGCACGTCCTCCCATCTTTAGATTGAGTGTCCCGCTGATGGCGTGCATCGCATCCCAAAGCGTTTCAGCTTCCAGCCGCTGGCGGTTCATC
>JAXLQK010000136.1:0-2079 GCA_046331665.1 Terriglobia bacterium | reverse complement strand
ACATTCCAGAAGGGAGCTTGACCATTATCGCAACGGGACCACTCACCTCCGAAAGGCTCGCCCGTGCCGTCAGCGAGTTTGCCGGTGAGTCTCAGCTCTATTTCTATGATGCCATCAGCCCGATTGTCGAGGCCGACTCGCTCGATCACACCAGGATCTACCGCGCCTCACGATACGACAAAGGAGAGGCAGATTATCTGAATTGTCCGCTGACGCGCGAGGAGTATCTGGCGTTTTACGAAGCCCTGTCTACGGCAGAATCGGTACCCCTTCACGCCTGTGAAGAGCCCGCCTATTTCGAGGCCTGTCTCCCGATTGAAGAAATTGCCCGGCGCGGCGTCGACACCTTGCGTTTTGGCCCCATGAAGCCGGTGGGCCTGCGCGATCCAAGAACGGGAAAAATCCCCTATGCAGTGCTCCAACTCCGTCAGGAAACTTTGCGGGCGGAAAGCTATAATCTAGTGGGATTCCAAAATCATTTGCGCTTTGGAGAGCAGGAACGGGTGTTTCGGCTCATTCCTGGCCTTGAGCGGGCGCGCTTTTCGCGACTTGGGCAAGTCCATCGCAACACCTACATCAATGCGCCAAAACTTCTTCGCCCAACTTTGCAAACCCTTAAGGATCCCCATCTTTTCTTTGCCGGCCAGATTTCAGGGGTGGAGGGATATGTGGAATGCATCGCCACGGGACTCGTCGCCGGGCTTAACGCCAGCCTGATGGCTGCAGGCGAGCCCCTTCGGGTGCCTCCCCGTTCGACAGCTATAGGTTCTCTCATTAATTATCTGGTCTCTGCCGACCCCGACAATTTTCAACCGGAGAATATTAATTTTGGCATCATGCCGGCCGCCGAATGTCCGCCCTCGGGAAAAAAATTGAGCAAGGGCGACCGTCATCTTTTGCAGTCGAAGCGAGCCTTGGAAGACATTCAAGCCTTCGCCCGATCACTCTCTGAATCCTGGTCTCCCGCTTTCGAAGGGGTGGATCATTGGCCGGGACTCGCCCTGAAGAGTGGCTCATCACCCTCGTAATCTCAACCAATCGCAACCATGCCCACACTGACTGAAATGATCGCTCAATTCGAGGATTATTTGCGATTGAAGAATGCCTCGCCCCATACCCTTCGCAATTACGTCAGTGATTTGACGCAGTTTCAGGAATACCTATCTCCGCCAGATCAAGCAGGAAACCCCTCCCCCGCAACGGTCGAGATGCTCCATCATCAATTGATCTTGGAATACCTGGTCCATTTGCACGCAAAGCAAATTGAGAATTCCTCCAAGTCGCGCAAAGTCTCGGCCATTCGATCGTTCTGTAAATACCTTTGCCGACAAAAGATCCTTGAACAAAATCCGGCGAAGTTAATTCGTCTTCCCAAAGTCCCCAAGAAAATGCCGGGGTATTTGTCCGTTGAAGATTGTGTTTTGCTCATTGAATCCCCCGATCTCACAACAGCTTTGGGCCTTCGCGACCGCTCTCTGCTGGAGCTGCTTTATGCCTGTGGCATCCGGGTGAGCGAATGCGCCGGGCTGAATTTGGAGGACATTGATTTCAAGGAAGATCTGATTCTGGTGCGCGGCAAAGGGAAAAAGGAGCGGATTGTCCCCTTTGGCCAACATTGCCATGCCGCCCTGGAAAGCTACCTGCAAGTTCGTCGGGCCTTTTACAGGGGCCGCGCCAATGAGGAGCTGTCCCCTCTCTTCTTGAGTCATGTCGGAACTCGCCTGACAACCCGTTCCATTGCACGCGTCGTTGACAAATATGTGAAGAAGTCCGGATTAGCGCGAAAGATCAGCCCGCATGGGATCCGGCATTCTTTTGCCACCCATTTGTTAAACTCTGGAGCTGACCTTCGCTCCATTCAGGAGCTCTTGGGGCATAAGACCCTGTCCACCACGCAAAAATACACGCATCTTTCGGTGGGGCATTTGATGGAGCAGTATGACAAAGCGCATCCCAAGGCATAACCGTCACCAGAGAAGATCTTCTTCATTGCCTTTATGACCCGAAAGTCCGCCAGGACAGAGATTCCGGACAAAACCCCCTTGTCATTGAGCTTAATACAACCTCCGCTTACGACCA
>JAXLQK010000135.1:0-2097 GCA_046331665.1 Terriglobia bacterium | reverse complement strand
ACCCTGTTCATTTCTTTTCCAGGGTCAATTGATAAATGGTTCGACTCCAGCGGCCCTGCGCCTTTCTGACTTGAAAAAGGAAATACACTTCGCCCGTAGCCGAAGACTTATAGGTCCGGAGGGTTGCTTTCCAATCCCGATTTTCCTCTTCGTACTGGGCGGCCCCGGTTTTACTGACGCGGCGCTCCTCTCCGGTGAGATTGGGTTCTTCCGAAGAACGCAGGTAATGGACTCCCACCAAAGGCGAGTGGGTGGTGCTCAAATCCAAACCAGTCCCTGACCAGGGATCGAGCGTGGCCTTGGCTTGTCCGCCTGAAGAAAAAACCAAGACGTAATGGTCGTCCTTCGGTTTGAGTTCCAGATCATAGGGCCCGGCTTCCAGCTTAGTCCCCTGGGCGGTAAACAAGGAGACAGGCAGGAAAAGCTTTCCACTGTAGGAAGGCAGGTCGGAAGAGCGTGTCGGGGACACGCACAGCAAAAAGAAAACAGAAACGAGAACTGCGTAGCGGATGAGGCAGACTCCTGATTTGGGATGGCTATAAAACCGTGGGCAGCGCGGAAAAAAGAGGAAGTGGTTCAACTCTGCACTAACCTCTTGGCAACCTCGACGCCGAATTCTCCGTCGCTTCCAACGCCGGTGAGTCTTTTTTCCAGGCCTGAGATCTGGACATTCAATTTCTTATGGTCGAGCCCCAACAGGGTCAACATCGAAGCATGCAGATCATTGGCGTGGACTCTGTCCTGCACGGCGCGAAATCCGATTTCGTCGGTGGCTCCGATGACCTTGCCGCCTTGAATGCCGCCGCCGGCCATCCAGGCCGTGAAGCCGTACGGGTTGTGATCGCGGCCTTCCTTGCCCTGCATCATCGGCGTCCTTCCAAATTCACCCACACACACGACGAGAGTGCTCTCCAGCAAGCCGCGCTGTTTCAAGTCTCCGATCAGTCCGGCAATAGGCAGGTCTGTCTTGGCGGCATTGGTCCGATGCAAACGGTCGTTTTCGGCGTGGCCATCCCAATCGCTATTATAGAGATGAACGAAACGGACGCCCCGCTCGACCATGCGTCGAGCCAGCAGGCAGATGCGCCCAAATTTGGCGGTGGGTTCCGTATCCATGCCGTACATTTTCCGCACTGAGGCCGGCTCCTTGCTGATATCGATCAATTCCGGGCCCTGAGTTTGCATGCGAAAGGCCAGTTCAAAATTCGAAATGCGCGCTGCCAGCGCCGTATCATCGGAGCGCTCCTCGAGATGCCGCTGATTCCACTCTTTCAACTGTTCCAGGATGGTGATCTGGCTCTGCGTATCGATTTGCTCGGGCGGACTGAGATTTTCGAGAGGCACTCCTTCCGTGGAAACCACGGTCGCTTGATAGAGAGCCGGGAGGAACCCGGATCCAATCACCGCTTTCCCGTTCCGCATGAAGCTGTCAGCCATGACAATATAGGACGGCAAATCCTGGGTCTCACTCCCCAGCCCGTAGAGAACCCACGCCCCCATGCTCGGATGCCCCAGACGATTTGTGCCCGTATGAATGATACCCAGCGCGGGCCCGTGCACAAAAGACTCATGGTAGCAGGAGCGGATGACGGCAAGATCGTCGGCGTAGTTGGCCAGATTTTCAAATAAGTCGGAAATTTCCAACCCGGAGCTTCCGTACTTCTTGAAGGTGCGGCGCGATCCCATCAGCTTGGCTTCTTCGGCCTTGATCTGGGCCAGGCCCAGCATTCCATTCCGGAAACTCGGCGGGAGTAGCTGTCCATCCAGTTTGGCCAACTCTGGTTTTGGATCGAAGGTATCGACCTGGCTCGGGCCGCCTTGCAGGAAGATGAAAATGACACTCTTGGCTTTGGATGGAAAGTGAGGGGATTTTGGCGCGAGAGGACTGTTTTGGATCGGCAGATTCGTGGAACCCAGGACCGTCATGGGATCCAGCAGATAATTCAGGGCGACGGCGCCAAACCCAAAACTTGACAGCGCGAGAAAGTCACGGCGAGATTTCGCCGGAGTATAGCGATGACAGGAATATCGATTCACCTGTTTCCCCTCTCGAGTTTAATCGACATAAGTAAACTCATTAAGATTGATGACGGTCAA
>JAXLQK010000134.1:0-2176 GCA_046331665.1 Terriglobia bacterium | reverse complement strand
AGCGGTTTGAAGCCGAGGTCAAAATTACGGTAGCCGATGAAGGTACGACGGAGGAGAAAAAGACTCCTCCTAAATAACGCATCTGGGACAACAAAAATCTTCGTTCCTTTTTTCTTTTATTGCTTGCTAAGTCTGCGGGAACCCAACTCCCGATTCCTTCCCCATTCCCAATCTACGTTCCACTGGCGGGTCAGGTTTTGTTACTGGGGCTGTTCGTGGGAAGCTGAGCTCATCAATTCGAGTAACCCTACCATTTAGACTTTCTCTGCGGGGGAGAAAAGAGCCTGGGAATTCTCCGTCAAACCCAGCGTTCTCAGGCAACTGCGGCCCTTTTTTCGCCTAATACCTGCTGACGATTCCTGACTGAACAGGTATACTGATGTCTCCCCAAGACCCTAGTGCTCGATCAGGAGGCGCTTCAGGCATGAGGTTCAAAATCATTTCAACGGTACTAGTCGCTGTGCTATTTTCCTTGGTCTTACGGTCTGTCGACCTTTCCGCCCAGGGAAAAAAAGACGTTCAGTTTGGCGGTACGTATGCCAATCTCAAGCCTGCACAGCGCGGTTTGGTCGATGAATGGATTCGTCAATACAACACAGCCACTAAAGGCAATGCCAAGCCAGCAGAACTTTACGACGATCTGTCCCTCTCGGTTAGAACGACCTTTGAAGCCGTGACCCACGCCTTAATGACGAGCAAGCTCACCAGCAAAAGCGGCACTTCTCTTGGTTCCGCGCTCGACGTGATCGCTTACCTTGAAACCGTTCATGGCATGGTTCCTGAGTCGAGTGGGGATCTCCAATTCCGCATCTACGTGGCCCTCAAGCCCACTGCCTTGCAGAGTCTGGATGAGTCTGTTGAGTTCAAGCGTATGGGGGACAATACGACCTATCACAAAGGCTATCCACTCAATTACCGCCAACAAGGTGGGACCCCCTCCATTCAGATTTCTTGTTCCAGCGATGGCAGACGCGCCGATATTGATGTGGACTACCGTTCCTCGAAGTTCCCCAAGGCCGTGGTCAACGGACATCTCAGCAGTGCCAATTCCGATGTGAGAGCTGGAAACAATTTCAACCGGCATGTGGACCGTTGGTCCGGTTTTGCCGACTGGTGGAAGAGTATTTTTGGGGTGCCACTCAGAGAATCCGATCTCAAAGAGGAACAAGTCGGTCAAAAGCGAGGCGAAATCCCAAAAGTCCCGCGCGCGGGCAAGGGAAAGATCGAGGAAGCAGTCTATGATTTCCTCGATTCCTGGCTGGTCCAACAGCAAGCCAATCAGGCGGCCGCTTACATCTCCAGACAAGCCTACTCTTGTATCAATCAGGTAGAAAGCGATGAGGAAAAGGCGATCAACCCAGGCATGGCACCTTATCTGATTATCAACGGGATGAAAAAAGTCAACCGTGCGATAGGAAAGCCATCGAGCCTCTCCGAGGCTGCGTCTAGTGTTCAGACGAAAAATCCTGCCCTGAAGCCGGTCAAACAGCCGCATAGTCCAATCTTTGAACTCTTCGAAACCTCGGAAGACCTGGCGTTCGAGTTTGAATGCGCCAACCGAATGAACTCCAATCCTGCTTCCTCCGTAGAAAAGCCCGGAGCCAAGTATGGAAAGTTTTTTGGCGCGTCATTACGTCTGAAAACCTCGAATGCGAAAGGGGCGACGCTGGTTCTCCTTTGGACGAAAGAATCTGGTTACTGGAAAATAGTTTCCTGGAGAGTCGAACCCGATCAATTCCAGCGCACTCAGGCCCCCAATGTGGGTGCCGTAATGCCGGAGACCAAGAACGAACGGACCACTGCCGATGCCGGTCTCATTGCCGCTACCTCCAATTTTTTCCAGGACTGGTTCGTCAAACAAAACTATGTAAAGGCCTCGGAATATCTTTCACCGCGGTGTTTGCCCTGTGTCAACTTGACGGTGAATGAAGAAAAGGAGAAAGCAGGGAGCAAGGACAAGGCACGAAATTGGGTGGAGGGACAAGGCAGGATTGCCAATGGGATGAAGAAGGCCTCCGACGCCCTCGGAAAGAAAAATGATCTGTCCGAAGCCATCCGAAGCCTTGCTCCGTCACACCCCACCTTAAAGATCGTCTCACACTCCCAAGAGAAGGCTTATACACTCGTGAGTGTGCCTGATGAACTGGCCAGAAATTTTGAGTGCGCCAGCCAGGCC
>JAXLQK010000133.1:0-2211 GCA_046331665.1 Terriglobia bacterium | reverse complement strand
GGCTCAAGAAGTCGACGTGAAGACGTTTATAGATCGTGGCCTCTTACTCGAGTTGACAGATCTGGAAGTGGCTGGAAAGACCTATTGCTCTCTGGCGTTTGAGGCGTTCCCAGATGACTCCGCAATGCACGCCGCGTTCACTCAGACTGTCGAAGCTTTCGTTGGCGGGTTGACGGAATTCGACCTTATCGCGGCTAATTCACGATCCTATCCAGCTTGGCTAGGTAGCATCATTGCCGCCTAACAGGCTTTAGCCTCGCGCCCGGAGGTGTTGGCGTAGAATTCAACTTTTTGGTGAACGAAACACAAATTGGCAATTTCTCGCAGATTCACGACCGCAACGATCGGGGCTCATTTACAAGGGCAGCACTGAGTCCCAGTGACTACGACAACGAATAATGGAGGATTTCGTATGCATCAAAAGGAGAACATTGCGATGCCAAAAGATTATTCCGCTTATTCAGCGGATCTGATGAAAAGCTTGATCGCCAAGCTTTACGCTACGGTGACCGGCGCGGACGAAAACGTCAAGATACCCAGAAACAAGTTCGTATCCTGGCTGCTGCCGGGGGTCCCGTTTATTCCCGAAGATTTTCTCTACTGTGCCAAGGGGTTTTCCGGGGCGGATGAGCAGCAAAAGAAGGACCGGTACCACCAGGCGTTCGTCCTTTCGCACCTCCTTGATTTCATCCCGGACGTTGACAACCAATTCATCGATAACACCTTGCAGCAGACCATCTTCACCGGGACCGAGGACACGATCAGTTCGGTTTACGGCGACGTCCTCAAGTACAGTCGAGTAGTGCACAAGGAACTAAGCAAAGAGGAAAAGGAAAAACTTCAGCACTTCCGTGATCTCCTGTCCGTGACCAAAGAGGAGGAGGACCTCATCACCGGGGAGAAGAAGACCGTTACCGAACCGGGCCCCCTGACCATCGCCTATAACACTTACATGAACAACTACCTCGACGAGGTGGATGATTATGTAAACTTCTTGGTTAGCGCCACGGCGGATGAGATCGCCTTGAAAACAAAATACATAAGAAAAAAGATGGAAGCAGCCGAGATGGCCTGGGTTGCGCAAGGGTACAAGAACGAATACGAGCAGATGACTGCCTATATCAACCAAGTGACCGCCATGGACATGGTCCTCTACAAGCAGGACCTGCTCAACAAGTACAATAACGGTCGCTTAACCAGCGCCTTGGACGGCGCCAGTGATTTCTTCTACACCACGCTTATCCCGGGGAATTTCGCAACCAGTCCGGGTTGGACCGATTTCGACTTCGGCGAGAGGGATTACGAGAGCCACTATGACAAAGAGACGAGTCAGTGGGGCGGTAGCGGCGGCCTCAATTTGGGCTTCTTCAGCATCGGAGGGTCGGCTGGCGGCTCCAAGGTAGAGGTAAACACAGACTTTAAGGCCACCAATTTCTCTGCGAAGCTGAAGTTCACCCAGGTCCCGATCTGCCGGCCCTGGTTCGAGCCGGGCTTCTTCACCATGAGGGGCTGGACCCTCGATAAGCTCTGGGACCTTAACTTCGACAAGAAGGTTTCCGACGGCGCGGGGGGCAGGCCTGTGGGCCGGCTCGTAGCTTACCCCGTCACAGCACTCTTTGTGAAGGAAGTGGCGCTCACCTTTAATGAGGCCGATGCCCGCATGCAGTACAAAGACTCGCAGTTTCACGCCGGGGGTAGTTTTAGCTGGGGACCATTAAGCTTGGGGGGCTCCTATTCCCGGGGCCAGGAAAAGATGGATGTGAAGTCCCACACTGAGTACGGCGGGATCGTCGTCGAAGGCATGCAGCTAATCGGGTTTATCTGCAATCTGATTCCCAAATCCCCGAATCCGAAGCCGGAACTCAAGCCGGAAGACTTTGTAGGCGGCGCTCAGTAACCCCCGGTTTCTGGGAAGTTGGGGACGTCGGCGATCGGATGCACTAGCCTTTTTCTACCGGGCAGTGTCATTCAGTTCTTCGAGGAGGCTCCCGGGGTCTGTTTGCTGGGTGAGAGTGACAGGCCCTCATAATTTGATTAAGGACGCGGGCGGTTTCTTTGCCAAGCAGCTGCGGCAGTCTCCGGGATGTTGACCTCTCAGATTGAGGACTGAATAACCTTATTCCTCCAGGAGGTTTATTTTATGGAAGAGATAATCTCGCTCGCTCTAGCGGTGAAGCTAAAGAAGATATTTGAACAAGACGATCGATTCCT
>JAXLQK010000132.1:0-2329 GCA_046331665.1 Terriglobia bacterium | reverse complement strand
TCTTACGGGAAAAAAGCTGGTCGATTTCTCTATTGATCACTTTATCTTTGAAAAGCCGCTGCTTCTCGATATTCCGAAGATGGATCAGGGGTTGATTACAGAAGAGGACTGCAGCAAGGCGCTCGCGGGTCGAGCGGATTGCGATCTTCTTTTATTGCGGACCGGCTTTGAGCGCTTCCGTCAAAGCGACCCGGCCCGCTACATCAAAGGTTGTCCCGGGGTCTCAGCGGGTGCGGCAAGATTTCTCAAAAAGGAACTCAAGCATCTCCGTGCTATTGGAATGGACTTTATATCCTTGGAGTGGACCTCAAATAAAAGCCATGGGTTTGAAGCTCACCAAGTCTTGCTGAAAGACCAATCGCAACCCATGCTGATCATCGAAGACATGAGCCTGGACTTCGATCCAAACCGGGTCCGGCGCGTGTTTGCCATCCCCATTTTTTTTCGCGAGATGGATAGCTTCCCTGCCACCGTATTTGCTGAACTGGACTAAGTAACAAACCTAAACCCATCTTAGGGCCTGTCCACACGCAGGCCCATGCGAGTGAGCCGCCGTTTATGCATCTCCTGGACTACATCATTATTCTCCTCTACTTCGGCATCGTTATTTTCATTGGGATTCGAACGAAACGCACAGTTCATAGCAGTGAGGACTTCTTCCTTTCAGGCCGGTCCATGTCTGTGGTGACAACGAGCGTGGCTTTCGTCGCTGCCAATATGGGATCCTTCGAACTCATGGGGGCAGCGGCCAACGGAGCCAAGTACGGTATGTTTTCCACCCAACTGGCGTGGATCGGATGTGTCCCGGCGATGATTTTTTCCGGGATGGTGATGGTCCGTTTTTTTTATGGCAGCAAAGCCCGCAGTGTCCCCGAATATTTGAGGCTGCGTTTTGATGAAAAGACGCGTGCATTGAACGCCATTAGTTTTGCCTTTCTTACCATTTTTACTTCGGGGTTGAGCTTATATGGCTTGGCAATTGTTTTCCACGCTCTATTCGATTGGCCTATAGCCCTGAGCATTTGGGTGTCTGCGGGTACGGTATTGGCTTATGTAACCCTGGGAGGGCTCCGGGCCTCAATCTACACCGAGGTGCTGCAGTTTTTTTTGATCGTGTTGGGAATCTTTCCACTTTCGATCATGATCCTGATTCAATTTGGCGGTTTCTCCGGTTTGTTGAGCCGCCTGCCTGAAAAAATGGCGCACACCTGGATTCCCGTTATTCATCCGGAAGGTACTCCCTACGGTGGAGGCTTGTTTTCGGTGATTGTTTGTCTTGGAGTGGCTAGTTGCGCGTATTGGTGCACCGATTTTCTGGTTGTCCAGAGAGCACTCGCTGCCAAGGATATGAACACCGCGCAAAAAACCCCTTTGTTGGCAACTTTCCCAAGAATGCTGTTGCCATTTATTACCATCTTACCCGGGCTCGCCGCCCTCCTGGTCATCCCGGAGAAGATTCAAGGTCATTACAACATGGTCATGCCGTTGATGTTGCTTGAGTACTACCCGGCAGGTTTATTGGGGTTGGGAATGACAGCTCTATTGGCCAGCTTCATGTCTGGAATGGCCGGGAATGTAACCGCCTTTAATACGGTGTGGACCTACGATATTTATCAGAGCTATATCGCTCCCAACCGCAGCGATCTGCACTACCTCAAGGTGGGGCGAATCGTCACCGTTGCAGGGATCTTAATTTCAATTGCAGCCGCGTATACCGCGTTGGGTTTTTATAACATCTTTGATTATTGGTCATTGGTTTCCACAACGTTTCTGGCCCCACCGTTTGCGATATTTTTGTTGGGGGTCTTTACGCGTAAGGTAAACGGCACTTCAGCCTTCATTGGAATGTTGACGGGAATTTTGGCGTCTATGGCTCACTTTGCTTTGTATCGATTTGGGTTCTTGCATTATGCCAGCGACCTCTTAATGGATTTTTATGGTGGCTTCTACGGATTTTGCGTCAGCTTCGTGGTGACTACCGGCCTTGCCTTTTTCCAGCAATTGCGACGCCCCGACGGTTCACCCATGGCTAGAGACCTTCGGGGTTTGGTTTATTGGGAAACCCCGAGGTCTCAGGACCGGACCCAGTCTTGGTATCGAACCCCCTGGGCAATGTCGGTGGCCGCAGCCGCCTTGGCCATTGTCTTGAATATTTTTTTCTGGTGATAGGAGGAAGCGAATGGATCGAAGAGAGTTCTCTCAAAGGTTCATGACTGTCGTGGCAGGAATGTCGAGCTGGCTGACCAATGCGCGGGAGTATTTGGGGTCAGCAAGCTCTAGCGCTTCCCAGGCAAATACGCCCCAAACCAATAAATCCAAGGGATATCTG
>JAXLQK010000131.1:0-2477 GCA_046331665.1 Terriglobia bacterium | reverse complement strand
GCTGTTCTGATTGTACTTGTAAACATTTCCATCATGGTCAGCGTAAACGTTGTTACCCGCATGTGCGACGCCGTTGCCTGTATTGGTATTGTATGAATAGCCTCTTGCACCACTGACCGATTGACCTGTGTAGGCGTTCCCATAAGTCCCCACCGCCCCGCCGTGGACGACGCCAGTCGACGCGTTGTAGGTGGCTCCTCGAGCCCCGGAGGCGTAATTCCCCGTATAAGCATTGCCAACGGTGCCTCTCCCTCCGGCGTAGGCTGTACCCGTCGACGGGTTATAACCGGCGGCTCTTCCACCAGCCTCATAGTTTCCCGTGTAGGCATTGTAGTTGGCGCCCCTGCCTCCCACACCCGTAGCTCCAGTGACCGGGTTATAGTAACTGCCGCGGGTTCCAGCCCCAATATTTCCAGTATAGGGGTTGGCCCATGCGGCATGCGTTCCCGCATAGGCGGTATTTCCCCATTGACCATACACATTCGCGGCGGCGGCTCCTCCGTACCCGGCCCAGCCCCAGGCAGGAGCTGCATAGCCCCATCCATAATACCCAACCGGTCCCCACCACGGACTGCACTCCGCTCCCACGGCAAGGCCCATCCCAAAAGCCAATCCCCACCCGGCTGCGGTGGTCCAGCTGAAGGCCGCCCCTGTTCCGTAAGTGGTGGGCGCAGGGACCCAGGTCGTTGCGTTGATATAGGGCGAATAATTCCATCCAGTACCATAAACAACGATGTTGTCTGAGGAAACTACTGTCCCATAATAACCCGGCGTATATCCCACATAGACCACGTTGGGAGTTGAACCATAGACCTGCACATAAGTCACATAGTGCACCGGTGAGCTGGGGGGAATCGTGTAGATCATGGAAGGCACTGAAGTTGCCACAGTCCAAGGTCCGGTGGCCGTCGCCGAACTAAACCAGACCGCATTCTGGCAGGCATAATAAGTGGTCCCGGGAACGTTAATGACGGGGGTCGGCGTATTGACGGCGTACTGCATGGTCGTGCCCTGGATCGGCTGAAAATTCGGGGGCCCATCATATTTCAAATCCAACTTCGCTGCCGTCCGCGAAATCGCCGCAGTCTGCGGAATTTGGTTTGCAATCAAAGCCTCTTTCGCCTGAGAAGTTCCCGGCACTGAAACCAAGACGCTTGCCTTGGGGTTGTGGGGAGGAATCTTGGCAAAATCGGCAGGAAGGCTCCCTGGCGCTATGTACTGCCAAGGTCCGTTCTGCAAAGACGACGAGGTAAACCATCGGCCAGTGATAAGGATGTAGTATTGACTGCTCACGTTATCCATGAAAATGTCGTTGCCCGAATTCGCGACATAGAGAAGGTTGGTCCCCAGGATAGGCGTCATCTGCGGCTCACCTTGTGACAGCAGCAACTCCGCCGGCACGGTGCTGACGTATACCGTCGGGGCTTCCCCGTCTTTGTAGGCGTCTTTAAGAGATTGTTCAGGATGACCCAGAACTTCGTTTTGATGGTTGGCTAATGAAGCCTGTTTAATCTTGTCGAGCGATTTTGTCGGTGCATGTCTGGCTTCAGTCCATGGTCCTTCAAGGGAAGGAGCCTCCACCCAGGCATCCATCAAGGCGAGGTAGTAAAGATTCTTGGAAGAATCGAACAAGATCAAGGCCCTGGTATTAATCACTTTTTGCAGGTTCTCCCCCGCAGGCTGCAGCGAGGGCTGTCCGTCAATCGAGGCCAATACGGCGGGGGTAATGCTGAAAATCACCCGCGGCGGATTATTTTGAAGTGTGTAGGTTTTCTGTTGTCCTGCCGCCTCGGTCAGAGCCAGGGCCGACTCCAGATGATCGAGCGGAATCGTATTATTCCAAGGCATATTCAGTTGAAGCGTACTGGTATAAGACGAACCGTTACCCGGAAGGGAGGGAAAATTTTGTTTGGTTAATTTGAAATTGTCGAGGGTCACCACCCGATTGACTTTGTCTACCTCGGTCTGGGCCGTAAACCAAATGACGCCATAGTCCGTGCGATCCTCCGTTGAGCTCTTAATGGATACTGCTGCATAAGCCTCAATGAGGTTCCCCTTCCAACTTTCGAGTTGGGGCTGATAAACCAAAATGGTGGCTCCCTGGTAAGGGATGTTCCGCGGCCAGGGATCCCCTCCGGGTGGAAGTCCTGCATTTGAAGCCACCCCCGGGCTTGGAGGTGTTTGGGCTCGCAATGACCCTACTGTTCCAAAGGTGAAACTCAATATTATTGCCATAGCAATCAGTCGCGCGAACTGATTTCTCATATCTTTGCTCCAGTGAACTGCGTCCAGAAATGAATTTTTGGTTGCTTATCTGCCACTTGGAAGAAAAACCACCGAGTTCCTTGCAGGCTTTGAAGTAGAGGCCTTACCGCCAGTAGGGGGATCCAAGTTAGGATGTTGCAAAAAACCTGGGACACATCCTATCTGGCACTGTAGCGGCGGTCTGTGACCGCCGGAAGGCATGGACTTTCGCA
>JAXLQK010000130.1:0-2651 GCA_046331665.1 Terriglobia bacterium | reverse complement strand
AGATTGCTTTGAGCTTATCAAACAACTCCAAACTCGCACGGACCCCTCGCTTCCTTTCTCTCTCAAGAACCGATAGTCTTCGGTTTTTTCGCTTGTAGCTTTACAACTAACGGCCACACTTCCCACCTGAGAGTTTCCGCTGCGCATCTTTGACAACCCTCGTCATGGTTTTGACTAGGTCTTGGTCAGTGACCCCTACCCCGTGCCTCAAACGGATGCGTATTGGATTGAAAAAAAGGAAGTTAGTTAAAGCCTGAATCTTTTCCAATTTCCCTGAGGTTTGGTAGATGGAATGCCGTATCTGCCATTGTCATAGCACTCTGGTGAAGGGCAGGCCAACTTACATAGGAATGGTTTACAGGAAAAGATCTGGCCGAAGTCCTGTACATATTCTCTGGATTTGAGCCGTGCGGCAGCGAATTGAACGTCACCTTTGACCATTTCATTATTCCAACAATCATGAACTCTCTGTCTTCAAATTCTCATCCCCTGCCTCCACTTACAGAGTATCAAGAGCTCGTACAAGCATTTGAAAATTTCAATACGGCATCCGCCAACCTTCAACGTTCCTATCAGGAGCTTCAGGCGGAATGTCGGCGTTTATCCTTCGAACTAGCGCAAAAGAATATTGAGTTGGGGAAGAGCCTTGCTGAGAACGAAAGTGTCAAGAAATACCTGCAAAATATTTTAGAAAGCCTGAGTAATGGTGTTCTGGTGGTTGACAAGAATCATCGTGTCACCATCTGCAATCCGATGGCTTGTGAATTCCTAGGTCTCACTCGGGAAGGCGCAGAATCGGCCGCGGACTATCAAGAGCTGCCGATTCCCTCTGAAATCAAAAAAATTGTTTCTCAGGGGCTGATATCACCGCTTCCATTGATTGATGAGCATGAGGTGAACTCTAGGGGCAATTCATCACAGTTGAGGTCCTTAACCATTTCAGGGTCATCCATCATCGGTTCGGATCGGAGTTGTTTGGGTGTTACCTTGATTCTTAAGGATATTACTCGTTTGAAAGAATTAGAAGCGCAAGCGCATCGCGCCCAAAAACTACAGGCCATGGGTGAAATGGCCATTCAGCTTGCGCATGAGATCCGCAATCCTCTGGGGAGCATTGAACTCTTTGCCTCGCTTCTGGGAAGTGAGCTTGAAGGCAATTCGGAACAAAGGAACTGGGCTGGTCAGATTGTGACCGGAGTCAAGTTTCTCAACACGATAGTGACCAATATGCTGACTTTTACCCGGTCATCGAAGCCCCAACTCCGGCAGTTCGACCTCATCAGGCTGATTGATGAGACAGTGCATTTTATTGAACCGGTCTTGGTCAAGCGCGGCATCCAATTGAGCTGCCCGAGCCCGAATACCAGGCTGCGAGTCGAGGCGGATATCGACTTATTGCGCCAGATGCTTGTTAACCTGGTCATGAACGCGCTGCAAGCGATGCCTGAAAAAGGGTCCCTGTCGTTACGTGCCTTTTCCGATTCAAACGGCGAAGTCGTCATTGAAGTGGAAGATACTGGAATCGGAATCCCCACTGAAAACGTCAGACATATTTTCGATCCTTTCTTCACAACGAGTGAAAAGGGAACGGGGCTGGGCCTGGCGCTTGTCCATCAAATTGTCGAGAAACATCATGGCCGCGTCGCGGTTCAAAGTGAATTTGGAAAAGGTACGCTCTTTACCCTCTGCTTACCGATCAAAGTAATGGAAGCTCGATATGCTCAATAAGGATGTGCTGATAGTAGACGATGAGCCGCAAATGCTTATCGCGATGAACGATACGATCAAACGGGATGGCCTTTCGATTGTGACAGCCAGTAGCGGAGTAGACGCCCTGGACAGACTCAAGAATGAACAGTTCAGGCTCGTCATCACTGATTTGCGCATGCCCGTCATCACTGGACTCGACTTACTCCGGGAAGTGAAGTCCAGCTCTCCGCGAACTCAAGTCGTATTGGTGACCGCGCATGGCTCGGTAAGCAATGCTGTGGAAGCGATGAAGCTGGGAGCCTTCGACTATTTGTTGAAGCCCTTCTCAACGACCGATCTCAAAGGGGTGGTTCAACGCGCCATCAAAAAAAACGAAAGCTATTTGACCATCCGCAAGCCCCAAGGGAGCGTGCCTTTTGTAACGGTGGATCCCGATCTTTTGGCAATGTTTGAATTGTGTGAACAGGCGGCCAAAGGAAAATCGACGGTCCTTATTCAGGCCGAAAGTGGAACAGGGAAAGAGTTGGTCGCGCGTTGGATTCATCAATCCAGTCCGCGTCACAATGGTGCCTTTGTCGCGGTCAATTGCGCAGCCTTGCCCGAAAACCTATTGGAGGCAGAGTTGTTCGGCCATGAAAAAGGGGCCTTTACCGGTGCCATTAATCAAAAACCAGGGAAGTTCGAGCTGGCTCATAATGGGACCCTGCTGCTCGATGAGATTAGTGAAATGGTTCCATTGCTTCAAGCCAAGTTGTTAAGGGTCATTCAAGAGCAGGAAGTGGATCGCGTGGGAGGCCAAAAACCGATTCCCATTGACGTTCGAATCATTGCAACGACAAATCGTGACCTTAAGACTCTCGTCAAGAAAGGCGATTTTCGAGAAGACCTGTACTATCGGTTGAATGTGATCCCCTTGACAATTCCCCCACTTCGAAAACGCC
>JAXLQK010000129.1:0-2677 GCA_046331665.1 Terriglobia bacterium | reverse complement strand
GTACTCTCCGCCTTGAGAGGGCGGCGTGTTAACCAATTACACCATAGCGCCAAGGGAAGGCGACGGGGGCAAGACGCGTTGGCTCTTGCCCCACTCAATTGCCCCAGACTCTACCAAAAACCGAACTCCAGCGACAACTCAAAACTGTCAAGTCCCGCCCCTTCATTCCATTTTCCAGGCCAGATTCACCCATGTCTACAAGCTAGTTGCGCTCCACTTCAGGTGATGTTAGTTTGAGTTCATGGATGGTGAACTGATTACTTCGACCGCAAAGTCTGAACGAGAGAACGCAGTTCTGACAGGGCAATTGTTCGAGCGCATGATGGCCTATTATTCCGTTCCCAGGCTTCGCCGCCAACTGGCCAAAATCAAGTTCCATGAGCGCGGCGAAGCGCCCTGGATTCCACAGTCGCGAGAGCGCGATTTCGTGTTTCTCCTTTCCGCCCTGCGCGACTTTGACGGTTATGCGGCCAGCGAGCAGGCACTCGCGGAGCTGGGCCCCTTGCTGGGAAAATATCTGCTCTTTCTCGAATCTCACGGCATCTCCATCACACAATTCCTGAATCGCTCCGCCAAGAGCTGGGAGGAAATTGGCCCCAAATTTCAAGACATCACCCGTTCCGCTCTTTCTCAGGCGCTCTTCCGCCATTTTCCGGCTCTTCCCCAGGATCTGGCTGATTCCGTCACTTCCTTTCTGCTGGTGAATTGCCTGGCGCGGGTCGTGCCCTCCTTCCCGTTTCGGAAAGAGGCTGGATCTTCACCCATCATCCTACTTCGCGCCAAGGCTGACATGGCGTGGAGCGCACTCCTGTCACGGCGTGATTTGCTTGGCCCACTGGAATTTCACCTGCCGGAAATTAACTGGCAAGGCAACGCCTTTCAGGAAAGAAGGGTCTGGTATATGGGCGTCCTCGTGCTCTCTCCATTGACGCAAAGGACCAAAGATGTTTTGGAACGTGCGCTCGAAACTCGTGTTCATCAGTTTTCCAGTCTGGTGAAAAGCCGGAAACGGCTTGTCTATCTGGCTTTCGCTTCCGAGAACGATATGAATGTGGTCCGGTTTAATCTCAACCACTTCGGGAAAATGACGGCCACGTATTTTGAGCCTTTTGCCGCTACGGGACCAGAATTTCGGGAGGGGTATCCAGGTATGTCGGGGTTCATCGAGGAGGAATTTCGCACCGCAACAAACACAGGCTCACGTTAGGCCCCGGGCCTGATGTGCTTTCTTTTATTGTCCGCTTCAGGCTGTTACGTTAATATCTGTGCGGTTGCCGCAACTTAATTATTAGAGGAGGAATTCATTTTGAAAATCACGGCAGGAAAATTGAAAAGAATCAGTGCCGTCGCGGATTCCCGGGGCGTGATCGCCGCCGCCGCCATGGATCAACGCGGATCACTGCAAAAGTCATTGGCCAAGGAGAAGGGCACCGATGTCTCGGCGATTACCCCCCAGATGATGTCGGACTTCAAGTCAGCCGTCACCCGCATTCTGACCCCTCATGCCACCGCCATCTTACTCGACCCGGAATTTGGCCTGGATGCCGTTAAAGTCAAAGCCCCCAATGCGGGAGTTTTGTTAGCCTATGAGCAGACCGGTTACGACCATACCCTTCCCGGAAGGATTCCTTCCTTAATCCCCTATTGGACGGTGAAAAAGGCGATTGAGGCAGGTGCCGACTGTCTTAAACTGTTACTTTACTATAGCCCCTTTGAATCGCAGAGCGTGAAAGACATGAAGCACGCCTTCGTTGCGCGAATCGGGGCGGAATGCCACTTTTACGAAATGCCATTTTTTCTTGAGTTCGTAGGCTATGATCCGGATGGAGGAGATGAAAAAGGGATCGCATTCGCCAAGAGAAAACCGGAAATTGTTGCGCGAAGCATGGAGGAATTTTCCAAGCCCGAGTATGGCGTCGACGTGTTGAAAGTCGAGATCCCGGTGAATATGGAGTTTGTCGAAGGATCGAAAGCCAACAAGACCGGCCAGGTAGCCTACACCCGTCAGGAAGCCAAGGCCCACTATGTCCGTGCGGCCGAGCTTGCCAAACTGCCCTTCATCTATCTGAGTGCGGGCGTGAGTGACGAGGTTTTTCGCGAAAGCCTGGAATTGGGAATTGAAGCGGGAACCCAATTTGCCGGCGTTCTCTGTGGTCGCGCTACCTGGAAAGACGGCATCCCGGTATTTGCCAAGCAAGGCCTGAAGGCTTTTGAAGATTGGTTGAATGACCGGGGAGTGCGCAATATCAAAGCCCTGAATGAGGTTCTTAAAGGGGCCCATCCCTGGCATGCGAAATACGGCGGCCTCAGCAAGCTTGAAAGAGTCGACAAAGCTGGAAATCCGGTTAAGTAATTCGGGCGTAAGAAGACAAGTCGAGAGGCGGTAGCTGGCCAGTCACGATCGCTCCCAACTCCCGTCATGTGGTCAAGATCAGTGGCGGGATAAATTTCGCTCCATTTCGTGAGTAGGTGGTGGATGATTCGGAGACGTTTCATTTTCTATTTCGATGGCAGGCCTCTGCCGTTAATCCTCTGCCATCTGCGAACCGCCTTCTGCCTACTGCCGCCTGTCCGTCGCCTCATTCCTTCTTCATTCGAGTCAATGACTGCGGCCGGTCTCCATCTGCCTTTTCCTCTTCCCTCTCCATGATCAAACGTCGAATCAGAAAGACCAAGC
>JAXLQK010000128.1:0-2897 GCA_046331665.1 Terriglobia bacterium | reverse complement strand
GAAATTCAGCTACTGCCGGATAAGTCCCTGGAAAACAACTATTCCGGAAATGTCATTGACATTTGCCCGGTGGGCGCGTTGACGGACCGCCATTTCCGATTTCAGTGCCGGGTCTGGTACTTGAATAAGACCAATTCCGTCTGCAACGGTTGCAGCCGCGGCTGCAATATTACCATCGAGACCAATGCCGAGCGCCCCCATCATGCCGAAGGCAGACGTGTCATGCGACTGAAACCCCGTTACAATCCAGAGGTTAACCAATGGTGGATTTGTGATATTGGCCGTTATGGATTTGAATTTATTGACAGCCCTTCACGCCTCGCCGGATGCCTTGAGAAACAGGAAACGCTCCAACGGCCGATCGAATGGAACGAGGCGATCCAAAGAGTCTCCGAGAAGTTGTCTACTGCCCTGCAGCACGGCGGCGCCGACTCCGTTGTCATTGTCGCCTCGCCTCAGTTGACCAACGAGGATTTCTTCTTGATGCGAAGGCTGTTCGTAGAGGAGCTGGGGATATCACAAATCGATTATAAAGTTCCGGAACCTCATTTAGCCTCGGGAGATAACATGCTCTTGCAGGCCGATCGCCATCCCAACACATGGGGAGCCCAAGTGATCTTGCAAACAGGAAAAGGATTCGACCTTCCCCAGATCATGAATTCCCCTCAGGATAAGAATGGGACGTTGCTCTGCTTATTCGAACAGGATTTGGTTGGAAAGCTCGGTGAAGAGGCAGGAAAAAGGTTCCTCTCTGGGTTTGAATACGTCATTTATGTCGGCCATAGCGAGAATGAAACTTCGATGCTGGCCGACCTGATCCTGTCGAGCGCAACTTATGCGGAAGTTGACGGCACGTTTACGAATTTTGAAGGCAGAGTCCAAAGGATCCGGCAGGCCGTGGAGCCCTTGGGCGATTCATTGCCGACCTGGCAAATTGTAGCCCGGCTGGCCGAGTCCATGGGAAAACCATTCCCGATGAAAACCTCGGAAGAGATTTTTAATGCCTTGGCAGATCGGGTAAGTGAATTCAAAAACTTAAGCTACGCCAAAGTCAGCGACAGGGGAGCGAAAATCGGTGAGCCTGCGTTGTCTAAGGAGAGTTGACGGGGGCAGGGTTGAGGCGGCTTGGGCCATGAGGCGCAGACTAAATGATGAACCTCCTCTGAAATCGCAGCAGGAGTCTGATTGAATCGGGATGGGTAAAGACACATGTGGTTGTCGTTAGGAATTGAGCTCACGAAAGTATTGTTGGTATTGATCGGGGTCCTGAACTTGGCGGCAATCTTGACCTGGATGGAACGAAAACAAAGTGCCGTCATGCAGGATCGCATTGGCGCAAACCGTGCCTCGATCCTGGGATTCCGGCTTTTCGGGCTCTTTCAGGTGCTTGCCGATGGCTTGAAAATGTTCACCAAGGAAGACTTCATCCCGGCGAAGGCACACCGTTTCATTCATGGGATGGCCCCCTTCCTGGCTGCGTTCTTTGCGCTGGTTGGTTTTGCCGTTATCCCATTCGGAAACGTTGTCACCTTATTCGGACGCGAGATTAACCTCCAGGTCATTGACCTGAATGTCGGTGTCCTTTTTGTCTTTGCCGCCATGTCGCTCGGCATCTATGGAGTGGTATTGGCCGGTTGGTCTTCCAACAATAACTATGCCTTTCTCGGAGGCATGCGCGGAAGCTCCCAGATGATTTCTTACGAAATCACCATCGGAGCCACAATCCTCGGAGTCCTCATGGTTTTTGAATCCATGAGCCTTCAGGAAATTGTCCGGGGACAGGGACAATTGCTTTGGGGATTTCTTCCCAAATGGGGAGTCGTGGTTCAGCCGTTGGGATGTCTTTTGTTTCTGATAGCGGGGATTGCTGAAACCAAGCGGGTCCCCTTCGATTTGCCGGAAGGTGAGTCAGAAATTATTGGCTATTTCGTCGAATACAGCAGCATGAAATTCGGACTGTTTATGTTGACGGATTTCGTTGAAACCGTGTTGATTTCGGCTCTCGTGACAACTCTTTTTTTTGGCGGCTGGCAGGTCCCCTACTTGTATCAAAATGGTTTTCACTTTCCGGGAGGAACAACCCTGGAAGTTTCGCAACTTTGGGTGGCAGTTTTGCAGGTCCTTTCCTACGGAATCAAGGTGTTCTTTTTTTGTTGGCTATTATTGCTGATCCGATGGACACTTCCCCGATTTCGCTATGACCAGCTCATGCGTCTCGGTTGGCAGATGATTTTCCCGCTTTCGATCATCAACTTACTCGTGACAGGAGCTGTAATCCTTCTCCTCCAATGACAACTCAGAACCGACTCATGGAACGACGCGAACTGACACTTGTTGAAAAATTTTATTTGGTTGAAGTTTTTAGAGGGCTCTGGCTCACGGGACGCCATTTCTTCGTGAATCTCATGAAGCATCTGAAGACCCAACTGGGGCTTCAGACTCTGGAAAAGGGTGCCGTGACTTTTCAATATCCTGAAGAACGGCGTCCCTTCTCACCGCGCTATCGGAGCCGCCATCGGTTGACTCAGCGTGATGACGGGAGTCCTCGCTGCGTGGCCTGCATGATGTGCGAAACCGCTTGTCCTGCCCGGTGTATTTATATCGTGGCTGGAGAGCATCCGGACCCGAACGTCGAAAAGTATCCTCTGCGCTTTGATATTGACCTTGGCGTCTGCATTTTTTGTGGCTTTTGCGTTGAGGCTTGCCCTGAAGATGCCATTCGGATGGATACAGGCATTGTTGAAATCGCGGCATATAGCCGCAAAGAGATGATTTATCACCTGGAGGATTTACTGCAGTAAAAGCTCCCGCATCCGGATTGTTTCTGACATTCCCGCTGCCTTCCCTCCCCTTTTTGAGGTCTTATCTCAGAGTCCCCTCCTGACTTCGCTTCCAGC
>JAXLQK010000127.1:0-3138 GCA_046331665.1 Terriglobia bacterium | reverse complement strand
ACGCATATCTATAAACAGGTCGCTCCTAGCGGAGCTTGGAAGGATTTGGGGACACACATATCTATATACAGGCCGCTCCTGACGGAGCTAAATGCTTCCTGTTAGGACAACACCCTATTCAAAATAAACTCTTAGCGGCTCGGCAAAACATCGATAAAATTATCGATCCAGCGGGAAACTAAAAATTGGATTGCCGCGCGCAGAATGAACCAGACTGGTCGCATAGAGAGGTTGGAGCCGATTGAGCCCCGCTAGGGGCGATCTGTTTATAGAAACCCCCACCAAGTATCGACGAAGCTCCGTAGGAGCGGCCTGTTTTTTGACATGGCTAACACCTATTCCCAAATTTATGTTCATGTCATTTTCGCCGTTCAGGCCAGAGAATCCCTTATAAAGAAGGATTTCAAGGAGGAGATTCACAAATACATCACTGGCATTGTCCACAACCGTGGACAGAAACTAATCGCCGTAAACAGCATGCCCGACCATCTTCATTTACTCCTAGGCATGAAACCCGATATTGCCCTATCTGATCTTGTTCGGGACATTAAGGCCATATCTGCGGGGTTCATCAACGAGAAGAAATGGTTCCGCGGAAAATTCAATTGGCAAGAGGGTTTTGGTGCGTTTTCTTATTCTCACTCACAACTAGGAAAAGTAATCCGTTACATTCAACTGCAAGAACAACACCACAAGAAATTAAGATTTCGGGACGAGTATATGCAGTTGCTAAAGAAGTTTGATGTTGATTTTGATGAGAGATATATTCTCAAGTCACCCACTGATGTAAAGGTAACAGGTCGCTCCTAGCGGAGCTTGGAAGGATTTGGGGACACACATATCTATATACAGGTCGCTCCTGACGGAGCTTGGCCATTTTCGCCTCGGCAAAGTCTATAAACAGGTCGCTCCTAGCGGAGCTAAGGGGAATCAAGTCAGGCAAGCCAACAGACAGAATTCACCCATTGGCCCACGAAAAATCAAATACAACCTATTGATCCAACGGGAAACTACAAATTGGATTGCCGCACGCAGAATGAACCAGACTGGTCGCATAGAGAGGTTGGAGCCGATTGAGCCCCGCTAGGGGCGATCTGTTTATAGAAACCCCCATCATGTATCGACAAAGCTCCGTAGGAGCGGCCTGTTGGTAAGAAGTTCAAGTGCCTTGAACAGGGAATCACATTTACCAGCGCCAATTCATACAGCAGATTGCCGTTTCCCGCGAGCAATTAGGCGTAACTGACGATCACACTCTGAGGTGCGTTTGGGACCGTATGCAGCTCAGGCGCTGAAAACCCACCTTCCCGAAACATTTAGTTCGTACTCCGAGTATAGGCATCCCCGGAGGCCGTCGTTCCGAGCATCATCATCGCAAATGAGGCAGCCACACCGGTGGAGAGAGACCCGATCTTCGTTGGGCACAAATTCCACCGTCAAAGTCCTTCCCCCTTTGCTTATGGACTTTCTGATTTTCCCAATCAGCCCTTTACAGGTTTTTCCTGATCAAAGTGGTCGAAGGAAATTTGTCAAAGGACAATTTCACGCCTTCTTCACCCGCAAATTCCGTTTCGAAGGCACTTCCAGGAGCATATGAAATCGCCCATCCATCCCTGCTTTGAGGCGTTCGTCTTTCTCCCTTCGGCCACCGCAGGCAGTCGAGTGCAACAATCTGAGCCTGGGGATTCCGCTTCCCGATCGAGATCCCATAATATCCATGTCCAGCGGCAATATCCAGGACCTTGAGAGGTTTTCCCGCCTTCGGCTCAACTAACTTGGCTACTGCACACTGGACCATCAGGAGAGCCAATGGTGCCATGCTTCTGGCAAATTCGACCCAAATGGGATTGTTCGCCTCTACCGTCCTGCCCGGGGAGCAGAGTCCCTCCCTTCCGGACCAACGAGGCAACATCTTGAAAGGCCCCCTCTATCGAGGGTTGTTTGAGGAATCGAACGATGGACCCGAGATAACTTGGGGATTTTCGATCCAGAAACGCGGCTGAGATGGGGGTCAAAAGATAATGGCCGTCATCTTTTCCCAAAAAGCCCTGAATGACCATAAAGTCACACAACACCCTGATCCCTTTGGCAGTGGCTTTGCAGTATTCGGCCAATTGGGAAACTGTATTCTTCCCTTCGCCCACACCCGTAAATAGATCAAGTTCTATGGCGCCGCTCAAGGTGGCTGATTTTTGGTAGGCATTCAGAGCGTCAAAAATTAATTCTGGATTTGGTTTTTCACTCGTCATCGTAACCTCTCCTGGTTCATGGCTAGATCAAGCAATCGCTGATTTTTCCGAAGGTCCCGAACTGCATCCCGGAAGTCTATGCATTTCGGGAACAAACCCAAATGAATTTCATGACTCCGGGCTTAGGGAGTCGCCCAACCGTCCATTAAGATTTTCCATGAGGCGAGAATGGAACCTGGCAAAGACGCACAGGAATACTCTACACCAAATTTTCGCGACGCAAGCCTAGGAATTGTAGCCCCATCAATATTCCGGTTTGCTCCCTTCGCGACCTTCGCCTAGAATTGGCTCGATGCATGTACCAAGTCGGAAGAGTTCCATCATATTCTTTATTGCCCTGGGGACCTGCCTGGTTGCACTGGCCGTCGCCTTGAATGTGGGATGGGTCGTTTTGCATTGGCGGCAGGTAGCCATCCTGGTTTTAGGAATTATTTTTTTTATAGCCATCATTGCCGGACTCATTCTGAATACGACCTTTCTGGTTCGCGAAATTCGCCGCAATGAACAACATGACAGTTTCATCAATGCAGTCACTCACGAGCTGAAGACTCCCATCACCTCCATCCGCCTTTATTTGGAAACTCTGAAAACCCGCGAGGTCGACGAGGCAACTCGCCTTCAGTTTTATAACATTATGCTTGCCGATAACGACCGCCTGCTGCATACGGTCGAGCAAGTCTTGCGCACTGGCCGGCTTTCCCATCGGAGCGAGGCGGCCCAACGGGATCGCATTCTACTGGCTCCATTAGTCCGGGAGTGCATGGAATGGGCTCGAGCACGGTACCACTTAAGCGAAGGGACGATGGTCTTCCAGGAATTGGAAGTTGATGACTCCCCTACGGCAGTTTGGGGTGACCTTGAAGAGCTCAAGGCTGTTCTGACCAACCTG
>JAXLQK010000126.1:0-3308 GCA_046331665.1 Terriglobia bacterium | reverse complement strand
ATTGCAAGTGATTTCATCTTTGCCTGGTTTTTCCAGAAATCGGGTAATGCGTCCGTCCGCTTCCGTTTCCACCAAACCATAGGCTGAAGGATTTTCCACGCGCGTCAAAACCAGCGTGGCTGTAGCTTTTCGCGAACGGTGTTGGGCGATCACTTGACCCAGATCCAAATCACACAAGATGTCGCCATTGAAAACCACTGTGGCATCGTCGAGCAGCGGTTCCGCATTCTTATAGGCGCCGGCCGTGCCTAAAGGCGATCGTTCGACAACGTAATGGATCCGACTGCCCAAAGAAGAACCATCCCCCAGGACTTCCTCGATCTTGCGGGGCTGATATCCCAGACTCAAGATCACTTCGTGAATTCCGTGTCGCTTGAGCAACTCAATTTGATAGCGGAGGAAAGGAATGTTGCAGACGGGAACGACGGGCTTGGGAGTGCTCAAGGTGAGAGGGCGGAGCCGGGTACCTTCACCACCGGCTAAGATAACAGCCTTCATGCCACGACCTCTAGCCCTGCGACTCTTATAGAAATCTCAATCAAATCAATCACCTATCGACTTTCAGGCACTCTAGCACCAAGGTAGGGCTATTTCAACTATTGAACTGACGGACAGCTCGCCAGGGTGAACTTCTCAACCCTTTTTATCTATCGTCACATCAGCCTATTCCAGTAGCCTTTCCCATTTCCAAATGGAGAAAGCAGGAAAGAACCGGTGTTTCCAAAAGGATGGACCCCTCGATTCATTAAGGCTGTTGAGACGCTTGACCTTGCGATCGCCCGCACCCATGACTTAACCCTGCACGAAATCTGTCGCGTTCTTCCGGGGTCATTTTCTCCCATCGCTCCAGCAGGCGGCGACGCATGTGCCCGCCAGGTCCGGGCCGCCCACCCAAACCACGCCAGCCTCCGAAAAGGATCCAGCTTAAAGCGAGCAGCCCAACCGCTTGCCAGAAGCTGATGGGGTGCAACCCGAAAAGAGTTGGCATCAGCCAGTTCCAGAGATGCAGGACGGCTTGCCCGAATCCCGCTATCGCTATCGTCAAAAACAACACAATCTTGAATCCCAGTATCGTACAAAATGATTTCCGCATCGTCTCTATCCTTTCGCAATCTCGTCGTAGATATCCTGAAGCCGGCGGCGCAAATGAATCACTGCATAGTGTTTGCGAGATAGGAGCGTGTTCATACTTAACCCCGTTTCCGCGGACAATTCTTTGAAACTACGACCTTCTATCTCATGGGAAATGAATACTTCACGCTGTTCTTGGGGAAGTTCATCCAATGCCTCTTCCAGCTCTTCCAACAGGACGCTTCGTGCAAAGGCAGCCTCCGGTCCGGCCTCTGTCGATGGCAGAAGATCCTCCAGTAATAACGCCTCCCCATCCTCGGTGACTTGCACCGGATCGTTGGTCGATGGCTCCGGCTTTGTTTGCGAAAACGGTCAATGATCCGATTTCGGGCCACCTGGTACAGCCAGGCGCCTACCTTTTCGATTGGCTTCAAGTACCAATAGGCTTCGACGAGTTCATAAAACACATCCTGGAGAATATCCTCCACGCATCGGCTTTATCGGCTACCTGCCTCCAAATGAAGTTTTTGAGCCGAGCCTTTTCAGACTTGATCACTTCTACAATCTGTTGGTCGTACTCCGCGGTCATGAGCTCAAAGGGCTCGTCGCCGATTCCATTTATCTATATAGACGGTGGACGCACAAATATTTTAACGGTCCTTACGAAAATCTCGTGACCGGGACAGACAACCGGGCTTTCAGGCCTGCGACGTCGCGTAATTCCTTTTCACGACATATAGTTAAGAGTGGGAATGAAATTGAAAATTTCGGCAAAAGTAGAGTTTGAGTCCTTAGTGGCTTGCCGAAAAACGTAAATGTAGCGGCGCTCTATGAGCGCCGGGGCGTTGTCTTCTGCATGAAATAGTGGGATTTGGCGGATACAGACTGCCGCTACAGTAGGAACAGACCAAGGTTGGAGTGCCTGGATGAGCAATCAGTTGATTCAGACCTCGCGTTATAATAAACTCCTTTGGCGGACGAATGTTTCATGGTTGTCCGCTACCTTTTTCTTTGTCCCCGTGGTGAGTGTAGCTCAGTTGGTGAGCGCTGGATTGTGGCTCCAGTGGTCGTGGGTTCGATCCCCATCACTCACCCCAAGCCTCCTTTCCCCTTCCAATACTCTATCTCTCGGTCGTTTCAGATTCTGGACTAACTCAAGGCTCAGAGTTACATTCGCATTTGGTGGCACGCGCGTTTGGGACTATCCGTCCGCCGCGAGCGCCCCACCCATAAAGGCCTACGAGAAGTTAACGTGGGTGGATGTGAATCGGATATTTGCCTGGAAACAGGCTTTTGGTTGAGAAAAAGGGCATCCGCGGCCAAGAAGTCGCGCGAAAACCTATCGAGGCCCCCACCCATCAAGGATCTTGCCGGGTCCGACCTCGATACACCACTCGATACGCCAGGGCCTCTTATCCCCACATGCCGCTCCTACGGAGCTTTCTCGATTGAGGGGGTCTGTTTCCTATAAACAGGAGGCTCCTACAGAGCTCACGACTTCTGCGAGAATTCCAGGTAACGAGTCTTTCGATCGTGTTCAAGCTGCAGAGCCGCGGTCTGAAGGATGAACTCCTGTGGTGCGCTCCCCCCCAGGTCTGACTCCCAAAGCTTAATTTAAGAGCCCGCATTACTCCTTCGGGCCGGAGCTCGATTTGTTTTGGATTTGTTTGATGGCTCCGGAGACTTTTCCGAGCTTGATTTTGGCTTCAAATTGCAAGGGAATCCTCTGCCCATCGTCGGAAAACCAAACGAAGAAGGTCCCTGATTCCTTGTACAACCCTCCAAAGACCGATTTAGCTTCGATCATGAGCGCAGCCTTCTTCTGCCCTAAAACCTCAATGATCTCGGACTTCATGACATTGACTTGAATCTGTTTCACCTGCCCATCGTCCCCCACCATAATGGAAAATTTCATTCCTGGTTTGAGCGGCTGTCTTCGGGCGTGATAGATGGCAGAAAGCACGTCTTGAATGCAATCGGGCAATTTCGAGAGCGGCTCGTTCTTTAATTGAACCTGGGGAGTTTTGCTGACGTCGTAGGCTTGATACAAGCCCGTGTGGCCCGGCCCGTTTAAGGTCAAGAGGACATCCCGCTGCCGTTTCCCTTCCCGGAGCTGTTTCTTGAGGCGAAGGGAGCAAAATTTCTCGGGATCCACCAAGGACTCAAAGGAGTCATTCACGGTGAGCCCTGCCAAGCGCGGAAAGAACCCTGAAGAGATGGCGGTGGCCGTCAGTTGC
>JAXLQK010000125.1:0-3689 GCA_046331665.1 Terriglobia bacterium | reverse complement strand
TCATCGGAGTCCGCTGTCACCATCAGGCTTCTGAACAATCGCGTCAGATAGAGCGCCCGCTCCAATCGCCGTCCCATGTGCAGGAAATGCCAGCCTTGGCCGCGGGTCATGTTTTCGCGTTCCATTCCTCGAAAGGCTGCGAAGGCGAAGATCCACCGATTCAACACCGAAATGGATTCCGTGATCTGCAAACTTGCTCTGGACTTGGGGCGTGAAGCCAGTTGATTGAGGATGCGCACCGTATCAAACGACAAGCGGTCCCGGACACTTCCCGCCACCCGGTGCAGCTCCTGAAGGGTGCTTTGCAGGCTGAAGGGTTTTTTCTCGTCAAAAATCGTCCCCAGCAATTCCTGTTCGAGGTTTTTGAGAGCGATGGCTTCTCCGTGCAAGAGGATCTCGGCATCCAGATACCAGAGGCGCGATACCAATCTGAAGAACAGGTGCACTTGTTCCGGCGAAACATGCCGTGACACGTCCACGAGCCGGTCCAGGATCGATCGAAGTAAACGCGTTTCGCCCTCCGAGCGCTCCGCATAGCGGCCCAGCCAAAACAAATTGTCGGCCACGCGGCTGGGTAGATCCCCGGCACTCCGCTTGAGCTGAACAGGCTGACCAGAGGGGTTCAGCAGGCTGAAAGGTTCGACAGGCTTCTCAGAGAGAACCCAGGTGTCTTTACTGCCTCCCCCTCGCTGCATGGAGACGACCGTTGTTTCGGGGGAGTTTGAAAAGCGGGTCAAACCTCCCGGCAAAACCTGGTACGAGTCTGCCGTCCAGGTTAGATTTGCCCTCAAGACCATGGGGCGGGGCTCTAATCCCCCCGGACCCCAGATGGGAGCCCTGGAAAGGACCAGGGTTTCCTGGATTACATAGCGGGTGGGCTGCGCTCGCAGACGCGTTATCCACCGGGATTGCTCCGCCTCCGACAGGGTTGCCAGAAAGACAGGCTCCATCCCCGCACCGGGGAAAGCGGGCTTGATCACAAAGCGTTCCGACTTGCCAAGAATGAGGTCGGGTGAATCTTCAGAAAGGCACCAGAGTGTCGGCATCGATGGAATCTTGAGATCTTGATTCAGAAAATGACGGCAGAGTTTCGGCAGGAAGGGGAGGAGTGCGGGGGTCTCAATGACGCCGCTTCCCAAAGCATTCACCACTGCCACCGTGCCGGCTCGCACCGCTTCCATCAGTCCGGAAACCCCGAGAAAAGATTCACTGAGGAATTCCAGCGGATCACAAAATTGGTCATCCACTCGCCGCAAAATCACGTCGACCGGCTGAAGGCCATCCAGGGTCTTGAGATAGACGCGGCGGTCGCGAACCATCAGGTCCGCTCCTTCCACCAGGGTCAACCCGAGGTAGCGTGCCAGGTACACATGTTCAAAATAGGTTTCGTTATAAGGGCCCGGGGTCAGCAACACAATCCTTGGGAGTTCGTGCCTGGCCGACGCCAGTCCCATGAGCATTTCCCGCTGATCGCGAAAAAAAGTGGCCAGCCTCCGGACCTGAGATTCGCGAAAAAGGTCCGGAAAGACGCGCGACAACACGATCCGGTTTTCCAGCGTATATCCGGCCCCCGAGGGAGCCTGGGTGCGATCTGCCAGAACCCGCCATTGGCCGTCCGGCCCCCGGGCAAGGTCGGCGGCATAGAGATGAAGAAAAACGTCATGGGGGACCGAAACGCCGTGGCAGGGACGCAAAAAACCAGGATTGGAATAGACCAGTTCCGGAGGAATGAGACCTTCTCTCAAAATCTGCTGATTCCCGTAGAGGTCCGCCAGAATACGATTGAGCAGAGAAGCCCGCTGCTGCAATCCCGCTTCCAGTTCTCTCCATTCACTTTCCGGCAACAGAGCGGGATGGTGTCTAATTCGAGAGGACGGTCGGTTCCCCGAGGGTCTCCGTAGATGTTGTAATTTACCCCGTTTTCGCGGATCAGCCGTTTGGCGGCCTTCGCCGCGGCCGAGCTCTTCTGCCCAGGGCCTCCAGCGCGCCAATCACGGGCGACCAATGAGAACGCAAGGCTTGCGGCGCCTCCACCATTTCGTCGAAGATCTCTTTAGACCAGGAATAAGGCTGGTGCAGGCTCTGATGGGTAGAGACGCCTGACGGTGTGGAATTCATAGCGTCCTGCATCGTAGGCTCGGCGCGATCGATCGCCATCGTAACGGGATTTCCTTGAAAGAGCCGGTCAACGGCTTAATTTCTGCAAACCATTTTCCGGAAGATGAAATCATTTTCGAATCAGCTCCCCGGCGCATTGTTTTTGTCGTGGCTCGCATGGAGCCGCCATTGATGCTTGCGGTCCCACGTTTGAAAAAATTCAGACTCGCTGTGCCAGGAGCGTCGGCACGGGGCGTGTGGCGAAAAAAGTGTCGTGAATCCCTTCTCCAAGGTAATTGAATTTGCTTTGCAAGCCATCGAGAAATTCATGCAGGCCGTTCGAGATGATTTCGGTCACCTGGGCGTACGCCAGTTCCGCGCGCACCTGTCCCAGGCGCTGTTCGGCCAGATTTCTAAATGATCCAATGGGCGACCCGGCAATGGCATGCAAGCACTCATCCGCTGTGTTAAGGCAGTAGTGTACAGCGCGGGGGAATTGCGGGTCCAGGAGAAGAAATTCCACGATGCTGGCAGGGGAAAGACGGCCATAGGTCTTGCGGTACATCTCCAAAGCGCTGGCTGATCGCAGAACCGAGGCCCATTGGATATCGTCATACGGACTGCCCACTTCGTCGACGTCGGGAAGGAGAATGAAATACTTGACGTCGAGGATCCGGGTCGTCTTGTCGGCCCGCTCCAGCATGCGCCCCAACCCGCAGAAATTCCAGGCTTCATTGTGCGACAGCGTGGAGTCCGTGATTCCGGCAAACAAGTGACTGGCGAGCTTGATTTCTCCGTAAAAATCGTGCAGTTCTTCGATACTCCAACCCAGCGCGGCCTCCTCATTCACCATGAGATAGAACCGGTTGATTTGCTCCCACATCTCCGAAGAAATAACCTCCCGGATCGAGCGGGCGTTTTCGCGCGCGGCGCGCACGCACGACAAAATGGAGTTGGGATTGGTGGCATCCAGGGTCAGAAATTGGATCACATTTTCGCGGCTGGCTTCTCCGTAATGCTTTTCGAAATTCTCCTGGTCGCCCGTGGTGTTCACCAGCGGGTCCCATTGATCTTCGTAGCCGATTGGCCGATCCAGCATGAGGTTGAGATTGACGTCAATAAAACGAGCAACATTTTCCGCGCGTTCAATGTAACGACTCATCCAGTAAATTGAATCGGCTACCCGGCTCAGCATGGTTTTGTACCTCGACTACTGTTGGCTCTGGAAAAAAACATCCCCGGCAGGTTTCTCTTCTGCTCGCGGTGTGGAGATCACCCAGGTATCCTTGCTGCCGCCGCCTTGGGAGGAATTCACCACCAGCGACCCCTTCTTGAGAGCGACCCGCGTCAGCCCGCCGGGCAGAACGTAGATGTCTTTCCCATACAAAACATAGGGGCGTAAATCGACATGGCGGCCTTCGATGGTATCTCCTGTGATGACCGGCACACGGGAGAGGGAAAGGGTCGGCTGCGCAATGTAGTTTCGAGGATTTTTCCGTATCCGCTCGGCAAACTCCTGCCGTTCCTCCAGGGTGGAATGCGGGCCTACCAGCATTCCATAGCCTCCCGATTCATTGGCCGCCTTGACCACC
>JAXLQK010000124.1:0-3863 GCA_046331665.1 Terriglobia bacterium | reverse complement strand
AGTGCTGACATCCACTGCAGGGTTGGCGGCGGGGAGTCCTGATGCCGCTGGTGCCCGGAGCCGAGTGGAGGGCCGTAATTCTTTTTCTAAGCAGGATCCGAAGACTCAATCTGAACAGCAGCGGCTGATGCAGTTACTGTCCAAATCTGAAATCAAGACAAGCATTCTCCTGCTGGCATTGGTGGCTGCTTTCAGCCTGGGCGCATTCCACGCTCTGTCGCCAGGTCATGGAAAAACAGTGGTAGGCGCCTATCTAGTGGGGACCCGGGGGACGGCAAGGCATGCCATTCTGCTCGGAGGGATTGTTACGCTGACACACACGCTGGGAGTATTCATTCTCGGACTGGTGACTTTGTATCTCTCCAAGTATGTCCTTCCGGAGAAACTCTATCCCTGGCTGGGATTTGGCTCTGGCCTGGGAGTCGTGGTCATTGGCTTTAGTCTTTTCCTTCAACGATACCGAAACTTTTATGTGCATTCTCACGACGGACACAGCCACTCACATCGGCACGCCCAACCTCATGATCATACCCACGAACATGTGCAGGGCACGGACAACCATAGTCATGGCCCATTGGTTCATTCGCATGGTGGTGTCACCCATTCTCACGATTATTCAGAAGTCACCATGAAGGACTTGCTCACCCTTGGCATCACAGGCGGTATGGTGCCTTGTCCATCGGCTCTGGTAGTGTTGCTTGGAGCGATCTCGATCAATCGGGTAGGACTGGGATTATTGTTGATTGTTGCTTTCAGCCTGGGTCTGGCTCTGGTGCTGATGGCTATCGGTCTAATGATGATTTATGCCAGAGGCTTCTTAGAGCGGTTTTCAGGAGAAGGCCGGGTGTGGAAAGTCCTGCCCATACTTTCTTCGTTAGTCGTCACAGGATTGGGGGCGGTGATTGCTGTGCAGTCTCTGATCACTGGCGGGATTTTACAAATCAGCTTTTCGGGCATCAAGTAGTCAACTGATAACCAGTCCGTGATTTCCCTTTGCCGGCGCATTCCGATTTCAGGGAGATCCCCTTTTAAACCTTGAAGATTTTGGGGAACCGAGTCAAATTGCGATAGCCACCTTTGGTGACGAGTACCAAGTCTTCAATTCTGACCCCCCCAAGCTCTGGATAATAGAGGCCGGGCTCGACGGTTACAATGTGCCCGGCCTTCAAAGGGGAACTGGCACCCGTGCTCAGGCGAGGTAGTTCGTGGATTTCCAAGCCGACGCCGTGTCCGGTTCCATGGAAGAAGCCTTCCATCCGGCCTTTTCTTCGACCCGTTTTAAACCCGCGATTCATGAAAAGATTGGCCACGGACTGGTGGATGAGGTTTCCACCAACACCTTCTTTAATTTCTTCCAATGCTGTTTTCTGCCCCTCGAGTACCGTCTCATAGAGACGGGCTAGCGTTTCAGAGATTCTCCCTTTGATAACCGTTCTTGTAATATCCCCCCAATACCCTGTTTGCTGGGAGCGTGGGAAAATGTCCAGAATAATGGGTTGATGGGCCCGTAAGGGACCGTGTCCTTCTTCATGGGGGTCACACGCCTGCCGGCCGCCGCTGACAATAGTGTGGGTGGCGATATGCCCCTCACGGAGAATTGTTTCCGCGATCCGGTACTTCACTCTTTCTGAGGTCAATTTACTTCCCTCCAAAACCAGGAACCCGGAGGAAGCGATACGGGCTCGCCGGATGAGTTCGATCCCTTCATGCATTCCAGCTTCGGCCACCTGTTGAGCCTTTTGGATAGCGCGAATCTCTTCTGAGGTTTTGATTTGGCGTTCCGGGAAGAAATCGCCGGCAGAGATTTTCAGCTGGAAACCAACTTTTCTCAATTGGTCGGCGAATTCTGTCGGAAAATCCCATGGAATTTCGACGGTTTGAATTCTCCTTCGAGTAAACAGTTCGGCCAGGATCGCGGGAGTGCCGAAGGTTTTCGACTGGGATTTCCTCATCGACCGCATGACATCCGACAAAGACAAGATGTTATTGACACGGGCTTGCTTGCGGGCCCGGTCGATTTCCAGATCGCTCATGACGAGAAAGGATTTGCCCCGGGAAGTGAAATAAATAAAAGGGTCGGGAGCGAAGAAACGGGTTGCATAGAGGAGGTTGGCATCTTTCTCGGAAGCGGCAACGATGAGACGAGACCCGGCGTTTCTTGAGGATTGGCGACGAATCATGGTTCAGTTGACTGTGGGGGCAGGCAGGAGGCTTTGAGCATCCGTGGCGAGGGCCCATCCGTCCTCCACCATGCGGATGAGTCCGTGGAAATGCACATCTGCTCCTGTCAAGACCAGCAAGACGTCGCCAGGCTTGATAAAGGGATTGATCAGCTGAAATCGAACCCCGGTTGCCATCCCGTTGCTTTGCTGGACGGCTTCGTAAACGAAATCCTTAGTCGGAATCACCAAAGTATTAGAGTGGGGAGATTGGTCATGTTCCACTTCAGGAATATCAGGCATAGGAATCTCTTTTCTATCGCAGAGAAACTCTTGGATCTTTGACCTTGGGTAAGGAAAACCATAGGTCATTGCAAAAGGCCTTTTCTTCCTCATCGAGAGAAAGGCCGACGCCTGCCAATCCTTGTTTCAATTGCTCAGGACGGCTGGCTCCCAGGATGGCCGAAGTAATGCCCGGCTGGCTGAGAACCCAGGCAAGAGCCACATGGATCAATTCTTTGCCCCGCGGAAGGAGGAATTGTCGCAAGTTGTCCACCGCATCGAAATAAGGAGGTTTCCAGTAGCGCTCGCGGTATAGACTTTTCGGGTCATCAACCAAACCGAATCGAGCGTTCCGGTTTGGTTCCTCGCCACGTTGGTATTTCCCTGTCAGGAAGCCGCCGGAGAGCGGATTGTAGGCGAAAACACCTAACCCCTGATCCAGACAGAGCGGGAGAATTTCATTTTCAATCTCTCGAAAAAGCAGATTGTAGCGGGGCTGAATGGCGGCAAACTGGGACCCATTGCGCTTGTCAGCAGTCCAAAGGGATTTGGCAATCTGCCAGCCCGTGAAGTTGGAACAAGCCGTATAGCGAATCTTTCCCGCACGCACAAGATCATCGAGTGCACGCAGAGTTTCTTCGATGGGCGTTCTAGGATCAGGTTGATGTAAATAAAACAAATCCACGTAATCCGTTTGCAGTCGGTGCAGACTTGCTTCCAAGGCATGGAAGACGTGTTTTCGAGAGAGCCCGCCGGAATTTGGGTCCTGGCCGACAGGGATCCCACACTTTGTGGCCAGCACAAAGCGATCGCGCCTCCCCTTCAGCCATTTCCCTATGATCGATTCGGTGGCGCCTGCCTGTTCGAAGGTGGGAGGAAATGGATAGACATCCGCGGTATCAATACAGTTAACGCCGGCTTCGGCTGCCATATCCAGGATCTTTAAAGAGGCGGCTTCGTTTGCCTGGTTCCCAAAAGTCATCGTACCGAGGCAAATCTCGCTTACCTGCAAGCCCGTTCTGCCCAGCGCTTTGAATTTCATAAGGGCTTCCTTTCGCACTCACCCGCAAGCCAGTTTAACCCAATTCGCAGTCTAACAACAGGAATCCCCTTCAGAATGAATGATTGACTGTCTCCAAATTTCTTCTTCGTCTAGCGCAAAAGGGAAGAGGGAGGAATAAGACGGATAACGCGATTATTGTCACGGGAAGAGGGCTGGCTGAGTGGGTCAAGAGTCTGGCCTCCTTGACATTGAATCTCATCCATTCATAAAATGAAGGTTTAGCCATGCAGGCAGGAGAATCCATATTGATTGTCGACACCGTACTAAAGAAAATATTCGGAAGTAAGCATGAGAGAGACATCAAGGCCATTCGTCCGCAGACGGAGACGATTTCCTCCCTTGAGTCCTCGATTACCCAT
>JAXLQK010000123.1:0-3873 GCA_046331665.1 Terriglobia bacterium | reverse complement strand
GTAGAAGTTCAAATTGACGAAGAGCTGCTCAAGAAAATAGCAGGATCCACCGGAGGCCAATACTATCGGGCGATGGATCGGGATTCTCTGGAGCGAATATTCAAGACCATTGACAGCCTCGAGAAATCCAGCGTGCGGGTGAAGTCGTATACCCACTACCATGAAATCTATGATTATTTTCTGTGGCCCGGTTTGGGACTGATTCTATTGGAGACACTCCTTTCCTACACCCGTTTTCGGACGCTGCCATAATGCACCTTGCAAAGCCGCAACTTCTGTATCTTTATTGGCTCATCCCCGTCCTCCTGAGCATTTTAGGATGGAGTTTCTACCAAAGGCGGAAATGCCTGGAGCGATTTGCCGGCAGAAGGTTGACCGACGAGTTGATTCGCGGCGCCAGTTTCAGCAAGAAAGTCATTAAAGCCATTCTCTTAACGGTCTTTTTCCTGCTTTCCATCCTGGCGTTGGCTCGACCACAGTGGGGAACAAGGCTGGAGACCGTAAAAAGAATGGGGATTGATCTGGTGGTCGTCCTGGACACTTCCTTGAGTATGGACACACAGGACGTTGTCCCGGGAAGATTGGAAAAGGCAAAACATGAGGTTCGCGCCCTCATCGATGGGCTGGAAGGCGACCGCGTCGGGCTGGTAGTTTTCGCAGGTAACGCCATGGTGAATTGTCCGCTCACGATAGATCAAAACGCGGTGAAGTTATTTCTCGAGATCCTCGACACCCAAATGATCCCGCGTCCCGGAACCAATATCAGTGATGCCATTGAAAAAGCAACCCGGGCCTTCGATCCCAAGGAACGACGTCATAAGGTCATGCTGCTCCTGACGGATGGAGAAAACTTGGAAGGAGACCCGCTCAAAGCGGCTGAGCAGGCCCGGGACGAAGGCGCTGTGATCTTTACCATTGGTGTAGGAACACCGGCGGGGGAACCCATCCCTCTGAGAGACGAACATGGGAATGTCACCGGTTATAAAAAAGATGAGGACGGGAGTGTGGTGGTCAGCCGCCTGGATGAAGAGTCGCTGCAACAAATTGCAAAGGTGACGGGCGGGCAATATTTTCGAGCTACTCCGGGGGAAAACGAAGTGGAAAAAATTATCCAGACTGTGACCCAGATGGATAAGAAGGAATTCCAATCGAAAATGTATCTGACGTATGTGGACCGCTTCCAAATCCCCTTGGGCTGCGCTTTGGGGGTGATTTTGCTCGAAGCGTTGATCTCGACATGGAGCCGTCCCGGGGGCCTCTGGGAGAGATTTTTTGGAGGGACGCTCCGTCTTCATCGTTTGACAAAAAAGGGAATTTCCGAAGCACGAAAAGTTTAGATTTTGCAGTCAACGGGAAGAGCAATGAAATGGAAGAGCGCAGGTCCTGCATTTGCTTTGAGTGCTGCACAGATTGGTAATAGTCAAGAAAGGGACAAACGGTGAAATCCGATCTACCGATTGCCGGGCATGGAAACAAAAAGGCGTTGTTGGGGGTCTTACTCCTCTTCCCTCTCCTCAGCGGCCAAACCTGGCTGGATCCACAGGCGCGCAAGAATGCCGAGGGGAATGAATTCTACAAGCAGAAAGAGTATTCACGGGCCCTGGAGAAATACGTTGAAGCGCAGGATGGGAGACGGCATCAGCAGGAGCTTTCTTATAACCTGGCCAATACACTGTACCAGCAAAAGAAATATGCCGAAGCCATCAAGGAATTAGACAAGGCTGCGGCACTGGGCGACTCAGGTCTAAAGCCAAGCATTTTTTACAATAAGGGGAACGCCTTGTTTCAAACAGGCAAGTATGCCGATGCCGTCGAGTCTTACAAGCAAGCGTTGGCGTTGAATCCTAAGGACAGGGAAGCCAAGCACAATCTCGAATTGGCATTGAAAAAAATGCAGGAAAACCCACAGCAACAGAAGAGCCAGAACAAACAGAATCAGTCTTCCGAGAAAGAGCAGTCCGAGAACAAGAAGGAAGACCAGTCCCAGCAGGGGCACAATAAAAATGATTCATCTCAGCCGCAGAAGAAAGAGGGCCAGCAGAACCGGCAGGAAGGCCATCCTCAGCCCGAAAACGAACAGGCCTCCCAGCCAAAGCCGAGTCAGACAAGCCATGAGCAGGCAGGCAAAATGGATCCGAAACAGGCACTGCAAATCCTCGATGCCTTGAACCAACAGGAGAAGAAGGAGCAAAGAAATCAGGCGCTCAAGGTCCAGCGAATCGGGATAAAGGGGAAAGATTGGTAGGGACTCAAATGAGGGCTTCAGGATTGTCCGGCATTATGAATGCTGTGTATCAACCTGCCTGCAAGATGAAATGGTTTGGGGTAGCCGTCTGCCTGATCTTCATTTGCCACAACGCGGCGGTGCTCACAGCTCAAGAGGTAAGGGTGACTGCCGAGGCGGAACCCAATCCGGTGGGGGTAGACGAACAACTCACGTTAATGATTACGGTGACGGGGCCGGGAAGTGCCACTGCTCCCCAAATCCCCAAAGTCGATGGGCTGAAACTCACCGGGGGGCCGGCCGTTTCGAACCAGTATCAGTGGATCAATGGACAATCCTCCTCTTCCCAGGTTTTGACCTACTATTTCGAACCTGAGCGGGAAGGGTCTTTCAAAATTCCACCCATTTCCGTCAAAGTCGGGGGAAAGGCTTACCCTACGCAGGAGTTGAGCATTAAGGTTGTTAAGGATTCCGGAGGCGGGCAGAGGAGTGCCGCGCGACGCCGAAATCCATTCTCTGTCTTTGACGACATGTTGGGCGATGAGGACAGCCCTGTTCGCGAGAGAGCACTCCGTCGCGGCGAAGTGCTGGTAGTTGCTGACGTCGACAAGAAGAATGTCTCCATCGGCGAGCAGGTGACCCTCTCTTACAAAGTTCTCACCCAGCTTCCAATTACCCAAATCGAGCTGAAGGAGAATCCCGCCTTTAACGGGTTCTGGGTCGAGGATATTCCCACACCCAAGAATCCCGAAGCGCAATCGCGCGTGATAAACGGGAAGCAATACGCCGAATATGTCGTCAAGAAACAAGCCCTCTTTCCCACGAGCGCCGGCAATCAGCAGATACCCGCTTCCACTTTTGGGTTGGTGGTGCGAACGAGTGGCGGAGGGCTGTTTTCCCTGGGGATTCAGGAAGCCGTGGTGCGAAAGACCGATCCCATCCAGCTTAAGGTCGCTCCTTTCCCTGAAAAAGGAAAACCCTCCGTTTTCTCGGGGGCTGTCGGCAATTTCAAGCTGGAGTCAAAAGTCGACAAGGCCTCCGCTGACACCGGAGATGCCGTGAATTTGAAGGTGACTCTAACCGGTGTGGGAAATTTGAAGACGATCACGGATTTTCCGATGCCCGACCTGCCCGGTTTCAAGATTTATTCTTCGAAGAGCAACGACAGCACCAGCTTCAAGAATGACCTCATGCAGGGAACCAAGACCTGGGATTATGTCATCATCCCTCAGGCTCCGGGACAGGAAGTCATTCCGGAGCTCAAATTCAACTATTTCTCTCCAGAGTCCCGTCAGTACCAGGTATCGAGTAGTCCGGCCCTGCCCATTGAAGTACATAAGGGGAAGGGAACTCCGGGGACGGAATCAGGTCCAGTGAGTATGATTCAGCAGGGGATCGTCAAGCGGGGCAGCGATATCAACTACATCAAATTCCATTCCGGGCCGCTGCAGGACCGGTCGCGCCATGTGTATCAGTCCGTCTGGATCTATCCCATTGTTTTTCTCCCCATTTTGTTCAATGGGTTTCTGCTGTTTTATATCAATCGGCAGGCGCAGCTGCAGCGGGATCTGATTGGTTTCCGGCGCCGAAAGGCCGGTCGAATTGCCGAAAGACGACTCGTAGAAGCCCGGCGATGCCTCGACAAAAAT
>JAXLQK010000122.1:0-3934 GCA_046331665.1 Terriglobia bacterium | reverse complement strand
ACTTTTCCTGAAAACTGCCTCCTTCTGAAATTGATTGTCGCTTCCCCTGGGACATCAATGACCCGCCGAATCACGGGCGCATCCCTTCAATTAAACGCCGTGATTCCGCCGCCAGGTATGAGGTATCTCCTCCAAGCAAAAGGAATGTGTCCCCGTCGGCGGCACAGCGTCGAGCATGGTCTAGATTGAAACAGGCCGTCCCCATTGCTTTCTTATACTTCCGACACGCCTGGCGAACTTTTTCATAGGCCGCCTTGTATTTTGGATGTTCATATTCTTTTGGTATGCCCAACGAAACGGACAAGTCCATGGGTCCAATACACACTGCCTCGATGCCTTCTACACTGACGATCCCTTCAATATTCTCGACGCTCATCCGTGACTCAATGATGGGAATGCATAACATCGCCTCATTGGCGTGGTCAAAATATTCGTCGGCATCCAGCCCGTAGATATCGGCGCGGCGAGGACCATAACCGCGTATGCCTGAAGGAGGGTAGCGACAGGCCTGAACCAGGCGCAGAGCCTCCTCAGCGGTGTTGACAAACGGGCACAATACTCCAGGTGAACCGACATCGAGCAGACGACGAATCTCGTCCGGATCAAGTCGCAACGGCCGCGCTAAAACCACGGCCTCGCTTCCCGCCGCAGCTTGCAGCATGCTTCTCAGGATCGACGCATCATTGGCAGTATGCTCGGTATCGATGATGAGCCAGTCGTAACCCACGCGTGCCAGAATTTCGACAACGGCAGGATCGGATAAGACAATTTGGGCTCCCAGGCACAATTCGCCCTTTTGAAGTCTTGATTTAAGCGTCTTGGCTTTATTTAGGTCAGCAATCATGATTTTTCAACCGTTGACTCCTTTCTTATGAAATCCCCCGCATCCATCCCCCGTTCATTAGCCAAAGATCAGAAACGTTGAATAGTCAGATTCTTCTCCTGCCTCTAAGCACAAAAATAAAGGTCTCGCACTACGAGAGGTACAAATACTCGACCATGTCAATCCGGACCTCAGGTGGTGATGGAGTATGCCAGCCACGATGGAATTCCTTAAATCAAAAGTGGGAGAGGGTTTTCAATAAGTTTGCATAGAGTTTGCAGAAAGCGTGCGGCAGGTGCACCATCGACGACGCGATGATCGAAAGTCAGGCTGAGAGTCAGAAGCTGAACCGGGACGATTCGGTCCCCGACAAATACAGGCTGTTGCTGAATCCGTCCTACCCCCAGCACCGCGCATTCCGGGTAATTGATGATTGGCGTGAAGGCGTCGATTCCATACATCCCCAGGTTAGAGATTGTGAAGGTCCCTCCCTGCATTTCTGCCGCCACCAATTTGCGCTCACGAGCTCGTGCCACCAGGTCACGTGAGCGAGCAGCCACTTGCTTCAAACTGAGATTCGATACATCACGGATGACCGGAACGAGCAGACCCTCTTCCGTATCCACGGCGATCCCAATATGAATGTCGCGACTCACCAATATTCTTCGTCCCCCAACGGGCATTGAGCATGGGATGGTCTGCAAAGCAATGGCTGCGCCAGCCACCAGAGTCTGTCGGCGTTGAAGTCTGACAGCAGAAGAGGCAGCGTGTTTGATTGATGCCGGATGTTGCAAATGAGTTTGCATTCGCCCGAGAGGTGATCGTAACAGGCACAGTAGATCGGACACTCGTAAGCAATCGTTGCGCGATCGTCTGGCGCGTCAGGTGATGGGAATCGCTTCAAAAGCACTGGAGGAGCCGGATGGCGGGGTTTCAGCGGAAACGATTTCGGCCCTGAGGGCAACTTCCCCGCAACCTCGCGAACGTCCCGTTGAGATGCGACCGGTGCGACCGCTGCGCGATCTCTGTCCAATCGATCTTAAGTTCGTGGGCTACCCGCTTTGCGCGGGGCGAAATGGCAGGGGTAATGGCGCTGGATGAGTGGGTCCCTCCGCTCCGCGGAAGAAATCAACCTTCTCCCGGGACATCCTTTGTCCGGCATCCCCTCGCCTAAGGAAGCGAATGACATCTCTGAGGGCATTCCAGAAGATACCGTTGCTTTCGAGCCATCTTCCGATGAGCTGGAACTGGCAATTGATTCCAGTTGAAATGTAGGATTTCTCCTGGCTGAACGAGATAGGCGATCCAGCCCCAACGGTGACGAGTATCTCCTTCCTTTGGACCATCGGGCCGGATCTTCAAAATACCGCCATCCAAACTGAAGCTTCCTGGTGGCCTTGTCGGTTTCAAGGCAGAATAGCGGCTCACCAGCAAGGACTTGTTCGCCGTCCTTCTTTAACCAGCCTTGGAAGCACGCTTCCTCCATATTCCAGCCAAGGCGAGGGACTGTAATTTCAATAGCCATACTCAACCTGCTCTGCCGCATTAGATCCTGATCGCCTTGGCAATCTGGTTTGGATTGGGGACAGCTTTGGCCTCCAGGGCGGACTATAGAAAGTCGGTGTGTGGACGCCATTCAATCTGCGGATAGGCGCATCCGGTCATCAAAACCATGATCGGCAAGCTGTGCGGCTATCTCCGCTCCAATCCCATGGTCCAAACCGTCATCACGATCAACCGTCCTGTTTTTTACGGATTTGGCTGCAATCGTAGTGAAGTCTAGTGGAGCAATGGTCGAGGATCAATCAGCTCGACGGAGATTCCATCCTTTGCCAATTGCTCGCAAACTTTCAAAGTTTGATGGACCATCAGCGCAAGAGCTACTACCGTAACATCCTGTCCTTCACGGACGACGGAAGCTTGACCGAATTCTATTTCGTATTCTTCGGTTGGTACCGGACCTTTGAGGCCGAGCAATTCCCGGTGTTCCAGAAAGAGCACCGGGTCATCGCAGGATAGTGTTCGTTGGAGCAGTCCCTTGGCGTCGAAGGGCGTCGAAGGTACAACCACGCGCAAACCCGGAAAATGGGCAAATAAAGTCGTGTAGTTGCCCGAGTGATGCGTGGCAGCGGAATGGCCAATTCCGATGCAGCCGCGTAGTACGATTGGCATCTTCAACCGGCCGCTGCTCATGTACTGCATTTTGGCAATTTGATTTAATATTTCCCCCACTCCATCCAATAGGAAGTCGATGAACATCGCGTCGACCATGGGGCGCGTCCCGGTCATAGCGGCACCGCACGCAACACCGGTAAAGCCGCGTTCGCTGATTGGCGTATCGCACAACCGTTCAGGACCGTAAATATCATAAAGCCCAACTGTCGTTTTGAAATTGCCGCCCCGCTTCCCGGCGCCTTCCCCAAAAACGAAAAGGGTCGGATCTTTCGCCATTGCGATGGATAGTGCTTCAACCGTAGCTTGCATGAAGTTGATTTCACGGCCGCCCGTGGGTGCCTTTTTATAGCGTGGGACTGTAGACTCTCTGGGAACTGACTCCGAGTAAATGTGCCGCGTCACCGTCGCAGGGTCAGGCCACGGACTGTTCTCCCCGAACTGGTGGGCTTCCTCAACGATCCGATTGACGGCAGTTTCGACTTCCTGCAGCTCGGCTTCATTGGAGTGGGCATCCTCCAATAGAACTTTCCTGAGCCTTTGAACGGGGCAGCGTGCCTTCCATTCATCCACCTCTTCCCGCGTTCGATAACCAAAGTCGCCCATGCCTTCAGCGTGGGCTCGGGTGCGATAGGTACGGCACTCAAGCAGAGTCGGCCCGCCCCCAGACCGGGCGCGAAGAACGGCTTCCTCCACTGCGGTGTGGATGGCGATCACATCGTTGCCATCCAGGGACACTCCGGGGAGCCCGTAGGCCAGGCCACGCTGGGCGACGTCGGGATTGGCGGCCGCATAATGAAATGGCACTTCGGTCGCATACAAGTTGTTTTCACAAACAAAGAGTACGGGGAGTTTCCAAATGCTGGCCAAGTTCAACCCTTCATGAAATGCTCCGTTGTTGACCGCCCCATCCCCAAAGAAGGCGACGCCCACGTTATC
>JAXLQK010000121.1:0-4258 GCA_046331665.1 Terriglobia bacterium | reverse complement strand
GGGGACTTTTTCCAGCCGTACCGGCCTGCCGAAATCAAGCTCTGGGATTCTCGATCTGGCCGATTACTAAATACGATTACGAACCATCAGGCCGACGTGATGGGATTGGCATTCACGCCCGACGACCGGTTGCTTGCTTCGGCGAGTATCGACAGAACGGTTCGGCTCTGGGATGTGACAACGGGCCAGCAAGTTGAGGCGTTCAGCGAAGGGGTGGGCGAGGCGGGAACCCTTGCCATTTCCTCAGACGGTGACACTTTGGCCGCGGCCACTACGGACGAAGGCATTCAAACTTGGAGTCTTTCCTCACGGATGCCACTACATCATTTTGTTCATGGTGCCCGAGTCGATCGCATCGCCTTTGCTCCTATTGGCGATACTCTTGCCTCTGGCGGTCGAGACGGGGTTGTGCGGATTTGGGATTCCAAAACGGGCGCTGTAATGCATCTACTCAAACAACTCAAACACAATCCGCTGGTTGCATCCCTGGCCTTCTCACCCAATGGAAAAATGCTTGCGGCCGGGAGCACCGATAAGACAATCAAAGTGTGGGAGGTTGAATCAGGGCGAGAAGCTTTGCATTTGCGGGGGCACCAGCACGTCGTCAACGTCGTGACATTTTCACCCGACGGAAGACTACTCGCTTCGGCATCCGTCGATTCCACCATCAAACTGTGGAACCTTGCGATTGGGCAGGAAGTAGGGACGCTGCCAGGACATCGCGACGGCATCTTCGCCCTCGCTTTCATGCCTGACGGTGAGACTCTGATTTCCGGAAGCCGCGACCGAACGATGCGCTTTTGGCATGCTCCTTCTTGGGCCGATATCAATGCTGCTGCATCCAACCGGGTTCCTCCGACAAAAGAGTAGTAACGTTGCATGTGAGCCTCAATTATCCGCCCAGAGGTTCGTCCTGAACGGGAAGAGGTGTGATCACCCTAGCTATAGCTATAGCGAGCTAGAGGATGGTGATCGGGTCGGATTTGCCTCGCTTTTGGACTCGTACCAAATCCCGCTCAGCTCTCTCCTCCAGTTTTTGGTCTGGAATCAGGAGTGAGGGCTATTTGCTCCGACCACCGCGACGTTTCTTCGTTTCTTCGAAAGTTTTTGAGGGAAATCCCGTTGGGACGTCGCATACCTGTGCGAATGACCGAATGACCTGATCACCCCGCGCTCATGGATTCAAGGTGAGAAGGGATAATTCGGTCCAACTCGCGATAAATACCTCCATATGAACACCAAAGTCTCAATTTCCCGTTCTGTAGTTGGGATGCAAAGTCTATTGATCGCTTTCGGGACGCTCTCTTTCCTATCCTCGGAACCTGTCCGAGCGCAGATGGACTGCCCTGACTTGGGAGTGATCGCAACTGGTTTGCAGCTGCCATCCAAAATGATCCAAACTCCCCTGGGCAATTATCTGGTCGCGGAAGTCGGTTCGCCGGATGGATTGAATACGGCCCGAATCTCGATCGTGGGCCGGAATGGTGATCGTCGGACGCTTTTGGAAGGATTGCCATCTGCTCGCGCCTTTACTGGGGACCCATCTGGTTCGTCTGGTCTGTGGCTGCAAGGGCGCACGCTTTATCTCCTGAACGGACAAGGTGACGTTACCGTGCCCGGTCCTGTCCAGGGCACAGAGCAAGCTAACCTTGCACCTGCGTCACCGATTTTCAGTTCGGTGCTGGCCATGGACTTTCCCGAGTCTCTCGAGAAGAGCACGGCAGGATTCTCGATTACCTTGGCAAGTCATCAGTCGCTTAAGAGAGGAGAAATCCTCACCATCACCAATGCCGCCGGTGAAAGCACAACACTTCGCCTGCTCGTTGATTTTTTGGATTATCAGCCTGATCCGCGTCCAGTTTTTACGGACAATGTGCGGCATTCTCACCCGTACGGTCTCGTCGCGGACAGCACCCATCTCTATATCGTGGATGCCGGATTGAACCGGATCAGAAAAGTGGAATTGGCGACCGCTACCGAGGAAACGCTGACCAGTTTTCCACCAACTCCGAGCCCGTTGACCAACGGGCCACCGGTCATCGAGAATGTGCCCACGAGCATTCATTGGGTGGCCGGGAAGCTAATTGTAACGACCCTCGGTGGCGCTCCTTTTTTGCCTGGCTACTCCAAAGTCTGGCAGATCGATCCACAAAGTGGAGGAATCTCTTCTTTAGTCGAGAATCTCACGACTGCGATTGACTCTACACCACTGGTTGTGGACACACTCGATGGAGGATTGCTGACATTGGAGCACGACTTAAGTTTTCCCAAGTCTGGATGGGGACGACTGCAATCTTTTACCGTGACGTCTTCGATTGGCATCACCAACTCCAGTTGCCTGACCACGCCATCGAGTATGCTGATCGACCGGATGACCGCCCGGTTGATCCTGACGGAACTTGGCACGGGCCGCTTGGTCTGGCTTCCGATCCCGTCGCCGCTAATTAAGGGCAGCTCCATTTACTGGAGCAGTTTTGATGGGGGCGATATCCGGCGGACTGATCTCGACGGGGCGGGCCCCAAGGTTTTGGTGAGTGGACGTTCCCGGCCGATTGGGCCTACGCTGGATCTTGTTCGCGGTCAAATGTACTGGGGCGACGTGGGCACTGCAACAATGTGGCGCGCTAACCTGGATGGCACCGGCCAGAAAATGGTTGTGAGCAGTCCGAATGGGGGATCACCGACTCTCGATCTGGTCGGAGGCAGAATGTATTGGAGCGTCTCCAGCCGGGGAAACATTTGGCGCGCCAACCTGGATGGGTCGGATCAGCAACTGCTCCTTTCCGGTCAGAAAGAGCCGCATTCAGTTGTATTGGATTCAAAGGGTGAAAAGATGTACTGGCCCGAATCCGGCGCAGGGAATATCTGGCGGGCCAATCTCGATGGAACCGAGGCTAAGGTCATCGTGAGTGGGTTGGCGGGCCCCTCCTTGATGGCTTTGAATGTTCCAAGTGACAAGATGTACTGGACGGGTGCTGGCAGTGGCGATATTCGGCGAGCCAATCTCAACGGTTCAAGCCAGGAAATCCTCATCCGAAACCTCAACAGTCCTGCGGGAATAGCTTTAGACACTCGGACTGGGCGGCTCTATTGGGCGAGTTACGGAGGGGGCGAAATTGGACGAGCCAACCTAAATGGATCCGACCAAGAGATTCTGCTTCGGGGCTTAAGTGGGCCCTCGTTTCTTGCCCTGGACTTCGCCCCTTTGCGCACCCCAGATTTCGGGAAGTTAATGAAATCAGACGGCGCACTTACCATGACATGGACTGCGTTGCTAGGCCGGGCCTACCAGGTGCAGTTTAAGACAAATCTGAACCAGCAAACATGGAGCAATTTGGTCCCGCGCGTGACAGCGACGAATGTCACCGCATCCGCGGTGGAATTGGAGATAGGAGATTCACGACGCTTTTACCGAACGGTTTTACTGCCATAGGCCAATTTCGAGCACCCATCGTCTATTTGCTGGTGCAGGCCAGAGCTATTGTTCCGCCTCGAAGTCAGGATCAAGTTCATTACGAATTTCTCTGCGCGTCTGTTCGATACTGATTCCGGCGTTGGTTAAGACAACGGCGGCTACTCCGTGGCCCTCCCGGAGCATGCCCAACAACAGGTGCTCAGTCCCAACATAGGTATGGCGGAGTGTTCTGGCCTCCGTCATGGCGAGTGTAAACACCATTTTCGCGCGCGGGGTAAAGGGCAGATTTCCGATCAGTTTCTCGTCGGGACCAGTGCCGATCACCCTCTCGATATCGGAGCGCAACTTCTCCAGGTCGATACGCATTCTTCTCAGGACGTGTACCGCCACGCCTTGGCCGAGCGCAATCAGTCCCAGCAACAGGTGCTCCATTCCTACGAAGGTATGCCTCAACCGATCGGCTTCCGCCTGTGCGAGGGCCACGGCGGTTTGCGCGCGAGGAGTGAAATTGGCTTCGATCCCCGGCACGGGATAGTCTGCCAACGGCGATCCGCTCCTGTCTGAAGAGTCATGGAATGTAAGGAAGCAAAGCGGCCCAACGAAAGGCAAGAAGAGGAACACGGTCCAGAAAATCGTGTTTGAAACGGATGAAGGCTGTCGCCAGAGCCGAACCGCACACACGGCGCTTAGCACCACGGCGAGGATGCAAAGGAGGATCAACTCCCATGCCGCCACTCCCTTCTCCTGAGCGAGCCGGATCATAACAGTCGCTTGGAAACACCATGATCTCACACACGATGCAGGTCAAACATTGTTCAGCCTCAATTCGGTGCTGGGAGCCTG
>JAXLQK010000120.1:0-4718 GCA_046331665.1 Terriglobia bacterium | reverse complement strand
TCGATCCGAAACAGGCTGTTTTCATCTTCCTTAAAAGGAGGTCCTATCAACCCGCAAGACGAGCCTGCGGAGCTTCTACCGCACCCTACAGACCCACCTTCAGGGGCGTACATCCAACAATCATGCGGTAGTTTTTGGTCGGAAGGAGGATATATGAATACTTCTAGAATTCAGTTCTGCCCTCGGGCCATGTTGATGGCCCTAATATTCTTCTTTGGAACTCACGGTCTGGCAGTTGCCCAGCAAAGACAATTGCAGTATGGAGTGGGCAAACAGTTTGGCAAAGTGCCGCTCATGACCCAAAGTAGAGCCCGTGCGTCGGCTGCTACAGCTAATCTTCCCCAACGACGCGATGTGCGTTACACCGTCAAACAAATTGGTGTATTGCCCGGCTATGAGTCATCGTACCTACCAATAAACCATACGATCAACAACAATGGGGTCGTAGCCGGTTATTCATACAACGGCGCCTTTGCTGTGTGGCCCGATTTTGCCTTGACCGCCACAGCTTTCATTGGCAAACCCGACAAACTTAAGGCGTTGCCCAAGCTCAATGGCTGGCCAGGTGCTTTCGCCGCCGGACTCAACGACAACAATCAGGTTTTCGGGTATGCCAACAAGCTTGATGAATTAGGCCAATTCAAACAGACCCCCGTCCTCTGGGACCATGGGATAATAAAGGAACTCCCAACGTTGCCCGGTAGCATCTATACAGAAATAGATGAAATCAACAACCGCGGTGACATGGTCGGGTACTTTTATTTGCCCGGCGACGTGCCTTTTCCCATTATGTGGCACGATGGAAAGGTCAAGCAATTGCCGCTACCTGCAGGAGCAGTCAACGGTTGGTCACAAGCAATCAACGATTGGGGCGAGATTATTGGTACTGCTGTCTTCCCGAACGGCGTTGACATGGGCGGCAATCAAGTATTCGATTTCCATCTGTATGCATGGATGCCGTGGGGGGATGATCCCGTTGGAGTGGATCTCGGCAGCAATTTCTGGGGAGCTTTTGGTCAAGTCTGGGATGTTAATAACCTAAGTCAGATGGTTGGTAGCGCCGTTAACACGGCGATTGAGTATCGTGGCTTCATTTGGAATTGGGGCTCGATGAAGGAGATTGGTCTGCCAGGCAGTATATGGAGCGAAATGTGGTCAATCAACAATTGGGGGCAAGTCTTGGGCATAGGCGATCGCGCCGACGGTCAGGCGGTTTGTATTCTGGCCCAGCATTCGGACGTCTCGGATCTCAACACCCTGGTTCCTGCTGACACTCCGTTACTGACGACGCCCAGCGGAATCAACGACTGGGGTGTAATTGCAACTGTCTCTTTTACGGAGGATGGCAGGACCTGAGCTTCGTGCTCATGCTGACATATCACCATTAGGGACTTTGCGCGCGAGACAATCACTTCACCTATTCTGAACGTAATCGCGGGTGGCGCAGGTCGCTTCTTCTATGATGCCTGGTGGACAAACAGCTACGAAGAACGCGTTTGCTGCGTTCGTGGGCATTTCCTGAATTCTCATGCCACGGCCGTTGTGAGTCAAAGGAGAAATCCCACGATCAATGCCAAAAACCGTTACTGATCGTGGCTACCAAAAAATGAGAAATAAAACCGGAGGTCCAACCTGCAAGACGAGCCTGCGGAGCTTCTAATGGGGCACCCTCCTGCTGACGCGCCAGCAGGATCGTATATCCAATAGTCGTGGCGGTACTTTATGGTCGGAAGGAGGTTCATAATGAAAGTTCTAATACTTAAATACGTTTCACTCTGTTCTCCTGATGTTCCTCGTGGCGTCACTGAGCGCCCAAACTTGGGCGATTTACGATCAGTTTAGGGGGCCTCTGATCAATCCTGATCTCTGGTTCGGCAAAGGGATAACAAGCAGGACGTACTGATCAAGGAGCGACAGATACAAAACGGCTCGCTCATGCTGCGGATCCGTAGCTACGGCAACCACTCTATCCAAGACAATCAACCAAACTGGGCCCAGAACGGCTTGGAGGTGGCTGACCCAACGGGGATCATAGGAATAGCGGCCATGTTGACAGTGACACGAGCCATAGGCAACTCCTGTGATTCTAGCGGGTGGCTTTTGGGCCAGATGGGCTTGAGAGCTACATTCTTCAACTCCGGGGGCAGGTGAACAGATTGACGACGTGAAGCCGGAACTCCCTTCATGTATCCGGGCGGGGTTGACCAGCCAATTACAGTGGTGGCTCCGACGAACAGTTCTCGAGCCGATCGACACCGCCGTACAATCCTGGGCTCGGTAAGTCTGGGTACCGTCAAAATCGGAGAGACCGTGAGGATCTGGGTGCGCTGGGACAAACCGAACAACGCATCGTTTACGGTTTACAGCACCTATTCCCGCTTCGGCTGCCGATCGAGATGGCCGTCCCTTACTCCATCCCTGATACCCGAGAGCTGCTCTATCCGTATTCGGTGGTGATGTAAACTTCAATTAAGTAATTGCATCAATGTCCGGGTTTATTCGGACATGATGGTAAAGATTGATCAAGTAGCCGTGCTTCGATAGTTCACGATAGTAGTTAGCGCAGATTTGATTTTTAGAAATCTTAGAAGAACGAATGTCAAAAAAGGGGAGAAGCCCGGCATGATTGGAGATAAGAATTCCAGCGGGGGTTGAGGGCCCGGATGGACATCCCCCTGCACCGTAGAGTAGAGGAGGACCAGTAGTGGTTAGGCTTCGACATACTCCGTATCAGGGTTTCCCCGGACGTGCCTCACGAGTCGCATGCCGTGCAATACGGGTGCCTCCTCCCTCGTCAAACCGGACGTGCGGGTTTCCCGCATCCGGCTTTCGCCGAGAATCTCGCCTTCGGCTTCGCCGGCAGTTGCGCGACGGCCGCCCGCAAGGGACGCCACCCCAGCTGTTGATAGTGCTGGTAGGCGCTGATCCCCGGCGGCCTTCGATACGGTCGCTGGCTGCGTCTCTTCAAGTGCTGTCCGAGACGGACGTGTACGTAATGGTTGATCCTGGCAAAAGCTGCACTCGGGTAGCCAAAGCGAAAGTAGTTCGCCCATCCTCTCAGATGCTGGTTCAACTCCCCAATCAGCATCGGAATCGGCCAGTAGCTGTGGCGCCCGCTGGTCAGTTCCTTCAGTTTGACCCGCTCGCGCTGCAGGCTCTTCGCCGAGGGAGTCACGTTCCAGTAGTGCCCCGGTCCCACCAGACTCTGCTCCCACCGAAACGTGAATCCCAAAAAGTCCAGACTCGCTCCCTTCTGCTTCAACTCCACCACGCGCGTCTTCTCCCGATTGATCTCCAATCCCATCCAGGTTTCCAACTTCGCCTCGATCCAGTCCACCAGTTTCCGGCTCGGCTCTCGCACCAGCACGACGAAATCGTCGGCATAGCGCACCAGCTTCGCCTTGGCCCAGTGAGCTGGCCCTCCCGTGCGGTAAAACACCGTGTCAAACCAGTGCAGATAGAGGTTAGCCAGCAACGGCGAGATCACCCCACCTTGCGGCGTCCCTTTCTGCGACCGGCTGATTTTCGGCGCACCGCCCTTCGTCTCTGGCGGTTCCACCACCGGCGTCTCCAACCAGAGCCGAATCAGTTTCAATACCTGTCGGTCCGCAATCCGCAGGCGCAGACAAGCCATCAACCGCTCCTGCGGAATCGAGTCAAAGTAGCCCTTCAGATCCGCGTCGTAGACCGCTTGATGCCCCGACTGCAGATGACTACGGATTTCTTCCAAGGCATCGTGCGCCGAGCGGCCCGGTCGGAACCCATACGAGCAATCCTGAAAGTCCGCCTCAAAGATCGGCTCCAGAATCAACAGGGTCGCCATCTGCACCACCCGGTCCCGCACCGTCGGGATGCCCAGCGGTCTGAGCTTCCCGTTGGCTTTGGGTATCCAGACCCGTCGTACCGCCGAAGGCCGGTAGCTCTTGGCCTGCAACGATTGCTGGATCTGGTCCAGAAACCGCACCAAGCTCTCGCCTGTGGCCTCGATCTCTTCGATCGTTTGGCCGTCGACTCCCGGCGCGCCTCCATTGCGTCGCACCGCCTGCCAGGCTGCCTCCAGCGTGTCCTGCCGATAGATCCGGTCATACAACACATAAAACCGAAACTTCGGCTCCTGCTTCGCCTTCTGGCCCAGCTTCTGTCTCAGCTGAGAAAGTTTCACGGGCAACCACCGCTCCCGGTCCCTTTCCGGCACCGCCTCGTTGGTCTTCCGCTCTTCCGTAGTGGGAATCTCTTCCAAGCGGTTTTCTCCTCCTCTTACAGAAGCACTTCCCGGCTCAGGCCCCTTTGCTCCACGGTCGTTACCCGTTTCCCCGCTACTATGGGCCTGTCCGATTCCCGGCCGGAGCCGCTCCCAGGGTTATGGATTCCCCCAAGGCGTCGGCGTCTCTCTCGCCACCCCGCCGGGCCTCCCAGCTTCCTCAGCGGATCTGTCCTCACGCGCCGCCCACAAGCACCCCGGAGAGTCCAACGATTGTTCGTGCCTATGCTTCATCGCCGGTGTCAGGCTTCATCCCAAAGGGGAGGACTGGCCACTCTCAGCTTTACCCTTTCACGAGGCCGAATCGGTTCGCTTTCGCTACGGCTCACGAGTTTGCCTTACCAGGCTTCACCGCTGGAATTACTTCCCTCCGGTGCTGGCTCGGCTACATGTACGATAGGCAATTTACATGGTTAGTACCTCGCAACTAACAAGATCCGCCAGGCTTTGCCTGGCG
>JAXLQK010000119.1:0-4783 GCA_046331665.1 Terriglobia bacterium | reverse complement strand
AAATCGATGTAAAAGACGGTGGGGCAGGGGGGGTTGGATAGAAAACGCCGGTCTGCGGATCATAAGCTGTCGGACCGTGGTATTTGATCGGTGCAGATTCTGCAACCGTCCAGCCTTTCCCTTTCTTGGTCACAATATGCAGAAGGGTTGGTCCGTTATTTTCCTTCAGCTTCTGGAGGGTCTCCACGAGCGTATCCAGTTGATGTCCATTAATCGGGCCAATATAGTCAAACCCCAGCTCGTGGAAAAGCAATCCGGGCACCATGAACGTTTTCATGGCATCCACCATGTCTTTGGCCACCTTCACTAATCGGGGACCAATTCGTGGGACAGAACGCAGCATGACTTCGACTTCCTTCTTGAAGCGGTTATATACTTGTCCCGTCACGATACGATTCAGATATCCAGCGATGGCGCCCACATTTGGCGAGATCGACATCTCGTTGTCATTGAGGATAATGAGAAGCTTCTTCTGCAGATGTCCCGCTTGGTTAATCCCTTCCAAGGCGAGCCCGCCCGTCAGCCCACCGTCTCCGATAATGGCGACGACGTTCCAATTTTCGCTGGCCAAATCTCGCGCAACTGCCATCCCCAACGCCGCCGAAATCGAAGTGGAAGCATGTGCCACGTTAAAAGTGTCGTAAATACTTTCCTCACGGCGAGGAAAGCCTGAAATCCCTTCATATTGTCGCAACGTGTGAAACTGGTCGCGTCGCCCCGTCAAGATCTTGTGCCCATAGGCTTGGTGTCCGACGTCCCAAACCAGCTGGTCCTTCGGCGCATCGAAAACATAGTGCAGGGCCACGGTCAACTCCACCGTCCCTAGGCTCGAAGCCAGGTGGCCGCCAGTTTTAGAGATCGTATGAATCATGAAACTTCTCAGCTCGTCAGCCAATTGACTGAGCTGCTGGCGATCTAATTTCTTCACATCTGCCGGGCTATCAATCTGCGAGAGCAATGAAAAATTTGTGTTCTCCTCGCCCATGGTTTAAGAAATTCCTTTCAATATAATGCGCATGGCCTTTTCACAATAATACTCTACCTTGATGGAAAGGAAAGTAAGAAAATGATTTACGAAGTGAGCTCCGGCAACGCAAGAGATTTATGGTTCCGTATTGTTTGGAAGATTCAGCACCAACTGCAACTCAGCGTTACCTCTTGTCTTCCTTTTTCATTTGGCAGTTATCTCATCGTCTTTTTCTTCAAAGGGGTCAGGTTTGAATGTTCCATCCGCTTGTTTTGAGAGAATCTCGACTTTGCGTTCTGCTTCTTCCAACTTCGCATGACAATAACGAGAGAGCGCCACGCCCTCTTCATAGGCCTCGAGCAGTGAGGCCAGCGGAAGATCGCCGCTATCCAGTTTTCTTACGATTTCTTCGAGCCGCTGCAGGGCAGATTCAAAATCCTTGATTTTAGCCATAATGCGCCTCTCACTTGGGGAAGACAATCTTCTCCGCTACTCCTTCCACTTCGCCTTTAGCCAATCGGACGACAAAATGATGTCCCACTCTCAATTCACTCACGTCTTTCAAGATCCTTCCCTGTGAGTCTCGACAGATGGCGTATCCCCGATCGAGGACCGCCAGCGGGCTAAGCGCCTGCAGCGTCTCCTGGAGTGCATCGATTCGGCCTTTCAGCATTCGCAACGAAATGCTGACTTTCTCTTGAATTCGCTCGACCTGATGCCCGACGCTCTGTTTTTTCTCGTCAAGGAATTGACTCAAATCGATCCGCGAGAAGCTGGTCACACATCGTTCCAGTTGGTTTCTCCACAACTGAAGATGTTCTTTGTGAGCGTGCTCCATCCGAAAGGAGAACTCATCCAACCTTTGACGGAAATAAGCCAACTTATTCTCTGCCGAATTGAAAACGCGTTCCGCGGAAAGTGCCAAGATCTTATTTTGCAAACGACTCAAATGGTAATCCACTGACTGGCGAAGTCGGCGCTCTTGATTGGCCACCTGCTCGGCCAGTTCAATTTTCCTGGAAATCACAATCTCGGCAGCAGCCGATGGTGTTGGGGCACGCAGATCCGCCACAAAGTCGGCGATCGTATAATCCACTTCGTGTCCTACGGCAGAGATCACTGGGACTCGAGATCCTAAAATCGCTCGAGCCACGATTTCTTCATTGAACGCCCACAAATCTTCGATGGATCCGCCTCCTCGGCCGATGATCAGCACTTCGACCTCAGGCAACGTATTCAAGTACCGGATCCCCGAGGCGATTTCCACGGATGCGCCTTCCCCTTGAACCTTGGCGGGGTAGATCAGAACATGTACGTTATCATGGCGGCGTCTCAGGATTCGCAGAATATCATGGATGGCCGCCCCGCTGGGTGAAGTAACAATGCCAATGCAACGAGGCATCAGGGGTATCGGTTTCTTGCGAGCAGAGTCGAACAGCCCCTCGGCCTGCAGCTTGGTTTTCAGCTGTTCAAATGCGAGTTGGAGTGAGCCGTGCCCCTTAGGCTCCAGCCAATTCACCTGCAGTTGATATTCCCCCCGGGGTTCGTAAACGCTGAGACTCCCCGAAGCCACCACTTGGAGACCGTCTTCCACTCTGAACCTAAAGGCTCTCGCTTTATGACGAAAGCAGACGCAGCGAAGCTGAGCAGACTTATCTTTGAGAACCCAATAGGAGTGTCCGGAAGCAGCTGAGACGAAGTTTGAGATCTCCCCTTCCACCATGAGTTCCGAAAACTCTGTTTCCAGGTGATCCTTGACCTTAGCGGTGAGTTCTGAAACTGAATAGATTTTGGCGGCTGACAAATCGGTCATGGGCTCTACCGACGGAACAAGAAGTGGAATATCAACGTCAGGAGGAGGCTGAGCAGAATTGAAGTCGTAAGAGGGAAATAAAACGAAATGTGGTCTCGCTTGATATAAAGATCCCCCGGCAATCTTCCCAACCTGAGGAAAGATAGATGGGATGTGAAGGTCAAGATTAGGCCCAACACCAGAAAGAGGGCTCCCGTGAGGATCAATACCTTGCCCAATTGAGGCAGCATCGTCGCCCTCCATGCAATGCCTGCCTAGACAAGCTCAAGCGCGTTGAAGAAGTAGCTGGATTCAATTTTTGAATTCTCCACACTATCCGAACCATGAATGACATTCTTCTCTATGGACGTCGCAAATCGCTTTCGGATAGTCCCCTCAGCGGCTTTGGCAGGATCCGTCGCTCCCATCAATTCACGGAGTCGGAGCACAGCATTTTCCGCCTCGAGCACCATCACCAACACAGGTCCCGAACTCATGTATCGCACCAAGTCCCGGAAAAAGGTTCGATCACGATGGACCGCATAAAACCCAGCAGCTGCCTTTTCCGACAGGTGAAGCATTTTGGCGGCTTTGATGGTAAATTGATGACGTTCCAGAATCTGAATGATTTCGCCGATGTTCCCCTGGGATACTCCATCGGGCTTGATAATGGTTAATGTGCGTTCTACACTCACCGATTTTGTTCCTCCCCTAATCATCCTCCCGGTTGAGGGTATCACCCGGGACGGCAACGAATTTGACCTTAGCGCGCCAGCAGCGCCGCTACGGATTCTCCAATTTCCGCGGGACTCTTGACGACCTGAATGCCGGCAGATTGCAGGGCATTCATTTTGTCGCTAGCCGTCCCCTTCCCGCCGCTAATAATCGCACCGGCATGTCCCATTCGCCTTCCGGGAGGTGCGGTCTGCCCTGCGATAAATCCAACGACAGGTTTTCGCCCGTTGTGTCGTACAAATTCGGCAGCTTGCTCCTCAGCCGTTCCCCCGATTTCTCCGATCAGGACAATGGCCTCCGTAGCAGGATCTTCATTAAACAATTTTAGCGCGTCCGTGAAACTGGTGCCGATGATGGGGTCACCGCCAATTCCAATGCAAGTCGACTGACCTATGCCTCGGCTTGTGAGCTGCCCCACGGCTTCATAGGTCAAAGTACCACTACGAGAAATAACTCCAACGTTCCCTTCCCGATGGATGGCACCGGGCATGATTCCAATTTTACATTTCCCCGGGGAAATGATTCCCGGACAGTTAGGACCAATGAGCCGGGTTCCCCTCCCCTCAAGATATTTGGCAACTTTGACCATATCGATTGTTGGAATTCCTTCGGTGATGCACACAACCAGATCCATGCCCGCTTCGGCCGCTTCCATGATGGCATCAGCGGCAAAGGGCGGTGGCACAAATATGACGGAAGCGCCGGCCCCCGTTTCCCTTTTCGCCTCTTGGACTGTATTGAAAACGGGGATTCCCTCGTGCCTTGTTCCGCCTTTTCCGGGGGTCACACCACCCACCACATTGGTCCCGTACGCCTTACATTGAAGCGTGTGAAAAGTTCCCTCCCGTCCCGTAATTCCTTGTACGACAAGACGTGTGTCTTTATCCACTAAGATACTCAATGCCGGACTCCTTTAACGGTTTATCCACAGATCGAAGGACTCAAGTTGATTTTGCCAACGCAACGACCTTTTCTGCGGCATCTTTCATTCCCTGCCCCACGGTCAATTTGAGACCTGAATTGCGCAGGATTTCCTGACCTTTTTCGACGTTGGTTCCTTCCAGGCGAACAACAAGGGGGACTTTCAGCTGCATTGCCTTGGCGGCATCGACGACACCCTGGGCAACAATGTCACAGCGCATGATCCCACCGAAGATATTGATCAGGACTGCTTTAACATTGGGATCAGAGAGCAATATCGAAAAGGCATTCTTCACCTGTTCGGTATTGGCGCCGCCGCCGACATCCAGAAAATTAGCCGGTGAGCCTCCAGCCAGTTTGATTATGTC
>JAXLQK010000118.1:0-5264 GCA_046331665.1 Terriglobia bacterium | reverse complement strand
AGATATTTACGAATTGGAGCCTAACGCGAAGACGCAATGGGTTGTGATTAAACAGCGTGACGGCGACAAAGAGAACCTAAAAGTCTTTGTGAAAAAAGGTGACAAGCACATCGAAAGCGAACTGCATCATTTGTCAAAAGGAGTGCTGGAAAATATCTTTCGAAGATTCCCCAAGCTCGTGGCTGAACTCAAGCCATCACTTGCAGCATAAGTAAGAACTTACGGCCAAAGTCAGCAGCACCGTTCAATCTTATTGTTACGGTATTTACCGTTGACTGAAGCCGTAAGCCTAAATTTAGATTACACAAAACCCCTCTCGTATGAGGGGTTTTTTTTGATCCCTGCGCGAATTACCCCGAAGACTGCATTTTGCTTCCGGTTTATTCCCCTGTAACGTTATACTTTGGCGAATTTAATTCTCAACCACTAAGGAGGCGCCATTGTATGGGAATGAACTCCCCTGACTATCCGGGCGGTTTCTGGAACAAGGTGCAGACCTCTAGGAGAAAACTGGCAAAGGTCATCGGGCTTGGTCTAGCCAGTGGTGTGGTGGGCAGAACAGCAGCGAGCCAATGGTTTGAAGGCGACGGGCTCCTCGCCGACGAAGCAACAAAACCAGTTCAATTACATATTTCCATCGAAGTAAAACCCGGAAAAGGGCCGGAATTGGAAAAGGTTTATCGGGCTTCCTATGTCCCGGCCATTAAGGTTCAAGATGGTTTTCTCTGGACCCGGCTGTTACGCAAGTACGAATCGGATAGCCTCTACGAAATTGATATTTCCTTCAAAAGTGAGAAGCAACGCGCAGCCTGGGCAAACTCCAAGGAACATCAAGCCGCCTGGCCAAAGGTAGTTGAAGTGGGGGCCAAAATTTCCTGGTTGGGGTTTGACCAAATCGCTTAATTGCCCTTCAGTGCTGGATAGAAACCGATTCACCCATGGGACGACGAAGAAGACGTGGGGGACCGAAGCAAGGGTCCCTTGATTTTCAATCGAAATCGCGGCGTCATTCCAAACGGAATAGCAAATTCAAGCGAATCAAGTTTTGGTCTGCGTTTGGAGTGCTCTTATTACTCGGTATCGGGTTGGGACTGAGTATTCGGAAGTATTATTCGCGCGTCATTGATATTCGGACTGCCAGAGCATTTGAAATTTCAAAGATGGTTCTGCGGCAGACATCCCGCCCGGTTGAGGAACAGAATCGGTACGCGGAGGCGGTAGCTCGAAACTGTGTCGAGAAAGGGCTGAATCCGGCCATCGTTTCAGCGATGATTGTGGTAGAGAGTGGAGGAAACCCGCTCACCGTTTCTCCTTCCGGAGACCTCGGGCTAATGCAAGTCAATGCGAAAATTCATGCGAAGTCCTTTGACTTCGAGCGCAAGAATTTGCTCAATCCTGAAGAAAACATTGATATCGGGACGGCTATCCTTAAGTTGATGGTGGAGCGGTATGGCGACGAGAAAGCTATTCAAGCCTATAATGGATTGTTGCCCGAAAAAAGGGAGTATGCCCCCAAAGTGCTCGCGACCTTGAGCCGTTCCGGGCTCCCTGCAATTAGACAAACCGTTGCTTCAAACCCATCACTGGTTGTGGCCCTGTCAGATTGGATTACAGCCTTTCGAAAATCGAGTGGTTCTTAACAAATCATCCATTAGCAATTAAGTCCGGAGGTGGAGATTTTGGCTATGAGGTTGAATCTCGCAAGAATTTTGCCATCCATTTTATTGTTGTCTCTGTACTCAGCGGTCGGATGGGGTGCCGATTGGCTAACCTTCGGACACGATCCGCAACGGTCAGGTTGGGCCGTAGAGGAAAAAGACCTTTCGGTAAATAACGCAGGCAAACTGGAATTGAAGTGGAAGACGGCATTGAAAAACGAGGCTCTTTCGCTGGCTTCGTTAACAGCCCCCCTCGTCGCCAGCAATGTAACGACTCCTCAAGGAATCAAGACACTGGTCTATGTTGCCGGAAGTTCGAATCATCTTTTTGCATTGGATTCACAGAGTGGAGAACAGGTTTGGAGCTACAGCTTTAAATCCTCTACAGTCCCTAAAGACGAGGGGATGTGGCTTTGCCCCAATAATCTGAATGCCACACCTGTCATCGATCGCTTGCGGAACTTGATCTTTGTGATTTCGGCGGATGGAAAGCTATATGGATTGGATTTGGGAACAGGCAAGACTGGTTGGGGTCCCATACAGTTTGTCCCTCCCTTTGCGAAGGTTTGGAGTCTTAACCTGGTGGATGGTTTTGTTTACACCAGTACTTCCCAAGGTTGCGGTGGAACTCCTTCCGGCATCTTCGTGATGGATACGCGCCATCCAAATCAGCCTGCCATGAACAGTTTACTTGTTGCAAGAAGAGGGGGCGGAATCTGGGGAAGGGGAGGACCTGTCGTTGGGGCAGACGGACGGGTTTATGCCGCCGTGGGTGATGGAAATTTCAATCCGCTGTTAAATGATTATTGCAATACCGTGATTGCGGCTTCCCAACAGGATCTCAAGGTCCTGGATTACTTTGTTCCATTGAACTGGAGAGAAGTGAATCGCTTGGATTGGGACTTGGGCTCGACCAGCCCTGTTTGGTTTGCCCATCGGGACCACAACCTTCTGGCCTTGGGCGCCAAGGAAGGTGTGGTTTATTTGCTGGATGCGGACGCGATGGGAGAGAAGGACCATTTTACTCCCCTGGATATTACTCCTCGTCTGGGGAATGATGAAGACAGCTTCGAAGGCAAAGGGGTATGGGGGTCGCTTTCTGCCTGGCAAGATGATGAGGGAGAGACTTGGGTCTATGTGCCGGTCCTGGGTCCGGTCTCCAAGAAGGCTCCAAAATTTCCTATGATGAATGGACCAAATCCCAACGGGAGTGTCATGGCCTTCAAAGTGGCTGTGAATGAGTCAACGAAGAAGCCCTCTCTGGCGGCCGCCTGGGTCTCGGGTGATTTCAGCATTCCAGACCCGGTTGTCATCGCCAACGGCATCGTCTTTGCGTTATCGACGGGAGAAAACGTCAGACAAACCAAGGAAGGGGGCGTCATTAATTGGACCAAGCTCACTTTGTTAACAAATGAACAGCGCAGGGAATTGACGACGCGAGCAGTCCTCTATGCCCTCGACGCCAGGACTGGAAAGGTGCTTTATCAAAGTGGGAATTCCATCGAATCCTGGGTGCACTTTAGCGGCTTGGCTGTGGCTAATGGACGGGTCTTTACCGTCGATTACAAATCCAACGTCTACTGCTTCGGCCTGCAGGGGAAGTAGCCTTATCCCGCGGCCTGGCATTGGTTCGCAGGAGATGAATTCTCCCATTACAACTTCACTTCATTCTGAACTTTTTCGATCAAGGTTGATTCCCATGCGCGCAATCCGCTTTCAACTTCTCCCTCTGATGATTCTCTTGCCTTGTGTGGCCGGTACCGTGTGGGCCGCTGACTGGCCGATGTTCGGGCACGACCCCCAACGCTCTGGCTGGTCCGTGGAAGAAACGATTCTATCCGTGGAAAACGCTGGAAAACTGCAGCTTAAATGGAAAACCCCGGTCAAAAATGAAGCCAAAGCCTTGGCCTCGTTAACGGCGCCAGTGGTCGCCAGTAATGTGGTCACGCCCCAAGGAGAGAAAACGTTAGTTTACGTTGGCGGAAGTTCGAATCACCTGTTTGCTCTGGACGCGCAGACGGGCGAGGTGGTTTGGACCCAATCATTTCGCAGTCTTTCTCTCCCCAAAGACGAGGTGCATTGGCTTTGTCCGAATAATTTGAATGCAACTCCGGTGATTGACCGCTCACGAAACTTGATCTTCGTGATTTCAGCGGATGGGAAACTCAATGGTTTAGACCTTGGGACCGGGAAGATTGCTTGGGGCCCCATCCAATTCGTTGCTCCTTATTCGAAGAATTGGAGCCTCAATTTGTGGCAGGGCATTGTCTATACAAGTCTCTCCCAGGGATGTGGCGGAGCTCCTTCCGGAATTTATGCCATGGATACGCGCGATCCGTTTCATCCTGCTTCTAGGAGTTTGATTACCGTGAAGCGAGGAGGCGGAATCTGGGGGCGCGGAGGGCCCGTGGTGGGGAAGAACGAACGAGTCTATGGCGCAGCAGGAGACGGGAATTTCAACCCCTTGGCCAATGAGTACGGCAGCACAGTGCTCGCCGGGTCCTTAGGGAATCTGAATCTAGTGGATTACTTTGCTCCGAGGAATTGGCGAGAAATCAATCGCTATGACTGGGATCTCGGTTCGGCGAGCCCGGTATGGTTTTCCCATGGCGGGTATAACCTTCTAGCCTTGGGTGCTAAAGAGGGCGTTGTTTACTTGATGGATGCGGATCAACTGGGGGACAAGGATCACTCCACTCCGCTTTATACCACCCCGCTATTGGCCAATGATGAAGGAAGCTTCGAAGGGAAGGGAGTATGGGGAGCACTCTCCGCCTGGCAGGACGATCAAGGGGAAACCTGGGTTTACGTTCCGATTCAAGGTCCGGTTTCCAAAAAGGCACCACGCTTCCCCATCACCAATGGACCCACTCCAAACGGCTCTGTGATGGCATTTAAGATTGTCATCGATTCCCGAACGCAGAAACCAGCTCTCATGCCCGCTTGGATTTCAGGTGACTTCAATATCCCGGATCCGGCCGCAATTGCCAATGGGGTTGTCTATGCGCTATCGACCGGCGAGGACGTTCGTCAGACTAAGGAAGGGGGCGTCATTACCAACCCGGATCTCACCCAGCTCAATATCGAGCAGAGAAAAGAGAAAACCAATCATGCAGTCCTCTATGCGCTCGACGCCAAGACGGGGAAAGCACTCTACCAGAGCGGAGACCTCATCGATACCTGGGTGCATTTCAGCGGCCTGGCTGTCGCCAACGGGCGAGTTTATGCCGTCGATTACAAATCCCAAGTCTACTGTTTTGGTTTAGCGGGAAAGTAGGGAGCTGCGTTGTTCGCGAGGAGAAGAAGTCGGCTTCTTCTTTTGCCAGCTAAAGGTCGCTCGGTTGAGCCTTCAGGATAGGGAAAAACCTCATCGGAGGAGGCCCGTTGCATCCTCGGTGTCTCCTCCGACATACCGAAGCTTCATTTCTTCGGCATCAGGTTCCCAGAATTCAGGAAAGAAAGCTTCTCTGGGCGAAACGCCACTTTCGCTTTGGACAAGTCGTTATTCACAAAGAGCCTTTGATCGGTTACATCTGAAACCCAAAGGAACGTACTGGTTCCCTCTGCGGCTTGACTATTGCGAATGGAAACGTTCTTTCCATGTTC
>JAXLQK010000117.1:0-5391 GCA_046331665.1 Terriglobia bacterium | reverse complement strand
AGACTAACTCTTGAATTTCAATCGATAAGTTTTGCTTATGCATATTATAAAATAAATAACCTTGATCTCATATGAAATTGGCTTAAGATTCACCTAGCTTTGGACACAAGGCTGTGCCCAAAGGCTGGTTACACCGAAAATTCAAGGCACGCGAATGGAAAGAGCGTGCCGAGGACAGAGACGTCCATTGGTTGAGGAAGACCTCCCGCCAATGGATTTTTTTTTGTCCGGAATTGAGGCAGAGGTAGTCAAGGTAACCATCATATAACTCGAGGCGGCAAAGGCCAGCTGCCGCTGGATAAATCGGTGGAGGTGAGACATGCGCAATACATTGCAGGAGACCCAAAAGACTGCTGGCCCGCCGGCTCTCCCTGGGAAAGCTGCCGGCAGCACGAAAATGGAGTTCGAATCCCAAGAGACAAGGAGAAATCTATTGAAGCGATCGAGGAGCTTTATGAAAAGTACGGACGCTAATCCAGTTGCCGGACTCGGAAGCGCGGCATCTCATGTGAATCGGGCCGGTGCAACACTTGACGTATCGACAACGACACGATTCTTGCGACTCGACACTCTAAGGAGAACTATGAAAACCGACTATTTTAAGTTTGCAGCCGTCATCGCCCTTTTCTTTGGACTTGCTAATGTAGGCTACGCCCAGACGGCTCCGGCAACGCCGACAACGGAGCAGAAACCGGCACCGGATGCCAAACCCGCGGATGAGCCAGCTCCCGCCCCGCTGTCGACGCCTTCCATGACAGGGCCGCTATCGGGGCTTCCCCCGGTCACTTTTGATGCCGGACCATTGGGCAAACTTGCGGTAAACGGCATCATCAGCGGCACAGGCCTGTACCAGGGCGGCTATCGTGCTGCCAGTAATCAGTCCCAGCAGGCCACCCTCAGTAACGGGCAGGTGTGGATCCAGAAAACAGATGGCTGGTGGCAATTTTACGTGCAGGCCGGGGCCTACAACATTCTGTCATTGGGAACGTCTTACCTGGAAGCGGACCAGGCGATTTCCAATCTGTTTGGCGGGTTGCCCGTCGGCTATCTGAAGCTCCAGCCGGGAAAGAACACCTCGATTCTCATTGGCGCTCTGCCCACGCTCATTGGCGCTGAGTACACCTTCAGTTTCCAAAACATGCATGTCCAGCGTGGCTTGTTATGGAACCAGGAAAACGCGGTGACTCGCGGCGTCCAGATCAACCAGACGCTGGGCAAGGTCAATCTCTCCTTTTCCTACGGAGACGGATTTTATTCCAACCGTTACAGCTGGCTGACGGGCTTGATCAGTTATACGAGCGGCCCGCACAGCATTGCCTTCGTGGGGGGCGGCAACTTGAGCCAGACCAAGTTTCAGACCTTTGCCACGCCGGTGCAGAATAACGGAAGCATTTACAACGTGATTTATACGTTTACCAAGGGGCCATGGATCATTCAGCCCTACTACCAGTATACGAGTGTGCCGACCAACCCTGCGATCGGCGTGGTGAATGGAGCGGCAACCCAAAGTGGGGCAATCCTGGCGACCTACAAGATGAATAACGGTTTCTCGTTTTCGGGTCGCTGGGAATATATTTCGAGCTCAGGGAGCGTTGCCCAGGAATCGGTCAATTTGTTAAACGGTCCCGGGAGCTCTGCCTGGTCCATCACGGCTTCGCCCACCTATCAGAAGGGAGGGTTCTTCGTGCGCGGAGACCTTTCGTATGTTCAGGCGAGCAGCTATTTGCCGGGATATGCCTTTGGTCCCAGCGGCGATAACCCCAATCAACTGCGGATGGTGGGGGAGATCGGAATTATCTTTGGCGAGAATATTTTTGGGAAGAAATAACTCAAGCGGGGGCCAAGGGGGCGGCTCAAGCTTCTTTGGCCCATCCGGTTGTTGATTCATTTGATTTCAAACCATGACTCCTAGCGCACTGAAGACAGAGCCCATAGAAGATTCAAGGCTCTTGGCGGTTCCTGCCAAGCAGCAAGGAGTAAGACTGCCCCCGATTTTGGAATATCCCTTTGCTTTGGCGGAGCGGCGTCCTGAGGAAACGCTCCTGGATTATGGCCGCCGGATCCACCGTCACGAGTTCCGCCGGTGGAAATTAAAACATCGGGCGGGAATCGAAGACGTCGACGTGTATCTGCTACGGAGCCTGTTGGTGGATTTTCTCCTCCGTCAGATCTATGAGGAACAGAGAGGGCCGAAAACAAAGCGGTCTTCCAAGGGTACGGAGCCGCTCACCCTGGTGGCCATCGGCGGATATGGGCGCCGTGAAATGGCTCCCTACTCGGATGTGGATTTGATGTTTCTTTACGAGGCGCGATCGGCCCAGGCCGATCGCCAGCGCATTCAGGAAATCCTCTGTTTCTTGTGGGATATGGGCCTGCAGGTCGGGCACAGCGTGCGGACCGTTCAAGATGCCTTGGTCATGGCGCGCGAGGATCTAGTCTCCCTTAACTCCATGCTCGATGCGCGACTGATCATTGGAAATGACAAGCTTTTCGGAGATTTTCGCCAAAAACTTCGCAAGCTCATTGAGAAGGAGAAACGTGCCCTCGCGGAACGGCTTTTGCTTTCCGTTCAAGAGCGCCACGAAAGTCAAGGCGGCACGCCCTTCATCCAGGAACCCAACATTAAAGAGTGTCGTGGCGGATTACGGGACTTCCACACCATCCAATGGATTTTGAAGGCTTTCTTACCGGATTTGACCGTTGAGGCCGGGCTGGAGCAGCAGGGGGTCAGCTTGGAGGAATGGAGCCAGGCCCATAAATCCTATCAATTTCTAAAATCGCTGCGAGCGCATCTGCATTTTTTGACGAACCGCGCCACGGATACCCTGTCCCATCAACATCTCTCCGCCGTTCTCACCTATTATGAGTACCGGCGGGCTCCTCACCAGAAAGAATCCGAGGCCTTCCTGAAGCACTACTACCAGCAAGTGCGGCGGGTTGCCCACGTCTTGGATACGGTATTGGCCGGATTGCGCGAACGGTCATCGCCCAAATTAAGCTGGGTGGGTGAACAAATTCAGCGAATCACTTCCTCGTCGCGCGTGCGCGATCCGCAAACCGAGTTGCAGGACCTCGATGCATCGACCCCGGCCAAATGGATGAAGATTTTCCGCCATTCGCAATCCCGGCCGGCACTGATCGGAGAGGAGTTGAAGACCCACATCCGCCGGTCGCTCCGTCGCTTCAAGGCGAAGGAATTTGAAGGTTCTTCGCTGGGGGCTGATTTCCGCGCCATTCTGCGCAACAAGGGGAATGTCGCCGTGATCTTGCGGCAAATGCACGGGGTGGGCTTCCTGGGAAGAGTCCTGCCGGAGTTTGGGCGTCTGACCTGCCAGGTGGAGCACGACCTCTATCACCGCTATACCACCGATGAGCATACCTTGCTGGCCATTGATGTACTGGACCAGGTGGCCTTGGAAAAACCGTCCAAACACGGCCCTTATCAAAAAATTCTCAATGAGGTGTTTGACGCCTCCTCGCTCTATTTTGCACTGCTCATGCACGATATTGGAAAGGGGATGGGAGGGAGTCATGCGGAAAAGGGAGCGCAGATGGCGGCCAAAGCGGCGGCTCGACTGGGATTCGACCCAGACGAAACCGACAAAATTGAAACGCTCGTGCGGCACCACTTCCTGATGGCCAATGTGTCACAACGGCGGGATTTGGAAGATCCTCGAACCGTGTCGGAATTTGCACGGACCCTAGGACGTTCCGACACTCTCAATATGTTATTGCTAATGACCTACGCGGATGCCCGAGCCGTGGGGCCGGGAGTTTGGACGGATTGGAAAGATTACCTCCTTTGGGAACTCTACTACAAAACTTATGAACGGCTGATGTTCGATCAGAAGCGGGGGACTGGAAACCGGCGGGAAATCAAGCAGCTTCAGGAGGAAGTGAAAAAGAGTCTTGGGCCGGAAATTCCCGCTCCTCTGATCGAAGAACATTTCAGCCGCTTGCCGGAGAAATACGTGTTGTATACCCCCGTGAGGCAAATCCAGGAGCAACTCCGGCTCATCGCTCCTTTGGATATTGAAAATGTTGCCGTCCACTGGGTGGAGCGGCCGGAGCAAGGCTACACCGAGCTCTATGTTGCAACTAAAGATCATCCAGGATTATTCGCGCAGATTGCGGGGGCCTTGTCGGCTTTTAATCTCAATATCCTCAGCGCTCAGTTGAATACCCGCAACGACGGCGTTGTGATCGACGTCTTTTTGGTCGGGAGCCTGTCGGGAACGCATCGACTGCAGAGCGAAGATTTCCCGAGAATTGAACGACTGCTGGTCAAGGCGATCACGGGACAAATCGAAATCGATGAATACTTGAAAACTCACTTCAAGTCCAAAACGGCCTCAGGCTCGGGCCTGGCCTCCTTCCCAGCCAAGGTGAACATTGATAACAGCGCTTCTTCCAACGCCACCGTCATTGAAGTTCAAGCGGACGACCGGGTGGGATTGGGGTATGCCGTGGCCAAAACCTTGACGCAGTGCGGACTGAATATCGTTTTTGCCAAGCTGGCCACGGAAAAGGCGCATGTCTTCGACGTGTTCTATGTTCATGACGCCGCTGGAAAGAAAGTAACCCAGTCCGAAAGCATCGCGGAGATTACCGAACAGTTGCACGCTTGTGTTTTGGGATTACCGCGTTAAGAACAAGGCTTCCCGCCGAGCAGTCATGTCTCGTTGGAGCAAAGCTGCCCGAATCCAAAGGGGTACCTGTTTTCAGTGAATGCATTCCCCTGACTCTGTTTCCTGGATGAAGAGGAGGTGTTAAAAAAGTCGCCCCGCAGTTGGAATCTGTGAAAAAAAATCAAAGGAGAATTGAATCATGAAGAAATTGGAAGTGGTCATTCGACCAAACAAGCTGGGAGATGTGAAGGCCGCCCTGGAAGCCTTGGGGATCAGTGGCATGACCGTGAGCGATGTGCGCGGGGTGGGCCGCCAGAAAGGTCATACGGAACATTATCGGGGCAGTGAGTACACGGTTGATTTCCTCCCCAAGGTAAAGATCGAAGTCATTATCGCCAGCGAGCTCGTCAATCAGGCGATAGAAGCGATTTGCAAAACCGCCAAAACAGGCAAGTTTGGCGACGGCAAGATTTTTGTGATTCCCGTGGAAGAAATCGTCCGCATCCGGACCGGAGAAGTAGGAGCCCTCGCGATTTAGAAATTGGGCGTTTGGGAATGAGCTAGGAATTGTTTTAAGAGTTCAATTCCTCGAATCTCTTCGAGAAAAAGTAAAGGAGAAAGACTCTATGGCAGCCAATGCACAGCAAGGAAAATATTTGGGGACGACCTTGGTAGGGTTCACCGCGTTCCCCGCGGGATTATATGCCGGTGGGGGTTTGGGGGGGATCGTGGCTATTGTCGGGCTATTACTTCTGGTGATTTC
>JAXLQK010000116.1:0-5666 GCA_046331665.1 Terriglobia bacterium | reverse complement strand
ATCTCCGTGCCCCAAAACCGCCTCAAGCCGCCGCTACAAAAATGCCGCTACTCTAGCGGCGCTCTATGAGCGCCGAATCTCACCAGGCTGCTCACAAGCTCACCCGGCGGTCATAGACCGCCGCTACAACAGCCTTATTAGGAAATAGCTCTCCAAATTACGAAAGCTGAAAATCGAATTTGGACAAGCTTGGCCGCAGACCGCCGCTTCAGACCGAATTGTGCCGATTCTCTCCAGAATGAGGCTTCCTCAGCGAATTCTCCCACGACCCTCGACCACCCACGATCCTTCCACAATTCCGTTTCGATGATAGTAGATGCGATCGTGCATGTTGACGCACGTGCAGACGTGGTTGGGGATCACTGAAAGTCTTTCTCCGATTTTGGGACGACGATCACTTTGGCTGAGATCGAGATGACCGTGCTCCTCTGACATACTCACAAACTGGATTCCCGGATACTCGACAACCGATCCATATCCCTGCCTGTCTCCGGATATCAGGCGATCGCCCGAGAAAGTCTTTGAGCCTCCATCAATCATGGCGCGGCCCTCCACCGCCTCACTCACTACCGTGACCAAAACCCGGAGAGCACACTGGGAGAGCTGGCAAAATCCCCCCCGCCATTCATTCCTGTCGAAAAAGACATAGGTCCCGGCCCGTATCTCGGTCAGGCCTCGCACCAGATGACTGTTGTAAGCCGTTGGAGTACTGCCTCCGCTGACTGTTTTCAATTCTAGACCTGCCATTGCAGAAGCCTGCCGGATTTCTTCAATCAGGTCGCTGAGTTGACGGAGCGCGGGGAATTGCTCGTCAGGAGGATCCCAGATATGGCCGGGGTAAAACATCAGTCCCTCGAAACTCAGGTTGGGGAGACCTTCAACAGCCTGGGCCAGCTCCACCCACTTCGGTACCGACTGCACTCCGCAGCGGTGCATCCCGACATCAAACTCCAACAAAATGTGAACGTCACATCCGGCGTTTCGAGCAGCCTCGGAAATGGCACTGGCCACTTCAAGCGAGTCCAAGCTCACCGCAATCTTGTTCTTTCGCGCCAGTTGGACCAGGCGCTCCAGTTTGCTTTCACCCAACACCGGGAAAGCAATGAGGATGTCGTCGATCCCGGCATTGGCCATCACTTCTGCTTCGCCGACCTTGGCAACCGTGATTCCCTGGCAGCCAGCCGCCAACTGCATCTTGGCAATTTCTGAAATCTTGTGGGTCTTGGTATGCGGACGCAATGCCAGATGATGTTCCTTGCAATAGGCAGCAAGGGAAGCGAGATTTGCCTGCATGACGTCCAGGTCAACAACGAGGGCTGGGGTATCCAATTCTTCTAGCCGCATAGGCTGGTCCACTCCTGGTTCTGAATCATTGCATGGAGGCTCCTGGATGCGATGGCCTCCCCTTATTTTTTCCGCAGCAAAGCCGTTCCTGCATTGGCGCCGCGAACCATCCCCTGAATTGTGACTGTTTGCCCGTTGGCCGGAAGGGCCAGCTCAAATAGATCTTTTCTCCCCATCACTTCCCTTAAAATCTGGGGCTGGGGAACCCCTTCCACTCGAATTTCCAAATTCGATACAACAAAGGGGGCTCCTCCCTCGGGCACCAGGTGGAGCAGATAAATTCCCGGTGTCTTGATTGCTTCAGAAATTTTGAGTTCAAGCTTTCCCTGGCCCCAGCTCCCCACTTGGTTGTCCGCCCAAACTTTGGGTTGGGCCTCCCAATTCTTAGGAGGAAGCTGGTTGGTGGCAAACACAGCAAACCTGCGCAGAATGGGGAGATTGGAAGACTGGACCACCCGTATTCGCACCGCTTCCAATACGGTGGGCGGAAAGGGCTGAAGACGCATTTGTCCGATCGCAGTCCCTCGAGTCAGGGCCACCCATTTCCCGCGCTGCAACCCTTCCAGCTCGTATTCCCTAACCCGCTCCCCCTGGGAGAGATCTTCCATCAGCATGGCATGATCCAGTGAGGACGGCTTGGACAGTTTGAGCTCAATGCGGTACCCCGATCCTCGAGTCTCCGCCACAGCCTTGCCGAATCTCCTGCGGACTTCCTCTCCAAATTCCTGCACCCGCGCCACATCCCCGGCAGGAATCAGGCCGGTACGATCAGGAGACATTCCAATTACCAACTGCGCGCCTCTGCCAACCGAGCCATAAAAAATTCGAAGCAATTCGTCAAGCGATAGTAGCTGAGACCCGTTGGTCGAACTCCAAAACCAAGAAGGCGCGCGGAGAGGAATCGTCACCGCATTCGGGAGCCATTTGTCGCCATCGGGATCTCCATGAATCGCCGTGGCAAAGCCCGTCGCCGCGTCTCGGCCATCGACCGCATTCCATGCCGGGTATGGGACAGTGCCGTCCTGAGTCCCGGCCCAGCGGAGTGTACCAAAGGCGCCTTGATTAACCAGCGTCTGAGGGGCGTAGCCTTCAATCACGAGTCGAACAGGAACAATCACGTTGCCGCCAAATCCAAGTTCAACTAAAGGACCATACTTGTTCAGTAGCTCTGCGACCTGTCCGACAAAGATATCGTTATAGAATTTCTGCTCCTCGGGTGTCTTGCACATCCCGTAAAGACCAGCTCCCAGCTTTCGGTCCTCCGCTGACAGGTAAATCCCCAATCCTAAACCGTGCTTCTTGCACGATACAGCCAAGTCCGCCACTACATCGCCTTTCCCTTCCCGCCATGGGGTACTTTTAATGCTGTAGTCTGTGGTTCCTGTTTGCCAAAGACAGAAGCCGCCCGTATGTTTGGCGACCAGGATAATATATTTCGCCCCCAACTTGGCCGCCGTGTCAGCCCATTGTTCGGTGTCCAATAAGGCGGGATTGATGGCGGACAAGGGAGTCGAAAGATCGTCATTTTCCTTTTCCTGCCAGGTATTAGGTGCGAGCGAGATGAGCATACCCATATGAAAATCCTGCCAGTTCTGCTGCTGGGGAGTGGGCAGAGCTATTTTGCCTGCCATGGAGAACTCGGTACCTGACAGGAATAGCAGGAACACAAGAAAAACCAACCTAAAGTAATTAATTAGAATAATCATTGTAAGTATATGAATTTATAAAAATTAATATTTCCGAAAGTTTTTCTGCGTTTGGCCGCCAAATGAACCGATGGATGCGACGCATTCTCCTACCCTGGATGAGCGGCCCTCTTAAGCCGATCTTGAATCGCAGCCCAGCGAGGCTCTTCAGGAACCCTTTCTACCAGGATCAAGGTGCATCCGAGATCGTCAAGTGAATGCAAGGCGGCATAGAGCAGTCGCGCATAGCTGGCCGCTTCCAAAGGCATCACCATGGGATGCTGGAGAGGGAGTTCCAAAGAGGTCAGGAGAAGCGCCCCTACCTTGCCACCCTTGAGGTTTTCACGTTTGACCATTTCTTGGATCTCTTCAAAATCTTGTGCCTGAAACAAAATCAACGAAGCGCGTGGCGCATAGTGGCGCTCCATCATACCGGGCGAGGGTCGGGGTTCCCGGTCATGAACAGGTTTTTCAGGGATCTCGATGTCTCCTAGGATGGCCTGCAGTTCGGAAAGGGAAATGACCCCGGGGCGCAAGAGCAGCGGCCGCTCCCGAGTCAAATCGACGACGGTGGACTCGATTCCCACATTCGTCGCCCCTCCGTCCAGAATAAGTTCCACTTGGTTTCCCAACGCCTTCTCCACGTGCTGCGCCGTTGTCGGTGAAAGCTGGGAGGAACGATTCGCGCTTGGAGCAGCGACCGGCAATCCGGAGATTTTCAACAAAGCCTGGGCTACGGGGTGCGAAGGAACTCTCAATGCCACCGAGTCGAGACCGGCAGTCACCTTGTCAGGGATTTCCTTTTGTTTCGGCAAGACCAGCGTCAATGGCCCCGGCCATAATTTCTGGCCTAGCTTCCGGGCAGTTTCCGGCCAGACCCGGACCAGGGCTTGCGCCGCCTCGGCATCATGAACATGGACGATCAACGGGTTGGTGGCAGGCCGTTCTTTCACGGTAAAGATTTTGCTGACAGCGGCGGCATCCAGAGCATTCGCCCCCAAGCCATAGACCGTTTCCGTAGGAAAGGCCACCAGTCCACCAGCCTGCAGAATTCGAGCTGCCCGAGAAATCAATTCCGTTTGCGGATGGAGAGGGTTAACTGTAAGGATGGGGCTCATGAAGAGGCATTCTAGAACTGGTTCTATCCTGTTCTCCACTCGAGAGACAAGGCTAATGGCGACTGGGACAGGAAGACGGGAGAAACTGAATCTTCTCTAAAAACTCTCGCGCCCATTGAGGCCTGCAAATCAGGAGTGTGCACGAGTCCCGTCTCTGCAAAATTTATTTTATTGAAAAGACGGCGCAACGCACCAGGTGTGGGTACACATCTCGTTCCCCACCTATCCGATCCTGACCCGTCGAACCAGCTGCGCATTATTTTCCCACCGTGTTTTCTTTGATTCCAGTTCCTGTTCCGTGGGTTGAATGCGGCCCGTGGCATCAATGGCCCGCGAAACGATCGCGTGCTCCCCCGGTTGCGAATCTTGCCAGGTATATGTGAACAGCTTCCAGGAGTAGGGTGTCGAGCCCTTATCGAGGGAGGCGGTTCGCCAGGGCCCTCCATCGATCTGGACTTCGACGGCTTTGAGCGGCGTTCCGTCGGTCAGCGCAAATCCAAGAATCTGGCAAGAGTTGCCCTTGCGGTTGACACGCGTGACCATGGATTTTAGCAGCATCCGGCCTACCGAGGTCTCATTCCAAGTCACCCCCTGCCCCGAAGGCTCGCCGCGCAGGGTGACATATTCCCGAGCCATGAACTTGCCCATGAAGCGGGTATCCTGAACATGAATTTGTTCCAGCCACTTAATATTGGCCACGCCATACCATCCGGGAACGATCAAGCGAACTGGCGCGCCTTGTCCGACAGACAAAGGGGCTCCGTTCATTTCATAAGCGACAAGAACCTCGGGTTTGAGGGCATCTTCGAGAGCCAGACTTCGCGCAAAACGCTGTTCCACTTTGGTGGTAAAGCCACCATGAGAGACTTCCTCCTCGCCTTTGTCGGCACCGAAAAAGACGATTTCCCTGGCCTCGTTCAGCAACCCGCATTCCTTCAATAATCCGGCCAGCGTTGTACCTGTCCAACGGGCGTTCCCAATCAACCCATTCATCCGCTTGGGGCCATTCCCGGAGCACTCAAAGCCCGCCACAAACTCAGACCGCGGCCTTTTCTTCAAATCCTCCAAGGTCCAGGGCTGGGAGCGCTTGACGAGACCGGTGATCTGGAGACGGAACGTGGAAACATCGACCACAGGCTGGCCATAATGCTGGACGACAAAGAATTCATCGCTCGGCGTGATGAAACTTTGAATAGCGCGCGTGTCGAGGACGCGCATATCGGCACGAGGATGCGTTGTGAAATCTCCAGGGAAATCAGTAAAGGGAACAATGGAGTCGGCGTCAGTCGCGGCGGAGACGAAGTCTGCCAGCCCCACGGCAGAAATCACGCCTGCGAAACCAACTGCCGATTTCATAACGTCACGACGAGTGATTGTGTCTGGCATCGGATTTCTCCTTATTCGTATCAAGCCGCGCGAGTTAACAAAGAAGTGTACCCCGCCTTTTGGATTCGCGAAAGAGATTCTGTAGAGACGACCCCTTTCAAATGGAGGAAGATCCGCAATTCACCAAATAGAT
>JAXLQK010000115.1:0-5748 GCA_046331665.1 Terriglobia bacterium | reverse complement strand
ACCTTGGATTCAGAAGGGGTATATCCCGAGCGGTTGCTGTTGGTGCTGTCGGAGAAAAGGGCCAGCACTCCGCGACTGCCATATTCCGCAATGGTCGGCAGGTCCATGACCTGACCATCGAGCGGGGAGGAATCAATCTTGAAGTCGCCGCTGTGAAGGATCACTCCAATCGGCGTGGTGATGGCCAGCATTACGGCATCGACGATGCTGTGCGTCACATGAATGAATTCCACACTGAACGAGCCGACGGTCTCTACCTGGCGGGGACGAACTGTGATCAGCTTGGCTTCTTTCTCCAAACCGTGCTCGGCCAGCTTGGCCTTGACCAATTCCAAGGTGAAGCGGGTTCCATAAACAGGGACATGAATCAGCGCCGGAAGAATAAAGGGCAAAGCGCCGATGTGATCTTCGTGGCCGTGGGTAAGGAAAATGGCTTTGACACGGGTGGCATTCTCAATCAGGTAACTGATATCGGGAACAATGATATCAATGCCCAAAAGCTCCTCATCTGGAAACATGAGTCCGGCATCAATCACGATCATCTGGTCCCCAAAACGCAGGACCATCATGTTGAGTCCGAATTCCCCCAGCCCTCCCAAAGGTGTCGCTTCGATAAATTCGGCAGCTTTCAATAGAAACCTTCTCCGCTTGGCGTTTCCAATCCACGGCAGTTTAACATATTCATTTTGCTAGACAAATGCCTAACACTGCTCCCTGGGCTCTCATCGGCCATTACTAGCGCCCTGACAAGATTCAATAGAAACCTGCCGCTTACAGGCAACGGGGCATTGTGTCAGGATGCTCCTCAACAACCCTCCCGTTCGATTTCAAGGAATAATTCAGATAATTTTTGAAGCGACAATTCCTCAGCACGCGTCTGCCGTGATAGTCCCAGCCTGTTCATGGCCCGGTCCAAACACTCTCCCCGGATAGGGGCAGGTTTCAGTGCATTCACTAAAATCTTTCGCCGCTGGGAAAATCCATGCTTGAGAAAAGCAAAGAATGCCTGCTCCTTGTCTTTCGACAAAATCCTTTTGCGCAGAGGAGTAAACCTGACGACTTGGGAATCCACCTTAGGCGTTGGCCAGAAAGCGCCTGCTTTCACTGTAAAAAGCGAAGAGACCTGAAAGTAGTACTGACCCAGCAGCGATAAAAGCCCGTACTCCTTGGTCCCCGGCATTGCTGAGAGTCTTTCCCCCACTTCCCGCTGGAACATGATGGTTGCCGATTCCAGGAAATCGACTTGCTGGGTGAGCCATTGAACGAGGGGCGAGGATATATAATAGGGGATATTGCCAACCACTTTGAAGAGGGTGCTGTCAGCCCCAATCTTATGGAGAAGTTGTTCGAGATGGAGGGTCAGGATATCCTGGTTGAGAAATAAAGTCGAACCGTCTTGAAACTCGCGCTTTAATCCCGTAAATAGCTCGGTATCCAATTCGATCCCGATGAATCGGGTTGTGGTTCCCACCAAATGCCGGGTGAGCGCACCACGTCCGCATCCTATTTCCAGGAGAATCTCCTCTTTCCGTAAATTAAGAGTGGAGATAATCTTGTGGACGACAGCCTGGTCACGGAGGAAGTTCTGCCCGAGCCGTTTTTTCGCAATCACGGGTAGAGTATCCCTCTTTTTGTTGCATCCCTAAACCAATTTCGTTAATTTAACCGGCTGGTTTTCTGGTTGCGGAATCAAATGAGGCAGGCACCTTGAAAATTCTTTTTGTTGCTTCCGAAGCGGTTCCGTTTGCGAAAACGGGTGGGCTCGCTGATGTGATGGGCGCGTTACCCAAAAACGTCCGCCAACTCGGGCATGAAACAGCCGTCATCATGCCGCGTTACCGTGGCATTCTCACCAAGAGGATTCTCGTCCCCAGTATGACGGTATCACTTGGAGGGGAAACCCGCTTTTGCTCCATTCAGGAGGCGGAGCCCATTGAAGGGGTTCGGTTCTTCTTCGTGGATCACGGAGAATTCTACAATCGGGAAAATCTCTACTTGAGCGAACATCAGGATTACCCTGACAACGCGGAACGTTTTGCATTTCTGTGCCTGGCTACTCTGGAATTCCTCAAACGGGCTCCCATCGCTCCTGATATCATTCATTGCAACGATTGGCAAACGGCTCTCCTTCCTGTCTATTTGAAGACGCTTTATCAGACCGATCTTTATTTCCAGCACACCAAGACTCTGTTGACGATTCACAACATGGCATACCAGGGGGTCTTTCCGCGAGCCGCGCTTCCCAAGATTTCCTTGCCTGCTTCTTTATACTCCCCTGAACTGTTGGAATTTTATGGAAACATTTGCCTGTTGAAGGGCGGAATTCTTTTTGCAGACAAACTTTCCACGGTCAGCCGCCGTTACAGCGAAGAGATTTTGACACCGCATTACGGCCATGGCCTCGAGGGCGTTCTCCGCAAGCGTGCTTCGGATTTGACCGGTATCCTCAACGGCGTGGACTACTCAGACTGGAATCCGTCGAACGATCCTCATCTGGCGGCACCTTTTTCCCCGGAAAATTTGGATGGCAAAAGGCTTTGTAAGATCGACCTGCTCGAACAGTTTGGAATCCCGGAATCCATTCACCGCCCTGTAATTGGAATCGTCTCCCGGCTTGCCTATCAAAAGGGATTAGACTTGCTGTTTAATGTGGGAGATGATTTGATTCGGGAAGGATGTTCCCTGGTCGTCATTGGAACCGGGGAACAGAAATATGCGCGGTATTTTCTCGCCCTGCAGGAGAGATATCCTTCCTACGTCGGGGTCAAGATCATGTATGATGAGGCGCTTGCTCACAAGATCGAGGCAGGGGCCGACATGTTCCTGATGCCTTCACGCTATGAGCCTTGCGGGTTAAATCAAATTTATTCGCTGAAGTATGGGACCGTGCCCCTGGTAAGAGCGACGGGGGGGTTGGACGACACGATCATTGACGTCGACGATTCTCCCAAGCCAACGGGATTCAAATTTTCAGGTCTCACTCCCGCAGATTTGTTGCATACGGTCCGGCGTGCGCTGGCCGTCTATGCGACCCCGGCCCGGTGGCAGCAACTCATGAAGAACGGGATGGGCAAAGACTATTCCTGGCATCAATCGGCACGGAAATATGAGGAGCTGTACAAGTCGCTGTTATCGCATTCGTAGGAAAAAGAAGTAATCGACCTGATCGATTCCTATTCACTTACCAGGAGATTTTCGATGGCCGCCAATACGATCGATGTTACGGATGTCAACTTTGAAGCTGAAGTTTTGAAATCCAGAATTCCTGTGCTGGTCGACTTCTGGGCGGAGTGGTGCGGCCCCTGCAAAGCGATTGCGCCAACACTGGAGGCTGTGGCCAAGGATTATCAGGGACGCGCCAAGATCGTCAAAATGAATGTGGATCAAAATCTTGCGACTCCTTCTCGTTACAACATCAAGGGCATCCCAACCCTCCTCCTGTTTAGAGACGGAATGGTGAGGGATCAAATTGTCGGCACGAGTACGCGAGATAATATCGCCAAGGTCATTGATAAACACCTGCAGTAAGCCGGGGTCCGCCGGAACAATCCCGTCTCGCACTGGGTTGGGGATTTCAATCAATATCTTATTTTGAAATGGATGTCTCATGAACGTTGTGGTGCTCGGCGCCCAATGGGGTGACGAAGGAAAAGGGAAAATTGTTGATCTACTCATGGAGCGTTTTGACATCGTGGCCCGATATCAAGGGGGCCACAATGCCGGACACACCGTGATCACCCAAGGGAAGAAGTATGTCCTGCATCTTATTCCCTCGGGGATTCTGCATCGAGACAAGACATGCGTCATGGGCAGCGGGATGGTTCTCTACCCCAAGGCCTTGCTGAGTGAAATAAAGTCTCTGGAAGATCTAGGCGTGACTATTCGAGGAAGCCTTTACATCAGCAATCGCGCCCACTTGATCCTTCCCTATCACATGGCCATCGAGCAAGCTGCGGAAGCTGCTTTGGGGGATCGGAAAATTGGCACGACATCGCGAGGAATTGGCCCTGCTTATGAAGATAAAACGGGCCGCCGCGGCGTCCGCGTGATGGACCTCTTTAATCCCGAGGGGCTCAAAGAAACGATCTTCGCGGTTGCCCGCGAAAAGAACTGCCTCATCCAAAACCTCTACGGAGGCCAAGCTCTGGATCCCCAGGAAATTTACGAAGAATACCTGGAATACGGAACAGCGCTCAGGGAATTTGTCATTGATGCGGCTTTTTATCTCAATCGTCAGATCCGGGATGGTCGTCGGGTTCTTTTTGAGGGGGCCCAGGGAACTCTGCTGGATCTTGACCATGGAACCTATCCCTTTGTGACTTCTTCCAGTGCCTGCGCCGGAGGAGCCAGCGTCGGAACGGGAGTGGCGCCTTCATTAATTAACCTGGCCATTGGAATCGCCAAGGCTTACACGACCCGGGTTGGAGGCGGACCCTTTCCAACGGAAATTTCAGGGCCTGCCGGTGAAAGAATTCGCCAGCGAGGAGTGGAATTTGGCGCTTCCACGGGACGCCCCCGACGATGCGGCTGGTTTGACGGGCCTGCCACACGCTACTCCGCCGTGGTGAACCATCTGCAAGCCATGGCCGTCACCAAACTGGATGTTCTCGATGAGTTTGGGGAAATCCCCGTCTGTACGGGATATGCCTATAAAGGATCGACGCTCAAGGAATTCCCTGCCGACATCCACGAACTGGAGTCTGTCAGCCCGGTTTACAAGAACCTTCCCGGCTGGCAATGTCAGACGGCTGGACTCCGGGATTTCGCGAAGCTTCCGCAAAGGGCCAAAGACTATTTGAAGTTTCTATCAGACATCACCGAAACGGAATTTTCCTTCGTTTCGACCGGTCCTGATCGCGATGACACCATCGTCCTGCCCAATTCCTGTTTTGAAAAAATCCTGCATTCTTAAAAGCACATTGGTTTGCGCTGCCTGGGCAGATCAGAAATTCTTCCTGTTCTGCCAACGATGACGTCAACCCGAAGCCAGCGGCTGGATTCCGAGGCTTCCCTTGCCGAGCCGCGATCAATGACTGAACGCCAGACTGGCTGATCAGTACTCGATGGGATTCCGGTATCGTTCTTCTGTCAGCGGCATATTCAAAAATCGGATCAATGGCGTCATCGCCTGGGTATAGTTTCTAAGCAGCTCCAGAAGCCCTGAATTTAAAGCCACCTCCGGAGGATGAACCGCACTGATCAGAAATTGCTTGTAACGAAGAAATTCCGCCGCGGGATGATCGGATGGAAAGCCTTTCGGAACGCGTGACAACTGCTCGCCTTCCAGCGTCCCGAAAGCCTTTTTGAAACGCCGGTTGGCAAGGATCTCCTTGAAGGCCGTCAGATGCTGAGCGACGTGATTGCGGATGTCCCATAGCTCCTTGGGCCCGGGCATGTAGACGCCCCCGGCAACGAGAAACTCATCCCGGTCAAGATGGACATAAAGTGCGGCGCCTGCGTGCTTGGGGAGATGGTGCGGCGAGAAGAGCGCCGCAACGTGGGTCTTGTAGGGAGATTTATCGGAACTGAAACGAATATCACGATAAATCCGATAGATGGCTTTGCGCGGTTCCGTCACCAATTCGGGAGCCAAATCCAGCAACTCATAATTCATTGCCTGCACCAGCTCGACCATCGGTTGCCGGACCTTCTCGTCGTAAATGGCCTTGTGTTTTTGAAACCAGGGCCGCCGGTTGTTTCGTTTGAGCAGGCGAAGGAATTCCAGGGTTTCCTTGGTGAATCCGCGAA
>JAXLQK010000114.1:0-6175 GCA_046331665.1 Terriglobia bacterium | reverse complement strand
TCCCGAGGCGAAATCCCCTTTAAAGTAAAATAACCGGAAGAAGGTTTCTGTGGCCCAGCTCCTTGATGTCTTCGGCTTTCTTTCTGTATTGCTGCGGGGCATCTCTCTTCTTCTCCAATCCTTAGTAGTTGGCGGGTTGGTATTTCCTCTTCTGGTATGGAAGCCATCGACTCGTGAATTTCCGGAATCCGCTGACGCTGGCTGGAGAAGCTGCCGGAGGCTCATGGGCGGCTCTGCTTTGGCCCTGGTCGCGGTTCAACTCATTTACGTCGCCATCGATTCGGCGATTCTTATCGGAACTGCCGACCTGAGATTCAGTGAAGTAGTCGGCGCCAATTTCTTTTTGGCGGGAGCAATGGCCGCGCTTGCCGGCAGTTTCATCGCGTTCGAAACGTTGATCCGAAAACAATGGCATTGGGCTCGACTGGGCGTGGCAGTTCTCACCATTCTCGGAGGCTCTCTACTGACCAGCCATGCAGCAGCACGAATGGAAGATCGATTAATCCTGGGCGGCTTTACGTTTGTTCATCAGGCGGCCACGGGAGGGTGGATCGGGAGCCTGCCCTATCTTCTGATGCTGCTGCGGACCGCAACGATCGAGCAAGCACGAACAGTCTCCCACCGATTTTCACGATTGGCTCTTGGATGTGTAGGCCTGATCGTTCTCGCTGGAGCAGGACTTTCCTTTTTTTATATTCGGACACCCGATGCCTTCTATGGAACCTCTTATGGGATCATGACGCTCTCCAAGGTCATCATGTTGGGCATGTTACTTATTTTAGGAGGAATGAACTTCTTCGCCGTACGAATCCTGGATCGAGAGCCGTTGTTGCTGCGCCTGCGTCGATTCGTCGAGGTCGAAGTGGGGATTGGCTTTACAGTGATCCTGGCGGCCGCCTCGCTCACCTCCCAGCCTCCAGCCGTGGATTTGTCGAGTAACCGTGTGACGGCCCAGGAAATCGTGCAACGAATGGCCCCACGATGGCCCCGGATGCAAAGTCCGTCCGTGAGTGAGCTCTCCCCCGCAACGCCCCTTTCCTCCGAAGAAGCAACCGCTCCCGGCTTTCAGGGAAATATCGCTTTTGTTCCCGGGCAGGTGTTTTCTCCCTATACGCAGGCTGATATAGCCTGAAGTCGGAATACAATCATCATTGGTCGGGTCTTGTGGTCCTGGTGGCCGGGCCGGCTTGCTGCGGTTGCCAGCATGAGAGGCGCCCGATGGGCAAGACATTGGCCTTTGGCGTTCATTGGTCTGGCGGTATTTTTATTTTTGAGGGCAGACGCGGAAAATTGGCCTTTAGGGCCCCGAGGCTTTGGGAGAGCTTTCTTGCGGCCGAAGTCCTCCAGCATCGAATTTTTGTTCTGTTAATCGTGTTGTTTGCCGTTTTTGAGTGGGGGGTGCAGACCGGGCGCCTTCGATCTCGCCAGGCGGCCTACGTCTTTCCCCTGTTTGCGCGTTGGGAGGTGTACTCCTCCCGGGCTCAAGGCACCTACCTCTCGGAAATATCAAAGAGGAGCTATTGGCAGAGATGAGTCATCTCCTTGGGGCTGGCGGCGGTGGTGGCTGGCTGGACTCGCTGGCTGGAATTGCGTCTTCCCGAAAAAGAACGGCTCATCCCAAGCCGCATCTGGCCTATTTGTCTCGTCATCGTAGGCGTCATCTTGATGCTTTACCGGGAGAGTTAACCGAAAATATCCGTTGGTTCTGGCCCCCAACTCTATGAAAGTTTCTCTGGTTTCTGCCGAAACTCTATTGGAGGCGCCGAATCAAACGATGTTATAATCTCCCGGTCGTTTGCGTTGGTTGGGTTGTAAAGACATGATGAATCTCGGGAACGGGTTGACTTTCTATATGCACGACATGAAAACGGAGGCGTTGTGCCAACACGGCGTCCCTAAATGCGGGCTTGTTTCAGAAATGCTCTTCTCTCCTTTCACCCCATTTATCCATCTTGATCCGCTCAGCTTTGCTGCAGGACTGCAAGCTGATCCTATTCCCCTGATTATCCTCCTCTTCTTATTGGATTGCCGCTCTTGAACCTGTCTTGGCCGATTCCGAGAATTTCACGGAGCCCGAAAAGGAGTCTTCCGTTCAGTGGGAAGTCATTGCTTGGGCAGAGTTTGTTGCTCCTCGCCACCCAGCAGGATTCCGGCTGGCGACCCAGGATTTTACCCGAGTGGAGCTACAGGGACCCTTTCTCCGTGACTATTTCTTCGGCAGACCGGAACATGCATGGCTGGTGGGATGGGGATACGAAGACCGTCAACTATGTGGGTCACCCCATGCAAGGAGCCATTACCGGTTTTATTTGGGTGCAAAACGATTTGAAATACCGCCGGAGTGAGTTTGGTATGCTGGACTCCGCTTATTGGAGGAGCCGGCTTTGTGCGGCGGCCTATTCATGGGGCACAGCACCCTGTTCGAAATTGGACCGATCAGCGAAGCCTCCATTGGTAATGTTCAAGGCCATTATGATGAAACCGGGTTTGTCGACCACGTGATGACTCCGAGTTTGGGGTTGACCTGGATGATGAGTGAAGATGCGCTGGATAAATATGTCATCAAGCGCATCGAAGGATTGACTACGAATCGAGCCTGGAGAATCGTGGCTCGGTTAGGGCTGAACCCGGCTCGCAGCTACGCCAATCTTATGGGGTTCAGGCCGCCCTGGGAGCGGGACACCAGGCCGGGGGTCGGTGAGTACGATCCCAACCTCTGGGCGATCGCCCAGGCGAAAAAGCCGGTGCCAAAGTCAGACGTGTCTGGAAAGAATGCCTTTTTGCCGGGCGTCACATCCAGGCAGGAGCAATTGGGTAATCCCCAATCCCGATTGACGAATTTTGAGCTGACAGCCTATTATGCTCTCTCGCAATATTCTCATCATAGACGAGGTTCTGGACGATGTTCTGGCGGTGGTGCGACGGGCGTGTTTCAAATGAACCGCTGGTTGGGGGCCGTGGTTGATGTGGGAGACTGTTCCTTTGCTTTCAATGACGCCAATGTCACGGGCGATTCGTTGTCGTATCTCTTCGGCCCTCGATTTTCCATGCGTCCCAGTGATCGCTGGACGCTTTACGCAGACCTGCTGGTCGGAGGAAATAAACTCACGCAACAGGCGAGGCTTCCTGAGCAGATGGTCAGCATGGACCCTGCCGAATGGGACAAGCTCGATGATGAAACGCGCCACCGCCTGACGACCCAATCCAGCGAAGCGAATCGTTTGGCGTGGTCCATAGGCGGGGGTGTCGACATGAAAGTGAGACGTGGAATTGCCATCCGTCTTGGCAATTTTCAACTCATGAGAACAGCCATCGAAGATTTCAACGGTCTTCCGTACTCCACGATGGTGCGTTTTACAACCGGTTTTGTATTGCGCGCGGGTGAAATCTAAGCGGCAAAACGGTTACTGGAATTGAGAATCGTGCCGTTACCCCTCACATTGAGAGACATCTGTCTTCATGAAATTTGAATGGACCCATTTCGCAAACATAGCATGCTGATGAACAGCGACGACTCTCCAGGGACGAAAACTCCTCAATTGGCAAGGCTCCCTTTTTACAGGACGGGAGTTCGTTGCCTCATCCCCTTTCTGGTCCTCTGCCTCCTCGGGTTGTCTGCCATGCCGCTCTATGGCGAAACGGAAGTAGCTGAGACTTCCCAGGAAGAGCCCTCCGTTCATTGGAAGCAGTTGATTGGGCAAACCTTCCTGTTTCTGGGGATGGAAAACTCCTTCCGCCTGATGACCGAGGAAAAGACAAGGAGTGACTTGAAGGGGCCTTTCTTCGGGGATTACTTTGACAGTGTGTCCAATCTCAGAGGATGGTCCGATGGAGGTGGGGCCTTTACGAACTACATTGCACATCCTCTCCAGGGATCGGTTTCCGGGTTTATTTGGGTGCAGAACGACCCGAAATATCGCCGCGCCGAATTTGGGAAAAGTGCCTACTACTGGAAGAGCCGGTTGCGGGCTATGGGCTATGCCTGGGTGTACAGTACTCTTTTCGAAATTGGGCCGGTCAGTGAAGCATCGATTGGAAATGTGCAGAGGGACTATCCGGAAGTTGGATTTGTCGACCACGTCATGACCCCCGTCTTAGGGCTGGGTTGGATGATGGCCGAAGACTCGGTCGACAAGTATGTCATCAAAAAGATTGAAGCCCACTATCGGAATCCCTATTTCAGGGCTGTGGCAAGATCTGTTTTGAACCCAACCCGCACCTATGCTAATCTAATCGGGTTCCGTCCTCCGTGGGAACGCGATACCCGGCCGGGGGTCAGAGCCTACGATCCGCAGCAAATGGTTCTGCTGGCCGCTTCGCAGCGTCCTTCTGAATCCAGTGTGGCGGGAAAATCTTCTGCATTCGCCCAGCCCCCATAAGGCGAAGCCAGGGGAAAAAGAATCTGGGGGTATCCTGCGGAATTTTCAGTTCACACCGTATTATGCCTATACCCAGTACGTTCAACGGCGGCATTAATTCTGGCGGCTGTAACGGCGGGGGAATAACCGGGGTATTTCCGCTGAATCATTGGCTGGGAGCAGTCGTTGATGTCAGTGGCTGTAAGATTTCCATCAACGCACCCAATTTGAGTGGTGACTCGCTTACTTACCTTATTGGCCCACGGTTCTCTTACCAACCTCAGCGCGTTGGAACTTATATCTCGACCTACTGGTTGGGGGAAGCAGCGTTACCGGAAAGGCGACATTCCCGCTCAGCCATCACCTTGACGATCCGGACGAATGGCTAAATCTTCCTTGTATCACCATTATGATGAAGTGGCAAAAGTCGCTGGTGCCAATGTTTTGCGAGTTATTGGTGGTGGGGTGGGATGTGAAACTCAAGCGAGGTTTGGCCCTCCGGATTGTAAACGTCCAATATACACACACGCCCTCTACCAGTTCATGCAGGGCGACTATTCTGGAGCCATTCGGTTTACGACAGGTCTCGTCGTGACACGGGCCAACTTAGCCATAGGTTTAAAAACTCGGCCAGAAGCGGGAAAGCTCTATGAGCGCCGGTGTCGTGGGATCAAACGAACCATTTGGGGATTCGGCGGTCACAGACCGCCGCTGGAAAATTGGCCGCCAGCTAGCGGCGCTCTATGAGCGCCGGTGTCGTGGGATCAAACGAACCCTGGGGATTCGGCGGTCACAGACCGCCGCTACAGTTCAAGGTGTGAGGTCTATCGAATTTTTCAGCAGATTGCCAGGACGCTTGTTCCTACAAGCGTCAATCTTAAGACGAATTGCATTATCCCCTGCCGGGGGCTACGGTGCTTTGATCCTGGAGAGGCGGCCCTGAGCCAGGATTTGATAGCGGACTTTTCGCCACGTAACCTCCCTGCCGAAAAATCCACCCACCCAGCTTGCAAAACTCAGGCAGTCTTGCAGCGGAATCAGCCAGAAGCGTGGAAGAACCGCGGGATCTTCGAGCAATCTTGTCCCCAATGCGAAGGCCGCGCAGGCCCTAAGGAAGAGACTTGCAATGAGGGCTATGGCACTCCATCCGGTCGGGGCAAGCAAAAAGAGCAGCAGTGTCCAGGGAAGCGCATAAGTAAATCCCTGTCCGAAGTACCCGGCAGGTCGTGAAAAGCGACTGCTTCGGTTCCAGCGGAGACGATGGCCCATGCTTTGGGAAAAGCCCGTGGCATATGCATGGTGGCTGATGACTTCAGCTGAAAGAACGACGGTGTAGCCTTTCTGGTATATTTTCTCGCCCAGGACAAAATCATCGGCCAGGTAGTCAGCCAAAGACGCAAAGCCTCCGATGGTTTGGAGACAGGTCTTGCGGACTCCCATCGAGGGGCCAAGGCTGAATTTCATTCCTTCGAGATAGTCTGCAACCACGACGCCCGCCATGAATTCAGTACTCATTCCCAGGGCTTCCAGCTTAGACCAAAGGTCTTTTCCACCAATCCCGCGGTAGAGATTGGTGACTAATCCGGTCTTGGGGGATTCAAATTCACTGGCAATGGCACGTAGATAGCCACGTCCGACGGAAACGTCACTATCGGTGACGATCAGCAGAGAATGTCGGGCGGCCAATTCCATCTTTTCCAGGCTGTGGACCTTTGCGTTTGGATAGGGAGACTCTCCGGCCACAAGCAAAGACGAGGGTATTTCTGGATAGCGTTTCATTAGGTCTTGAGCGATCACGACCGACGGGTCTGACGCTT
>JAXLQK010000113.1:0-6300 GCA_046331665.1 Terriglobia bacterium | reverse complement strand
TCGACACAGCCGGCAAGGAGGTTCTCCTCAATCGGCGAGTGGCCCGTTTCGGCAGACTTGCTGACAGCCTGCCAGGCATTCTTGGTAAGCTTGAACACCCCTTTTCGAACCGCCCCTGTTTCGCCTACCAGGGCTTTACATAATTGAAACTCTCCCTCGGTCACTGCCGAACCGTCCATTTCCAGGGTGAAAGGCTTGCCAAAAAATTCGAACTCTTTTTTCATCATCTGACCTCAAGATTGCAGAACTGTCACCTGACGAAGTTTTTCGGGACGATTAGCCGGATATCGGGGTTCCCGACCTTTAATGACCGCGACGACGTCTTCCACCACCATGGCCATGCGCTGCATGGCTTCCTGCGTATGGGAGGCAACATGGGGAGTTCCAATGAAATTTTCCAGGAAGAGTAACGGATTTTCCCCGGAAGCGGGCTCCTTTTCAAAGACATCAGCTGCCGCTCCGGCGATGCAACCTTCTTTTAAGGCGCGCACGACATCGGCTTCCTTCCAGACCGGCCCTCGGGCCGTATTGATGATATAAGCGTGCTTCTGCATCAAGCCAAGCTCGTGCCATCCAATCATTCCCCGGGTCTCCGGGGTGAGCGGGACATTTAAAGAGACGTAGTCAGAATGACGCATGACGTCTTCCAAACTTACCGGCTGCGCGCCCAATGCTTTCTCCCATTGCAGTTTGGGAACGATGTCGCGGAAAATGACCTTCATGCCAAAGGCCTGATGACAAATGCGCGCAATGGTCGAGCCTACACGCCCCAAGCCCACGACCCCCAGGACCTTCCCAAACAATTCCTGACCGATATATAAATTGCGATCCTCCCAGCGACCCGCCTTCAAAGCCCGCATTGTATGGGGAACCTTTCTCGATAGCATTAAAGCCAGGGTCACAAAATGCTCAGCCACAGACTCCGAATTCGCCTCCGGAGTGCTCACAACCCAGATTCCCAACTCAGTCGCGGCAGCCATGTCCAGGTTATCCAATCCGACACCGTGGCGCCCCACGACCTGAATTTCAGGAGAGGCCTCCATAAAACGCCGGCTAACAAAGCCATGAGTCCGAAACACCACACCGGAGACCCCGGCCGCCGCTTTGACCAGGGAAGATTCATCGACCGACTCCGGAAAAACAATTTCACATCCCGCTTGTTGCAGAAAGTCCATTCCTTTGCGATGGATCTTTTCAAAAAGCAAAACTTTCGGCTTGGCCATTTTTCCCCTCGAAGATGGACTATTTTAACCTAGTGCTTAAATCGAGCAAGTCCTAATTCAAATGAAAGTACATTCTCAAATCCTTGACCGGAATAGGTCCGTGTTTCAGCAGGGTTTCATTGAACTCTTTCTGGTCAAATTGGTCTCCTCTGGCGGCCTTGACGGCGTCGGCCAGCCGTTGGATCTCTTCGAAACCCACATAATACTGGGACAGCTGGGTTGTCTCCAACTGAGCACGAAGCAGTTTCCTTTCAGCGGCCGCTTGTTCCTGGAATCCATCTTCCATCATTCGGTGCACCGCCTCCTGCTCGGTCATTTGGTGGGAGTGAAGTTCAATGTCAATCAAGGTATTAAGGGCCATCCGGAGCTGGCTTTTCAAATTGAAAAAGGAATAACGCAGATTTCGCTTCCCGCCGTAACCATGACTGGTGACCAGGTTCGTGGCATAGATCGCCCAGCCTTCGGTGTAAGGGGAATTCCACAGGACGACTCGCAGTGGATTCAGGAATTGCTTCGAAAAGTAAGCCTGCGTGTGATGTCCCGGATACGCTTCGTGCATTCCAGTGAGCCCAATATCGTAGTTGTTGTACTCCCGCAAATACGATTCGATGGAGGCAGGATCTCCGCCAGGATTGATCGGATCAACATAATAGACGGCTTTCCACGGAACGTCGTGTTCCAATAATCCGGGAGACAGGTACTCGGCCGCTGCGACTCCCTGTTTAAAGGGCGGCATGATGGTAACCCTCAATGTATCTGCCGGAGGGAGGGCGAGGAAGTTTTCCTGCTCCACAAAGGCCCGGACCTCAGAGAGAATGCGGCGATGAGCATCGACGAAATCCTGTGCCTCGGGATGATCTTTCGCAAGTTCGTTCTGGATCGCCGCGACCAGCTTGGATTCCAACGTCGCCGTTCGATCCGGTTGCGGCATTGCTTTTCCCGGGAATAATTCAAGGTACAATTGCCGCGAAACTTCGAGGAGTTCCAATTGCCATTGACGCAGCGATAATTCCGCGCGGGGAATGATATCCTCCGGCGCGAGATCTGTCTGTAGCGCCAATACAAACTTCCTTTTAAAGTGCTCCGCCCCCAAGCGCCATTCCTGGGTGCTTCTGGGTAACGCGTCCTTTTCCAGAAATCGTTGGTAATCTTCCAAAGCCGCTACCGCCGTCTTCCTTGCCAATTCGGCTTCACTCCGAAGTGTGGGGGAAAGCCCGTCGGTCGTGCGAATAAATTCCTCGACTTCGCCTTCGAAGACGCGGAGGCGGCCCTGATTGTCCAGAATCGCCTGCTCCGTATTGAGCCGGACTGGGTTCTTGAGTTGACTCTTGACCTGGTTCAAGAATTCAGGGAGTTGCTGCATTTGCAAAGTTGCATGGCGTACTCTCTCTTCTAACGGACTGAAATCTCCGTGGAGAATGTTCAGGATCCGGGTCGCGATGATTTCCCTCGGATCGTAGTACGGAAATGAGTCGTAGAGACGGGGCTCCCACTCCCACTCCTTGATTTCATCCAGATAAAGCAACTCCAGATCGATCCCCTGGGAGAGCACATGAGCATCAATTTTTTCGTCCGTGGGCAAATGGGCTTCCTCAAGAGCGTTCAGCCTCAATTTCTGCTGTTCCAGCATGCGCCGCCTCAGAACCCTTCCCTGGGGTGAAACGTCGGGAAGGCGATCGTCAAAGCGGTGGTCTCCCATATAAGTCGCCAGATGAGGTTTCGCCAGGAACAATCCGTCCAGATATTCCCGCTTCAAATTGGCAAATTCGTCATGGGTTTTGGCGAAAAACAAGCGAGTGCAAAAAGAAAAGAAGCAGACAAGATTCCGCAGTGGATTTCGATTCCTCGTGTTCATTCGCTCCGCTTCTTCCACGGGGCAGTGACAAGGGGAGACTGGCTAACGCTATTTCTATCTACATGACTTTGCATCGCCATTCAGAAGCCTTCACCGATTGGCTGTACTTGATCAATCCAGCGGATATGGCCAGACGCCTCGGGATGCTGAAGAGACCGCCGTCCACAAATAGAGTCTGACCTGTCACGAAGGCCGCTTCTTCACTGACCAGAAAGGTGACTGCAGAAGCCACGTCTTCGGGTTTCCCCACCCGTCCTACAGGAGCAAGGCCCCCAGGTGCCCGCGTAATCCGGCGCCTCAATCTTAGTTCGTTTCATTCCCTATGGCCCTGGAGCCACACAATTGACGGTGATCCATAGGCGGGCTCCCAAGTCTCACGGCGCAAACCTTGGTCAGCATCTCGATCCCTCCTCGCTGGCCGTGTAACTGACCAGCTTGGGAAAGGGGACTTTGTTACACCCGGAACCGATGTTACATAATCTGCCTGAATCGATTTTCTTTCATGTGACGCCCTGCGATTTGCGTGCACAGAAAAAGACTTCTTCAGATCGAATAAATAACGCGTCCCATTCCGATTCCTCCAATTCCAAAAGCGACTTCCGTACCTGGGTCCCGGCGTTATTGACCAGAATGGAAAGCCTCCCGAAGCCTTGAAAACTTCATCGAATATTTTCCGACCGATTCTGCGTCGCCTACCGCGACGAGAATGGATCGTCCTCCAGCCTTTTCAATCTCCTGGGCCAGCCTCAGGCGCCGGGGCGATCCGAATGAAAATTCACAGCCACATCACACCTTTTGGCGTGCCAGCTCAACTGCAACTCGCGCCTCGATTCCCTACTGGCCCCCGTTACCAGGGCAGTCCTTCGATGACTGATCGGAGTCATTCCAATGCACCTCCTCTGCAACCCTGACGGAGGAATATAGCCTCCTTCCCCTACGACGTTAAGATTTGTTCGGTTGCTAACGGATCCAGGAGCTCTTCACCTCATTCGATTTCGGTGCCGGAGGGCCTGGAATAGCCGGTACGCCTTTGATTATTTAAGACAGCTATGGTCTACTTGACCTGAAGTGAGTCGAAAAGGACCCGCGCTTTGAACACTCAAGACGACCAATTCGGGAGATCGGCGCTCTGGTTCATCCCGGCCACACTGGCCTGCATCGTTGTCCTTTCCGGCTTTGCTTATTCTTTATTCAGCGCCAGTCGCGTGCAGAGGAAAGTCAGCTCCGCGAGCAGGAAAGGTTTTGCCTGAGAAAAACCCAACAACTCTTCCGGGAAATTTCTCCTGCAGGAGAAATGGCAAACGCCATTTCTTCGCTTCCCGCTCCCCTCTCAGTTCAGTGAATTTCGGGTCTGGGATCAAAATCTGGGCGAGGGCATCCTGGGGTTTGCTCTCGACACCTGGAATGTTTTTATCCGCCGTATCAGGTCTATCCCCAACCCCAAACACTCTCACCTGCTCTTGCCGCATCCATTTATAAGGCCGTGGCGGCGGCGTCCAGCGACCTCTTTGACGGATGGCAGGAATTCAACGGAGAGTGAGGACCATCTCAGGCGCCTTTCAGCAGCGCTCGAAAAGCAGGACCGTGAAAAGGCCATTCACTTTGCCAGGCTGATTCTGGTAGGCGACCTCCGGGCAGGCACACCCGTGAGTCAGGCGGCCGCGATGAAGGCAACCGAGGTCCTGCTCCAGGAGGATGCCCTCACAGAAGATGTATTGGGCAAAGAGGGAGAACTTGTCGATGCCTGGCTTACCGCCGTGGCCAGCAATGATGTCCAGCTCACCAACTCGCATTTGCCGTGGGTTGAGCGCCTTCAGGAGCAATGCCGGCGGCGCGACGAACGGGAATCCTGGCTGGCCAGGGAAAAGCAATTTGCGCGTCTGGCCTTGCAAGTCCGATGGGCGGAGAAGTTTCTTTACCGTTTGAACCTCGTCTTGCGGCGAAACCTTTACAATACCTCACGCACACAGTTACCAACACGGTTTCTCAACAGTGACCCGAATGAAGAACCGTATATCGTCATGTTTCGATTTGTCGACCATTCGGAATTGAGTTTGATTGGGGTTGCCGTAGATCTCGAAGCTTTTTCTTCCCGGCTTCAGGCCGTTGTCGCCCGCGCCTCCTGGCTTCCCGACGAGCTGTCCGTACAGATCACAAAACACGCCACGGCCACTACCGATCCCGCCGAATTCAATGCCGGAGGAAAGGTCCGTCGCGAAAGGGAGCTTAGACAAGCCGATCCCGCCGGTTCCGGAAAGACATCCCAGAGTCAAGCGGGAGACCCTGCGACCGGACTCGTCGAGCAAGGGATTCTCGACCCGCTGGCCCCCCAGTTTCTCGTAGAAGTCATGCCCAGAGACCTGGTCGCTTTTCGGCAAAAATCGATCCTCAAAAATTTCCTCTACCTCTCCACGGTCTTATTGGCGATCGGAACAAGTCTGCTGGTCCTCTTCTTTGGACAACGCTCGGTTAAGGAACAACAGCGGTTGGCAAAATTAAGGGCCGATTTTCTCACCAATGTTTCTCACGAGTTAAAAACCCCCCTGACCGCGATTCGTCTTCATGCGGAAACTTTGGAACGTCAATTGGGAACTGCCCATTCGCCAACCAGCTCAAGCCTGGAGACGATTCTCGGAGAAGTTGACCGCTTGAGCCTCCTGATCAATGACGTCTTGGAATTTACGCGTCTGGAAAATGACAAGAAACGGTTTGTCTGGGAAAGCGTCGACTTAGTCACCGTCGTGAAAGAAAGTCATCAACTCTTTCGGCAGCAATTGGAAGAATCTGAATTTGCCGTGCAACTCAAGCTCCCGGAAACCTTGATTCTCGAGCGGGCCGATCGCGCCGCTCTCAAACAGTGTGCCGTCAATCTGATCAGCAACAGTTTGAAATACAGTACGCAGGAGAAATTCCTGGCAATCCGGCTCGGCACGTCCGCCGGCACGGCAATTTGGGAAATTGAGGACCGGGGCATTGGGATCCCCAGCGAAGAGCACGTCCATGTATTCGAGAAATTCTATCGTGGAAAAGGATTGGATCCTGCCCTTTCAGGAACCGGGCTTGGGTTGACTCTTTGCAAAGCTTTTATTGAGGCTCACGGAGGCTCGATACAGCTTCGACATCCGCCGGCCGGGCAAGGGACTCTATTCGTCATTCAGCTTCCCCTGCAGCTTCCCGGGTCACAAGCGCAGAGCCTCACGCAAGAACATCTTCAGAGCAACG
>JAXLQK010000112.1:0-6876 GCA_046331665.1 Terriglobia bacterium | reverse complement strand
CACGGCGACACTGGGAATGACCGTGGCCGAAAAGTTGCGCAGAAAAAGAAAGATCACCATCACGACCAGAGCAACCGTGAGCATCAGTTCGTACTGAACATCCCTCACCGAGGCCCGGATGGTATGGGTTCGGTCCGTGAGAATGGTTACATGAACCGACGAAGGAAGGGATCGGGTCAACTGCGGGAGCAGGGTTTGAATGCGATCGACGACAGTGATAATGTTGGCGCCCGGTTGTCGTTGGATGTTGACGATGACGGCTGGAGTCTCATTCATCCAGGCGGCCTGGCGTACGTTTTCCACGTCGTCCTCAATACTGGCCACATCGGTGAGCTTGACGGGAGCCCCATTCCGGTAAGCCATGATGAGCGGTGTGTAGTCGGCGCTGGACAGTAATTGATCGTTGGCCCCAATCTGGTAGGCCTGATGAGGCCCATCAAAGTTACCTTTCGCCTGGTTGACGTTGGCGGCCACAATCGCACTGCGCAGATCCTCGAGGTTGAGTCCGTAGGAAGCCAACACGGTGGGATTGGCGCGAATGCGGACAGCCGGTTTCTGCCCCCCGCTAATGCTTACCAAACCGACTCCGGGCAGTTGAGAAATTTTGGGGGCGAGCCTAGTGTCCGCCAGGTCTTCAACCTTTGAAAGGGGAAGCTCCTTTGAGGTGAGCGCCAAAGTCAAGATGGGAGCGTCGGCCGGATTGCTTTTGCTATAGATAGGAGGCGACGGGAGATCGGGAGGTAGATAAGTTCCTGAGGCATTGATCGATTGCTGAACCCCTTGTTCGGCAATATCGATATTCAGACTAAGGTTAAATTGGAGCGTGATGACCGAACAGCCGCCGGAACTGATGGAGGTCATTTGCTGTAATCCCGGGACTTGTCCAAATTGTCGCTCGAGCGGCGCAGTCACGGAAGATGCCATGACCTCCGGGCTGGCTCCCGGATAGAAGGTGATGACTTGAATGGTTGGGTAATCCACTTCCGGCAAGGCAGAAACTGGCAATTGGGTATAAGCCACCGCCCCGGCCAGCAATAGACCGACCATTAAGAGAGAGGTTCCTACCGGTCGGTGTATGAACGTCTGTGACGGATTCATCGACCCGTTCTCCGGCCCTTCTCGTCTTCCAGGTGGGCATTGACGGTGACTCCTTCCTCGAGCCGGTCCACTCCGGTCATGACGACCACTTCCCCTGGATCCAAACCAGAGGTGATTTCGGAATCATGGCCTTCTGTGGCACCCAAGGTCACGGGTCGCACCGTGACCTTGGAATCTGGCTTTACCACATACACATAGGTTCTTTGTGAATTGCGCTGAACAACCGCCGTCGGGATAAGGGTCACGCCCCGTTTTTCTTCAACCAGCAATCGGACGTTCACAAATTGATTGGGAAAGAGGGCATGATCGGAGTTGTCAAACACCGCCCGCAGCTTGAGCGTCCCGGTTGTCGGGTCAATTTGATTGTCTATTGTCGTTAATTGTCCCGCTCCCAACCGGGTCTCTTTGTCACGGTCATAGACATCAACCTTTAAGCGTTTCCCCTCTCGAAGTTTTTGAAGCACATCCGGGAGCTGATCCTCACTGAGCGTAAAGATGACGCTGATGGGCTGAATTTGTGTAATCACCAACAACGGGTTCGAGTCATTGGCCCGCACCATATTTCCCGGATCCACCAGACGCAGCCCGACCCGGCCAGCGATGGGAGCAGTGATCCGGCAGTAGGTGAGATTGAGCTTGGCGCTGTCGATCAATCCTTGATCGGTCTTCAGAAGTCCTTCATATTGAGCCACCAGGGCTTTTTGAGTGGCCAGCTGTTGTTCCGGGATGGCTCGTTGTGCCAGCAAGGTTTGATAACGGGCCAGGTCAATTCGCGCATTATCGAGAGTGGCTTGGTCTTTAATCAACTGGCCTTCCGCTTGTGTCATCTGTACCTGATAGGGACGCGGGTCGATCTCTACCAACAAATCGCCGGCTTGAACGACTTCCCCCTCCTTGTACAACACTCGCATCAACTGTCCATCCACGCGGCTGGTGACGGCCACTGTATAGATCGGGGTTACAGCACCGAGTCCGGGAAGGTAAACGCCAATGTCACCCTTCCGCGACTTTACGGCGACAACCGGAACGGTCGTGGGACCTCGGGAGCCATAGCCGGCGGGCGGCGCTGGCCGGCTCATGATCCTGAAGTTCAACTTCTTTGTGCGGTAGAAATAAACCCCGATTCCGATCAGGACCAGAATAAGGATCCAGCGCCATGGAAATCGCGACCGGGACTTCTTCTCCGGAGGAGCAGAGTTAAACGTGGGTGGGGCATCCTGGGTTAAGGCCGGGAGTTGCTTTTCGCTCATAGAGTCAATCCAGAGTTCCTTCTTGTCGCCGTTTTATGCTGACCGGTGAGATACCGGGAAACTCGTTTTGGCCGAAGTCTAAAGGTGGGTGAAGAGGCTCCGGTCTGAGGTTGACCTTCTTCCTCTGGCCCAAGCCGCCTCCCCATCGGCATCTCATTGAACAGCCGAATCGAACGGGGGGGCCAAAGGTATGGGGTATTAGCAGAGTTGCAGGGGCTCCGGTGGAGGCTTCGAAAAAGTCCGTATTCTCGAGGTCTCTCTTTCTCATCCTTTCGACGTATCCCGATACAACGGGGTTGTCCGGTACAACCGACAGAGGTCTTTGAAGCCGGATGGGAAGTTGCAGCTGAAATGAAATCATCTGGATCGAACCTCAATATGCTATCAATTGGAGAGGATCTAAGAAAGAGTCTCTCATCATCTCAAGAAACGCGCCATGTTCAATCGGATGCCATTGGCGGGCATTGAGCTGGAAGATTCTGCCGTCCTTCAAGTAGGCTTTCCCGGGCCACCGACTCCACAACTTATTTGCCGCGTTTCGCCTTGGATGCGGGAGGTCTCCCGTTTGACTTGTCGCGAAGATGACTCTGCAACCCCCTCATCAGATCGAGGGCCGTCGCCACATCCTGTAATTTTTGATGCCTCGCCACCTCGTTGACCCAGTTTACCTGCCGCGATGTCAATGCCTTAAAGACTTTCTCCCCATGAGGAGTGATGACGACGAGCGGCGCCCTCCGATGATGCGGATTGACCTGGTATTCGAGCGATCCCTCGGTCGCCAGTTCATCGGTGAGGCGTTGCACGGACTGCCTGGCCAAACCCATCTCCCGGGCCATATGTGAAACGGGAGCCGGTTGCATGGCTCGGGCCACCCAGCTCAGGACTTGCCACCGCGCGGCAGTCAACCCCAGCGGCCGCGAGAGACGGTCACCCACATCGATCAAGGCTCCTCGAAGACGAGACATTTCGAAGAACAGTTCCGTCAACTGCGATCCCGCACGCGTGTGTCCGGGATAAAATGTTTTCATGAAGGCCTCGCCGTTACCGACAGTATCCTGTCATATTGGTAACTTCCTGTCTATCATAACATGAATCTTTTGAAAGATAGATTGGTGTGATTCTTATAGGGTTGTAGTTGGGATAAGGATTGCAGAACGGGTGTTCTTCATAGGGTAGGGGAACGTGCCTCGAGTCAAAATTCTTGGGCCGCACATTCTCCGTACCCTTTGGCCTGCTCTGAGCGGAGGGAAGAGCTTAGTGCTGCCAAACAACACAGCCCAGCCGCGAGAAGCGGAAACCCGACCGAAGCCGTGAACAAGGCATTAGGATCTTGCTTGTGGCGGGCGAGGAGTTTGATGGCTCAACGTATTCAAGGTTTAAGGGGCGCTGGCAATGTAGGCGCCATCTCCCGTTCTCTCACCAGGCTGTCCGCCATCGTTTTCCACTCCATAAGTAATGAATGGATTGGCACCTGTGGCTCGAATCACATGCACATAACCTTGACCGATGGCAAAAGTGGCTTTGGTCAGGATGATTCCGACTTGAGTCCATGCTTTGGCATTCAAGGCTCCCCCATCGATCGTTGCGGCTTTCAGCCCTGTATCTCCATTATAAAGTTCATAGGTAAACGTATCGGCGTTTCCGTCGGTTTCTCCCGTATCCACCAACCCCAGGTTGGAACGGTTTTCGGCATTTTGCTGCAGACCGTATATCCAGGCATCCGTGGTACTGGTCAGGCCGTTGGGAACGGCCACATAAAAGAGTCCGTACCGGCCCCCGCCGCCGGGGGTCGAGGTGCGTGCTCCCAAAAACAGACTGCTGGTATCTCCACTTACATAGAGGGCTCCGGCGATTGTTCCTCCGGCTGCAGGGATGCCGGCGACTCCCTGACTCCTCAAGTATTGGACAAAATCAGGGAGTATTGCCTGCTCTCTGGGATGGAGCATGAGGTCGAAGTTAGCCGTGTGATCGGCGGTGGTGAGCGCACTGGAGACTAGCGAGAAGTGATACGTGTTAGTCACCGAAGCGGACAAATTGGTAGCCACCAGCTCGCTGTTGAACACCCCGGTCTCTACAATCACGGGGAGTGTTTGGCCCAGGTGGCCCAATAACGAGCTTTCCAGCAGGGGAGGAATGAACGACCCGTCAGAGTTGGACTGGTCATTGATCACGCCATAGGCATAATAGGGTCCTGAACCGGTGACCAGGGAGACTCGTGCGAACCCATTGGTCAGATTGAGTCCATTCGATTGAAGGACTCCGGAGATCTGAAAAAATCCCCCTGGCGTCAGATTGATGTCGGGAAGATCCTGAGAGAATGGATGGGCAGGGTCCCCGGAGTAAACCGTCACGCGCAGAACAATGTCGCCTTGCGCTGCTGCATTTTGAACTGCGATGTTCGATCTGTCGGTTGCATTTTGGCGGAGCCCACAGATATAGGACGACTCGGTTAAAGCGTTGGAAACCGGGATTCCAGCATAAGCGAGACCGGCCCTCCCATTGGCTACGGCCGTGGTGGTCCGCACCGTCACGGCAAATTGAGACAAGGGGATGCCATCGCAGGTAATTAATAAAGTCCCCCCGCGGTTTCCTGAATCCGGAATAGGAACTCCGACCAACTTCAAATAGGTAATCGCGTCACTGACAATGATCTGGCGGCCGGCTTGCAAGGTGTCAGTGCCCGTCCCGCTTCCTCCTCCGAAGGCGGCTGTGTAGGAATAGTGCAGTGTCGCGGTTGCGGTCCCTCGACTAGTCAAGGCCATCTCCGAGGTGAAAAAGGAATTGTTCAATCCAGCGGAGGAAAGAACAATCGGAACGAAAATGCCCGATACCCCGCCACCTCCGCCGCCGCACAGCCCCGCGCTTCCAGCATTGTAAATCGACACAATTTCGGCATTCGTCAGAGCCCGGTTGAATACATGGATTTCATCGATGAGTCCGGTGAATGGATAGTTGAGTCCCACGCCAGCTTTGAGTCCTCCGATCACAAAATTACCGCCTTTAGAAGTAAGCATTCCGGAAGTCTGATTTGTATTGTCCAGCACCCCATTGATATAAATCTTTTGGACCCCTGTAACCGAGTCGTATGTTCCAGTGACGTGAGTGAAAGTATTGGCGGGGAGAGGGTTCTTCGAAGAGACGACCGTGTCAAAGGAAGCAGTGATTTCAACTTCAAATTCCGCGTGCCCATTCTTTAAGATGTCAATCCCAAACCGCGGATATTTCCCCGCAATCCATTGCCTGTCTGCTGCCGTTGGATTCGAGGGCTTGACCCATAAATCAATGGTAATTGCGTTGCGAATCATCAAGCTATTCGAGTCTGGGATCTCGACAATACTATCGACCCCGTTCATATTAAACGCCTTGCCGACTATTCCCGTGACAAATTGAACGTTCCCGTTGACAGTACCGGGATTAGTCCCTTGTGTATCATTTGCATTACCCTCCCCTCCCCACCAGGAGATCAATTGGGGAGGAGGGAACAGACAATTCTGAGAGAAACTCAGAGGGATGTGGAACAGCGGAACCAGAATCGCCCAGAGGAGATTGCGACGGATGTAAGCTCTCGTATTCATAATTTTTCCTTTGGCTGTCCTTTGCAGGAGCCAGAACAAACGACACGAATAGGCTCACTCAGTTCAAGAGTTGGACCCTGTCTCTGCAGGGAAGCCTCCCCCCTAAAGTAAAAACTCTGGCCGGCAAATGAGTCGAAAGTCCGTCGGAGCAGCGAGGAGGAGATTCGGTGTTGAAAATCTCAACTCCTGCCGGCTCTTCCAGATCCAACAATCCACAAAAAGGGAAGCTCCTGTGCAATCACCCTCGCGGTTGCCCTTCTCGTCTGAACCGAAAGAAGAGACAACCCAGCGTGGAAACGGAGCCCCAAGCTACAGCAACCGGGAAATGCCTTTTCTCGAAACTGAATGAATGGGAAATTTTTGGCAGTATATCTTGGAGGGCCGCTTTGGAAAAGAAAAATCTTTTCTCCTTATTGGAGGAGATTCGAGGTGATGAACGGGAGACGTTTTGCGCGAGAAATATTCAGGAAAGAAGGAGACTCTGCCAATACTTCTGTAACGTTCGGTAATTGAGGATGACAACGCCTGAGTCACGCACCACTGTGGCTGATTCTGGAGAGAGCAGGAATCTCAAATCTTCCTTTCGGACTTCCCAGGTCGGTTCCATCGCTTTTAGCTCCGCACTTTCCATCCCGGGATGGATGGCCCATTCGCTAAGCCCGGGAGGCAGTTCTCGCAAGAGTTGCTGAAAACAATAAAGCTTATCGCCCTTCGCGAGGTGGGGGCTGTCGATATGATAGCTATCTAATACCTCATGGTCATTTCCCGGCAGACCGGCTTGGCGCAGTTTCTCAATCAAGGGTTGGGTGTGAGCCCTTACGGCTAATCCATGCTGACGAGCCAGCTTCACGACTCGATCAAAAATCGCTTCCCGTCGGGTATGCACGTGGCAGTGACTATCGAGGTGGGTAGGCTTCAGGCCGGCGGCGAGTACGAATTCGATTTGGGCTCTA
>JAXLQK010000111.1:0-7179 GCA_046331665.1 Terriglobia bacterium | reverse complement strand
CACGTGCCGCCCCCACTTGGAATCCTGCCAAAAGCTCAGTCCCCTGGAAATTTCTCCCGAATCTAAGTAGCATATTCCTGTCTGTTTGATTTAATGGAAGGGCACCATTTTCCGCCATTTCTACCTCACCCTCTAAAAGTCATCGATTTCTACGAGGACTTCATCCATGGCAAACCAACACTTCAGAAATAGGCTCAGAACTGTTGTCTTGATGACGCTCACTTTCGGTTTTCTGTTCATTGCTCTTAAAGTAAGACCGATTAGTCTCCTCATCTCGCTTGCCGACGACAACGATACCCATCCGCTTCAAACCTTCGCCTTGGAGAACTTTGCCCGCAACAGCTTCAACTACTGCAATCGCATGGTAGACAAAGCTGGATTGCCTTACTTCAATATCTTCTGGGCAGAGCCGGCCGAAGCGGCTCATGACTGGCCGGACTTCGGCGATGTCATGTCTCGTCAGTTCCAGGCAGTTGTCATGGCTCGCCACATGACAGGGGAAACGCTTCCTATCGAGTCCGTGTGGCGCAGGAAAATTCTCGAATATATCGATCTCGACACCGGACTTTTGACGCGTCCCCCGACAACCTATTCCAAGAGGGTGGCCGACGAAGGAGATCAGGCGCTTGTTCTGTACGCGCTGGTCACCGCTTATGCCGACAAGCCGGATGAAGGGCTAAAGAAAACCATCTTCAAGCTGACCGATACCATGCTGGCCAAGGCCCAGCGGGGTGACATTGACAAGAATAATTTCGCGCGCGGATTCATTCTCAAAAGCCTCATGACTTGCGCCCGGGTCTTGAACTATGAGCCGGCCTTGCGCCTGGCTGCGATTAATATCCATTTGGTTTTCGACGAAAATCCCCTTTTCACTCCCGACAACACCTTCAAGCAAGGTGGACACATGCACGGAAATCTTCGCACACTGGTAGGAACCGGGGACTACGCTCTGTACGTGAAGGATCCTGTACTTTACAGCCGGGTGGATGCACTTTACCGTTACGTGCGCTCAGAGGCCACGCGATTTGGATTCCTCCCCGAAGTCATCGGCCGTCGGGGCGACATTGTAGCCACTGAAACGTGCGCCCTCATGGATTACGTCGGTCTGGCCGTCACGTTGGCAAATCATGGTCACCCTGAATACTGGGGGGATGTGGAGCGGGTGGTGCGAAATCAGTTGGTCGAGAGCCAGGCGCATCACCTGACCTGGCTTAAATCAGATCCCCAACGAAGTGATACCGCTCAATTCAGTTGGAACGAGATTGCCGAACGGATGGAAGGCGGATGGGCGGGTTGGAGTTCACCAACGCATATACTGGCCGCTCGTGAAACTCTTGACCATCATTGGGGTGGGCCCGAATTGCACGGGAAGACACGCGCCTTTCAAAATTGCTGCGGCGGTTCAGGGATACACGCACTCTTCATTGCCTGGAAGAATGCGGCCCGGTTCGAAAAGGGAACCTTATCCGTACAGCTTCACCTGGACAAGGAGTTGCCCGAGGCCGAAATTCGCGGTTATCAACCGTATCAGGGATTGGTGACCTTAAAATTGAAAAAAGACTGCAATGTGAGAGTCCGTATTCCAGATTTTGCCAACCCCGGTGACGTTGCGGTTGAAGTCAATGGCGTACGCACTCAGGCCAATTCTTTTGGAAACTACCTGATGTTGGGTCAACACTCAGCAGACGAGATGATCCGGGTTTCTTATCCCCTTCCTCTTGCCACAGAAGAGGTCGAAATCGGCAATCCAGGGTTCCGCCACTATCGCTACCGGGTCACCTGGAAGGGGGACACCGTAATCCGAATGGAGCCTTTGGGGAAGGAATTTGCTACAGGGTATTCTGAATTCGACGGGAAGGAAGTACCCGTCTTTTACGGGAATGAAGGGCCGAGTCCTCTCTATCAGCGCCAGGCGCTAGCGAAAGATACACAGCCGGCCCTCTCTTTGATTCATTTGGATGACGGGTCTCTGGATTTCTGGGCCGGGTTAAGCCGGTGAGCATCAGCCACGAAGAAGGTGATCCCTTGGTAGAATCTTCCGCCCGACGTACCTCAATAGATTAGAGATTTAACGGAAAGGTGAGGGCCGTCAGGCGGAGTAAGGAGTGTCGCCTATTTTTCGCCCCACACAACCACGTTATCCAGCCGCCAGGGGAATTTGTAGGTTTCCAATTCTATTTCGCCGGTCTTCTTGTCAATCCTTAGCCGTGCCGCGGGAAGCAAAGTCCCTTTGGGCTTGGTGTCCTTATCATTGGAGAGGTTGATCTCAATGATGGACAAATCGTAACCCTTCGAACGACTATTCGACCACACCTCACCGATACTAATCGGACGATTCGTTACCATGCGGATGGTGCGTCCGGACGCCGAAGTTATTTCTCTCACATAATTAACATCGTACCCCACCGTGCCGGGCATGGACAACCGTCCCTTTGACTGCATTTTAGTGACCGCGTTGTAAACTCCCTGATTTCCGGCTTTCTTAAAAGCCTCCAGCAAAATGTCGCGGTCACTCGGCTCAGAAAACTCATTGATGATAATCTTGACGTTGAACGTTTTTCCCATCTGGGTTTGCGTGCCAAACGCGACGCAATCGATTTTTATCGGTTTGCTGAGAGCCTGCCCCTGGACATCACTGGTCATACTCACCAGCATCACCAACATCACAAGGCAGGCACTTACTCTTGCAGATTTTGAGTTTGTCATTTTGTTCATTCTCTCCTCCTCAACAAGATTGGGGAAACTTCAACAAGGATTGAATTTGAAGAAAGAAAAAGAAGGGAATCCTACTAGCCAGCGTAAATGATTTGTATTGATTTCCGTTCTACCGAGGTCTTTCTTGGCTGGCAGACCACCTTAAACCTTGTGTTCCTCCAGCCTAGTTAAACATAAGACCCGGAACGAAATCAATGGAGCCCAACCAATTTCAGCGATTCACTTGGGTTTCTGAAAGAAGTAGTTGAGAGTTAATCCGGCTACGTTCAAGTGATTTGGAGTGGATTGGGAGGTATTCTGATGCAGGTAATAACTATCCAGCATCCAACGGCGGCCAAATTGGAACTGGACCCCAAACGAATATTGATTCTGAATCCAGCCGTCGTAACGCGTATCGTAATAGAGTTCCCCCCAGCCATAGGGATCGAATCGAAAATGGTGGATTTGGAAGGCCCTTTCCAACGTCAGTCGGTTCCGATAACGGGTGGAATATTCCCCGTTAATGAAACGGAATTCGATCAGATTGCGGTCCGTCAATAAGAGTTGAGCCCCGGGGTAATAACGCGGTGTGATTTCAATGAGTCCCCGATTTTCGTTGCTCGGACTTTTGTCGTCCTGGGTTGTCCTCCAATATTGATAGCCTACCCCAAAAACAAAGTAGCTTTCCTTATCCCTGTCATAATGGGGGAGGTGTTCCTTGATGACCGGCTTCAACTGAAGGTTGAGCTGTGTTCCCGTATACCATTGAAGATAAGAAGATTCGCCTGCAGAACGCGTCCCGCCTTGGAAGTTGAGCCTTTTGGTCTGATCGAGTTGAAAATAGGCATCGGCTTCAGACCAAAACTCGCCCCAGGTTTCCGGTTGTTGGGCAAATAGATTTGAAGAAAGGATCAGGGAAAAAAGGAAACTCCAAAATAATTTAACTAAACCTCTCCTCGGGACTCCAGGGTTCATCTTTAAGGACGACTCCGAACTTCATCCATGAATCTTGATTTTCAAATTGCAGCAATTCGACAACTAACGTCTCGCCGAATGGTACGACCAATGAGATCCATCTTATTGAAAGATTTCTGGAACGAACTTCGGCCGGTCACACTTCAAAGGTCGGCGGAAAAGGCTTCAAGTGCCAGTGAAATGATAGTTGGGCGTCTGGACAGTTCAGGGTTTGGCGTGGGTCGCAGGCAGTTTTAAGCAATTTCAGTTGTTCCGCTCCCTTCGGTGTTGGCACCGTGGGCCGCCCCATAAGGAATAGGGGCGGCCGGTGTCTTCAACAGAGGAGAGGTATTACTCGACTGCGCTATTTGGCATCAGCCGCCTTCTGCATCCCTTCTTCGAGCTTCTGGATGTCGGCCGGAGACAACTGTGGTCGATCCATTTTGATCGTCAACTTGTTGAGTTTGGCAGTCAACGGGAATGGCGACTGGTAATCTGCGTCGTTCACGCTGGTCAATGTGTCAGACCCGATGTCGAAGCTCTCGTCCCATTGGAGAATGAGCGGAATCGTGTGCTCCATCTTCTGGGTCGAGACCACCTTCCCGTCTACTTTGAGTGTTCCTGTGCCGCTCTGGCCGATGCCGCTCATGTTATTAAAGGCAAGGGTTGCCCCACCGAGGCCATCGTACTTGAAGTCAAATTCCACGGCATGCCTGCCGGGGGCCAGTGCGTCCGGGCCTTCCCATTTGATGCGTTTGAGGTCAACCAGATTCCAGAGGAAGACCGGCTTTCCCTTCAATAGGTAGAAACCGTACCCGCCGAACCGGCCTCCGGATGTCAGGATCATGCCATCGGCACCACCCGGCGGCACATTGAGATCGGCTGTGATCGTATAGGAGCAATTCAAAAGCAAGGGAGAATCCCCCTGCGGCAGCCCGACCATCGGCTTGGTGTAGACGAACTCGCTGCGGCCAGCAGTGATGTTGGGCCGGGGGGCAACGAGACGCGTAGCTACCGATGCGTCGAGCGGCAGCACCTGATACTTTTTCGCCTCGGCCAGGAAGAGCGCCTTCAACTCCTTGAGCTTCTCGGGATATTTGGCCACCACGTCATCGGCTTGTGTCCAGTCCTTGGTGAGGTCATAGAGTTCCCAAGTGACGTTATTGAGAGGATCCGTGTTGACTGGACCGATCACTACCCAGGGCGGCCGGATCACCTTGGTTGAAGCCATCCAGCCCTCATGGTAGATGGCATGGTCTCCCATCATTTCAAAGTACTGCGTCTTGTGACGGGATGGGGCGTTGGCGTTGGCCTTATTGAATGTGTAGGCAAAACTCACTCCCTCAATGGGACTTTGTTTGATGCCATCCACAAATTCGGGCTGGTTGATCCCGGCTGCCTCGAGGATCGTCGGCACCACGTCAATCACGTGATGGAACTGGTGGCGAATACCGCCGAGGTCCGTGATATGCCCTGGCCACGAAACCGCCATGCCCTGCCGAATCCCGCCGAGGTGCGAGGCGATTTGCTTCGTCCAGGAGAAGGGCGTGTCGAAGGCCCAGGCCCATCCGACTGCCATGTGGTTGTAAGTCTTATCCGAGCCCCATGCATCGTAGAAGTACTTGAGCTGGTCGGCAACCGGAACCTGGACTCCATTGAACATGGCGACCTCGTTCGGCGTCCCGATCAACTGTCCTTCGGCACTCGTGCCGTTGTCCCCATTGATGTAAATGATGAGCGTGTTGTCGAGCTTACCGATGTCCTCAACTGCCTGAATCACGCGTCCGATTTCGTAGTCCGCATAAGCAACGTAGGCGGCGAAGACGTCCACCTGCCGTGCGGTACATCTTCTTCTCATCAGGAGTGAGTTGATCCCACTCTTTTAACAGATCCTTCGGCCAAGGAGTTAACTTTGCCTCCTTCGGGATAACGCCAAGACGCTTCTGATTTTCGAAAATCTGGTCGCGAAGCGCGTTCCAGCCTTTATCGAAGAGGTGCATGTCACTTATCTTCTTGATCCACTCAGGCGTGGGGTGATGTGGGGCGTGGGTTCCCCCGGGAACGTAATAGCAGAAGAACGGCTTGCTCGGATCGATCTGGTTAATTTGGGTCAGCCAGTCGATGGCATCATCGGCTTGTGCGGTCGTGAGGTTCCATCCCGGATGACCTATGTTTGGATAGATTTGAGTCGTATTGCGAAAGAGGTTCGGTTCCCACTGATTGGTGTCCCCGCCAACGAAACCGTAGAAGTACTCGAAGCCCATTCCGATCGGCCATTGATCAAACGGCCCAACCTGGCTCGCCTGGTAAGTCGGTGTGTTGTGGTCCTTGCCGAACCAGGAGGTGGCGTACCCGTTATCCAGGAGGATACGGCCAACGGTGGCCTTATCTTTGGCGATGACGCTGTTGTAGCCTGGAAAGCCCGAGGATTGTTCCGAAATGACGCCGAACCCGGCGGAGTGATGGTTGCGGCCCGTGATGAGAGCTGCCCGCGTGGGTGAGCACAAGGCCGTAGAGTGCATTTGCGTGTAGCGCAAACCCGCTTTCGCGACGCGATCAAGCGCCGGCGTTGGAATGACGCCTCCGAACGTGCTCGGTACGCCGTACCCAGAGTCGTCGGTCATGATCAATAACACGTTGGGCGCACCCTTGGGCGGAACAATCCGTGGCGCCCACCAAGCCTTGGATTGCATGGCGTTGTCCTTGATCACGCCGCCGAAGGGTGGATCGGGGGGTGGAAGTTGTTTCCCATCGATGGTGGTCGTGGCACCCGCTGAACCAGACTGACCTGACTGACCCTTTTTCTGTGGCTCGGCAAATAGGCACAGGACAAATAGTAACAGCAATAGGATACTTACCGTAGGGACCCTTTTGTAGAGTGGATGGGGGGTGTGAACAGTCTTCATTAAAGCTCTCCTTGTAAGCTTAGGTGGCGCCCAAAAACACGCCATTCCGCGTTGCTCGAAATGCCAGTTACATGTTTACCGGGAACTCCAATTTAGCCGGACCTTGCAGCCACTGTTGGCTGAGCTCCAAATGAGAACAAAAAAAAGCGTAGCCTTTCCGAATTCGTCTTCTGAATTCAGCACGGTACTTCTAATCAGATTCTAAAATTTATAGAGTTAGTTCAGCGCTTACAGCAGATGCCACAATTTCGGAATTAAATCACAACCCGAGTCGCATTCCAACCTAAATACAGGTCAGAGAATCTCCTTTAGGTTATCCAGAAAAGGCCTCTTGAACGCGGGCTCACTGCCCTAAATCCCTTCCTGTAGCGGCGGAAACCGGCCGAGATTTTGGTGGAGACGCCGCGCCCTCACGGCGAATTGGTCATGCGGGACGATGGCGTCCCGTCTGCAATGACGGCGCTCATAGAGCGCCGCTACACAAACTCTTTCGATTGCCTGCGACCGACGAATCTTGCCAGTTCTGTAGCGGCGGTCTGTGACCGCCATACGGGGGAAGCCGATTGAGACTGTGGTGGAGACGCCGCGCCCTCGCGGCGAATTGGTCATGCGGGACGACGGCGTC
>JAXLQK010000110.1:0-7240 GCA_046331665.1 Terriglobia bacterium | reverse complement strand
CCGGAGCATAGACCGGTCGCACTACCGCCACCGGGCCTGGACACCAACCCCATGCCCCGTGGACAAAGGCCCAACGCCCATAGTGAAATGGCGCGAAGCCCCACGGCGCATCGTCTACCCATGTCCATCCCCATGGTGAAATCCAGACCCAATGACCAAATCGATAAGGGGCCCAGCCTGCAACAACCGTATGCGGGACCCACATGGGACCATAGTCGGGCTCCGTTCGCCATGCACCATAAGTGTCAAGATCCTGGTAGCCGATGACATCACGAGAAACGTAACGGGCAGAAGGGGCTTGCTCCTCCCGCACATCCCGCTCCCGGCACCAACGATCGAATTCGTCGAGATCCCCTAAACGATCAAGCTCTGTCGTCAATGATTCCATCCCAATGAAAGTGACTCGTTGCCCGGCATGAATCGCGACCGCTTGATTCGCATACGCTGCGGTCCCCTCGCCTCCCCGCACTGAAACAAGCGTCGTGTCCCCTGACTCATTCACCTCAAGCCGATAGTCTCCAGCGCCAAGAAGATTGAAAGCAAGATTCGGAGTATCCACTTCGAATATCTCGTTTCGGTCGAGCCGCCGCAGGTGGATACTTAGGGTCCCTGCACTGAGGCGGATTTGCGCAATGTCTTCATTCAAGTTCAAGAATGAGCATCCTGATTCAGCTCCGAGCCGGATCACCGCTGATCCAATTTGTAATTCTGCCCGGGCATCCTTATCTGACCAGAGTTTGTCACCTACAGTCACGGGTCGATTCACGCTCGCAGAGACCCAATCGTCAGTTCCTGCTGGATTAAAGGAAACTGAACCTTGGGCATAAGCCAACCGGGCAACCCGTCCCGGGGGATCCTCCCCGTCCGCTAACCCTAGACAGGGAATGGTTAAAAGTATTCCTAAACTGCATACAAATTTATTGAATGCTCTTGGAAGTCTGTCCATTACCGTTCCCCCTTTTGATCCTCGGTATTTCATCTCTACCGAGATCGGGCGGTTCCAGGCCACTTCACCTCTATCCTGAATTTAAGGGATGCACCCTGGATGCCATAGGCCAAAAGTGGGCTCTAATGACATCCATCCGTCATCTCCGCTGTCGTTCAACACCAAAAAAGTCAAAAAGTTGCGCCCGTTCTTTCTTGTTTGCCTTGCCCTCATACCGGAGCCGTCGAGAACAATGCCCAGATGGGTAGAGACAGCAACCAAGCGTGTCATATTTACATGCCCATTGATTTTCGACCGGTGTCGAGGACATTCTCTCAAGCTTCCAGAGAAGAAATTGGAAGCCACGCAACCATGCGTCGCTTAATTAGATATCAAGGGGAATAAAGAAGTTGTTTTTCGGCGGGTTCTATTCCAAGCCAAAATTGCAACTTATTGAAAACCGGAATTTTCTGGTGGGCTGTCGTGATCTGCGAGGGCGCTAAGAAAAGAGCTTATCTTACTCGAGCATGCGTTTCCGCAATGGCAGCCTTCCGGTGGTATTCTGAAACCTCTTGGCCAGCCATCAACCGGGCGTGGAGAATAGAAATTCTTTTGGGAGGTCTCGCGTTACCTGCATTCGGTCATCATTCCACCGAAGCCTAAGGACCGAGGACTCCCGTGAGCAACCCTGGTACACGGACTTCCTCTTCATGGATTCGATGGAGTCGGGCCTTGAGGGTCGTCCCCCTTCCGATATAACCCTTAAGGACGTGCGGAGCGTCGGGATCGACCACAGGCAGTCGTCCAATATTGTTTCGTAACATTTTGGAAGGTGAAAAATTACTTAAGACGTTGGTTGCCGCCCATCAAGTTGAATTGCGTCGTCTGCGGCCTCATCTTGTCACGTTAATTGAGTTGTTAGACAGGTTGCCCTCTTCGCGTGCGAGATGGAGAAAAGAAGTGGAGGCTTTCCCTCGCAAAGGTCAAGAGGCCAATGCCGGAAACTGAAATTCCCACCAAACCTGGCAGAAAAGAGGGGTGGCAAGATTTTAAAGCTGGTTCTATCTCGAAGGAGAGGAGCTAGTTGCCTTTATCGGAGACCGTCAAAGAATTCCTGCATTAGGGTAAAATCGGTGCGAAGAAATCGGCGGACAATCGTTTCGATGGACGTGTGATCGCCGCGAATATGAAAGACGCGATTCCTGTGAAGCGCGCTTTCCCCGGATTGAAGAGGCATCGCCGGAGACAAAGTTTCCAATTCATAAAACCCACTGCCAAGACCTCCTCGCCGTCCGGTCCATCGATATAAACGCTGGCCGCCTCTCCATCGGCAAGCTCGAGGAGTGAGTTCCCGCCAGTAGGGCGCAACGTAGCGAGCTTCCGCGGCTGTAGAGATCATAGTCATGAATCGTCAGCTCGAAGGATTCCAATCAACGCTGCCGAGAAGGTTCTCGGCACGTCTTGGCCCGATTCCTACTTTCACCGGCAGCCAATATCCGCCTTCAAGGAGAGCGTCTGCCCAATCCACCAGCGGTCTGAGGGCAATCTCCCTCCGAGACAGAGATCCTGAAAATAATCCTCCCGAATCGGTTCACCAAATCGTGGTTCGACCCGGTCGAAACGGCATCACGGTGGTCCGGCTTACTTGGGTGCTGATCGAGTCCAGCAGCACAGGAGGCCGGTTTCAGCCCGGATTGGCAGACCGCTCGATCGGTAACGCGGTTTTCCGTTTGAAAGCCCACGAATTCAACGTGACCCTGAACGCCGGCTGTATAGGGGCACCGGTCCATGATGCGGACCGCTCGGTCGACTTCAACCAAAACGTGTTCGCGCTGGTGGTTTTGAAGTTGAATGAAAAGCTTTCATAAAAACGCTGTCCCCACCGGAAGCCACCTGGACAGTTTTCGATAAGGCTGTGCGCTCATTCCGTACTGACCCGGTAGTGGGAAAAGGATTGGCTCTTGTCTGAAAAGTGCAGTCCAAACTGACTTCCTCCGGCCCGAACCAGAGCCGATCTTCGCTGCCAAAATTATTGAAGACCGGATCGGCAGGCCCATTTTGAATGGCCTCAGCACCAATCCAACCCAGGGATTCTCCGCTACCCGCTTCAAAAGTCGAAGCCATCACTCTCCCGACGAGCGAGGGGGCACAGAGGACTTCTTTGCCCGGCTGAATTCCTTTCAAAAGGACAGGGTCGTTCCCGGTGTCTCGCAATAATTCCAAGATTTCCAGAAATCTCACAGGATGGATTCTCCCTGACGAAAAAAAAGTTTAAGGCAAAACGGACGTTTCTGGACGGGTCTATTTTTTTTGAAGCCAGATGCCGGCGATCTCTTCAAGAGTTTTTCCTTTTGTTTCAGGCACCATTTTGTAAGAGAACAGCCAGCAACCCAGACAAATCCACGCATACATCCAAAAAGCTCCGGCAGGATTTCCGAAGGTTCTTTCGAGGTAGGCCATCAGCGGGCCCAGAACCTGGATCGAGGTTCCCGTCGCAACCCAACAAGCCAACGACCCAAAAGCCATGCCCCGCGCGCGAATCCGGGTGGGGAACAGCTCGGACATGATCAACCAGGCGAGGGGAGCCAGGCTGATGATATAGGTAGCCATGCAAAGGTACATTGCGGTGACCACGAAAAAGCCTTTGATATTGAAAAAGAAGAAACTCCCGAGGAGTATCTGGCTCAAGCCCATCCCCGCCACACCCCACAACAGCAAAGGCCTTCTTCCGGTGCGATCCACAATCAGCATGGAAACCACGGTGATAAAAATATTCCAGAGATTTTGAAACATGGCCAGCCGAAGAGCATGGCTGGCCTGTTGAAATCCGGCTTTCTGGTAAATGATTGGACCATAGAAGGTCATGGTGCTGACTCCCGTATATTGCTGGAACAAGGCCAAGGCCACGGCAATGATTAAGGCGATCCGAACCCCTGGCTGAATCAGCTCCCTGAAAGAACCCCCTTCTTCGGCCAGGGTCGTTTGGATGGCTTTGAGTTCCACCCGCGCAGAATCGGGGCCATCAATCCTGCTCAGAACCCGTAACGCTTCCTGGTCAAGACCGCGCTCCGCCATCCAGCGAGGGCTATTGGGAATCCCGAAGAGGCCTGCCATGAGTATGATCGTGGGGACCGCTGTTGAGGCGAACATCCATCGCCAGGACAAATCAGGAGAAAGACCACTGATTTCGGGGGTAAGCAGATAAGCCAAGACTGAGGCGGCGGTGGCTCCCACAACGATGGCGAGCTGATTCAAGGTCACCAATCGCCCCCGAATCCGGGCCGGGGACACCTCGGCAATATACATGGGGGAGATGACAGACGCGAGGCCCACGCCAACGCCTCCCACAATGCGGAAAATATTGAATTGGATCATATTTCGGGGGAAAGCGGTGCCAATGGCTCCAACAAGAAAGAGCTGGGCTGCCAGCATGAGACTCCACTTTCTGCCAAATCTGCTATCCGCCAACCACATGCCGGCAATTGGGCCCACCATGCACCCGATGGTGGCGCTTCCAATCGCAAAAGCCTCACTCCCTGGACTCAACTGGAATTCACTTTTGAGGAAAATGATGGCTCCAGAGATGATGGAGAGGTCATACCCAAACAGGAAGCCTCCCATGGCAGCAACGAGGGAAATCCGATAGACATAGCTTCGATCCATCTCAGTCTGGCTGGTCAATGTCGCACTCCTTGCAGACCCTTCTCCCCTGCGTCTCAATCATTACTGCTGTCAATATCTCCCAGGGGAGATTCTTTCCCATTTGATTTTTTTTCGATTTCAATCATAACAGCCCGTGGACAGGGCCGCCGTCGCTGCAATTCAAAAGGTCGAACGATCCATATCATTGCGACAGGTAGTTTCGGCCCCATTGTTCTTTTCTGCGGCCCCTGAAATCCCCCGTCAGCGGCAGAATTGAGGTTTGTCCTCCATCGCAGATGATGGTTTGGCCTATGATGTATCGGGATTCTTCCGAGGCGAGGAAAATGGCCAGACGCCCGATGTCGCGAGGTTCCGCAATAAAGCCGACAGGAACGGATTTACCTGCCTCTGTGACGTCAAAGGATTCTCCGAGAGTCCTGCGATGGTTTTCGGTAAACACCCACCCTGGAGCAATCGCATTGACGCGAACTCCCCGCTGAATCAGCTCCAAAGAGAGTTCCCGGGTGTATGCAACAATGGCGCCTTTTGTCCCGGCATAAATCGCATGTTCGGTCATTCCCCCAAACGCGTGGACAGAGGCAATATTAATCACGGCGCCTTTTCCGCTCTCGGCCAGAGCCGGCAACAAGGCTTGAGTCAAAAAGAATTGGGCGCGAATATTGACGTGGTAGAGCGTGTCAAATTGCTCCGGCGTGACCTCCTCAAAGGGAGCATTGAACGTGATTCCGGCATTATTCACCAAAACATCAACCCCCCCGAGAAATGCCGTCACCTCTTCGGCAAGCTGTCGGATGGGAGCAATTTCACGAAAGTCTGCTTCGAAAGGTTTGGCCTTACCTCCCTGGTTGATAATTTCTTCGACGACGGAGAGCGCTCCGGCCCACTCCTTCCCGCTATGAACAGCCACAGCCGCGCCCTCGCGAGCGAATTCCAGGGCCACCCCACGGCCAATGCCGGTACCAGCCCCGGTTACTACCACCCTTTTATTTTGCATGCAGCCTGTACTTTCCATTCTGAGCTACCCCCTTGTCTTCCTGCCGAATCCAGCCTGAGCCATTCCCTTGACAAACCATGCGCCCATGGTGGTTTCTGTCGGAAGAATCAATTTTGAGTGCAGTCCCTGGTGAAAAACCCATAGGTGCCCGTCGGCTGGCGAAATTGACCGGAAAGCCAGCGGATCGGCACATGCCCACCAGATTTCCAAAAAGTGCTCGAATGCTTATGAAATGCCTTTTCCAGCATACGCTTTTTGGATGACTACGTAAGGCAGAAAAACTGGATAGACCTCACATCTGGAACTGCAGCGGCGGTCTGTGACCGCCGAGTCCCGAGTGGTCCGTTGTATCACGCCTCACCGGCGCTCATAGAGCGCCGTCTGGCGGAAGCCGGCTGAGATTTTGCTGGAGACGCCGCGCCCTCGCGGCGAATTGTTCGAGCGGGACGAGGGCGTCCCGTCTCCAATGGCGGCGCTCATAGAGCGCCGCTACAATAAATCTTTCAGCAACCTGTTAGTGGAAGGCTTGGAGAAAAAGGCCGGTGCTGGCATCAACAAAGGCAGAAAAATGACTGGCGCCGATGGTTTCTCCCCAAAGGACATGCCAGGCGAGATTGGGAAATCGCGGGGTTTGCTCAAGAACAAAAAGGACCGGGACATCGGGATTTTTCTTTATGAAATCGGCGCTTGCCTTGGCGGCGGCCCGATACGCTTCGTCTGAGTCGATGTGCAGCGCCTGCGGATTAAACACCTGCTCCTGACCACGAGTGCCAGTCCAGTCTTCCTCCCGGCCGGCAACCACCCCTTCACGCATCCCGCTTAGATCGATCACCGAAAAGGTAAAGGATTTTGCTTTCCGCTTTTGAGGTGAAACAAAAGAGGCCTGCCAGGCTCCGCATTTTCCTGGCTCGAGGGGGACCTGCTTCAGATAGATGGAGGAAAGTCGCAACGGTTGCGCATCGACCGCCCAGCCTTTGGCCTGCATGAACATCCGCTGAAATGCAAACCGGCCAGTTACAGGGACCGGGGGAGCAGAGGGCCTTGCGGCTTTCTCCTGCTGTGATTTGGGTCCCTCGGAACAAGCCGACAGAAATACCAGCAGTAAGCAAACCCCAGCAATGGAGATCCGAAGTGGGAAGCGCCCCGTAATTCTCATAGAATGCATATGTTTGCTCGATGGCTCATCGGGATTTGATAGCGTCTATCGCCTTCACGTTGACCGACCCGGCTTTTTCAAAATCCATTGAAGGTCACACGCAATCCATTGGCGACCCCGATTTCGTAGGCATACCAGAGGCCAAACGAGACGCTAAACAAACCTGCAGCTAATTGAAGCGTATGGTGGAATCTTGTTAACCTCCTGGCGCTAAGGGCAAAGGGTAGGCCCACCAAACCGGACATGATCATCATTCCCACGATCGATCCCGCCCCAAAGACTGCCAGGTAGAGCAGTCCCAAAGCAAACGAAGGAATCTGCGTCAGTACCAATAAGGTCAAGGCCGCCGAACCCGCCAAGCCATGCATCATCCCCACCAAGGTCGGCTTCAATCCGATTTTGCTGACAGCATGAGAGTGAGTGATGGCCGGAGTTGCATGGGCGTTGGCCTGCTCGTGAAAATGAACGTGAGTATGAGATACCCCTCCATGGGCTTGAGCAT
>JAXLQK010000109.1:0-7394 GCA_046331665.1 Terriglobia bacterium | reverse complement strand
CGGATGGTACCCCGTAACATCGGAAAGCGTGCCTCCAGCGCATCCAGCACGCTACTCTGAGTGACGGGGCCTTGTACCTCCACCTGCACTTCCCCCTCGACCTGGGCCAAAGTACGCAGATGGAACGGCAGGGTCACCCGGATCATGAGAGCGATTGAACCTCTACCGAGAGCACGGCGGGGAGATCGTGAACGATCGGAGCCCAGCTATTACCGGCATCGGCGGAGGCATATACCTGCCCGCCGGTCGTGCCAAAATAAATCCCGCAGTCATCGAGAGAATCGACTGCCATGGCATCACGCAGAACGTTGACGTAACAGTTCTGCTGGGGAAGACCTTTGGTGAGAGGTTCCCATTCATTTCCGCCAGACTTACTTCGATAGACGATGAGTTTCCCTTCCAAGGGAAAATGCTCCGAATCGCTCTTAATGGGAACCACATAAATGGTTTCTGGCTCGTGGGCATGGACGTCAATTACGAATCCGAAATCGGTCGGCAGGTTTCCACTCACCTCCCGCCACAAATCCCCGGCATTGTCACTGCGCATGACGTCCCAGTGCTTTTGCATGAACAAAACATCAGGACGCGAGCGGTGCAATGCAATACGGTGCACACAGTGTCCGACTTCGGCGTTCGGATCGGGAATATATTGGGATTTCAATCCCTGATTGATGGGCCGCCACGTTTTGCCGCCATCGTCTGTTCGGAACGCCCCTGCCGAAGAAATGGCGATATAGATGCGCTGGGGGTTGCTGGGATCGAGAAGTATGGTGTGCAGTCCCAACCCACCGGCACCCGGCTGCCATTTGGGTCCGGTGCCATGGCCGCGGAGCCCTGCCAGTTCTTGCCAGTTTTTCCCGCCGTCGGTAGAATGAAACAAGGCGGCGTCTTCCACCCCTGCATAGACGTGGTCCGGGTCGTTCAAAGAAGGTTCCAGATGCCATACCCGCTTGAATTCCCAAGGATGTTGGGTGCCGTCATACCATTGATGCGTCGTGAGAGGTTTGCCGGTTTCTGGAGTCACATCATAGACGAACTTGTTACTCTCAGCGATAGGCATGCCCTCCGGAGTCGTCGTCGGCTCTCCCGGCTTTAGCCCGGGTTGCTCCCATGTTTTGCCTCCGTCATTAGAGCGCTGGATGATTTGTCCAAACCATCCACTGGTTTGGGAGGCATACAGCCGGTTCGGGTCGGCGGGTGAACCTTTCAGATGATAAATCTCCCAACCGGCGAAATGCGGTCCGCTAACCTTCCAATCTTTGCGCTTCCCGTCCGAAGATAAAATAAATGCTCCCTTACGCGTTCCAACCAGCACCCGAACTCCGCTCATTTGTTCCTCCTGGTTTCTAGATTCATGAAAAACCTAATCTTGTGAAAGATCATGAGTACCTCTTGAGCCAAAGACTTCCCACCCCAGCGTCATTCCTGAAGTGGTGTTTTTTTCGATCGAATGAATGCATCAAGGCTCCACTCTCCGGCGCCCTGCGCGGCCATATAGAGAAAGATAAAGCAGAACAAGACGGCTTGTTGTCCTTGGTTGACGATGGGCCAGAATCCGCGCGGGGCATGAAACTGCCAATAGGCAACCGCCATTTCTCCGGAAAGGACGAAGGCAACCGGACGAGTCCATAAGCCGAGCATTATCGCGATACCGCCGAAGACCTCGAAAGCTCCACCGATCCACGCCTGAGATAAGAGGGGAGCAGTCGACCCCGGATGCCCTGGCATCCCACCAAACCATCCAAACAACTTCAAGCTCCCGGCCTGGAAAAACACTAACCCGCTGACGATCCGCAGCAAAAAGTAACTGACTTGGATTGCCCTGTTCCTATCCATCAAGAAAAGTCTCCCTGCTCATCCATCACAACAAAGGGAAACAACCTATTTCCCGATTGATCTTCGGTCTTCCTTTTTGGCCGAACCATACATTTAGGTCTTTCTCTTGCGGGAGAGTTCTTCTCCAAAGCAGACAGTCTGGAACCGGAATAAAAGGCGATTCTTGCGACAATCCGTTGCTTATTAAGGATAACGGACAGAGGCTAAAATAAAACCTCTAGCCTATTTTATCCAGAATTTTTTCCCATTGAGTCCCTGCCTTAAACTGCAGGGCGGTATTCACCTCTTTCCACGGGAAAAAATCGGCGGGTCATTCCAGGCCAAAGAAGCTTGATGTGGTTTCAATCGTTTGTCCGCTGATGGACTGACGGCAGGGCATCTTCAGGACATTCTACTTCGGCAAAGGAGAATTCGAAATGACTTGGTAATGGAATTGCACCTCCTACCTCCTATTCGCTCCTCCTCTTCATTCGCATCGGTGGGGATAGAAGAAGATCTGCTCTGATTGAGTAAAGAAATAAAGCTACCCATTTTTCTAATAAAACCTGGCGGTCATTAAGGCCGACCCTTTGGTGGTTTTGTGCTTCACGGGAGAGAAAGGAAGTCAATGTCGGTTGTCATCGAACAAGGGATTGGCAGTAAATGGGTGTTCAAGACCTTCTTTGAGATCATGCGCCGTGACGGGGTGTCTAAATTAATCAAGGAAAGTTTTTTTCAAGCCACAACCCGTTACTACGAAAATCATTTCGGGGTAAGTACCAGGGGATCGGTTCCGGAAGAGGAGTTGGGGTATTTGGACGCTGAGTCCTGTCATTATTCGTCGGTCCACTACCGGCATATGCTCCAGGTTTTTCGTAAGCTTCCCGTCAAGCCCGAGGAAAGTGTGCTCCTGGATTATGGATGCGGGAAGGGGAGAGTCATCGTGACGGCTTCCTCATTTCCCTTCAAGAGGGTGATTGGCGTGGAAATATCGAATCTGATTAATATCGCCCACATCAATGTCAGCAGGATGAAGCATCGAAAAGCAAGAGAAATAGTTTTGGAGAAGTGCCCAGCGCAAAACTTTGTTGTGCCGTCAGATGTCAACATTTTTTACTTTTTCAACCCGTTTCGGGGTTCCATCTTGGAAAAAGTCACCCAAAATATTCGTGCGTCCTACCAGCAAACGCCACGCAAGATTTTCATTGTTTTTTTTAACAATGACCACTTCGATCGAATTATTTTCGCCCAGCCGTGGCTAAGCAAAATCGAGCAGTCGCAGTTTCATCCGGATATTTCATTTGGTCTCTACGAAACTCCAGATCCACCAAAACAATTCCTTTAATCGTCTTTCATCAGCTCGGTCCTGATCTGATTGCCGGAAAACCCGGCCAGATTATGAATCCTCGCTTTCCGCCCAACTCACTGGAGCGAAGGCGGGGGCCATTCTCGTCCATTCGCAAGGGATCAGTGGCTCCCGAGTGCTTGGACAACGCAAGATCCGGATATCGTGGAAAGGTTTATTGACTTTAATTTATTGAATATGCTAGAAACCGAATCGTATTTGACAACAGAGACGACATCTTGGGATGGGTGATGAGTGGTCTTGAATCCTTTCCATTCGAAGTTCCTCATCGGTCAGAAAGCGACAAACTCCTTCGCACCTTTATTTCTTCAATATAGCGAGCGGTATTTTCTAAATATTTGGGGAGACGCCTTGGTGTCGACCCGCTGGGGACCTTCAAAAGTATGAATTTCTTGGAACTCATTTGGTTGATCCCTCTGTTTCCTGCAGTAGGCGCACTTTTCAACGGAATTTGAAAGAAACTCGCCCCAAAAATCGTCAGCCTGGTAGCTTGCGGTTTGGTTGGCCTCTCCTTTCTGTTTTCCCTCGGTGCTGTCAAACAGCTCGTGGAGTTGCCGGCGCACGAGCGTCTGTTTAAGCTGAATCTTTTTACCTGATCTCGGCAGGGCTCGGCGAGCTTCATTCCGGAGCAGCTCTTCCTTTTACCGTGGGGATACCAACTGGACCCTTTCCGCCGTGATGATTCTGGTCGTTACCGGAGTCGGCTTCCTGATTCATATTTAACCTGTAGGCTACATGGCCCATGAGGACGGCTACTATCGATTCTTTGCTTACTTAAAACCTCTTCATGTTTTCCATGCTGACCCTGGTGTTGGCGAACAATTTCGTCCTGATGTTTGTCGGCTGAAGGGGTGGGGCTTTGTTCCTACCTTTGATCGGGTTTTACTTCCTTAAGAAGAGCGCCGCCGATGCCGGCAAAAAGGCGTTCATCGTGAACCGGATCGGGGATTTTGGGTTCATGTTGGGCATGTTTTGGATATTTACGACTTTTGGGTCGCTGGATTTCACGACTGTGTTTGGAGCGGCGACGGCAAAGTGCCGGTCAGGGTCTGCTCTCCATAGCCGGTGATCCCGTAGTGACGGCGATCTGCATTTTGTTATTCATCGGAGCGATGGGGAAGCTCGGCGGTGCCGCTTTACGTGTGTGGCTGCCGGATGCCATGGAAGGCCCCACCCCGGTCAGCGCCTTGATCCATGCCGCCACTATGGTGACCGCCGGCGTGTATATGGTGGCACGGTGTAATGCTCAGGTGCTGGCCCCGACGGCCTTACAGCTGGTGGCTGTGGTGGGAGCGGCGACGGCTATCTTTGCCGCCTCGATCGGACTGGTGCAAAACGACATCAAGAAGGTGCTGGCCTATTCGGATTTGGGAGTCAATTGGGTTACATGTTTTTGGGCTGCGGGTGGGGGCCTTTGGAGCGGGGATTTTCCATCTGATGACGCATGCCTTTTTCAAGGCCCCTGCTGTTCCTGGGAGCAGGCAGGATCCACGCCATGGGCGGGGAGCAGGATATACGGAAGATGGGCGGACTGAAGGACAAGATCCGGACGACCTGGTGGACGATGCTGGTGGGAACGATTGCGATCGCGGGTTTCCGCCGCTGGCTGGATTCTTCAGCAAAGACGAAATCTTGTGGCGGACGTTCGCTACCGGTCATTGGGGGTTATGGCTCGAAGCCGCGGTGGCGGCGGGGATGACGTCATTCTACATGTTCCGATGCTGCTGACGTTTTACGGGAAGTCGCGGATGTCACATGAGGTAGAGCATCATGTGCATGAATCGCCGTTCAGTATGACGGGACCACTGCAGGTTCTGGCCATCGGGTCAATTGTGGCCGGCTGCGGGAATTCCGCAGATTATTGGACATCTCCTGGGTGAAGTGCCTCATGTCCTGGAAGGGTTCCTGAACCCGTCTTTGTCCATCGATTTGTAGAAGAAGCAGGGCATGATTCGGCGGGGCTGGAATGGGGGATGACCGGAGTGGCGCTTGGGATTGCCCTGATCGGATTTCTGGTGGCCAAGGTATTCTATCTGCAGAAACCCGAGCTCCCCGAACAGCTCATGGCTCGATTCCATGGTTTGTATATCACCCTGCTGAACAAATACTGGGTGGATGAAATCTATGATTTTCTGATTGTCAATCGTGTCAAGGACCTTGGTAACCTGCTTGCCAAGTTTGATCTGCGGGTGATCGACGGTGGAGTCAATGGGTCGGCCTGGTTGACACGGTTGGCCGCTTCCGTATCGGGGTTTTTTGATTACTGGGTGGTGGATTTTGCCGTGCGGCGTTCCGATCTCATCTACTACCTGAGTTACCCCATGCGGCGCTTGCAAACGGGGATTATCCAAAACTATATGGCATTTTCAATTCTCGGGATCCTATTGCTGGTCAGTTACTTCTTTCTGAGGTAGCCGGAGGGGCGTGCACTCATGATTCCAAACCATCTCTTGTCTATCGTTGCTTATACTCCATTGGTCGGGGCACTCCTGCTCCTATTTTTTGATAAGACAAAGAAAGATTTGATCCGCTTGTTTGCCAATATAGTGGCGGCGATGGGATTTCTGGTGTCCATCCCGTTGGCTTTGGACTTCGATCCAACCCGCGACGGCTTTCAGTTTGTGGAACGCCACTCTTGGATTCCTGCGCTTGGCGTTGAATATCATTTCGGGATCGATGGGATTAGCCTCCTGCTGATTTTGCTGACGACAGGGCTGGGTTTCCTCTCGATCCTCTCCTCGTGGAGTGCAATCGAGGACCGGGTCAAGGAGTACTATATTTTTATGTTGCTCCTGCAGACCGGCATGCTGGGAGTTTTCATGTCGCTCGACTTCTTCCTTTTTTATCTGTTCTGGGAAGTGATGCTGGTTCCGATGTATTTTCTCATCGGGGTTTGGGGCGGGCCTCGAAAGCTCTATGCCGCGATCAAGTTTTTTCTCTATACACTATTTGGCTCTGTCTTGATGCTTCTGGGCATTCTGGCGCTTTATTTCTATAACTATAAAGTGACTGGTGTCTATTCCTTCAGTATTCCAGACATTCAAAAGCTGAACCTGCCTTGGGAATACCAATTCTGGGTGTTTCTTGCTTTTTTCGTCGGGTTTGCGATCAAGGTGCCGATGTTCCCGTTTCATACCTGGTTGCCTGATGCTCACGTGGAGGCGCCGACGGCTGGTTCCGTTATTCTGGCGGGTGTCTTGCTGAAGATGGGGACGTACGGTTTCGTGCGCTTCAGTCTTCCGATGTTCCCGGATGCCGTCAAGGATACCACTTCGTTGAATTTGTCCTATTTCACTCTGGGGCTCATCAATCACCAGTTTGGGATCCTTCATCTCATGGTCTTTCTCTCCATTGTCGGGATCGTCTATGGCGCCTTGGTCGCCATGATGCAGAAAGATGCCAAGAAGTTGGTGGCCTACTCGTCGGTGAGTCACCTGGGATTTTGCATGCTGGGGCTATTCGCACTGAATCCAGCGGGAATCAATGGCAGCATCATTCAACAAATCAATCATGGCATTTCCACCGGAGCCCTCTTCTTGCTTGTCGGAATTATTTACGAACGCCGGCATACACGGGAGATCTCGGAATTCGGCGGCCTCTCGCAAGTAATGCCTGTCTATGCGGCCGTCTTCATGATCATTACCATGTCATCGATTGGTCTTCCCTTGCTGAACGGGTTTATCGGTGAGTTCACGATTCTGGCGGGGGCATTTCAGAAGAAAATCATGTGGGGGGCCTGGGCGTGTCTCGGCATCGTTTTGGGAGCCGCCTATATGCTTTGGCTCTACCAGCGCATGATGTTTGGGCAAATCACCAACCCTAAGAACGAGAAACTGAAGGACCTGAACCTGAGAGAATTCGCCACTCTGCTGCCGCTCGTCCTCATGGCTTTCTGGATCGGAATCTATCCCAAGCCGTTTTTCCGGCTCATCGAGAAACCCGTCAATCAAATTGTTGCCAAGGTTCAGCCTGGATTTTTCTCTCGTCCCATCGAACAGGCCAGCCAGGTGGACCCGGCAGCGCATTGCAAATGAGAACTTGCAAAAGCCGATTGCAGACTGACGAAGTTCAAATTACAAATGACAAATGTCGAGTGACAAATGGCGAATTAATTCTCGAATGTCGAATAAGCAAACTTGAGCTAATTCGAGTTGCGAATACTATTTTTCGTACTGGTGAGTCTAGACTTGGCTGTTTTTTTTGAGGCTATAAT
>JAXLQK010000108.1:0-7534 GCA_046331665.1 Terriglobia bacterium | reverse complement strand
GATGGATGTCGCCGCTCTCCAGCGAAGAGTTTGTCCGCCTTGCCTCCCGATACACGGTGGCCCGAATGCTGGAAAGAGATGATTTCAGTAACCGGATGAAAAATAATCAGCCCATCTCCATTCACGAGTTTCTCTATCCCCTGGTTCAGGGTTACGACTCGGTCGCACTCAAAGCCGACGTGGAATTGGGCGGGACGGATCAGAAGTTCAATTTGATCGTCGGCCGCGAACTGCAGAAGGAATACGCACAAAAACCGCAGGTGGTGCTGACCATGCCTATTTTAGAGGGCCTGGATGGGGTACAAAAAATGTCCAAGTCTTTGAATAACTATGTTGGAATCAAAGACCCCCCGCAGGAAATGTTTGGCAAGATCATGTCCATCACCGATGAGTTAATGTATCGCTATTATGAGCTTTGCACGGACCTTTCCTTGACAGAGATTCACCAACTGCGCCAGGATGTGCTTTCCGGAACGAAGCATCCTCGAAGCGTCAAAGCCCAGCTGGCCAAGCGGATCATCCAGGATTTTCATTCCCGGGAAGCCGCGGAAATCGCCGAGCAGGAGTTCAACCGCATTTTTCAGCAGAAGCTGGATCCGGATGACATTGAAGAGAAGAAAATTCGCCTTGGCTCCGAAAAGATTCGTTTGACGAAATTAATCGTCAAGTGGGGCATGGCCCCTTCGGTCGCCGAAGCCAACCGGTTGATCCAACAAGGCGGCGTAACTTGGAACAACAGTCGCATTTCCAACATCAAAGCTGAGCTGGACTGCTCAGTCGAAGCCACCCATGTTATTAAAGTCGGGAAGCGTCGATTCGTAAAAGTTGTTGTAGAATCTAATCCCAGCCCATTGTCTTAGGGGGAGAAAAATCGGGATGCAATGTTTTAAATGCGGGGAAGAACAAAGCGAAGGGAACATCTTCTGCACGAAATGTGGGACCCGGTTAATGGGTGTACAGGCCCCCCCCCAAGGGAGAACTGAGGCAACTCCCGCCACGGTCTCCTCCTCTGCCCATGAGGAAGAACAAAAAATCCTGAAAGAACTGAAAGATGCCCTCAAGGGTGTGGAAGGTGAAAAGGACGCCCCGCCCGAGCCCTCGCCAGTCTTCGGCGACAGCAGCAAAAAGGTCTGGTTCGTGGGGCTCATTCTGCTGCTGCTGGTCATTGTCGGGGTAAATGTGCTGATGATGAGAAACCGGGAAACTCCATCCCAGGAGGTGCCGCCTGCACCAAATCCTCCGGCAGTGGAAACACCGGGCGCTGCGGCGCCAAGTTCTGCGCCGTCTGTAGATGAAGCCACCCGCCTGACAAAGGGAAAGATGGCGGGAATCCTGGAAGGAATTTCCAATTACAGTTCAAGAAAGAAGGGACTCCCACCCACCTTAGTGGCTGTCGGCCGTTCCTACGCTGATCCCGGGATCCTTCAGGATGGCTGGGGACAGAATATTCTGTATCTGGTAGACCTCACTAACAAAACATTCGTTTTAACGTCGGCTGGCGCTGACGGCAAGAAGGGCACGGCAGACGATCTCATCGTCCCAAGTGAAGAGGCCGCGAATTGGCTGAAAGAAAATGAGAGTGTGATCGGAGAATGGAAGGAGATTAATCCAAATCTTTACGCCCAACTCGCCAACAATTCCCCAACCCCAGCCCAAGTGCAGCAGCCCAAGGCGACAGACAAGCAGGAACTGGAAAAGAAACGCGCGGCCGATGCCAAAGCCCAGGCAAGAATTCAGGCAGACGCGGATCAGGAACGCAAGCGCTTAGCAGCCGCCCGCCAGGAAGAAGAAAAGAAACAGGCGGAAGCCAAGAAGCGCGAAGAAGAGCTGCGACTTGCCAAAGCCAAGGAAGATGCCCTGCGCGAACAAATAGCGGCCAAGAAACCGGAATCGGTTAAAGATGACTTTTCCAAGGATTTGACCCAGTGGGATGCCCCGCCCACCTGGGAAATCTCCCAGGAAAAAGATGGTTCGTCCCTGAAGATTCAAGGCCTCGGGTTTCTGAAAAAAGGGAATCAATGGGATAACTATAAAGTGGAATTCGATGTACGGATCAACAAAGAATCGGCCGGTTGGGTGATTCGCGCCCAAAACCAGGGAAGCTTTTACCTTTTCAAGCTGTCTTCCGACAAAGCCAAAGCTGTTCCCAAGAACAGCTTGTTACGGTACATCCGGTCGGACGATAAATATTTGAATTCGCTGAAGCAGGAGGATGCCCCCGGCGCGGCGGGCGTGACCTCTCTCCCTTTCAAGGTGAAAAACAAGGATTTCTATCGAATCACCATTACTGTGCGAGGAAACACCATCACGCACGCTATCGACGGGACTGAGGTCGATGTCTGGACTGACAACACCTTCAATCATGGACGCTTTGGCTTCAATGCCAGCGTCATCGAACTCGCCACAATCCGCAATTTCCAGGTTGAACCCCTGAACTAGATTTGGGGTCCTATTTCTGCATTTCTCCGACACGGTGAATCTTCATCATGTTGGTCGCCCCGCTCACTTGCAGGACACCGGCGACAATGATGATGGTTTCCTCCGCCGCCGCCAGCCCCTGGGCCAATAAGATCTTCTCTGCTTCCTCTATCATCTTTGCCGGATTGGAAACATGTTCCATCCTGACCGGCACGACTCCCCGTAGCAAACTTAGGCGGCGATAGATGACCGCGTGCGGCGTGAAGGCAAGGATAAGCTGATCGGGTCTCAAGCTGGCCAGGATTCCTGCGGTGGCTCCAGTCTCGGTAAACACCAGAATCTTGGAGACGCCCAGCTGATTGGCAGCAATCATCGCCGCATGACAGGCGCTATGGGAAAAAGTCGGAAGGAAATTGGCAGATCCCCGCCGCTCATCGAAGCGAGCCAGCGACTTGGCAGAGTCTTCGGTAAAACAGATGATTCGCTCCATGGTCTTGACCGACTCAACCGGAAACTGACCGGTGGCTGTCTCGGCCGAAAGCATGACGGCGTCTGTTCCATCCAGGATGGCGTTGGCCACGTCAGAGGCTTCAGCCCGGGTCGGGCGCGGAGCATGGGTCATGGATTCAAGCATCTGCGTGGCAGTGATCACCGGCTTCGCCATCTTCAGGCAAGCCGCAATCAGATTTTTCTGAAGCATTGGAACCCGCTCCGTGGCCATTTCAACCCCCAGATCCCCGCGCGCCACCATGATCCCGTCCGCCACCTTCAGGATGGCCTCAATATCGTCCACCGCTTGGGGTTTCTCAATTTTGGCAATGAGGGGGATTCCTCCTTTGTTTTGGCTCAACTCTGCCATCTTACTTTTGGCGTCCAGTATGTCGGCCGCCGAGCGCACAAAGGACAATGCTACAAAGTCCGCTTCATGCGCCAATGCAAATTGAAGATCTCGAACGTCCTTCTCCGTAACGGCGGGAATGGACAATGGAGAGTCAGGGAAGTTTACGCCCTTGTGGCTCTTCAGGGTTCCATCAAACAGTACCTTGGTCTTGATGCGATGATCGGAAACGGAAGTCACTTCCAACTCGACTAATCCATCATCGACCAGGATGCGATCCCCGGGTTTTACCTCCTTGGGAAGCAGGGGATACGAAATCGAAGCCATGCTTGAATTTCCTGCGACGCTCTCGGTCGTCAAAACAAATTCCTGCCGCGCACTGAGCATGACAGGCTGATCTCCCTCCATACTCCCGAGCCGGATTTTCGGCCCTTGGAGGTCGATGAGAATGCCGATCGGCAAAGCCAGCTCGGAGGTGATTTTTCGGATGGAGCGAATTGCTTCGCCATGTCCCTCATGGTTTCCATGGGACATGTTGAGGCGGAAAATATTTACCCCCGCGAGCATGAGCTCGCGCAGTTTTTCTTCAGAGCTGGAGGCGGGTCCGATCGTGGCGACGATCTTGGTTTTACGGGTCCTGGAGGACATCATAGATTTAGATTGACTCGTTATTTCGCGACTCCTAGAATATCATATGTAGGCCTTAGCTTTCCTATCCCGCTTAGGTAATACCCTTCAGCGTTGGTCCTATGCAATTCTCAATCGGCGACAAGGTCATATACCCCAATCATGGCGTGGGCGTCATCGAAAGAATAAATTCTCGTGAAGTATCAGGCCATCGGGAGTCTTTTTACCAGTTGAAAATGGTCGCCAACAGCATGATGGTAATGATCCCCGTGGCGAATGTGGAGGATGTCGGCCTCCGTAAACTCATCAAGAAGGAAGCCGTGAATGAGGTATTGGACCATCTCAAGAGGACTTCGGTCCGCTGCCATGCCGATTGGAAGAACCGGTACAAGGAAAACAGCGACAAAATGCGGACCGGAAGTATTTTCGACGTGGCGGATGTGTTCAAGAGTCTCTATTCCTTAAGTCACGAGCGGGTATTGTCTTTTCGAGAAAAGAAGATGCTCGACCGTGCCCGCTATCTGGTCATCAGCGAATTATCCACGGTCTGGGATCTCCCCGAATTAAAGGTTCAGGAGTTGGTTGAACACACCTTGGACGAAAAAGGAACCCGCAAGGGTCACGCCTGATTCACCGCTTTTCCCAACCGCTACAAAGCGGGACCACCGTATCCCTCACGTTTCCAATTCGATATTCCAATATAAATAGTCGCGCCAGCTTTCGGGAGCGTTCTTGAAGACCAAGGTCAGACTAAGGCTGGGTACCCACTGAGGTTCAACAGGTTTGCGAACCAGCTGCATGCCGGCCTCGCGAGGGGTCTGTCCCCCTTTCCTGCGGTTACAATCAATACAAGCCGTCACAATGTTTTCCCAACTCTTGGCCCCATTCCGGGACACCGGGATGACATGATCAAAGGTGAGTTCCTCACTGCGAAACGGTTTGTTGCAATATTGGCAGGTGTAATTGTCTCGAGCATAGATATTTGCGCGGGAAAATTTCACCACTTTGTTCTTCTTGACCCGAACGTACTTGAGAAGCCGCAGGATAGACGGCAGCTTGATGGCAAAAGTCACACTATGGATCTCATGCGAATATTCCTCAATGACTTCCACCTTCCCCGCAAAAAGCAGAGTGATCGCGCGCTGCCAGCTGATGATCTTCAGCGGTTCGTAGGATGCATTGAGTAGAAGTGTGGATTCCATGTTGGGCTTCCGCCAAATGAGCGATGGAGTGTTCTCTCTCGGCTTGATTTCAGCGTTGACTCCCTGCCAGGAATTCTCCGAAGCTCTTTCTGCGTCTCCTCATTCCCGCTTGGCATCAAAAAAAAACCGACATTGTCCATTGGGTCAAGGGCAAGTCGGTTGAAAGTGAAACACGGCCGGAGAAGATGTTGCTTCTCCGTCATATCCAGACGTCACGCTGCTTACCCCTTGCCCTTTTGGGTAAAAGCAATCTGTGATCCGTTCTCACCGGAACCGCCTCCAGCCACTCGATTTCGAGTGACAGCATCTCCATTGGATGCCATTATCGTCATTACATAATCTTTGTCAAGACTGATTCCAGCGTCACTTTTAGCCGGGTAACTCGGTGGATGCGGCAAAGCTCCCTATCCATCTGCCTCCCAAGCCCTGTGATTCCAATGACCTTGGCGCTTGACTCGAGAATGTCATTGACACTTCCCGCCCCTTTTCCTAATCTTACGACCATAAAAGGGCGCGTAGCTCAGTTGGTATGAGCGCTACCTTGACACGGTAGAGGTCATCGGTTCGATCCCGGTCGCGCCCACCATTTGTCCCTTTCAAGCCTCACCTTTCCAGACTTCCTCAGCAGTTGCCCCCAGTCTAGTACGAGCCATCTGACCGATTAAGCAATGTATCCTGAGCTGTGGCGTCAGAGGATTCGATTCCTCGACAACTTGAGCCTTTTTACCGGCTCGCCGACACCAATTTCTGTTATTCTGGTCACGTCAGCAACTTCATGAATATGTTCCAGGGGGGCAGCACCGGGATCACCTGCCAGCATCGATTCCTCCCGGCGGGATTTTGCTACCCCAGATGATTCGGAAAAAGCCGTTGAGAGGGGTAATTGGCAATTGGATTCAATGACCATGCGAGTTGATGCGCATACCCATGTCTGGAAAGCGGTGCCCAACTACTCTCCGGCCAACATTACGACAGTGAGTCCGGCTTGTGATGTCCCGATGGAATTGCTCCTGGAATACATGGACGAACATGATGTTCGTAGAGCGGTCCTGGTACAGCCGATTTTTCCGGGCACCGACAACCAATATGTGGCGGATTGCGCGCGGACATTTCCAGACCGTTTCTGCGCGGTCTGCGTCGTCGATCCGCGCAGTCAGGAGTTCGGAACCCAGCTCCGCTACTGGGTCGAAGAGCGAGGTTGCCGGGGACTGCGGTTACGTCCTCGGATACAAGGGGAGGAGGCTCCGTTCCACGAAGCATCCTTTGTAAACCAGTGGGAGCAGATTGCCTCGCTGAAGCTTGTCGTCAACGTCTTGATCGGAAGCAGTCAGTTGGGACTGCTCCCGAGGTGGCTGGAGCGCTTCCCAGAGGTCCCTGTGATTATCGATCATTTGGGCCATCCCCAGGTGGAAGCCGGGGTCCAGGGAGAAGAGTTTCAAGCGTTGTTACAGATGTCGCGATTCCCGAATCTCCATCTGAAAACTTCCGGGTATTATTATTTCTCGCGAGAACGCTTTCCTTTTTCTGATTGCTGGGACCTGTTCCGGGCGCTTTATGACGGATGGGGGCCGGAACGGTTAATCTGGGGAAGCGATTTCCCCCACGTGCTTCTCAAAGTCGGATACCGGCGGGCATTGCTTTTTCATGAGCGTTTCTATAAATTTCTGAGTCCTCGCGACTTGAATTTCATGATGGCCCAAAACGCCCTTCGCCTTTACTGGAAAAACCAGGGGGTTGAATCTTGAAACAGTGAAAAGGGGCAGCGGCAGCCAGCGGTGGCGCGCGAGATTCTACTTGCCTTAGGAACATGGCCGAAGACGTTGCGGACCCGCCCCCCGGGAACTCCAACCATCGCGTGAGGAGCGAGAGGATATTTAATTCATCGGAAGGTCCTGTCGAAAGGAGGCGCTGTGAAACTTGGTTTATTTATGATGCCTGTCCATCCTCCCGAGAAATCGAGGACTCAATGTTTTGAAGAAGATATTGAGTTGATTGTCCGGGCAGAGGCTCTGGGTTTCACGGAAGCCTGGGTCGGGCAGCATCATACCCTCGCCTGGGAACCGATTCCGTCCAATGACGTGTTTATTTCCAACGTTTTTCCCAGAACCCGCACCATTCGCTTGGGGACCGGGGTTTCGATCATTCCGCAACACCACCCCGCGAATGTGGCCATGCGCCTGGCCCTTCTCGATCACTTGTCGCGCGGGCGACTGAACTGCGGGTTTGGACAGGGTGGAGTTCCCACCGACCATGAACTCTTTGATCTTCCTGATGCCAAGACCCAGGGGCTCATGACAATGGAAGGCATCGACATGATCCTCAAACTCTGGCAGGCGGAAGCTCCCTTTGAATTCAAAGGTCAATTTTGGAATCTCAAAATCAGCCGCCCTAACCCGGAATTGGGAATGGGAACTCTATTGCGCCCCTACCAGCTCCCTCACCCCCCGAT
>JAXLQK010000107.1:0-7697 GCA_046331665.1 Terriglobia bacterium | reverse complement strand
CAACCAGATTTCTTAAGCTGCCGAAAAAGCCTCCCCAGCGATCGGCGATCACCAGCAAGGGGTAATCACGATTCCTGTGGCGGCGCAGATTTTTCCGCCACTCCGGCCCAATCCGCTCAGCAAGGTCGGGTCGCATTCGCTCTTTCCAAAACCTGCGAAAATCCTCCCGTGTTTCCACCGGAAAGCTGATGAATTGGGGCATAGAGCTCAAGGGATTGGATCGAAACTCCTTGAGAACAATGCCCTGGCTGTCAACATAAGTGACGGTATTTTCGTCTTCGGCAATAATCTCGCGCCGGAAAGGAGGGGTTGGGTAAAACCAGGAATATTCGATAGCCCAGTGGTCACACCCGAAGTCGGTTCGTTGGGGATCATATCCGCCCTCCTCCTTCCAGCGTTCAACCGTCTCCGGCCAGGTTGGCCACATGAATTCATGGAATGGAGCTCTGTCCGTTGTTCCATACTTCATGGACTCAATGAACCGCTGATGGTCGTTCATAGAAAGACACCGGCAATGAGGGGGATGGGACTACCTGGCTTGGTCCTTAAGCCTCAGGAGCAATGCACCATTGGCGCTGGTGAGTTGGGGGCCGGAGGGCTCGCGCGTGCCCGAAACATTGTCAAAGAGGATCTTGATCTTCACCGAATCCGACTCTCCCTCCAGACTCAAGAATTCTTCGGGGAGTAATCCATTCGGTCCCTCCGCGGTCTCTTTCACAATTCGTTCCAGGAAGGGTGTGAGTTCAAGCCTGATCAATGATCTATCACTCTCACGCAACTCCAGGAGGGTCCCTTCAGTCGCCCAAAATAAATCGAATTGCCGCTGACCGACGTTGATCTTATGGAGCGAAGTGCTAGCCCGGGCTTTGTAAAGGCTGACTTGAACGAGATAATCGTATCCCGCAATCGATCGGGCCTCCTGCCATTGCCTCTTCGAATTGACATAGAAATCCTTCGAATCGATGCGAGCCTGCCAGCGGTTAACATACGGAACTCCCATAAGATTCGTCAGCTTGGCCGCCATATCGTTTGAATCGCGGAAGGAGAACACATTCCGCCGTGTCTGTTTCGCGCTGTCAGTCTGCAACGCTTTCAGATCCTGGGTGAACCATGACTGCAAACTGGCGATGCCATGCATTTCGAGAAGATAAGTCACAAGGGCACTGATTTCTTTGCGATCTTTAAAGTCCAGCGTCGTGTGGGTCTTTTGAATATGGCCCTCCTTGAGAATCTCAACGCGTTGCAAAATCTCCCGAAGCCGAGTCTGTTGGTTCTTAAGACAGACGGCATAGGGTCCCCAGGGACCACCCAGGGTCAAGAGAGCAACCAAGGCCAGGGAAAAGGGAATCATCTTGATGCTTGGTTGGTGCCAAAATGTAAAATAGCCAGACATCAGGATCATCCACACCGACAACACCACGAGAAAATAGCGGTCTTCGGTTAGCCCGTACTCGGAGACCCGGCGCCAGATAGCCATGAGCAGGAGCACAATGAGGGGAAAGAGCCCGGCATAAAACGATCGTGAAAAAAGATGGATCCAGCGATAGCCGGGCCTGTTCCGTAACGGATGCACAAGCAACAAGGAGAGCATACCGAATACGGACACCACGCTGACGAGCCACCCGATCGTGCCGCGCGGCCACTCCCGTATGGCGATAATCTTAATTAGATAAGCATAGAGGATCAGGATGTAGAGCGTGATGAGTGGGAGGAGAATGAATTGTACGAAAAGACGCAAGATGGGCGGATAGTTTTCGACCTTCTCCAGATCGCCCCAGTTGGAGGGGACTCCTGCCAGAAAAAACCAGGTATTGAAGAGGTACCCAATGGCAAGAAAGAGGAAGTAGTAAATCTTCCATTCTACATTGAGTCCCAGGAGCGACTGAATGGCCTTCAAGGCGACGGTTAGCCCGACATAGAGGACCCCGGAAAATAAAGCTGACTGAAGAATTCTCTCAAATAAAATCCGATTGAACTGCCAGAAAGCTGCAACCTCTCCACGTCGCCAATAGGGGGCCACGGCCACAAGCAAGTGGGAAGCGACTGCCAATTGAAGGAATCGATAACAGTAAATCTGCGGCGTATCTGGATGGTAGGAAAGAAATAGGGCTGCGAGAATCATTAGCCCCGTCGCCAGCCCAATCCACTGACGTTGTATCCCACCCGATGAACGTTCAAGCCCAATTCTCAGCGCAAAGAAGATGCTTATTCCCAGGACGCCAATCAACAAGGAACGACTGAGCAGTTCCTCCCGCGAGGGGCTCAAATTGGAGGGGACGACCAGAAACCAGGAAAGACAGGCGCTGGCGATCGCTGACAACAAAACCCAGGGGAATCGCTGAGCGGTTTCGCGTGCCGACTCCATTACCTGAACGACAGAGGGTAATCGGATCATTTCCGCCAAGGCTATCCGAGTTATCAGTGGGAGTCAAGGGGTTGGCAACGGTTAGATTGAGTGTTCAAGGTCTTTGCCGATGACGATCTTTCAGGGAACTTCAATCAGGCGAGAAGTAGACCCCATGAGGCTTTTTAAGCTCTCGCGGACGACGGTTCTGATTTTATAGCGTCCGGGAGCCAGGTTAAAATTGACCTTCGACAGAAAACCGTACTGCAGGACCGAGGCGTAGCTGGACTCCTGAAGATTCAGGTCAATCACTCGTTCAATTCCCTCGACCCATTTGTCATGTTCATCGAAGGCCACCACAATAACGCTCAAGGAATTCTTCCGTCGCGCATCTTGATTTACGAAATCCATTCCCTTAACGCCAACCCGCGTCAACAGACTGACTTGATACAACGAGTCTGAAACCTGGGTGAACTGGTAAGAAAGCTGTATCGGGATTTCATTGAGATTCCCTGGAGCTCTCATGGCTTCCAGAATATCTTCCTTCTTACGCCGCTCCGAAGTAATCTGCTCGCGTGGCACATAGTATCCCTGGCGATATCTCACTTTTTACTCCGGGCCGCAAGACCTCCAGCTTGATTTTGTGATAGCGCCCATGCTCTTGGATTCGGGAGAAGCATAGGTCAGAATGTAGTAGAACGATTGCTGTTCCGTGGCTTTCTTGATCCCGTTATAAAGATTGTTATTGTTCTCATAGAAAATCCCTCCGGTTTCAAAAGCCAATTGATTCAAGGGTCCTTCGTCGCGGACTTTTGGTCCGCGTCAGTGTGGCCGCTCGCTGAGACAATCTTCCCAGGGTCCAGGGAATCTGTTCGAACATCCCTTCGATGGGCATCTTATTTGTAAAACCGGCCAAAGAGGGCGCACTAAACTGGGTGGAGGCGTCGAGTCCTACCGTATAGAGCCCACGAATATCAACGGTGTTCACTATGATTCCCGAACGAGGAGCCGTGTCTACCACTTCCTGGAGTTCGTAGCGCAGAGACTGCGCGACGAATCCCTCGGAGAACAAGACCAGCGATTTCCTCCCCTCAAAATGCCTCAATGTGCGAGCGTACTGACGCAAGGTATTCAGCATGGCTCGATGGCGGTAATCTGCTTCCAGAAACTAAAGACGATGAGGTGAAATAAAGCTGGTCGGCCGTGTTCTGAACGGCCAGGACCTGGTTCTCAGCATGCTGGCACATGATTTGTTCGGCAATAGCAAGTTGAATCTCAGGCATTAAACTTTCAAAATGGCATCCGCCGCCCCGCGAATAGGCCTGGACATCTTCTACCGTGCTGGACGCCGGGCGTCGAGAGCTCCCCGGGAAAAGATTCTTTTCAATGCTCATGGCTTGAGATTCCGTCAACTGGACGCAGTCCGTTTGCAGTAGTGTCCTTCTGTCAAGCTTTCCCAACAGCGATGAAAGCTCCTCCTTGAGGACTTCGGCGTTGCCGTTGAAGGAAGCATGACTCGGCCTGAGGTTGAGGCGATACTAATGAGATCGAGGGGCTGTAAGTCTTCCGCCACGAACTTTTTTCATTGCGTCTATGGCGGCGTATAGCGGGGCAGTCTCAGGAGCGTTCAAGTCATCTAGAACAAAAGCAAGGTAATGAGGCCTGCCACCCTCCTCTTGTTGCCCCGAGCCACTGGTTCCGGGGGGCTTCTCTGCACTCGTATCTTGAGTAGGATTGTAAAATTCGCGGGAAAAAGTATGGATGGGTTGCGGTTTGCCGTCCTCGAAGACTTTGAAATCCTCACGGCTCAAATCTTTAATGGGATTTCCGCGATTGTCAGTAACGATTGCGCTGACCAGGACGACGTTGACGGGAACTTTGAGATTGAACGTGCCAATCGTTTCCTTTCCTTCTGACACCTCGACAGAAAGGTTTTTCTTGTCCTTGGCATATGCCGGCCAAAGGAACAGGCAACCAAGTAAAGTGGATGCAAGAAAACGTTTCGAATCCCAGCGTTTCAAACGACACCGACCTTTGCAACATGCAGCTTTAGATAGGAGAATAGCTTTTGCAACCATCGGGAAAAGGAAGGCCCTGAATAAACCAAGGCCTTCCAGGAAAATTCGTGAGGCTTGGCTTCCACACCTTGGTACCACACCATCATTCTTTCAATCCGATATGTGTGGACGAAGCGAAACATTTCGGAAAATCCGAAAAGCACCCGCTTTAGCCGTACCGTTGTTCAATGAATCCAGCCAACAATGTTGAAACTTTTAGGTCAAATTTAACCTCCGGCATGGAAAAATGCAAATCAAGCTTGAAATATTTCAAATCGCAAGTGACATCACCGGTTTCAATCTCTGCGTGACCGGCCCTCTTTCGCCCATCGAGGGATAGAAACATGCGGACCGTTTGGTTGTGAGTTGTCACATGCCATGTTCTCCCAGTGGGTGAGGATGAACCCATGGAATACGGTATCGGTGGGGTCTGCATACGTCCCGACTATCGTTCCATGATTGTTGATTCGATTCGGTGCCGTCTCAGCCGCCCCAGCAATTTCGAGCCGGATGAAACCACCTCCGGGCTTTTTCACGAACCCGTGAGCCAGAAAATCATTCTCGGCAAATTGGCCGACCACAACGCCTGAATTGTTCATACTGCGAAGCGAGGTGATTGGATAGCCGGGAAAATCAAGGGTTGCAAAGCGCCCTTTGTAAAGGGTATAGCCATGGATATTTTCGTCGGGCGTCGAATCGGTGTAGTCGCCGACCACCACTCCCCAATTGTTTTCATCCCAAACATCCGTTGTCAGCGATTCGGGGTAATTCACGGCATAGATGCCGGTACGGTCGCGAATGAAACCCTCTTCGTCATCGCCAGTCACCGAGTAATTCCCCATCACGTCGCCTCGGTCGTCCAGTCCGCGAATCTTCGTGTTGAAGGCCCCAGGGTAGTCCACCGTTTCAAATTTCCCTCGTCGCAAGATGAAGCCATGCCTCTGTCCATCGGAAAAGGCATAGACGCCGGCGATGGTTCCATCATTGTTAATTTCCTGGGCCACCGTCCGAACTGCCTGAGGGTACACAATGATGTGAAAACGGCCTTGTTTGTCGCGAAGATAAGCCTTGGTGGCTCCGTCAACGTCGTCAAAATCTCCCACAATCAGGCCTTCGTCGTTGATCCCATTCACATCGGTGTTAAGCGCATTGGGAACATCCACCGTCTCGTAGTGCTGGGCCTTGGCGCTGCCTTTCAGGACTGTAAATAGCAAAAGGATGCAGAGGACGCCCGGAGTGATACGACGGCAGCCCGATCGCTCTTGGCCAAAAAGTTGGATACCATGGACAACAGATTCGTTAATCATTTCGACTAACCTCCAGTTTGGACTTTCAGCCAATATCCCCTGGCGAATCGCATGACGTGCGGCTTCGAACAAAAGGCTTTGGCTGAAGTATGCCGAAATCTACCTCGGTCACTTTTGCGAATGAAGTGTCTTACGGTAAGTCACGGAGCTAAGGTATTGATATGACAACAGAAAGCTAATGTCCGAGAGGGAAGGAACTATGCCTGCTTGATCTCAACTTAAGAGTGGGCTATTCTCGAATTGTCGTTGATACCTCTCCCGACCTAAAAATTTGGCCCATTTTTCCTTGAAGTTGAGCACCTATCAGGGCAGTCACTCGCATGAACAAGGAAATCGCTACGGAATTGGAGAAGAGCCGTCAAGAAGACGCAAGGGATTCTATGGATACCGGGTCGGTCCCCAACGAACCGCTCATTCGAGAAGAACTCGAGAGGATTCTGAAAAGCCCGCTCTTTACACGTTCTTCTCGCCTGAGCCGATTCCTGAAATTTGTGGTTGAGAAGACCCTTCAAGGCGAGACCCAGACTTTAAAAGAGTATGCTCTGGCCGTTGAGGTTTTTGACAAGGAGGAATCCTATGAGCCTGGAGTTGACCCCCTCGTGCGAGTGGAGGCAGGACGTCTCAGAAACAAGCTCCGTGAGTATTACGAAGAAGAAGGGAAGGCGGCCATCATCCGAATCGAATTGCCAAAAGGGACCTATGTCCCCGCGTTTCAGTGGCGTCAACGCGCTCCCACACCAATCATTGCAGACAATCGGGGGGCCACACCGGAAAATGGAGAGACTTTACCTTCAGGTGAAGTTCGAGCTATGAGCGCGGCAACGAATGGAAGTATCACTTTACCCGCTGTGGAACGGGGTTCCTTCGCGGAAGGAACGAACCGGCGACCAATTCGGATGCGGTGGGTGGCGATGCTGATTGCTTCTGCAGGTATCTTGCTCTTCATTCTTATTCTTAGCTCAAGCCGATGGCGCTCGTACATTGCTCCCTCCCCTGTTCAGGCCAAGATTCAGTCCATTATCGTCCCCCCCCTTGAGAACCTTTCCGGAGACCCTGCCCAGGATTATTTTGCCGACGGGATGACTTATGCCTTGCGCCGGAAATTGACCCAAATCAAGGGACTCGCCGTGATCCGCTGGCCCAAGAAACCTCTGTCTGAAACGAGCCGGGAGTTCAATGCCGACTGGTTGTTGGGGGGAGCCGTCGTGAAGATGGGAGGGCAGGTACGAATCGATGCCCAGTTGATCGAGAGAGCGACAGGGCGTATTCATTGGGCATCGAGCTACCAACGCGACTTGAAGAATATCTTGACCCTCCAGGACAATGTGACCCGGGATATTGCTATGGAAATTGTAGTCAAGTTAACCCCCCAGGAGCGAGATCGGTTGAACAGGAGCCAACCTTCTGTCAACCCGGAATCTTATGAAGCTTATCTCAGGGGGAGATACTTTGCCGAGAAATGGGAAGACGATGGGTATGAAAAGGCGGTCGACTATTTTCAGCAGGCGATTCAACTCGACCCCAAGAATGCACTGGCTTATGCCGAATTGGCGAATGCCTATGGGGCAATGGTGTTCCGATCGCAAATGGCACCAGGTGTAGGTTGGCGCAAGGCCGAGGCAGCGGCATTAAAGGCTGTAGAACTGGATGACGCTTCCGCCGAAGCACACACGGCCCTGGCTGGTGTAAAGGCGTATTACCACGATGACGCGCTAGGGGCCAAGAAGGAATATGAACGCGCCTTCGAACTCAACCCGAATTCCGGGGAAGCTCTTTCGTATCATGCCTGGTTTTTAGTCGAGCAGGGCCGAGCCGATGAAGCAATTTTGGAGAAGAAGAAGTCCTTGATGCTCGACCCACTTTCCCCTTTGGCTAACTCGGAGTTGGGGATGATTCTTCTGGGGGCTCAACATACGGAAGATGCCATCAATCAACTGCAGAAAACCATTGAAATGGACCCAAATTTTCCCGCCGCTCACGGTCGACTTG
>JAXLQK010000106.1:0-8004 GCA_046331665.1 Terriglobia bacterium | reverse complement strand
AGCAATCGAGAAATTAAGGATTGGTTGGAATGATCGGCATTCGGATGTGAGGAGACATGACGGACTGGGCGCATCTTGTCCTGCCATCCCGAGTTAAGACCAAACTTCAGAGCTGCTGGCAAGCCATCCAGGGAGTTAAGTCTTCCCGGGACGTCCCGTTTATTCCCTTTAACCTTTTGGTTTACGGCCCGCCGGGGACAGGGAAGACGGAAATTCTGAAGGCCTTTTCCGGATGCGAAGGTGTGCGCTTCCTTCAGGTTAGCCCGGCGGCCTTCAGAGCCTCGGGCATCGGGCAATCCGCCAAGAAAGTGCGGGCTATTTTCTCCAAGGCGCTGGCACAGGCCCCTTCTATTTTGAATATCGACTTCGAACAAGGCCCTTTTCCCGATGAGGGTCTCTTTCCCAGCCAAAATATTCCGATCGATGATTTTGCCACAAGGGAAACGATCTCGGAAACGCTGGCGCAGATGGACGCACTGCGCAGGAACCGATCTCCGGTTTGGATCTTTGCGGAAGTGATTTCTCCGGAAAAAGTGGATCCTGCTATTCTTAGCCGATTTGAGGTGAAAATCGAGATTCCTCTTCCCGACGAAAAGAGCCGTCATGAAATTTTCCTTCATTTGTTCGAAAAGTATCTGGCTGACAACATTCTCGATAAGAATGAGATTTGCACCACGCTGGCAAAGTTGACCGCAGGGTGGAGCGGACGCGGCCTTGTCCATCTAATGCAGACTGCCCTCCAGCAAGCCGCTCACGTCGAAGACCCCAAGGAACGCAACCATCGGATGAGAGAATTCATGCTCGCTGGGATTCCGGACTTGCCCCCGCTCGCGACAGACCGGGCGAGTTCAAATCTTTCCATAGCCTCCGTTGAGGGATCGCTCCCCGGCGCAGACATTCCACGCCCTCAGTCACTAACCAGTTCACCCCAGGGAAGCTGTTTCGATGACCTGGTCTTTGCCCCCACTATTTCCAGCAGACTCAGGAAACTCTGCGAATCCGTTCGCAACATTCAGACTCTCCGCAATCTGGAAATGAGAGAGCCCGGGAATGTACTGCTTTACGGACCGCCAGGCAATGGCAAGACCAGTATTGCCCGCGCGCTTGCGCAAGAAGCCGGGCTTTCTCTTGTGACTGCACCTCCCGCTTCTCTCAAGGCCCCTTTCATTGGTCTCTCCTGTCACCGGGTGCGACAACTTTTTGAACAGGCACAGTCCAAGTTGCCTTGTGTTGTGTTCTTTGACGACCTCTCACTCTTGACGCCATTGCGGGGCAGCCGAAATGCTATTCCCTGCACAGCCGAGATCATGACGGAGTTGCTCTGCCAATTGGATGGCATCGAGGCCAGCGGTTATCCTCTGTTCATCCTCGCAGCAACGGACCACCTGGAGCAAGTGGATGAAGTTATCCTCTCTCGATTTTCTTCGAAGATCCAGATCCCAAACCCCGGCCCTGCAGAACGGAAGAGACTCTTTAGAACCCTCCTCAACCAACAACCACTCGTCGACTTCGATGTGGAGCGTGTGGCTGAGGAATTAATGTTCCGCTCAGGAGGAATGAGTGCTCAAGCCATTCATCATTTGATCCACCAAGCCTGTCGGCTTGCCCTGCAGCGGGCATCAGATCAGCGCCAGGGCAATCGGGCGGTTCTCTGCCGCGAAGACTTGCTCCGTCAGTTGGTTGGAGAGCAACGTACAAAAGGGGCCTCTGCCGGATAATGCTTTCCCCGCCGGTTCAACACAATAAATTCCAGAACCAAAATGACGGTTTTTTCGGCGCAACTTCGCAATGTTCAGTGAAATCGCAAACGGGAGACAGCCTATCCCACGCGAGGCGAGAGGTGCATTGACAAAGCCTTTATTAAATCCAAACGCAAGAGTTAGCCCGATGCAAAGATGTTTTGTCCTCCTATTTTTCTTAATGGCTCTTATTCGGCCTGCGCATAGCCAATTGCTACAACTTCCCGAGGAAGTTTCCACCCGCTTCGGAATCCTCTCGGTTGGAAAGGACCGTGTTCTCATGTTCAAAGGTCAGCCGCTAAACCCGGAGATTGTGGGCAATTCCAGTTTGGATTTGGGCAGCCCATTTCAAATCGGCACCCGTGACGTCGCGATTGTCAGAGACAATGGCGGCACCGCCTGCCCTTACCTTTATTACTTTGTGACCTTGAGCAAATCTGGAGCTAAGGCCACTCCGTCTTTCGGCACCTGCGGCGAGATCACCAAGATCAAGAGCTCGGGGAAATCGATCGTCGTTACGATGCGCGGCTATCGGGGCCCGTTTGAGCCTGTGGAAGAACGGAAAGCGGCAGATAAACAGCGGCACGTCTTTGTGTTTCAAGACGGGAAAGTCGAAAAGCGCAGTTGATCCATGATTGCCCCTTGCTGATTTCAGGGGTGATAACGGTTTAGTGTGCTCCAACCTGGGAGCCAGGGGTGGAATTTTTGAAGACTCGGGAAAAATCAGGTCGATGGCGTCTGGCATGTGTATCCTTGGCGGTTCACGCTTGCCGCCGGCTTCACGGCTGTTCGTTTGGGCACAGGCGAGGAACGCCAACAAATCCCCGATACCGCTGCCGAACAGCAATGAATTGGTGGCGCTGATGTTGGGTAAATTTCTCGACGATCGCCTGCCACTCAAGTTGGACGCTTCATCAGTTCTACCCCCGGTTTCCATTCCGGAAGGCCCGTTCCAGCCTCATGAGTTGAAGCTGACTGCGGAAAATCTTGAGCAGGAACTACCGCCGGGGGACTATGCGCTTCCGGTATCGATGTACTGTACCAAGGATTCGCTTCACGTCGCAGGGCGCGGAGTCGGCTACGCCCTGGCCTACATGCAGGGCAAAGCGGCCGATGCCCTGGGCATGCTCTACCTGCGCGGAGCCGTTGCGGGCGTGCCGTGGGGGACACTGCAAACCATTTCCTGGAGTGTACAGGCCTCCTTGACGTATAACCAGATGCCGCCGGCCCATCAACGGGTCATCGACGACCTGATTCCGGAGTACCGATCGAAGCTTCAAGGCGACTTCCTGCAATCTCTCGAGAGCCAATACAATCTATTAGCCAAACAATTCGGACCCCGAAGTTTGCCGAACTTCGACCAGATTCTCAGCCGCACGGGAGCCTTCGGAGTTAAAGTCGCCCAGCTGAAGCGGTCCCGCGAAATCATCCGCCGGGACGCATTACATTTTGAGCGGCTGGAACAACAGTTGGTGAATAAGACCATCACGGCCAACGAAGGGTCGCCCTGGGCCGAGGTCCGCCCCGGAATCTTTGCCCGGATGAAAGTGGTACAAGGCTATCATGGATTGAATTGGTTGGAAGTTCGGATGCCCGCTACCGCCGGGTCCTCGGGGGGAGCCTCTCCTCTCGAGATCCTGTACGGCAGAAGCAGTTTGAAGCAGGCGGCTTTCAAGGAAGGAACCTCGGACGAATACCCAGCCATAGTGCGGGTTGCCTTCGTGCCACGCAAAGGGTCATCTGGTGGCGGGCCGCTGATCTCCTATCCGATTCAACAGCCGACCCAAACTCACGCCATCGCACCCTATCTCTCGGCTGGCGGGCCGCCCCCCGGAACGATCTCAGGCGGAGGCCCCGGCCAACCCAAGCCGGGAGGCGGATCTAGTGGCGGCGGGCAGCCCCCTGGTCCACCACCCGGCGGGGACCCTCCCCCACCCCCCTGCCCAACGGACGGTCAACCCAGTTTTGTTGGAGGGAAAATCTGGCCGGGGAGCGATCAACTCGTGGAAGTGAGGACCGGTGTCAGAGTGATCGTGCCGGCACCATCGAGTCCCTCCTTGCAATCCCTCTGGGACGATTTCTTTAATTTCCTCAAGGGATGTGAGTCCCGCAAGGCCCCGCCCTTGGATGCAGGGATTACCATTAAAGTGAGATGCAATCAGCCGCATGTCGTGCAGTTCATCCACCGGGAACGAGTCCTGCCGGATGGCATTCACGGAGAACCGGGAACGTATCCCGTGGGGAGCAATAATTGCGCCGGCAACTATCGGGTGTATGCACTGACGACAGACCCGGCGAATCGGGCATGGCACGTGGATTCACCCAAACCCCCGAATCCATATTATGACGAGGTGGCCGCTCACGGGGTCAAGTGTGAAACCGCCGCCGACGGCTCGACATCCTATTCGTTGATTACCTTTGATGAGCCGAGCTTTCCTTATCCAACCCCAGTCGATCCTAAACAATACTCCTCCTGGCTGTCGGGCTTCGTATCCTATGTACTTTGCAACGGGGAGGTCATTCGAGCCGTGGAATGGGTGCGCGAGCAGAAGGCAGGAGAGCAGGCCGCCGGAAGAGGGAAATTTCCGGAGTATGACGTCAAGATTATTGATCCCGCAAAACTCAATCCAACACAGCGTAAGATATTCATGGAAGACTTGTGCAAACTCCATGGCCTGTCCGTAACCGGTGGGCCTGAGCATTACGACAAGTACAGCCCGTGGTACAAAGGCTGTCCCTAATCCTGCGCAACATTCCCCCCTGGAAACCTTCTTGCCTCCTGTTGGAAGCTTTATCGAGATTTCAGCTCAGTCTTAGGGCAAGGCACCAGTCGTGTCGGCAGGCCTCCGGCGCCAACAGCTGGTCTTATGTCAGCTATCTTCCTCCCAAACTTGAAAGCGGCGAGTGTTTTTCTCCTCTTGGAAACAACCCATCCACAACATTCACGGGCGTGTGTCACACCGATGCCATCTAAATACTTCAACAATTTCCATCAGCCGTGACAGTTTTTGGCTGATTTCTACGCAATGTTCAGTGAAAGTCAAACTATCAAGGCAGACGTAGCAAGAAGACACATCACCTGCCCTCCATGGGCAGGTCTGGCGTACTTGTAACATGTCGGCTCTCGTTCAGCGCCCGTCGCAACGCTGACTTAAAGGAATCAAACCATGAAATTTAGACACAAAACCTTTGCCTTAAAATGCCTTGCAGTTGTCGTCATTGGCGCAAGTGCTCAACATAAAATGATCTTTGCACTCAGCCCACAACAGGCAGGTGGCCGGCCCAAACCATCGCCTGCAGCACCTCCATCCAGCGACGTCGTGCCTGCCCAGTTCTTCGGCGACTACGTTCCCGCGACTGGAACTTGCGACTCGCCGGTACGATTTCAGGTGGAAGGCACGAAAGTAACGCTGATCAATGGCAAGGACAGCGCTACGTTCGGGGATTTGGCCATCCCAACCTCCTACTTCGGGCCTGACTATTCCGGGATCAGCACCGTGTTGGTACCGGAGATCAATGGAAACGATCCGCCCTTTAACGTGTATTTCAACTACAACGAAAAGAAAGGTGTCACCTGGGTCGACATTTACACCCCCGGCCCTGCCAGCCCCCATGCGGTCTTGGCAGCCATGCAGACAGCGCACAAGAAGCTTGCCGAACGGTTTCCATTAAACCAAATGCCTCTCAAGAAATGTGCGCCTGGTAACCGGACAGTCGGGGCCGCGCCCGGCCCAACAGGCGCGCCTAAGGCCCCTGTCTCAGCGGGGCAGAAAAAATAGCTATACCGATCCTGAAGAGGAGATTCACCCCCCGGAAGCCCTAAACAAAGGTAGTGCGGACTTCCGGCCTCCAGGAAGAAGGCGGAGCGCGCACCGGTCTGCCACCCAGTTTTCTATCAAGTGAAGTAAAAAAGAGCAGTCAAACGACAGGAGGAATCTACATGGACTATCAAAAGAGCCCGTTTCTCAAGTTGGACAAGCAAAACATCGTCGGCAGATTAAAAGCCTCTGGAGCAAAAGACAGAGATATCCTGCACGCGGAAAAGGACTCTCTCATCTCCCTTGCCAAATTCCCAAAGCTCGCGGGGATCTACGTCATGGTGCTGGGAGTACTACTGACCCTCACCATCCTTGGGGCTTTCTTGGGAATTCCCCTTTTGATTTTCGGCTGGTGGATGATGCGGCGCGGAAAGAGGAATCTGGTGGCCGTGGAAGAAGGTTATGCAGAGTATGCCGCGTCTCTGGGTAATTGAGAATCCAACTCCAGATACTCGTGATGTGTTTTTATGAAATGCTGAACTAGACGGAGGGAACCGCTGGTCTCGGCCACGAGCCGTGGTCAGCGCCCTCGACTGCAACCATTTTGTAGTGCGGGAGCTTGCTCGCGCTTTCACGTCTGCTAGGTTGCTGGCAGACAAAGAGGGCAAGTGTACCAAAGCGTCTTTCCTAACTTCAGTCAAAGAAACTTCCGCAAAAGACCCTGCCGGCAGGGTCTCACCACCATCGTTCACAAACCTTCGTCTCTCCTATAAGCTGATGACGGTTTTCCCAGCAACTCTGCGCAATGCATGGTAGAGTCTAGGCACGCTCAAGCACATTGCCATTATTCATCGGCCAAATAGGGGCATTTATCCGACCGGATTCAGGATAGCGATTCCTGAAGCCCGTGTTGACTTCCGAGCCAAGTGAGCAGGATGATCCGCAAGAAACTGGTTGACCATTGTCCTGATCGGATTGGGAGCAGGAATCTGCCAGGCACAAGGACTGGTTGGTTGTCGAAGAGTCATCTTGGCCCGGTTTCTGCCTTGGTATTCAGTCCCGATGGAAAGAGCTTTGCCAGCGCGGGAAGCGATAACACGGTCAAATTGTGGGAAACGGCAACAGGATTTGAGTTGAGAACCCTCGTAGGGCATTCGCGTTCTATCGACGCCGTGGCTTATTCCCAAGACGGGAAAGTTTTGGCAAGTGGCGGCGCAGAATTGACTATCAGGTTATGGGAGGTTTCCAGCGGCCGCCAGTCGCTGACACTCAGCGGACATACACGCTCTATTCATTCGCTTGCTTTCAGTCCCGACGGGAAGAGTCTGGCAAGCGGTACGGTGTGGAGTTCAAGCAGTCGTTCCGGGGACGCCATCAAGCTTTGGGATATCGTGACCGGTCGTGAGTTGCGCACACTCCGCTATCCACAGGGAGTGAATTCAGTCGCCTACAGCCCGGATGGAAAGCAGTTGGCCAGTGGCAATGACGATGGGTCGGTCATTTTATGGAACACGGCTGACGGCACTCTGTCAAGAACACTGAAAGGTCACACGGCTGAAGTGTTGTCGGTGGCGTACAATAGCGATGGGAAGACCATGGTCAGCGCCAGCGCAGACAGAACGCTTAAACTGTGGGACCTGGCCACGGGACAAGAGTCAAGAACAATGACTCTGCAACCGCTCAAGGTGGAATCCGTGGCCTTGTGCCTGGGCGGAAATATCGTTGGCAGCGGGAGCGGAGACTTGTTTGGAACAACCGGCAACACCAGGCTGCAAGAAGTGGCCACCCAGCGCGAACGGCTCGCCTACACCAGCCACCTGGGAGGAGTCAGTGCCATGGCGCTGAGTATCGACGCGAAAACATTTGCCTGCGCCAACGGCAACATCTATGAGTGGAACAATGAAATCACTCTGTGGGACGCCATGACCGGCCGCAAGCGCTATTCCCTTTCAGGACGCGAGCGCGGGATAACTTCACTGGCATACACCCCTGATGGAACGACCTGGGCTGCGGGAAGCAAGGATAAATCCATCCAACTATGGCATCCGGGGAGAGGAGGAAACTTTCAAACCCTTATCGGCCATACCCTTCGCGTCAGAGCGGCAGCCATCAGTCCGGACGGCGGGATACTGGCCAGCGGTAGCGCGGACAAGACCATCAAATTATGGGAGCTCAAGACAGGTCGTGAATTGGGAAGCTTGAAAGGCCATGCCGGTACGGTCACTTCCTTGGTTTTTAGTCCGGACGGCAAGGTCTTGGCCAGTGGGAGCGAGGATAAATCTATCCAGCTCTGGAATGTATCGGGCAGGAAACAAGCGAGCACCCTCAACGGCCATACCTCGCTCGTAACGTCCGTGAAATACAGCCCGAATGGGAACTTCCTCGCCAGTAGCAGCGAGGATGGAACCATTAAGATCTGGGAAGTGAGGAGTGGCCAGGTCCTGAAGACTCTTTACGGCCGCTCTATGCCGGTGAATGAAATCGCCTTCAGTCCTGATGGAAAGACG
>JAXLQK010000105.1:0-9230 GCA_046331665.1 Terriglobia bacterium | reverse complement strand
GGATGGTGTGGAGGCCGTCGAGAAAATCGAGGCGGCGAAGCCGGATCTGATCTTTCTGGACATCCAGATGCCGGGCTTGAATGGATTTGACGTGCTGCGGACTCTCAATGTCACCCCGACCCCCAAGGTCGTGTTTGTCACCGCCTACGATCAGTACGCCGTAAAGGCGTTTGAAGTGAATGCCATCGACTATTTGCTCAAGCCCATCGACGAAGGGCGCCTCCGGTTGACCATCAACAAAATCATTGAGAGCGGGAAAGTAAAAGAAGAAGAGTATGAGCGCATTCGACGCCTGCTCCATCAACTGGAGAAGAGTCGAACTTCTCCGCCCCACGTACCCTTGCGCCGGGGGAAGAAGATCATCTTGATGAATCCATCGGAGATACACTTCCTGAAATCAGAACAGGGAGTCACCATTGTCGTCACTCAGACCGGCGAATATTGGACCAGCTATTCCCTCGCGGAGATGGAAGGCATGCTCGATGATCAGGTTTTTTTCCGAACGCATCGCTCGGCCATCATTAACCTGAATCGCATTAAAGAGATTGTACCTGCGCAAAGCGGCGTGTTTGATGTGTATCTGAATGATCCGGCGAAAACCTGCCTTCCCTTGAGTCGCGATCGGGCTCGAGTGCTTCGTGAACGTTATAATTTCTAAACGCCGCCGAAAAGCCGCAGGGAGGCACTCGCCCAGTGATGGACGGGATTCCAGAATACGGTTAGCAGGATATTGGGGACGAGGAGAATAACGAGGAGGGTTTGATTCAACAGGGAGATGCGGACCGGAGACATATTTCCATCTCCTTCTTCAATGATCATGGCTTTGATGACGCGGACATAATAATAAGCCGCGATGGCGGCATTGACCGCTCCCACCACGGCAAACCAGGCCAGCCCCTTCTCGATGACAGCTCCGAAGATGTACAGTTTGCCCAGAAATCCGGCAAACGGGGGAATCCCGATCAACGACAGCATGAAGATCGACATGGCGATCGAAAGAAAAGGAGCCCGCTTGAACATCCCGTTGTAGCCCCCGATCTCGAATGTTCGGTCACTGTCGTAGATAATGATAACCACCAGAAAGGCGCCGAGATTCATGAACAGGTAGACCACGAGGTACAACAAGATCGCCCGCAGTCCATCTCCGTTCAAAACAACAACTCCCATCATGATGTAACCCGCATGCGCGATGCTGGAATACGCCAGCATTCGCTTCAGATTATTTTGAGACAGCGCCGCGATATTCCCCAGCGTCATCGTGAGCACCGAGATTCCAATCAAGATCAAGGGCCAGTTGATTCCGGTCAGCAGAGACCACTGGGGAGTACCCGTCAATGCCAGCCCACTGAAGAAAAAACGAATCAATATCGCAAACCCGGCTGCCTTAGGAGCCACCGACAAGAAAGCGGTCACCGGCGTGGGAGCACCGGCATAGACATCCGGGCACCAGAAATGGAAGGGCACCGAAGCCGTCTTGAAACCGAAACCGGCCATGGCCAGAACCAGAATCAGGAGAATCGTAAATTGATCGACGCCTTCAAGCCCGCGCGTCAGAAAGGCGTCGCGAATCACGTACAGATTCAGACTCCCCGTCATCCCGTAAATCAATGAGAAGCCATAAAGCATGGCCCCGCTGGCAACCGAGCCAAACAGAATGTATTTGAGCGACGCTTCATTGGAGAGCCTGTCATTCTTGAGATAACCCACCATGATGTAGGAGGTCAGAGAAACCAATTCGAAGGAGAGGAACAGCATCGCGAGGTTAATAGAGCTGGAGAGAAGAAGCGTCCCCAGGGTCACGGCCAGCAGGAGCGCGAAGAACTCTCCCTGATGGACTTCAGACAATTCAACCGATTGAAGGGAGGCCAGCAGAATCAGTCCTGAGGCCAGCAAGAGAAACAATTTAAAGAATTGGGAAAAACTGTCCAGGGCCAGCATCCCCTGAAACAGGGTTGCGCTGGTGGCCGGGTAGAATTTCAGAGTCAGTACAAACGCGAGTCCGAGAGTGGCAAAAGTAAGCACGGGATTCAGGACATTGCGGAATTTCTTCAAAGCAATGTCCGAGAGGATGACCAGGACAAGCCCGGCGATGAGCACCAACTCGGGGATGATATAGCGAACGCTCTCGAGATTATCCAGATTCATGATCCGACGCTACCTCTTCAAGGTATCTGCCTGGTCCAAATTCACAGTGCTCAGAAGCCGATACAGCGTCAGCACGATGGCCAGAGCCACGGCCACTTCGGCAGCCGCCACGACGATGACAAAGATAGCCAGAATTTGTCCGTCCAGATGAAGCGAACTGTAACGGGAAAAAGCCACCAGATTGATGTTAGCGGAATTGAGGATGAGCTCGATTCCCATCAGAACATTGACCCCGTTTTTCCGGGTCATCACCCCGAAAATGCCCAGGGAGAAAAGGGCGGCGCTCACGATCAAGTAATGGGGCAAACCAATCACAAATCCACCCTCCTGCGCACCAGCATGGCTGCTCCAATCAGCGCCACCAATAAAAGGATGGAGGCGATTTCAAACGGCAGCAGATATTCGTTCATGAACAACCGGCCGATGGCTTCTGTCGTTGGCACAAGACTCTTGGGCGGGACACTGTTCCAGCGCGTATGCGTCGCGACCAGAGTCAGCGTTACAAACACGGCAAACGCAATCAATATTCCCGGGAATAATTGGAAGGTTTCGGTTTTCAAATTCAGATTATAAAGCTTGTGCGTGAGCATCACGCCAAACAACAGCAGGATGAGGATCCCGCCGACGTAGATCAGCACTTGAGTTGCCGCCAGAAAGTCCGCGCCCAGCAAGACGTAAATGATGGCCACCCCAAAAAATGTAAAGAGCAGGGCGAAGGCGGAATAGATCAAGCTTCGTGACAGCACCACGATCGCCGCGGAGCCGACGGTAATCAATGCCACGATGATGAAAATCAGGTCTGAGACGGTCACGGGAGTTTTCCCCTTAAGCTGGTCAGCGGCCCATTTACTCAGGTTGTGGCCGCCGGGTGTGATGATTCCCCGTGGGCCGGCTTTGGCGGAGCCACGGGAAGATCTTTGGCAAAGCGGTACAGGAAATCGTGCTTATTCTCCACGGCAAACTCGTATTCCGGAGTCATCACCAGGCAATGGGTGGGACAGGGATACGTACAGAGATTGCAGTAACAGCACAGCGACATGTCGATGTCAAACTGAGTGACACGCAGTTTAATCGGCGTGCCGTCCGTCGCAAAAATGGGCAGATCCTCTTTCGTGCGCTTTTCCGTCGTCATGTAAATGCAATTGACGGGACAGGCACGGACACATTGCCCGCATCCGATGCAATCTTCGATCTTGTTAAACAGGCGCATGCGGGAACGTTCCGGCAGATCCCATCGCTGCTGCGGGTATTGCAGTGTGACCGAACGGGTAAACAAATGCGCGTAGGTAATCTTCATCCCTACCAGAACGGTCCAGATCGATTGGAAGATATCGCTAAAATACTTCTTCATCGAATCCCCTCCCGGGGAACCTTGTCAGCGGATGGCCAATGCCCCCTGGACAATGACCAAGAGAAACGAAATGGGAAGCAGCACCTTCCAGCAAACATACATCAATTGATCCACCCGGATGCGCGGCAAGGTCCAGCGGAGCCACATTTGTACAAAGACCAGGAACATCATTTTACCAAGAAAGATCCCCATTCCGGAAACGAAGGGTCCACTCCACCCTCCCAGAAAGAGGGTCGTGGCGATGCCGCTGACCAGCAGCATACCGCCGTACTCGGAAATCATAAAGAAGGCAAACCGCATCCCGCTGTATTCCGTATGGTAGCCGGCGACGAGTTCGGATTCCGCCTCGGGAATATCAAATGGAGTTCGATTCACTTCCGCCAGTGAACTGACAAAATAAATCAAGAAAGCAAAGAAGGTCACCGGCCTGAACAGGAACCAGTTTCCGACGCCCAGGAAACCACCGGTCTGCGCCCGTACAATATCCTGCATGCTGAGACTGCCGACCATGATGATGACGGTCAAAATCGACATGATGGCCGGAATTTCATAACTCACGATCTGCGCAGCGGCTCGCATTCCACCGAACAAGGCGTACTTGTTGTTGGAGGCCCATCCCGCCATAATGATGCCGATGACACCAAGAGAGGAGATCGATACGGCATATAACACGCCGACATTCAAGTCGGCCGGGATAAATTCCCGGCTGAAGGGCAAAACGACGTAAGCGGCAAAGGCTCCTCCAAACAGGACAAAAGGAGCCAGCTTAAAAAGAAATTTGTCGACTTCTCCGGGAATGATGTCTTCCTTGAGCAGCATCTTAATGCCATCGGCCAGGGACTGCGCCCAGCCGTGCCAGCCTCCCACACGCATGGGACCCAGCCGGTCCTGCATGTGGGCCGCAATCTTCCGTTCTCCCCAATTCGCCACCAACAAAAAGATCAAAATGAGCACCAGGCAGAACACACTGGCGAGCAGCATCCCCAGGAGGTTCTTTGCGAGTTCCGGCCATTCTATGAAACCGGGAACCCATTGGGAGAGCAAATGAACGATGGCTTCCATGGATTAGACTCTAACGATCGATTTCACCAAGAACAATGTCAATACTGCCGATCAAAGCGATCACGTCGGCAATCAGCACGCCGCGCCCGATTTCAGGAAGTATACTGAGCGCAGTGAAACACGGAGACTTCACTTTAACGCGGAACGGGTTGATGCCGACTCCGTCACTGACGATGTAATAGCCCAGCTCGCCGCGGGGGGTTTCACTTCGGCCATAAATTTCTCCCTTGGCAGGCTTGATCCGTTTGGGAACTTTTTCGTGGACGTCCCCCTCGGGAAGCCGGTCGAGTGCCTGACGAATGAGCCGCACGCTTTGCTCCATTTCCCGCACACGCACATAGTACCGGTCCCAACAGGAGCCCACGGGACCAAATTCTCCGCGACCCACGGGCACTTCGAAATCATAGGTCTCATAGCCGGAATACGGTTCTTCTTTGCGCAAGTCCCATCGGATCCCCGACCCTCGCAGGTTGGGTCCGGTAATATTGTAGGAGAGGGCCAGCTCTCGTGTGATCACGCCCACGTTGGCCGTTCGCTCGATGAAGATCTTGTTGTAGGAGAGTAACTGATCTTCTTCCCGGATGACGGGCTCAAACTCCTGCAGGAACTGATGGGTCTTGGCAACGAATCCCTCGGGCAAGTCATGAGAGACTCCTCCCACCCAATTGTAGTTGTATAGAAGCCGGGCCCCGCAGGTCCACTCAAACAGATCGAGAATCTTTTCCCGTTCGCGGAAGCAGTGGAGGAAGGGCGTGAAGGCTCCAATGTCCATCCCGTAGGTTCCAATGGCGAGCAGGTGGCTGGCAATGCGATTGAGTTCCGCCATGATCACCCGAATCGTGTTGACTCGTGCGTTGACCGTGATGCCCATGAGTTTTTCCACCGCCAAGGCATAGCCCAGGCTATTATTCATGGAAGCCACATAATCCATGCGGTCGGTATATGGGATCACCCCGGGATAGTCCACGTTCTCGGCATGTTTCTCGAAACAACGATGCAGATAGCCGATGTGCGGGATCAGCTTCTTGACCACTTCCCCGTCGGTATGCAGTTCCAGCCGCAAGACCCCGTGGGTGCTGGGGTGTTGGGGCCCCATGTTCAATATCATTTCTTCGCCGACGTAGGATTCAACTTGCATAACCACCCGTGCTGGATGCCAGGGTCTTCCAAGGATTCAAAGAGAGCAGTCTCGTCAGCCAGCCATTAGACATCGATAGGCCGTCATTCCTTGCAGGGCTCAAACACCCCAGGCTCATTCTTCCCTGAACCGTCTGAAAGGATCTGTCCCCACCTGCTGCCCCTGCTCGGCCATCTCAACAATCTGAGTCGTGGGCCGTACCGGCATTCCAAGATAGGTTTCAGGCTGTTCGTAGTCCTTGCGCAAAGGGAAGCCTTCCCAATCGTCGGGGCAGAGGATGCGCCGAAAATCACTATGCCCGCGAAATTGGATTCCAAACATGTCATACGCTTCCCGCTCATGCCAGTTGGCAATCGCCCAGACCTTCTCCACTGTCGGGACACTTGGGCCTTCCCGCGGGAGCGCAACCTTCACCACGAAGCAATGGCGATGCTGCATGGAAAAAAGATGATAGACCACTTCGAGCCGGTCTTCTTCTCCTTTGACTCCCTTGAAGTCTACTCCGCTCAGGCACATCAGTGAATCGAAGGCCAGGTTCGGATCTTCTTTCAAAAAGAGACAGATGTCAGCGACGGCATCCGCGGAGACATAGGCAAAGGGGTTCGGGACTGCCACATCCGATTTGCTGATTGTGCCTGGGAATTTTTCTTCGAGCGCCTGAAGAACTTCCGGGGCCGTCTTCATGGATTAGGCGGCTCCCTTCTTACGCAGGATGCGTTGTCGCATGATTTTTTCTTGGAGCTTCATGATCCCAAACAAGAGGGCTTCCGGACGGGGCGGGCATCCAGGGACATAGACGTCGACGGGAATGATGTTGTCGACACCGTTGAGAACGTGATAACCATGCTTCCAATAGGGTCCCCCATTGTTTGCACAGCTTCCCATGGAGATGACATACTTCGGCTCGGCCATCTGCTCATAGAGCCGCTTGACGCGGGTGGCCATCTTCAAGGTCACCGTGCCGGCGACAATCATCAAATCGGCCTGCCTCGGCGTGGCGCGAGGGATCAGCCCAAACCGGTCCCAGTCATAGCGTGAAGCTCCGGTTGCCATCATCTCGATGGCGCAACAAGCCAGCCCAAAAGTCATCGGCCACAACGAGGAGGCTCGCCCCCAATTCAAAAGGTTATCCACCGTGGTGATGACGATATTATCGCCGAACTTGTTTTCCAGTAAGCTCATCTTTCATCCCTTCGCAATTTCTGGAATGCGGCTCCGTTGGGCCTCCAAATTCTTAGCCCGGGAAAGAACCAGCCTCAACGGTCTTCTTCCCGAACCCAATGCAAATCTCCCTTGGCCCAGACATAGGCCAAGCCCACCACGAGAATGGCGATGAAAATCAATCCATCGACGAAGGCGACCCAGCCCATACCTTTGAACACAACCGCCCACGGCACCAGGAACGCGGCTTCCACGTCGAAGATGATGAAAATGAGAGCAAAAACATAGAAGCGAATATTGAATTGGATCCAGGGGCTGCCTTTCGGATTTTCGCCGCATTCGTAAGGCAGTAATTTTTCGGCGCTGTACTTGGACGGGCGAATCAGACTGGAGAGTATTAGACTGACTCCCAGGAACAGCACGGCCACCGTCAGAAATACCAGGACGCTGGCGAACTGAATCTGCATCGACACAGGATCACTCCTCCGAACTAGAGCTCAGAGTCAAATTTCAGACGATGCATGCCACCTCGAGTTGAATCCCCTAGACCCCATCGGCATCGGTTGAAACGCCCGCTTTGAATCACTTAATAAAGAGTCATATACCGGCGGGATACTACCACAAGGAAAAACAGTTTCAAACGAATTATTAGACCCGCAACTCATCGAATTTTTCAGGGGCGCCTGTCACCCGGAGGAATGGCCCTCGCGAGCACGGAGCGCCAGCGAATCGCATCCGATCCAACCAATGCAGGGCCAGGCCTCGTCGATCAATGCAGCCTTCCTGAGGAAAAAATTATTTCTTTATTTCCTCGACCATGGCTCTAATCAACTCAATCCGTTCCTTCGGCTTTTCTCCGTCCAGCGGCACAGAAGCGATCTTGTCGACCGTCTCGATTCCCTCGACCACCTTCCCGAAGGTGGTGTATTTGCCATCCAGAGAAGGTGCATCCGCCAAACAGATAAAAAACGAAGTACTGGCACTATCCAAGGCTTCAGCTCTAGCCATCGAAATGACGCCTCTTGAATGCTTCTGGTCACTAAACTCAGGCTGCAAATTGATGACGAATTTCTTGACCTGCGCAGGTGTTGGAGGGCTGTTCCTTGTCCCCAAATCTCCCCCTTGAATCACAAAGCCCGGGACAACACGGTGCACGGCCGTCCCATCAAAGAGACCGACCTGAGTGAGCTTCAAGAAGTTTCGGCAGGTCTCAGGGGCTATGTCCGGAGTCAATTCAATCAAAATATTTCCGAGGCTCGTTTCCAACCTGACTCGATAGTTCTTCATCTCCGCCTTCGTCGCCGTAGAGAACGGAATCGGAACTGGGGGCGGGATGGGTCTTAAGGTTGCCTTCTTAATTTCAACCCTCTCGAGCGCCAGTTGCTTGGCGTCTGCCGGAAGCTCTGAAATCTTGTCCACGACTTCCATCCCCTCGACCACATATCCCCAGGCAGTGTATTGCTTGTCCAGCTGAGGTTGGTCGGAAACGCAAATGAAGAACTGGGAACCTGCGCTATTCGGATCTCCGGGAAGCAGGACAGCCGACACCGTCCCTCGCTTGTGCGGCGTATCGTTGAACTCAGGCTTCAACTTCTTGAGCCCTCCACTGCCGTAAAGAGCCTTCTTGGAGGGATCCTTGGAAAACGGGTCTCCCCCTTGGATAATCCCGCGCAAGATCACGCGATGGAAGGTGGTTCCATCGTAGAAACCGCTTTTGACCAGGCCTGCCACATATTGAGTGTGGTTGGGCGCCTTCTCCGGGTGGAACTGGATGATAATCTGGCCCATCGATGTGTCGAAGACCGCCTGTAATCCCGCCAACTCCGAAGGAGGAATCTGAGGGGGAGACTTGGTTTCACTCCCGGCTTTGGAAGAGGTAGTTACGCCAGAACCTGTCGTCACTGCTTTCCTGACTTGTGAAAACAGATTGCAGGAAATTACCAGCGCAACAAATACCACGACGAAAGCCGCTTTCCTAAAATGAGCGTGATGGAAATGCGAAATCTGCAGATTCTGCACTTTCGCATTCTTGAGATCTGCCGATTTGGCATTTTTGAATTCACGACGGTTCCGCAGCTCCATAGCCTCTAACTCCACAAGTTACAGAAATTACAACAGTTAGAAAATATCACTCGCATCGATTATTTTGGCATTTTGTTTGCCTTAATTTGGATCGGAAGGAAAAGATAATGAATTTTCCAATGAATCAAAGAATAGAAAGGATTATAGACGTCATGAAGAAACGAAAGCTTCTCTTTTTTTCGCTCATCCTGGCGACTCTGGCGATCGGTGTGGTCATTGGCACGGTCGTGAACCGATCGGTCAATGCCGACAAAGCGGTTTTCGCACCCGGGGCAACGGCCTTGACGATGC
>JAXLQK010000104.1:0-9867 GCA_046331665.1 Terriglobia bacterium | reverse complement strand
TTTCATGGTTTGGAATTTTTCTTCCAGTAGTTCAAGGCCAAGACCAGAAAAAACAACGAAAACAGGATGGTCAAGATAATGATCAGCTTGTTGTGGAGCAGGGCCAACACAACGTGCCAATTTTCCCCGAAATAAAATCCAAGCAAGAGAAACGAACCGACCCAGACAAAAGCGCCTGAGTATGCAAACGTCATGAAAATCGGGGCCTCCAGCTCCGACAGGCCCGCGGCGATGGCCGTAAAATGCCGGACTCCGGGAACAAAGTACCCCACTGTCAAGGTCCAGTATCCTATTTTTCGATACCAGTGGTGAGCCTGTTCCAGTCGCGGCGGAGTGATTCCAAGGAATTTCCCGTATCGTAACACCACTCCCCGTCCCAGGAGCCGGCCGAGAAGGTAGCTGAGGGAAATGCCACAACAGCTTCCCGCGAAGCCTGCCAGGAAAACCGCGATCGGGTGCAGGGTCCCGCGGAAAATCAAGTAGCCGGAGAAGACCAGCAATGTCTCATCAGGGACAGGGAGTCCGAGGATGCCGAGCACCAGGAGTGAAAAAATTCCGAAGTAGCCGTAGGAGGCAATCCAATGCTCAATGTGTGCCATTCGATATCTGGGGGAAGGATTGAACAATTACAGGGCTTTGGTGCGTTACTAGAAATAATCGCCGGGTCATTTTCTCTCTACCGTGCCGATGCTTCCTTCATTCAATTCCAGTGCAAGCGGCGACGGAACGGCTCACGGGAGGATCTATTTCCATTTCACCACACCCGCTTTGACCAGGCCTTCCAGATATCTGGTGACATCCTCTATGTTGAGCGGGGAGAACTCCCCGCTCAAGGCATTTCGAATATCGGATACCGAGTTCTTTCCGTCAATGAAGTTTACCAGTTCGAAGCGAACTTCCGGGGAGAACGGAAAGTTCGAAGCACGATACCAGGCCGCTTCTGATTCCGGCAATTGGCTTTCCGGGAGTCTGAAATCCAAGGGGCCACGCGTCAAACGCGTGGGAATGCGCCGGTCCAGATTCCGGTCGAGTGATGGGGGTGCAGAGGCCTCTGATCCACAGGCCCGTGCGAAGGGCCGCAATCCTGCCGTCAAAAAGAGAGACTGATTCCGAAGCTGTTCCTGCAGTGCCGTGACAGCAGACCTGACGGTTGGATCGTCACTAAAGAATAGCATCGAACCGGCAACTTGCTTTTCCCGATCGAGAGCCTGAGTCAGCATGTTCTGAGCTTCGGCCCAAACAGACGTGCAGCGATCTTTGGAACTCGACGCCAGCAGGCGTTCGCCCTTGAGGGCCGCCCACCCAAGGCGCTCCGAAGCGCTGGCCCCGGTCCAGGTAAGCCATTCCAAGGCTTGGGGAGGAGTGAGATTGGCAAGATACCAGACTGTGCAGGCGGCAATCATTTCACTCCGTTCCAATTCGACGGGATCGACTTTGTCGGGAGTATCTTCCGAAGTGTGGTGCGTATAGTCCGGGCCGTGGGCCAGCATAAGCCCGGGGATTTTCCGATCAATAAACATCATATGATCACTGCCACCGATATACGATGCGATCTGATAGTTTGAGGTCGAGAGACTCCCTCTTGGCGTTCGAATGTCCATTGAAGCGACCATTGCTGCCATGTCGGCTACCAAGTCGTTTACGGCCGACGGCAGGGAATCCGGCGTTCGCGTGATATAGAGTTGGGAGTGAATGATCTCGAGGTTTTCTCCCACCATGTCAAGGTTCAGGTTGGCGAGAAACTTTCCGCCCAAGGCAGGGCCGGTGAGTTCCGGGTGTGCATCCAGATAGGCCATGGTTCCATTCCACTCGGGAACCCACAGGAATCGCAGGCTTCGCTTGGGACGGGGCAACTTTCCTCTACCAATGAATCCCTTGAGCGTCCTGGCGACATCGAGAATGGCAGCCGAACCGCTGGCATTATCGTTGGCAGATTCTTTCGGATGGTCAAGGTGCGCACTGAGAACGAGCTCCTGGTCAATCTTTTCAGATCCCTGAATTCTTGCCACAACAACATCAAGAAAATAGGGTTCCAGTCCGATCCCGCTGACTGTCGCTTTCAAGACGACCTTTTTTCCTGCGAACAGTAAGTCTTGGAGCTTTTTCCCTTGCCGGTAGGTCAGATTAAAACCAAAGGTTGTTTTATCCAGCTCGTCGGCACGCGGCCACATGCCGGTGTAGGCGAGCATGTCAGGGTGCTCTTTGGCGCGCTCATCAGCGAGATAGCAAACGACGGCTTTGGCCCCGTATTTGAGGACTGCCAGACGATGGACGGCGCCGCCATAGCCCGTCGCCAAAACAATCTTTCCGGTGACATCTTTCCCTTTGTAATCTTCGGGTGATTCTCCTGAACCCACCCACACAAGTTCTGCGGTAACCTCTCCCGGGTTGGAATAGGTAATGACGCTCATGGCGATTTCGGGATAACCAATGATCCGTTCTTCGGAAGGCTCGAGCATCCGCAATTCCGCTGACTTGATGTCCCACCCTGAAGGAGATTGCCAGGTTTGATACAGGCGTTTTCCATCCGACGGGAACGATTCGATGAAGGCCTCCTGCTCACTGAAACCATATTCACGAAGCTGAGCCAGGATATACTGAGCCGCATTCCGATAGCCGCGCGAGGCCTGAATGCGGTGATGCCGGGTTATCTGAATGACATGTTCTTTGGCCAATTCGCCGCTGAGCCCTTCGTGCATCAGTTCACGCAGATTGGGGTCGAAGAGAAATTGGGTTTCACTGGCCCTCAGGGAAATCATGCCAATTCCCAACACTCCCCATGCCAGGAACGATATCAGGCGACTTCTAATGATTTGCCGGTGGATCATGACGGTCTCGCTTTTTCTGACGCGATGGAGCTATTGAGGGGCAGACTTGAATAGCCCACGCATGGCGTGGGTTACCCATCCTTGCTCAAGCCCGTATCGCAAACGTTGTTTAATGGGATTCCGATAGGCATAAGGAATGGCTCGCATGACTTTACCGGCCAGCCGGAGGGACTGCCGCTCCCATCGGGTGCGTCTCGAAAAGCGGCTCAGACAAGCCCTGGCCTGTTGGCGAAACGGGTGGGGTGCATCCAAGAGGGCATCTAAAATAATGGAATTCGAGACTTGCTGGATTTCAGGGAGTGGACAGCGGGCACAAATAATCTCAGCCGGATACTCATGATCAAGTTCAGTCAAACTACGCCGGGCCTCTTGTAGACAACCGCTGTTCCAGAGGTGCCGAAAGGTGCTTTTCCCCAATTCCCCCCAATAAGGATCCCCCGGATAACGGCCGCAGCAGGAAGAGAGGGAACCATCGGCGTTGATGCAGCCCTTCAAATACAACCAATCACACGGGTAGCGGTCGGAAGCGGGATTGGAAGAATTCAGCAGTGAAATCCCCTGCTGGCCGGCATCTCCCAGAACCGCATTCCCGTGTAAACTATCCTCCTCGATGAGGCCAGCCCGCTGATTCCTCTCCTCCATTGGCAGCGGCTCGGTGGCCCATTGCGTCTTTAGAGCCTGTTGCGCCATTTTTGCTGCCTTATACGGCTCTCGAACATAGCGGTCTTGCGAAGGCAGCCAGTCCGCATGGGAATTCAAGTCGATGTAGGGAGCGGAGGGACGAAAATCTACCCCAATCGAGCGCGCATGCCGGGCGGCGCATGGCAATTCATGCTCATTAAAGGAGAAAACCAGAAACTGCCATACCAATCGTGGCTTTTCCAATTTCCACTTGTCCTTTAAGCGCGCCAAGGTTTCCAGGTTCGACAAGGCAAGGCGGAAATCTCCTTGCACCCGGTACCTCTCATAGGTCTCCTGACTAAACCCGTCAATAGAAATGATGACAAAATCGGGCTGGCTGCGGACAAACTGTTCCAAGTACTTTTCGCTGAGCTCGAGTGAAATGTTGGTGCTGAGGCGAACCCGGATGGACTTGCTCTTTAAGGTGGCAATCATGTCCAGCAATCGCTTGTTTAAAAAAGGCTCTCCCCAGTTGTCCAAATCGACATGGAACAAATAGGGACCGAGTTCGTCGATGAGCGATTGAAACAGATTCCAGTCCAATGACGTATAAGCCCTGTGCGGGGATGTCATCCCATGAATGCAAAACGGACATTTCAATTGACAGACCGAGGCGGCGTCCAGAGTTAAACAGATCGGGAAACTTTCGAGGTTCTTTTTGAAGGCCTGCTGTTCGGCCAGGGCCAGAAATAAATTTTCATACCGCTGTTGGATCAAGGGATTCATGAAGACCGTATCACTTTGTCAATTACGCAGGAAGAGTTCGCCATCATGGTCTTGGGATAGGTCACCAGGCGTTAACCACCGGAAAATTGAGGGCAGATCACTGGATGTCGATATCAAGATCCTTGAAAAATTGCTGTTGAGCTTCCTTGGTGATTCCGTGAGTGAGCTTGAGCCCACAGTGCTTGATCAGGTAGTCTTCAATCGAAATCCACTCATCATCCACCTTCACTTGTTTCGTCCACGCGCAGATGGTGAGGAGCTTTCCCATTTCCCGGATCTTCTGTTTGGCCCGATTGGTTTCCGTGCCCAGGAATGCCGTAATCCAGATCACCAGAATCACCGCAGAGCGATCGATAATGGTGATCCAACGCGGGACGCCGATATCGGGGGAAAGAAAAAGTCCCAAAATGACGAGCAGACTGGACAAGACAGCAAGCCCCAAAGTGTATTCTCGCCGATCACTCATTAAAGTGATGAGAATAGGAAGCACGTAAAAGGTTGTGATCGTGACCCCCAGAGGAACCTGCAAATCGACAAACAAAATAACAATGGTGACTGCCAGTGCGGTTGCCAGCGAAACTTGCCCCAGCACCTTGAATATTTTATTCATTTTAGTCCTATCCCCGACGAGGTTGTCTGCCTTTTCCGCGCAGCAGCCCGGTCTCACTCGCTCGAATGCTCTATGTCTCAAGCGCAGATTGAATGATACCGTTAGAGTGTTTCAGGATTCAACAGTTGATCGTCGAGGAATGGGTTGCATTCCAACGCCGACCATCCCTGAAGGACTCTCTTGAGCTTGCAATTAACCTTTCTCCGAAAGTGTTTTTGTAATCGACTCAACACTTCGCCAAGCTCCCCGATTTCCAAAGGAATTCCGCGGTCAAAAGCGATGGCCAGGCCGGCAAATGGAGAGACCTTTTCCCCAGGCGTGAGAATACCAATAAGGTTTAAAGGGTCGGCAGAAGAAACGATGGTCAAAGGATGCGGGTCGTTTTTGCTGCGGCGGAGGGAGCGCAAAGAATCTACGGCTTCCGGAAGAGCGAATTGCTCGCCTGGCAGACCTGAGACAAAACGACCTCCACGGATTTCACCGCGGGCTTCCATCCTCCAAAACAGGGCCAGCAAGGAACGCCAGCCGGGATAAAGAGTTTCCCGGGACAACACCTCTCGGGTGACGATTCCGTAGCGGCGGAGAAATTGGAGTGCGAGCTTCTCTGGCGAAGGAGGCGCTGGTGATTTCTGGCGGCTCGATTCGATCTCTATCAATCCTGAGGAGAAGGGCGAAGACTGCGACAAAGGATTCAAGGTTCGCCGCAACAGAGACCAACGACCCACCGGCATCAAGCGATTGGGACCAGCCCCTCCCTTGATTACCCGAAGCCGTTGATGAGGGGTGCGCCTCTTTTGTGGAGGCAATAAGAGGGTTCGAAGTCCCGCCACACCGTCGCCGGTCACCAATCCCCGACTGACCAACTCCCACAAGGCATCTTCCACTTCTGCAGCCAAACGGCCTGTCCCAGTCGCGATCTCCTGCAGGAATGAAGCGCCGAAGTGTTGCAGAAACTGCTGGACATCTTTGGCGGCCTCAGTAAGACCAGGCAGGGCGGAAAGGGCGGGGAGGGCAGTATCGATGAACTGTGGAATCTCCTCACGCAAGAAGAAGGCGAGCGGCGCGGAGCGGGAAGGTTTTTGGCGGCGGCGGGTTTGCCTCAATTCCTGCAATTCATCGAGACCGTTTCCGGCACTGACCGGCTGCTCGTGAATCCGTAATCTTCCCCATCCCACCAAACCTGAAAGACACAAGTCCTCCATATGGGCAGGATCATATTGATGAATGCGCCGTGGAAAGATCTCCTGTTCCCAGGCCACGGCTGGCAATTCAATTCCTTGTAATTGCCGAATAATTTCCAAAGTTCCCTGCTTGCCATGCAATTGGGTGCCGGGTTCAACATGCTGCCATTGCAAGAGGAAGTGCAGATATTCGGCCGGACTTACAGGTGCAATTTCGTTGCGCAATGTCCCGATCCGTTGTCGATGGAGTCTGGCGAGAAGCCGTCTTTCGCACCATTCACTGCCTTCAGACACGGTAAAGGAACCTTGCAGGACCTGGCCTTGCGCCTCAGTCTCGCCAAAGCAATTTCTATCTGGCTGGGTGAGAGTCCCAACCGCGCGGCTAGAGCCTTGGTCCGGACAGGGCCCACCAACTCCATCCAACCCTGGATCGTCAGAGAGAGGAATTCCTCTGCGCTTTTTCCCTTGGCTTCGTTGCGGGCCCAGGCGGGTTCTACTCTGGCCGGTTGGAATTCCACGCCCTCCAGAAACGATCGAACCCAGGACATCCGTTCCACCGAAGTCAGGGCCCGCTGAGGCGTTCCGGTTGCGTCGGTCCAGCTGGACCAGAATGCGCGCTCCTGTTGGATGAGTTCGTCGGCGAGCAGTGGCCAGGCCTTCAATTCCCGGTCGGGCAGGAGGACCACGCTCAACAGCAGGTCATGCAACTCATCCGCGTTCCTCAAGTCGGGCCAGACTTGCGCCAGGACTTCCCGGACTACGGCAGGGTCAAAGGTGACGAGCGGATCGAGGAGCTCCGGATCAATTCTCCTCAAAGAGACAGCACGGGCGCGTCGTTCTTCCAGCGGGGCGTCATCGAGAAATGCATAAGGGTTGGCGTTAAGAATTTCATGACACATGGGAGAAGGGGCAGACGTGTCCCGTGTCACGACCTCGATTTTTCCGTTATCCAGCTGCTGCAAAACATCCAGAAATCCGTTGATGTCCATGGGCTCATGAAGGCAGTCCTTGATCGTCTCGTTGACCAGGGGATGATCGGGCAGCTCGATTGGGCCGGCGTGATTGTCCTGGCAGGCCACCTGGTTTGGAAACACCGCTGCCAGCAGATCATCAGCCCTCATCCGTTGAATGGGCATGGGCACTCTTTTGCCCCCTCTGAAGCGAGGGAGTGCGAGCGCGCGTGAGGCATTCCAACGCCAGCGGTTTCCAAAAAACGGCGAAGCAAGGACGGCTTGAATCACGTCCGCGGTGACGGTGTGGGAGCGAGTCATCGAGGCGACACTTGTTAATGGAAAGCTGTGTTGTTCACCCAGGGATAGCACCAACCCATCATCAGTGGCGGCCGCTTGCAGCTCAAAATCAAAGGTCAGGCAAAATCGCTTTCGCAAAGCCAGCCCCCAGGCGCGGTTGATTCGCCCGCCAAAGGGGGCGTGCAAAACGAGCTGCATGCCGCCGGCCTCATCAAAGAATCGTTCCACGACCAGGGTCTTCTGAGAAGGGACGGTGCCCAGGACCTGAATCGTTTCGCGAGCATATTCAAGCATTTGTTCAGCACCGGAGGTTTCCAGCCCACAGTGATCCCGCAGCCAGGAGACCGCCTGATGTCCTTCATCCGTTGGCTTTATGCACCAGCCATGGAGTTGCTCTCGCAAATCGGAGACTGCCATCGATAATTCGGCGGTGCGGGCCGGTGCTTCGCCCAGCCAAAACGGGATGGTAGGGGACGCTCCATGGGCATCTTCGACTCGAACCTTGCCCGAACCGACACGCCGGATCCGCCAGGATTGATTACCGAGCAGGAAAACGTCGCCGGCCATACTCTCGATGGCAAAATCTTCGTTTACTTTTCCCACATAGGTTTCCGCGGGCTCTTCGATGACGTCGTAGTCGGCGACATCGGGAATTGCTCCCCCGCTGGTGATGGCTGCCAGCCGGGCCCCCCGCCGGGCTTTCAATCGTCCCTGGACGCGATCCCGGTGTATCAATGCCGTACTTCGCCCCCGCCGGTCGGAAATGCCGTCCGACAACATCCTCAAGAGATCTTCGAATTCCTTCCGTTCAAGATGGCGATAGGGGTAAGCGTGCCGGCACATCTGCCAGAGCTCGTCTTCGGCCAGCTCGCCGCTGACGAGAGTGGCGACCATTTGCTGAGAGAGTATATCGAGCGGCTTTTCGGGAATCATCACCCGGTCGAGGTTCCCGCGGGAAATGGCCCAGACTGCCGCCGCGGCTTGCATCAATTCATCACGGGTTTGAGGAAACAAAATCCCCCGGGATATTCCTCCCCGCCAATGCCCGGAGCGGCCGACACGCTGGAGCAACGCCGCCAAAGAGCGCGGAGCCCCCAGATGGCAAACGACATCCACGGTGCCAATATCAATTCCTAATTCCAGCGAGGCGGTGGCCACCACCACCGGAATCGCGCCTGACTTCAGCCCTTCTTCTGCTTTAAGCCGGATCGCGCGGGAAAGACTCCCATGGTGAGCCGCCACTTTACCAACCCCTAGGCGCTGTTCCAGCTGAAAAGACACGCGCTCCACCAATCGACGAAAGTATCCACGAACACCAACGTGGTTCGATGTTCCCCGGCCACTGTGGCGATCCGGTCGTAGGTTTCCAGCCCAGATCTCATTGGTGGAGATGGGCCGAGTCTGCGGTCAGGGACTACCACCGACAGCGACAGATGCCGGCGATGTCCTTCATCCACGATGGCACAATGCGCCGACCCGTCTGCAAGAAGATGCTTGGCGCCAACCAGGAGCCGGGCGATTTCCGCAATGGGGTTTTGCGTGGCACTCAGGCCAATCCGCTGCAACGAGCGCCCCGCCAAAGCGTCCAATCGCTCCAGCGAAAGGGCCAAATGAGAGCCGCGCTTGTCGCCAGCGACGGCATGGATCTCATCGACAATCACGGTCCGTGCCGAACGCAGGAAGCGGCGGCTCCCCTCGGCAGTCAGCAGGATATAGAGTGTTTCGGGCGTGGTGATCAAGATATGAGGAGGGCGCTTCAACATTTGCTGCCGCTCGCGCGCCAGCGTGTCTCCACTGCGTACGGCGACACGAATTTCAGGAAAGGCGGGGTCATTCTGCCTGGCAATGGCCAGGATTTTAGAGAGGGGCGTTTGCAGATTCTTCTGGATGTCATTGCCCAGGGCCTTCAGCGGGGAAACATAGACGACCTGCGTTTCGTCCGCCAATGAGCCGTGGGTGGCCTCTTCCACGAGCCAATTGATGGCCCATAGGAAGGCGGCCAGAGTCTTTCCAGATCCGGTGGGAGCGGCAATCAGAGTATGGCGGCCTTCCCGGATGGGCGGCCAGCCTGCTTCCTGGGCAGGCGTCGGCCCGGAGAAATGGCGGTTGAACCATTCAGCAACATAAGAGTGAAATGGGTGGTTTTTCATGGGGCACCAAACCCGCGGATTTCATCCGTCGCCACAAAGGTTTCAAAAAACCTTCCAAAATTCTCCGAAATGCAACTTCGATTTGTGCAAGATCACTTCAAACAGCTCGCTGGACTTCGGCGAACGTGCAGGAAGGCCGTGTCCTGTGAGCTCGTTCAGGCTGGATAAGACGCTACTTTGCAGTCCTTTGAGATGATAACCGCCTTCCAATACAAAGAGAAGCTTCCCGTTGCAGACTTCCCTGGCCAAATTCAAAATGGTTTGGACAATTCCTGCAAACCCGGCCGAGGAGACCTCCATGCCGGCCAGAGGGTCCTCGATAAAGGCATCATATCCCGCTGAGACCAACAGGAGCTCGGGTCGATAGGCTTTACCGATGGGTGAAATGATCTTTTCATAGATCCGAAGATACGTGTCGTCACCGGTGTGGGCGGGCAATGG
>JAXLQK010000103.1:0-10558 GCA_046331665.1 Terriglobia bacterium | reverse complement strand
CCTTCCTGCACATTCTTGGCTTGTTTCAAGCTTTCACGCACCATGGTCTGATCGTTTTCGCTCAACAACCAGCCGAATTCGGTAAACGTTTTCGAGGTTGTCTGAAGCAATCCCCCCATCCGGTTACGAATGATCGTCAGTTCCTTCTGCTTCCGATCTTCTTCTGCTTTCGTCTGAGCTTCCTCGATAATCTTTTTAATTTCATCACTCGACAATCCGCTGGACGGAGTGACTTTGATGGCCTGTTCCTGACCTGAACTCTGGTCCTTCGCTGATACACTTAATATCCCGTTGGCATCAATGTCAAATGTTACATCGATCTGGGGCACACCCCGGGGAGCAGGGGGGACGTTGATCAGTTCGAACCTGGCCAGGGACCGATTGGCCGAAGCCATTTCTCTTTCTCCTTGCAGGACATGGACTTCCACCACCGATTGATTGTCGGCAACGGTTGTAAATACCATGGTCTTGTTGGTGGGAATGGTCGTATTCCTCTCCAGGAACTTGGTGAACAATCCACCGTGGGTTTCCACACCCAAAGACAGAGGAATCACGTCCAAGAGGACGATATCCTTGATTTCCCCCTTGAGGACCCCTCCCTGAATCGCCGCACCGACGGCAACCACCTCGTCTGGGTTGATTTCGAGGCAGGGAAGCTTCCCGAAAATTCGCTCGACCCGCTCGCGGACCAGCGGTGTGCGGGTCTGCCCCCCAACCAGAATCACCTGGTCGATATCCTTGGGATCAAGTTTGGCGTCCCAAAGTGCCTTCTGGCAAGGTTCGACCGTCCGTTCCACCAGATCCGTCACCATTTGTTCAAATTTGGACCGGGAAAGCAATTTGTTGAAATGCTTGGGGCCGGTCCGGTCGGCCGAAATAAATGGCAGATTGATATGGGTTTCCAGGGTGGTCGACAGTTCGCACTTGGCACGTTCTGCCGATTCTTTCAATCGCTGTAAGGCGAGTTTGTCCGCCCGCAAATCGATGCCGTTTTCTTTCTGAAATTCGCCGACAATCCAGTCGATGATTCTCTGGTCGAAATCTTCTCCACCCAGGAAGCTATCACCGCAGGTAGCCAACACTTCAAAGACCCCATCGTTGAGTTCGAGAATGGAGACGTCGAAGGTTCCGCCGCCGAGGTCATAGATCACAATCTTTTCATTTTCGCGCTTCCCTAATCCATAGGCGAGAGCGGCCGCCGTCGGCTCGTTGATGATACGGTTGACGTTCAGCCCTGCAATCTTTCCCGCGTCTTTGGTCGCCTGGCGCTGGATATCATCGAAGTACGCCGGCACGGTGATGATGGCTTCCGTAATCTCTTCACCGAGGAATTCTTCCGCTGACGATTTCAGTTTCTTCAGGATGATCGCCGAGATCTCGGGCGGGCTGTAATCCTTGCCGAGAATATGGATTCGCAGGTCTCCTCCCTCGGAGGTGGTCAACTGGTAGGGGAGGACCTCCTGGGCTTGCTGGACTTCCGGCGAATTGAACTTTCTCCCAATGAGCCGCTTGACGGCATAGACGGTGTTCTTGGAATTCGTGACTGCCTGCCGTTTGGCGATTTGTCCCACCAGCTGTTCATTTTTTTCCGTAAACCCGACGACTGAAGGAGTGGTCCTTCCTCCTTCGCGGTTTGGAATGACCTGGGCCGCGCCACCTTCAATCACGGCCACACAAGAGTTCGTTGTTCCCAAATCGATCCCGATGATTTTTGTCATAGTGGATTCCTAGTATACTCGGTTCAACTCTTCAAACGTTATTCAACCTTCCGTGGCGGCCTCGTCGACGGCCGGGCTTTCCGCATCCTGAGTCTCAGTTTCGAGGCCTTCATTTTCAGTCACAGGAGGAGCCACCGCCACCTTTACCATCGAAGGGCGAAGCAGACGATCTTTGAACAAATAACCCCGTTGAAACTCTTCAATGATTTCATTTTCAGCAAGCGTCGTACTTTCTTCGCGCATGACCGCCTGGTGAAAGTTGGGATCGAAGAGTTTTCCCATGGATCGAATGGGCTGAATTCCGGCGGCCCAAAGCAGGTCGCGAAATTGTTTGAGGATCAGCTCATTCCCCTTTCGGAAACTTTCTACCGTCTCCCCCTCTTGAGCGGTCAGGCTTCGTTCCAAACCGTCCAACACGGGCAAGAGCCCTTGAATGAAATTGGAAATCGCAAATTCATAGAATTCCTGTTTTTCCTTCTCAGTTCTTTTCCGGAAGTTCTCGAACTCAGCTTGCTTGCGCAGCAACCGGTCAAATAGAGATTCCTTTTCTTCGGTCAAGCTCTTAACCAGTTCGGAGAGCGCGCCAATCGTTTGTAATTCCGATGGCAGTGCTGATTCCTCGCTGGGAGAGGCTTCGACCGCTTCAGAGGGCGCGGATTCTTTTATCGTCTCAGAAGGCGGGGCTTCTTCTGCCACCACCTCAACCTCAGGCTCCTCAGAGTCGACGACCACTTGACTTTCGGATGCTTCCGGAGCCGATTCGATCGGGGGGTGATTCTCGCCCTCTGAGGAGTCTTGAATTTCAATCTCAAAGGCGGGTTGCGGGCTGAAGTCCAGATTTGCCTGTTCCGGATTGGGCTCACCTTCAGCCAGAATAGGCTCAGGGACAGCCGCTTCCTCTGTAAGGTTTTCAGGTCGAGTCATCGTCTCTTCTTGAGCGCGCTTCCTGCGTAAGCTGCGAAAATGCTTTAAGAAAGCCATGGTGATGGAAGCAGTTTTAGTTTCCCGGGTACTTACGAGTCAAAGATTTCAGTCCGCATCAAAGATCTGTCCGTACAGCTTGGCGACATAATCGACGATCGTAATGGCCCGTGCGTACTCCATTCTTGTTGGACCGAGGATGCCGACTGAACCCAGGTTTTGATCTTGAGGTAGGATAGGCGAGGAGATTAACGTATAGTTCTGCATACCAGGAATCGAATTTTCTGACCCTATAATGATTCGGATTCCGTCTCCCGTGCTGGAGTGCAAACATTCATTGAGAATCTTGACCAGCCTGCTTTTCTCCTCAAAGGTCTTGAACAAAGCCTGCAGTTGTGCGGCATCAGCAAACTCCGGTTGACTTAATAAATTCGAAGTGCCGTCCACATATATATCGACATTCTCCTCTGAAACTTCATCGATAAGTCCGCGATTACACAGGAGAATGACGTTTTGCAGCAGGCGATCGTAGAGCGCTTTTTCTTCCCCCATTTTGCGCAGGATTTCATTGCGAATAGCGAAAAGGCTCTGACCTTGGAAGTTCTCGTTGATAAAGCGAGCTGTCTGATCCAACTCAGTCTGCACAAACTTCTCATCCACACGGACAATCCGATTCTGCACAATTCCGGTCTTGCCGACCATGATGACGAGAATCCTTGAGTCGGGAAGTTGAATAAATTCAATGTGTTTCAGGTGATTTTGGTCCAGGGACGGGGAAATGACAAAACCCACATTGTGGGTGGCCTGCGAAATCGTTTGCGTGACCCTTTCAACGACGCTTTGATGGGAGTCCGGTCTGAAAAGATTAAAATGAATGAATTCTTCGTCGGCCTTGTCCAGCTTGCTCGATTTGAGAAGACGGTCTACAAAGAACCGGTATCCTTTATCCGTTGGGACTCTTCCGGCAGAAGTGTGCGGTTGAGCCAGGTAGCCGGCTTCTTCCAGGTCAGCCATAATGTTTCTTACCGTCGCTGGACTTAAATTGCCGTCATATTTATTTGAAATGAACTGGGACCCCACAGGCTTGCCGTCAACGATATGGTATTGAACGACGGATTTCAAAATATCCTGTTCTCTGGCGGTCAATTCGTTGGTACCTGTTAAATCCATGCTAAGTCCCTTTATTCACAATCATTTTCGAGCATAACGCCATCATTTTATAGTATTTAAAGCAAATCCTGTCAAGCAGTTTTGCCACCATTACCACAAACTAGATTTTTGCGCTTTAAGCTTTTCCTCTCTATTTCTAACCTAAGTTCTTCATCTATCATTAGAATCTTCGTTGAAACGTTGAAGCATCTGGAAAACCCATCGACTAGGTTCTGCAGGAGCTCCTGAGTATGGGGCTTATGCCCCAGACACTCCGTAAGCGTGGCAACATCAGAATCCAATCCGACTAATCCGGGTGAGGCTAACGCCTTAGCTAACAGACTGGAGTCGAACCCAATCAAAATGGAGCCGTGTTGCAGGAAGCTGTTTCTGTTTCTTCTCTGGGCGCTACCTATGAGTTTTCGGCCGTTCCAGAGGATTTCATGATGTTGCGAAGCGGCAAAGCATGCTTTTTGGGGGAAACCTCTCTTCTGAGTGGAGGCAACGGCGTTCGGACGAGCAGGGGCCAAGGCAGTCTGAACTCCCATTTGAAGAAGGCCCAGTGAGAGCGCAGCGGCGATCCGCTCATAGGTTTTGGAAATATCATGAATTGGGAAATGAGTAGGGTCATTCGAAACGATTGAATAAGTCAATTCCTGGTCATGAAGAACAGCTTTTCCTCCGGTAGGACGGCGCACCACGTCGATGCCATTGTTTTGGCAGAAGCGCAAATCGACCACTTTTTCCGCATTCTGCGAGTAGCCAATCGAAAGGGTCGGTTGCTTCCAGGTATAAAAACGCAGGTAGGTCAGACGAGGTGCGTCGGGGAGGGAAACAAGGTCAAGAAACACTTCGTCGACGGCCATGTGGTAATTGCCGTCTGCCAATTCATCAATCAGTAGGTACCAGGAGCGTGTCGAGGTTGGATGATGGGTAGTTGCATTCAATGAAGTAGTTCCGAAAGCGGTTTGTAGGGCAGGCCCAGCGATTCTGCAACGCCCTTGAAGGTGACGTGGCCGGCGTAAACATTGACCCCTTCACCGACCCCGGCATCTGAAGCGACGGCTCGGGCCAGGGGCTGACTGGTCAGCTTCAGCACATATGGCATGGTAACATTGGTGAGGGCAAAGGTGGAGGTTCGAGGCACGGCTCCCGGCATGTTGGCCACACAATAATGGAGAACGCCATCGACCAGAAAAGTAGGATGGCTGTGGGTGGTGGGGTGGGTGGTTTCGATGCACCCACCTTGATCTACCGAAACGTCCACAATAACTGCTCCTTTCTTCATCGTGGAGATCATGGGCCGTGTGACCAATCGAGGAGCGGATGCTCCGGGGATCAGGACGGCCCCAATGAGGAGATCGGCTTTCCTTATCGACTGCGCGATGGTAATGCTGTTTGAAGCCAGTGTGGCCACCTTCCCTTGAAAAATATCGTCCAGATAACGCAGTTTCTCAATGTTGCTGTCGAGCACGGTGACATGGGCTCCCATCCCGAGTCCCATTTTGGCGGCATTGAGTCCGACAATCCCTCCTCCGATAATGACCACTTGAGCTGGAGGCACTCCCGGGACGCCGCCCAAGAGAATTCCTCTACCTCCCTGGCTTTTTTCCAAATACTGAGCGCCGATCTGGATGGCCATTCTGCCGGCAACCTCGCTCATCGGCGTCAGCAGGGGTAAACTGCCATTGGCCTCGCGAATTGTCTCATAGGCAATTCCGGTAATTCTTTTATCCAGCAAGACCTTTGTCAGTCCGGGCAAGGGGGCAAGGTGGAGATAGGTAAAGAGGATCTGCCCCTCGCGGAGCAAGTCATATTCATCCTCCACCGGTTCCTTCACCTTGACGACCATTTCGGAGCGACCCCAGACCTGTTCGCGAGACAGCAAGGTGGCGCCGGCATGGCGGTATTCCTCATCGCTAATGCCGCTTCCTTCGCCAGCGCCTTCCTGGAGAAGAACCTGGTGCCCGGCATCCCGAAGAGCTTTGACCCCGCCAGGTACCATCCCTACACGATACTCATTGTCCTTGATCTCTTTGACGACTCCGATGATCATGCGTCCTCCTGGTTACTCGTGGTCGATTTGCGCTTTTTGCAGCTTGCCGCTGTAATCCACGTAGATTGCTTTCCATTCCGAAAAGATATCCAGGGCCTGAACTCCTGCTTCGCGGTGGCCGTTCCCGGTCTGTTTGGTGCCGCCGAAGGGAAGATGGACCTCCGCCCCGATCGTGGAGGCGTTGACATAGAAGATGCCGGTGTACAGATCGCGCATGGCGACAAATGCCCGGTTGACGTCCTGCGTATAGATGGAAGCCGAGAGCCCATAAGGGACGTCATTGGCGATTTCAATGGCTTGCTCGAAGCTGTTGGCAGGAATGACGGAAACGACGGGTCCAAAGATTTCTTCCTGCGCGATTCTCATGCGAGGTTGAACATCCCCGAAAATGGTTGGTTCGTGGAAGTAGCCATGGGCATGTTCTCCCTTGTCCAGGCAACTGCCGCCCCATAAGAGTTTCGCGCCTTCCTGCTTCCCGATCTCGACATAGCGCATCACCGTGTGAAGTTGCTGTTCATTGACGAGCGGTCCCATATCGACGTCTGGGCTGAGCCCATTTCCAACGCGGATGGACTTGGCTTTGGCGACGAAGCGGTCAAGGAACTGAGAGTAGACTGCTTGATGCACCACTACTCGGCTGGCAGCCGTGCAACGCTGTCCCGTTGTGCCAAATCCTCCCCAAAGGGCTCCTTCGACAGCCAAGTCCAAATTAGCGTCTTCCATGACCATGATGACGTTTTTCCCCCCCATCTCAAGATTACAGCGCTTGAAATCGAGGGCTGCAGCGGAGCTGACCTGTCTCCCAGTCTCTGTCGAGCCGGTGAAAGACACGAGTTTGATGCCCGTATGAGTGATCATAATTTTCCCGACTTCACTGCCGCTGCCGTGAACGAGGTTTAAGACCCCTCGCGGCAAGCCAGCCTCCTCCAGGACTTTCACCAGGTTATGGGAAGATTGAGGTGTCTCTCGGGCGGGCTTCAAGATAACGGTATTCCCGCAGATTAGCGCGGGAATCAATTTCCAGGAAGGAATGGCCATGGGGAAATTCCAGGGGGTAATCAATGCGCAAATCCCGATCGGCATGCGTACACTCATGGCAAATTTATTGGGAAGTTCAGCAGGGGTTGTCTCGCCATGCAGGCGGCGGCCTTCTCCGGCCGTAAAATAGGTCATGTCGATGGCTTCTTGAACGTCGCCGCGAGTTTCTTTGAGAATCTTTCCCATTTCACGGGTCATCTCCTGGGCGAAGGATTCTTTCTGACGGACCAGGATCTCAGCCGCCTTATAGAGGATTTCAGCCCGGCGAGGGGCAGGGACGAGGCGCCATCTTTTGAAGGCCTCTTGTGCGGCCAGGACGGCATGTTCGACATCTGCCTTGTTGGAAAGTGGAAAAACTCCAAGGACCTGTCTATGATCCGCGGGATTTCGATTCTCGAAGGATTGACCCGAGGCGGAGTCTACCCATTTCCCGTCGATAAAGTTCTTAAACTCTGGAATCGATGTCATGGCGTCTCCTTATTCTGGATTCTTGATCTTGAGCGCTCCTTATAGTGCAAGCCCCTGGGTGAGTGATGAGTGGCGCCCCACCGAAAATATTTTGCGTTCTGCAGTCCCCCGCTGCTTTTGATGTGCTTCCAGGGGTTCTGCCCGAGATTCTTGAGATGCTGACGACCTTGCTTGAGATTCTTAAAATGAAAAAGGGAGAACCGAGTCAGACGGATGGTCCCCAATAAGGCTGAATCGGACTGGGGCATGGAACAGGACCTCTTCCGCCCTAACGGCTTGGAATAGATTCCAAATTAGAGCCCTAACTTCTTCAGCGAGAGGGCATCGGGCTTGCCCGTTACTTTGAATCCGTTCTCCTGCTGGTAGGTGCTGAGAGCTTTGCTGGTTTCATCATCCCACTGGCCAGAGGGACTGGATTTGTAGTACCCGGCGGCCGCCAGGGCATTTTGAATCTCAACGACACGGGAGGCTTCCATCGATTGTTGGCCGCGAGGTTTGCGGGCCTTCTTCTTACTCGATTGGGTGGAGCCTTTTTTACCTGACTTGCTGCTGGTCTTTTTCGAAGTGGTGGATGAACTTTTTGTGGTCTTTGTTTTTGAAGCCGTCGTTGATTTCTTCGCGCTGGTTGAACTCGTCTGTTTCTGAGTGGTCTTTGCCGCCTCCACGGCATGGCTACTTCCAAGATTCCATAGGGCCCAAGTCAGCGCCAAGACCGGAACAAAGCGGAGCATGCGCTTCTCGTGAATAAGGTATAGCAAGGTCATGATTCTGATACGAGTGGGATCCCGAAATTATAGGCTGAAACAGAAAATGCTTTCCAGAAGAAGATCTGAAAATGAAGGGGCAATAAGCTTATTGAGTAGAGGTGATTGTCAAGGGGCGCTCCAAGCGGATCACAAAGAGGGTTCCCGCCGGAATTTCAATTTCTTTGCCCTTGCGGATTATGGAATCGGCCAACCCGACCAAGGCCCCTGCTCCAGCCCCGATCGCCGCGCCTTTTCCTCCTCCGGCGATCGCGCCAATGCCAGCTCCAATTCCAGTTCCAGCCCCGATGACCGCGGCATCTTTCTTTCGTGAGGACTCTCCCTTAATCGTGCCCTCCTTCGAGTCGACCTCTTCCTTCTGGCTAGGATCCAGGTCGGCTTGAGAAGCCACAATCGTCTCAGAGACCCCATTGGGAAAGATCAAGCGCTCATAAGAAAGATTCATCTCAGATCTTCCTTTAACCCTTCCGGCATTCTTAACGGCAGAAATACGGCCTTCGATTATCGTACCCATAGGGATGACTTCTTTTCCCGAAACGATGATCGCTTCCGCTACTTTCGCTGTAAATCGATCGCCTTGCCGGTTGGTTTTCGAATTCAGCGTTGTTTCCAGTTTTGCTTGAATCCGTGTTCCATCCGGAACGGTGTAGGCTCTTGTCGTCTGTGAAAAGGCGTCTCCACTCAAGAGGAGGGCCACTCCGGCTAGTATGCCGAAGGACAGTGAAATTTTCATTCCGCACCTCAAAGGATCATTCATGTACTGAAAGAACCCTGTGTCCACAAGGTTCCCCGTTAATGTTAACATGATTCGCCATTCATAGCAGATAAAGCATTTAGCTTGGAGCGACGTGCCTGCGGGATCGCAACGAAACTCTCTGCCGGAAATTCCAAGGGGGGAAACGGAGTCCTATGTGAACCTCAAAAAAAACCCCCCGGCCAACGCCCTGTATGCGTTGACCGGGGGAGGAGGTCCCTAGCGAGGAAATATTTACGGTAGGGATGCAGCCAGGTATAAGGTCTGGGCTTCACCGGATTGACGGTCCAGACGCTTGACCAGGAACAAAACTTCAGCGCCTGACTTCAGCTTCGAAGTAACATTCTTCAATTCATCAGGACTATGCACGGTGACCTTGTTGACCTGCAAGATCACGTCGTTGGGTCTCAGCCCTGCGTCATCGCCAACGCCTCCCGCCTCGACGTTTGCTACCAGGACTCCCTCATCCTGCTGCAGGCCGAATTCTTTGGCCTGTTGCGGGGTTAGATTCTGGACCCGAATCCCAAGTTTTACTCTGGCTCCTGGTTCTGAGTCGTTCTCTTCTGAGGCACCTTCGTCCTTGTCGTCCGGGATCACTTTCGACCGGTCTCCCACGGTGATTTCGGTTGTCATATCCTTTCCGTCCCGCAGGTATTTCAAGACTGTCGTTTTCCCCGGCGCGAGTTCCGCGACATAAGCACTCAATTCAGCGGCGTCGCTCAACTTATGACCGTCAATTTCGCGAATGACATCGCCTTGTTTGAGTCCGGCCTTTCCAGCAGGACTATCCGGCGAAGTCACCTTGCTGACAACGACCCCTTTCCCATCGGTCGCGCCAAGAGCACGCAGGGTGGCACTGGTAGCGCTCGGCTGCATTTGAATTCCAATGGCTCCCCGTGTGACTTTGCCGGTCTTAATCAGTTGGTTATAAATATTGAGGGCGGTATTCGATGGTAAAGCAAATCCCACGCCAGCATTCCCGCCGCTCGGCGTCACAATCGCCGTGTTAATCCCAATCACTTCTCCAGCCATGTTCACCAGCGGACCACCACTATTTCCCTGGTTGATGGCCGCATCGGTCTGCAGGAAGCGTTGAAAACGGGAGCCACTGCGTCCAACGGCACTGATGATCCCTGCCGTCACCGTCTGTTCCAGCCCGAAGGGACTGCCCATCGCCAATACCCAATCGCCTTGGGTCATGCCATCCGAGTTTCCCAATCGGGCGGTGGGAAGATCTTTCTTGGCATCAATCTTGAGGATGGCGATATCCGTCCCATCATCTTTCCCAATGACCTTGGCCTTGTAATCATCACCTGAACCCAGAGTCACATTGATGGTGTCTGCTTTGTCGATCACGTGATAGTTCGTAATGATGTAGCCGGACTTGTCAACGATAAAGCCGGTCCCGAGTGCCTTGGTTTTCATGGGAGCCCGCGGGTTCTCCATGGGCCCTCCAAAAAATCTTTCAAACATATCAAATGGATCCTCTTGCTGAGAAAATCCGTGAGGGTTGCGCGGGTTGCGATCCCTTGGTTTGATGATCGTTTCTGTATTGATATTGACGACAGCTGGTTCTACCATCTTGATGATTTTTGAAAATTCGGAGGAAACCTGCGCCGGCGAAGGCATCGTCAAGGCCGTTGCCCCGGGTGCGAAAACCGCTTTGTCGGCATTGACCGATCGGTTCACG
>JAXLQK010000102.1:0-11439 GCA_046331665.1 Terriglobia bacterium | reverse complement strand
GGCCCACTGACCAAAGAACTCTATCGGCGATATCGAGAGCAAATCAGGGTCAGCCCTTAAATATTAAATAAGCAGAAGATCGGTTCAAATCTTTCCATTTTCTCACCTGGTCGGTGACAAGGCCGATCTTTTGTGCCAATCGGAGTGATACAAATTACATCATTGATCGGACCGGCTTTTTTGTACCAACTTTAGGGTGAGTTTTCGGCTGTTTGCAGCTCAGTGGTATCGCGGCTAGCCGCGATTCCACTGGCAAATTCGTTTGGCGTCCTCTCCCCGAGAGCCCTGTGAGGACGACTCTCATTGTACTCCCTGCGCCAAGTCTCGACGATCTGCCGGGTTTCAGTCAACGTCGTAAACCAATGTGCATCCAGGCATTCCCCCCGGAAGGTTCCGTTGAAAGATTCCACAAAAGCATTATCCGTCGGTTTGCCTGGACGAGAAAAGGCGATTCGCACTCCGTTCTGGTAGGCCCATAAATCCATTGCTTGACTGGAAAACTCACTCCCGTTATCACAGTACACCATCCTGGGGACCCCGCGTTGAATCTTGATCCGGTTCAGCACGAGCACCACATCTTTGCCCTTTAATCGCTGTTCTGATTCGATTGCCATGTCAACGCTCATTTAGAATTGACCCTTTTTTGATCATCAGAATTGACCCACCCGAGGGAAAAAAAGAGCTGGTCAAGTCATGATTTCACCTACGGGTCAGTCGGTGTGAGGAGACTGGTTTTGTTGGCCTTGCGCTTTTCCTTGAGCCGGTAACTGTCGCCGCGGATGTTGATGATGGTGCAACGGTGCAAGAGGCGGTCCAAGGCCGCCGAAGCCATGATGGGATCGTTGGCAAAGATCTGGCCCCAATCGCTGAAAGCTTTGTTGGAAGTCAGGACAATGGCCTGGCCTTTTTCGTAACGCTGGCACAGGATCTGGAAGAGCAGGCTGGCCTGAGTGGCATCCAGGGTCAAGTAGCCCACTTCGTCAATGATCAATAGTTTGGGCCGGGTGAGGTTTTTGATTTCGCGGTGGAGACGATTTTCAGCCATGGACTTGGCCAGACGGCGGGCCATGTCAATGGCGGTGGTGAAGTAGACGCGATGGCCGAGTTCGGCGGTGAGCACGCCCAGCGCAATGGCCAGGTGAGTTTTGCCCACCCCCGGGGGCCCCAGCAAGACCACGTTGCGGCCGTCGTGGAGGAAGCGGCCGGTAGCGAGTTCGTCGATCAGGCGGCGGTCCAGGCCCGGCTGAGCGGCGAAGTCAAACTCGGCCAGACGCTTCAGATACGGGAAGCGAGCGAACTGGAGATTGAGCTCGACGGTGCGGCGGTGACGTTCGGCCAATTCAGCTTCCAGCAGATAGCCGAGGAAGTGGCTATAAGACCAGCCGGAGGCGGCGGCTGGCTGGCCTGGTCCAGTTGCTGGCGAGGCCGCCGATAGCCCCAACTGTTGGAGTCCCGCGCCGGCTTTTGTTCGTAGGCCAGGCTCATCAAACGACCTCCTCATAAAGGGTTAACGACGGGGAGGGCCGCGGCGAAACGTCGGTTTCAACTGGGCGGCAGCAGCTCCGGGTCGACGCCTGGAGGGTGAGTTTCCACAGGTCTTCTAGGTGGGCCGGATCAGCCACCGAGGAACCGCGTCTGGGGGCCGCGACATGTTCGGCCACGATCAGATCCTGGCAGCGGATGAAGTCTTCTGTTCGCGTTGCTCGACCCAGAGCGTTTGGCCTGCCTGTTGTGGGGGAACCGAATAGCGTGACCCGCCGAAACGAACAAAACTCTCGTTGCTCGCTTTGCGTGAAACCGGCTGAGAGAGCTGATAAGGGGCAATCGACGCCACAGGAACCAGATTTTCCTGGGGCCACGGCTCCGTGGGGTGCTGGCCGGTGGTGGCATGCAGGCGCACATTGGCAGTATGGGAGAGCCAGTGGCGGGCCTGGGCATTGAAATCGGCGAAGTCGGCAAAGCTGCGGCCGTTGAAATTATCTTTGACATAGTAAACCATCCGCTCGACCTTGCCCTTGGTGCGTGGGCGGCGGACGCGATGAGTTTTAGGCACAAACCCATAATGATTGGCAAAGTCCACAAAGAGCGGATGCCATTGGTCAGGGCTAAGTTTGACCTGCTTCATGTTGTCGTAGAGGATCGACTGGGGCCAGCCGCCGAAAAACTCGAAGGCCTGCTGGTGAGAGGCGATCAAGCTGGCCAGATTCATCGAGCGAGTGAAGCTGACAAACAGCATCCGTGAGAAGCTGAGCACCATCACAAAGACATAGACAGGGACCGCCACGCCCTGCGAGTCGGGATGGCGGCCGCAATACCCCCAATCGGCTTGAGCCTGCTGGCCCGGTGGCGTTTCAAAACGGACAGTCAGTTTTTGCAGTGCCAGCTGCTGCGGCTTCAAGGTGGCCAGAAAGCGGCGCAGCGTCACAACCGAACCGGTGTAGCCCATGGGCCGGATTTCCTCCAACAGACGCACGGCCGACAGCCGGCATGACCCGAAACGCTCGCGGAGATACTCTTTAAAAGGATCCAGATGGGAAGGCCGTGGCGGCTTCTGAAACTCTTGGGGAGAGTTCTGCCGCAGCACCTTTCGAACCGTATTGCGCGCATGGCCGCTGAGCTCGGCGATGGCCCGAATCGAGTGACCCTGTTTGTGAAGAATATGCAGATCCATCCATTGCTCCAATCGCAGCATTGAGGCTCCTTAGGGCCGAAATCGGCAGGAGCCTAGATTAAGACAAGCTGATCGGGGTAGGCAAACCAATCTGCCATCTGGGGGGCTGGCCTCCGTTACGTCCCGAACACACCGCCTGACGGCGATTTGAGGCTCCACTTCAGCCAACACCCCAGATGGCTCATCCTTCCTGGAAATATCAACTATCAAAGGCTTTTAATCCTCATTTTATGCCTTTTTCTTTTATTTCAGATTGGTTCTTCTGCAGTAATTCTCGCAGTGGAGAGTTTCCTCCCCTCGCCGAGCACTTACCATGTCTACATGGATCCCTTGCTGATTATGACGTTGGAACTCAATGCGAAGCAGGAGTTTTGGATTGAAATGGTCAACCTCGGGGATACGCGTCGTTGCCTTTCCGCTGAAAACATAACGATGCGGGCTGATGATGGAGAGATCCTCCATTTTGATTCATTCTTGTATGACGGATCGAAGTCCAAAACGGAAGGGGGGCCGCGGGCTTGCGTGTCTGCCAGGACACGACGCCGATGGGAATTAGGCTACGGTTTTGTGTGTCCGAAAGCCGTGCGGAAGGTCGTTTTCCTCATCGGCAACCAGGCATTCCGGTTACAGCCCATCAGCGCGTCGGAATTTGAGGTCTTTACTCAGGGATTGGAAAAGATCAATCTCGAAATCGGAAGCGAATACTTAAAGAAATTCGACCTTCGCGTCAAATTTGGGCGAACCAATTACGGTTCCACGATGCGCTATCGGAGGGTCAACATTTCTCCGACCACGGACAAAAGTCGAGCGCCGATGACTCTGTTGAGCACCCTTCCGCCTCAGACCGAACAAGCGCTCAAAAAGAAAAAAGGGGGAGAAATTGAGATCTCCCTGCGATTGAATGACAAAGGAGAAGTGCTCGAGGCCAATCCCGTCAATACGCTTGAATATGGATTGACCGAACTCGCTCTCTATGAGGTGAAGTACTGGTGGGAGTTTGCTCCGGCCTTTGAAAATGGAAAGGCCGTCGCTTCTGATCACACGGTAAAGGTATTCTTTCGGATAGAAGAAAAAGAAGAAGATGACTGACAGACCTGGTGCTCGCCTCTATTTTGCACAACCCGCCTTCAAACAAATTCGAACCTAGGAGTTGGCTGTGGGATGCAGCCGATCCACTTCCTGTCTCGATGGGATTGAGGCTTGGGCCCCAGGCTTGGTGACACTCAATGCTGCGGCCTTATTCGCGAACTCGATAGCCCAGTCGACCCCATGCCCCTCCGCCAGAGCCACGGAAAGAGCCCCATTAAAAGTGTCTCCCGCGGCCGTCACATCAATGGGCAGGACAGTAGGGGCGGGGAAGTGGCGGCGGTAATTCCCGTCAGTAAACCACGCCCCATTTTCTCCCAACTTCAGGACTACTCGCTTGGGCCCCATTTGATGAAGTGCTTCCGCAACTTCCGGGGCTTGTTCCAAGGGAAGGCGATTCCCCGTGCGCCCCAATAGGCAGAGGGCTTCACTTTCATTGGGCGTAAGCAAATCCACGAAACTGAGCAAATGAGCCTCCAGCGCCCGGGCAGGGGCCGGATCCAGAATCGTAAAAATATTTCGACTTCGAGCCAGGGCGAGGGTGCGTTCCACGATTTCGATTGGAATTTCAAGTTGGAGCAAGAGGTACTTGGGGTCTATTTGATTCAAAGCGCTTAAGACATGGTGGGGATCCAATTGATTATTAGCCCCCGGCGCGACCACGATTTGGTTTTGTCCGCTTTTCTCCACCGCGATCATGGCTGTTCCAGTAGTACTCGCCGGGGTCTTAGAAATAGCGGCACATTCGACACCGACAGATTCAAGATTAAGTATCAATTGCTGGCCGAAGAGGTCTTTGCCGACGGATCCAATCATGGCTGCCGTCCCTCCCAGTCGTGCGACAGCATAGGCTTGGTTTGCCCCTTTCCCCCCTGGGAGCATTTCAAATCCCGAGCCTAGTAAGGTCTCTCCAGGCTGAGGTAATCGATCGACATGGACGATGAAATCCATGTTCAGGCTGCCAACAATGGCAATTGCTGCAGGCATCCCTTAGCCTCTCCAGAAAGATACTTTCTCGTTGCCTTTCACGGGCGACATTCGGTTTTTTCGACGAACTGACTCGCAGTCCAAATTGCAGTTTATCAGGTCCTAATCTTTCACTGGCAAAGGGGTTGACTTTCGGTCACAACAAAGATTGGCGGGCCGAACTGCCGCAAGACCTGGATCTTCTTAACCAGGAAAGGTGAAGGGAGCTTGAAGAAAAGGGTTAATTCCCACTCGGAACGTAAACCGGTCCGGTCCGAGTTAGATCGAGGGTACCAACGGCGCTTCGATTCTTTTCGTCGAAATAGAGGGTGTCACCCTTGAGATGACCGCTCTGAATCGACCCGATAAAACGATAGACAAAGAAAGTATTATCCTGGTCAAGAGGATCGGTGTTCTGAAAATTGTAATAGTTGGTAATTTGACCTGCAATTGGCAGGTTTCGAAAAAGGGTTGGAAAGACGCCGCTATTGATGTTGAGGGTTCCATAAAGCATGTCTTCTTCCTGATACAGGGTCAACGTGACCTGAGCGCTGATCAATGTTCCTGAGAGGATGGTTCCGTCCCAAATCCCTGCGACTGATACCGTGCCTGCCTGGGGCAGGGCAAAGGCCGGGAAGAATCCCCCCGTCTGATTCGTACTCGTCACGAGAGAGTTCGCAATAATCTGTGGGCTTACCCCATTGTTCGGATTCGGGTCGGTCGCCTCGATAATGATCGGGCCAAATGAACTCCCCCGAACGCTATTGCTGACATACATGCCGTTTACAGGGACAACTGCAGTTTCCGTTCCGACCAGATTTCCAGGTGCGTCATAGATCTTGATAAGTAATGAGCAGTCGTCGAAACCAACATTGACTACAGTCAGACTGGATTGGAAACTTCCGGTATTCGTGGTCGATTGAATCATTAAACGCGTCCCTACACCCGCCAAATAGGCAGTCGGTTTGTAGGGTTGATCAGCGATTGCCAACTCAATGCTTGGATCATTCGTTGCGTTCTTGATAACGGATTCCCAGGCGGTCAGCGGCTCGTCCGAGTAAATGAGCAGCCAGCCAACGTTAATACTGGCTCCAAGCGTTGGGATGATATTCTGGATTTGCAGAAGCTCATTGGAGTTCACCAGATAATTGGCCTGACCGACGACACTTCCATGGACGTTATACAACTGCACGAGCACACTGGCTTGAGGATTAGCGCCACTCACCAGCGAGTCCGTGCTGAAATTGTTCAGACCGAGGTTGGTTCGAGTGGTCAAGCTGTTGGTAACATATGGTATGAAGCAGACGTAGGAATATCCCCCTCCACCACTAATGAGTTTCTGCCGGTAGAAGGAACTAACTTCCTTTTGAGAATTGCTGGTTTGCTGATTTGCCGCATTCTGAATAGTAGGCGACAACCGTTCCGTCTTCCTTGGCGCCTCGCCAGCCAGATAGGTCGGAAATAATCCTGTGAAGGCTAAGATAGTCACAATTCGCAGGTGTCTATTCATCGCAAGCCCCTCCAAATTTCCCAGAATGCTTTGTTCACTGCAATTTTTGCACTAAAAACAAAAAAATCCACTCATTCGAGTGGATTCTCAAGGTAATGGTAACAATCTGAGTCAATTAAATCCGGCGAGTAATGGCGGCAAATTGGGCCTCATCAATCTTGATCTTCCCGGATTGTCTCATTTTCTCATTCACAGATTCGGTATAAGCCTGGAAGATTTTGTCCTTCTTGGGACCAATGAGGGTCTGGCGTAACTGTTCCTTCATCTTTGGAAATTCGTTCATATCCACGGGTTTCTTTTCCAACAGTTTGATCACGACATACTTTTGGCCCAGCTGAACCGGCTGGTTGATCTCTCCCGGATTGGCTGAAAAGGCAAAACCCTCGAATGGAGAAATTGAACCCAATTCCTTTACATTCCCACCTCTCGCGAATTCGTCGCTAACCTTTGGGGTGACCGCAAACTCCTTGGCGAGAGCCTCGAATCCCCCTGAGCCCTTGGCCTTATTCGAAAATTCCTGGGCTTTTGTTTTTGCGATTTCTGCGGCCTTCTCGGTTTTCAAGGCACTCTCAATTTTCCCGTGGACTTCTTCGATAGGGGGGATCGATGGTGCTTTCGTACCGCTCAATTGGCATATGGCAAAGCCGCTGGGAATACGAACTGGGGAGCCAACCTCATTGGGCTTAAGAGCAAAAACCTTTGAGGAGAAGTCCTGGGAGTTGCCGATTACCGGAACAGTCGCACCTTGAACAAAGAAGGGGGTCTCCTCTGTCTTCAGCTTAAGTTCCACAGCCACCTGATCCAGGCTTTTGTTGTTTCGGGTAAGACTATAAGCCTTGTCCGCGATTTCTTGAGCGGCCTGTTCTGCCTTGCGCTGTTGTAGAGTTGGTCGGATCAGTGAGGCGACTTCTTCCAGGCTCTGGGTGTGAGCCGTCTGTTTCTCCTGTAATTTGATAATGTGGAAGCCATATTGGGTTTTCACCAGCTCGCTGATCCCCCCGACATCCAGGGAAAATGCCGCCTTTTCAAATTCCGGAACCATGGCTCCTCGACCAAACATTCCCAAATCGCCTCCGGTGCTGGCATTGCTGTCTTCGGAATTCTTCTTTGCCAATTCGGCGAAATTGGCGCCCTTCTTTGCCTGCGCGTGCACTTCCAGGGCTTTGGCTTTAATTTTTTCTACTTCCTCAGGAGACTTTCCTTCCGTCTTAAACAAAATGTGAGCGGCCCGAACTCGTTCCGGCAGTTGGTAGGTCGAAAGATTCTGCTGGTAGTAATTCTTCACATCCTCATCCGTGATTTGGATGGAGCTACGAATGGAAGCCGTGTCAATAAACAAGTACTTCACCTTGCGCTGTTCAGGAATGCGAAAGGTTTCCTTGTTTTGTTCGTAATACGACTTGATTTCCGAGTCTTGCAGCGTCACTTGTTTGGAATAAAGCGACGGGTCGAATGTGATATAGCTGACCTTTACTTTTTCGTTCTTGGCTCGGAATTCATCCTCAACCTCTTTTTCCGTGACCGTGACCCAATCCGTAATCAAATTCTTGAGTTTGTCTTGAATAATCTCTGCCCGGATGTCCTCTTCAAATTGTTGAGCGGTCAATCCGTTTTGTTTCAAGATGGCTTCGTACCGGCTAAACACGAAATTTCCATTGTCCTTGAAATAAGGGAGAGCCCAGACCCTTTGTTGTATTTCGGAAGAGGTGGCATCAATCCCCAGGCGCTTCGCATCTTCTACAAGGGCATCTTTGGAAATGAGTTGGTTGAGAATCTGGCGATCGATCTGTAACGTCTTTAGAAATTGCCGATCATAGGGATATTGGCTAGCTTTGAGGAATCGCTGGTAGGCTGAGGTGAACTGCTGAGGAGTAATCTCTGACCCACCAACTTTGGCAAGTGCCGAACCTCCCATCGCGCCTCCCCAAACCCCCCCCGGCATCCCTGGCACCAGATAGGCCACCAACCCGAAGATCAAAGGTACGAGGAGTAAACTGAGGAGTAATTTTTTTTCCCTGCGCATGATGTCTAAGACCATTGCTTTGAATCCATCTCCTTGACTCGAAGGTCATGCTGCCGCCGTCATTCAGAGGCATCTCATAAAAACTGAGAGTTTAGAGGATAAGGGCTGATCTGTGCAACGGAAATGAGTCAATGGTGATCTTTTATCTGCAGGCGGAGGACATTTTTACCGAAAAGAGTATGCGTTGAGTAATTGAACTCTCTGTGTTACATTTAACGACCGAAGTATTTGCATTCTCAATAAATTATGGAATTGAGGGCTAGGAAACCCAGAAAACTTGAAATCTATTGGTTCACGGTTTCCTACCGGCAGCTCACCTTTTGGATCCTGGCTATTTCTCTAGTGGCGGGGCTGGGAGGATTTGCCGTTTTTAAGGATTTCGTGGTTCGGCGGTTTAATCAGTTTGTCGACGATGAAACCTCGACCAAGAAAGCGTCTGCCAAGCGCTATGGACATTTTAGCGGAATTGTAGGGACGGTTAAAGTCAAGAAATACGATTCGGTTCAGTGGGTTAATGCGGATCAGTCGACGTTGTTGGAAGAAGCAGATTATATCCAAACATTTTCCGATTCCTTTGCAAGCATCGTTTTCCCAGACGGAACGACCTATCGGATGAAGCAGGACTCGCTTATCGTCGTTCAGGAAAACTCTGAGGACCCTCAAACCCTTGCCAAGAAGGTCAAAGTCCGAGTAAGTTCCGGGGCAGTGGATCTTTCCACGGCGCGTCGTGAGGTCAACAATTCCACGGCGGCGGTATCAGCGGCCATGGCGACGGCCTTGGTGAATCCCGAATCACGCATGGCGGTTGAATCCAACCCGGACAAGAAGACGGCCCAGTTTTCAGTTCAGAGAGGTTCGGCCAGGGTTACCAAGGGGGATGAATCGATCCAGATCGGGGCCTATGAGAGGGTCGTTGCGGAACCTGCGCATCTGATCAAAGAAAAGGTTCTGGCTCCGCCGGATCTGCTCGCTCCAAATAACATCAAGCCCGTGCTGGCAAAGGAAGGTGTCTCCACGAAAATCCCGTTTACCTGGACGGGTGTGCCTGAAGCGGCTGCCTATCGTTTCCGTCTCTCGAATTCCTCAGTCTTTTCAAAGGTCTTGAAAGAGGAGGTGATACGGGGAGGCACCCGTTATACTTTGTCAGGTTTGGAAGAAGGGACTTATTACTGGGCGGTCAGCTCCATAGATGCGAAGGGCCAGACGAGTCGGGAAAGCGAGCCCAACAAATTTACCCTGATCAACAAATCCAGCAAAGAGTCAGATATCTATTTGACCGTGCAGATTATTCGCATCTCCAATATCTTTGAAATTATCGGGCGGACTGATCCAGGGGTCTCTATACTGATCAATGATGAACCTGTGACGCTGATGGAAGCCGATGGCTCCTTTAAGCACTTCACTTCCCCCTTACCCCATAAGGGGAAGAATGTGATCACTATTACAGCGCAAGACCGCAGCGGGAATTCCAAGACCATCACCAAAGAAGTCTATGTCGACTAACCATAAACCATCCGCGAGGAGTATGTTCACTGAATGAACTTTCGATCTCTATTCCACCTGTTCTCAAGCGATCTTGCCATTGATCTAGGAACTGCCAACTCACTCGTCTTTGCGAAGGGTAAAGGGATCGTAGTGAATGAGCCTTCCATTGTTGCCATCAACAAGGTGACGGGAGAGGTCGAAGCGGTTGGGAAAGAGGCCAAAGATATGCTGGGCCGCACCCCCGGCAACATCGTGGCCATTCGTCCGCTCAAAGACGGGGTCATTGCGGATTTCAAAGTCACCGAAAAGATGTTGAACTATTTCATCCAGAAGGCCCACGGCCGCAAGTTGCTCGTTCATCCCCGGATCGTGATTGGCGTCCCTTCCGAAATTACTCAAGTCGAAAAGAGAGCCGTCATCGATTCCGCGTTTAGGGCCAAAGCGAGTGAGGTCTATCTCGTGGAACAGGCCATGGTGGCTGCCATTGGAGCCGGACTCCCCATCACCGAACCTTCCGGGAACATGATTGTCGATATTGGAGGGGGTACAACGGATATTGCGGTTATTTCCCTCTCTGGGATCGTCTACAGCCGTTCCGTCCGTTTGGCGGGCAATGAGATGGATGAAGCCATTACGCAGTATATTAAGCGCAAATACAACTTGTTAATTGGAGAGCGTACCGCAGAGCAAATCAAGATCGAAATTGGATCTGCTTACCCGTTGGATGAGCCCATTTCGATGGAGATCAAGGGACGCAATCTCATTGAAGGAATTCCCAAAACCCTGCTTATTACTGACGACGAGATTCGAGACGCCCTTTCGGAGTGTGTCGGGACGATCGTCAATGCAGTTCGGGTCGCACTTGAACGTACTCCTCCGGAGTTGTCCGCGGACATTGTGGACAAAGGGATTGTCATCACTGGAGGGGGGTCGATGCTCAGAAACCTGGATAAACGTATCCGGGAAGAAACCAGCCTTCCTGTAACCCTCGCTGAAGACCCTCTGTCTTCAGTGGTTTTGGGTACCGGGAAGATGCTGAGTGATTTTAATCTTCTGAAAAAGATCTCGATCGATTCGTTCTAACCGGACGGCGACAGTGGGTTCACAGGCCGGATGCATCGCTCATGAAGCAGTTCTTCAAATCACGCACGGAACTCATCTTCCTGATTTCAGTTCTTTTTGCCCACCTGCTCCTCCTTTCCACGCGTTTATCCCAGGCTAAGGAAACTCCCCTGCTGCGCAGTTGGGCGCTCGAAGTTGTGGCTCCCATGTTGAAGGGGGCGGTGGGCGGGGTCTCATCCATATCAAAGATTTGGAAGGGATACATCAACCTGCGCCATACCTACGAGGAAAACCTGCGGCTGGAGAAAACCGTTGCAGAGTATCGAAGAATCATTATTGCCTACGAGGAGCGGATTAAGGCGCTGGAACGCCTCAATACTCTCAAAGACCTCCAGGAAAGCTTGTTGATCCCCAGCGTGCGTGCCAAAGTCATTGGAGGTGGAGCAACCCAGTGGTATAGCTCCCGCATCCTCGACCAAGGATCCGATGCGGGGGTAACCAAGGACTGCGCAGCCATCAACGCCGAGGGGATTGTGGGCCGCATTGTACAAGTTTCACGCAAGGCATCGGTGCTCCAGCTGATAACCGATTTCGACAGCGGGGTGGGGGTTCTCCTGGAAAATAGCCGGGCCCAAG
>JAXLQK010000101.1:0-11718 GCA_046331665.1 Terriglobia bacterium | reverse complement strand
GCCCATAATAATCTGAAGAATATCGACGTGAAGTTCCCCCTGGGGTTGATGATCCTGGTAACGGGGGTCTCCGGCTCCGGCAAGTCCTCTCTTATCAACGATATCCTCTATCGGGCTCTGGCAAGAAAACTCTACCGGTCGGTTGAAACCCCCGGAAAACATCGGGAGATTCTCGGCATGGAACATATCGATAAGGTCATTGAAATCGACCAATCCCCGATCGGGCGCACGCCGCGCTCGAATCCTGCCACCTATACCGGGTTGTTCAGCCTGATTCGAGATTTATTTTCCGCGCTTCCCGAATCTCGGGAGCGTGGTTATAAGGCCGGCCGGTTCAGCTTTAACGTGAAGGGTGGACGTTGCGAAGCCTGCCAGGGAGACGGATTGCGGCGAATTGGCATGAATTTTCTTCCAGATGTTTACGTTCAATGCGAAGTCTGCCAAGGGCTTCGTTATAACCGGGAAACATTACTGGTAAAGTACAAGGGCTATTCGATTGCCGAAGTCCTGGAATCAACGGTCAGCGAGGCACTGCAAATTCTGGAGAATATCCCAACCCTGCGGACCAAGCTTCAGACGTTGTTAGATGTGGGTCTGGGTTATATCCACCTAGGCCAGCAGGCCACAACGCTCTCCGGCGGTGAGGCACAGCGCGTGAAGCTCGCCAAAGAATTGAGCCGGCGGGCCACCGGAAGGACTCTCTACATCCTCGATGAACCCACCACGGGTCTGCACTTTGATGACGTCAGAAAATTGTTGGAAGTCTTGAACCGGCTTACCGATCTTGGAAATACGGTGATCATCATCGAACACAATATTGACGTGGTCAAAATGGCAGACTGGATCATTGACCTCGGCCCCGAGGGCGGTGAGCAAGGAGGAAGAATCGTCGCTCAAGGAACTCCCGAGCACCTGATTACGGTAGAGAAGTCTTATACGGGACATGCCTTGCGGCATGTCCTCGACCAACCGTTGCTGAAAGTGGCGGAGAGTTCTCCGCAGTATTCTCACTGATCTTCGGCTGATTCCCTTCCCAACTTACGCCGCACGGGAGCCGGACGGTGCTGCCTCCGCCAGTCTCCACAATTCCAAGCCACGATCAATTTTTCAGGGAGTTGCTCGAAAAGTTGTCCAGTGGAAAGCATCGAGATCTTTCAGCAGAAGCTTTTGCCAGTCGAATTCGGGATGTGCCGCAAGATGCTCGGCCGCACGAAAGCGGATGCCACAGGGATGGCCAACAGCGGCAACCAATGTCATCTGGGCCGCCAGTGTGGAATCTGTAATCTTTGCTTGGACGGCTCCAGCCGGCCCAAATGGTGGCTGCCAGGGAAGGGACCCCCTCGGCGAGAAATCGATGTGTCCGCAGAGTGTCCGTTCACTGGGATGGTTTGTACCTTCGATGACATCAAAATGATCGGCCAGGAAGCGCTGACCAGCCGCAAGGTCAATTTTACCCTTCTGCTGGTTGATTAACTGGTCCCATCGAGTCCTCCGGGCGAGGCTTCCCTGGGCCTTGTTCTGGCTGTCAAAAGTGGTCTCTTCCTGGATGAGCTTGTCGTCAACCGGGAAATTGGCCCCACTGAAATAGCCATCTTGTGTGCGCCGCAATGTCACATGAATCAAACCTAACTCCAGGCTTGCAATTTCATTGACCTTCAAGTCTCCAACCAGCCAATTGTTGGCATATCCGCCATTGTTTCCGCGTTTCATGATTTGGACAAACTGATCAATCGAATCTGAGTATTGCATGGCCTGCCGCGCCCGGACAAATTCCGGAGTTCCCTTCGGGTCCCAACCATGAAATTGAGTGATCGTCGTTTCCGTGATCATGATGCCGGCGGATTTGATGCCAAAATCGTCTCCGCTATGAATGAGCCCTGCCATCCCATCCATCAGGACATGATGTCCATGCGCAGGGACAATGTCAAAAATGATTTTCCAACGGGCCCCTTCCAGATAGCTCGACCAGTTATTATGCCCGATGACGATCTTCCCATCCTGAGTAAAGCTGCCGGTCGCCACGAAGGCGCTGCATCGGTCCGCAGTTGGAACCAAGCCATGGCTCGAATTTCTCTCATGCTGTTGGTCCGCCCAATTGACATAGTAGGGATTCAATTCCAAGGCAGCATTCATGACGACGAGATCCCACAGACCCAACGGGACTCCCTGCGCCTGCATACCGGCAATGATTCCTTCTAACTCCTCTTGATACTCTCTTTCGATTCTCGGCCAGAGCTCGGCTTTCGCAACCTCCACAAAAAATCCCCAGGGTCTTTGAGTGTCATGAACTAGTTCCAGCTCAAAGACTCTTCGCAGTTCGGCGATTTCATGGGCTAGAAGCCAGCCATGCTGGAAGCCGATCTCTCCGGGCTGCCCCTCAAGGTGGACATAAGTCCAGCCATTCCTGGAAGGCAACCGAAATGCCTTTTCGAGTCGTGAATCACGAGGCCCAAGGCCGGAACCGCAGGAGCCTTGGAGTGCCCCCAGACAAACGATCAACAACCACCAGCAGTATCTCATTTGACTTCCTGAGCTATTCCCCGCCCGCTGTGTTTAGCGCAGGGAATTGGTCACCATGGCCAGCAAGATCCAGGCACATAATGCTTCGATCCACGTCTTATTCTGTGCTATTTTCATCCCATGAGCAGGTAAATTCCATCGTTGCGCAATGGTCAAAAGTCTACGCCAATGTCGGCCATCCTTCAATACTTTGAGAGTTTGCAGCCATCGATGATCTCCTGGCTGCAAGAACTGATTCAAACGGACACCCCTTCAGGACACAAGCCAGAGCTCGATCGCCTGGCGGCGAATTTCGCGTCACGTTTCCGCGAAGATGGCGCCCAGGTGAGGGTCGTCGAGCAGCCCGAGCAGGGGAATCATATTTGGGTTCGGTTCGGCCCTGCGGAGTCTGCCCAAAAACCCCTCTTGTTGCTCGGCCACATGGACACCGTGTGGGAAGCCGGGGAGAGCTTGCGTCGTCCTCCACGGATTGAGGACGGAAAAATCTTCGGCCCCGGAGCATTCGACATGCGAGGTGGTCTTACCCTGTTGCTCGCCCTCTCCCGCTATCTTTCTCTTCACCCGAATCTTCTTCAGCGGCCTGTTACGCTACTGCTGAATTCTGACGAAGAAACAGGCAGCCATAGTTCCCGGGCCTTGATTGAAGCGGAAGCCCGTCAGAGTGAAGCGGTTCTGGTCCTCGAGCCCTGTCTGCCGGGAGGGGCTGCCAAAACTTCTCGCAAAGGCGTTGGAACCTTTACCCTGGCCGTCACGGGAGTGGCGGCCCACGCCGGCGTAAATCCCACCGCGGGCGCCAGTGCCATTGAGGAAATTGCACATCAGGTCCTCGAAATCAGCCGCCTGGGGGATCCTATCAAAGGAACTACCTTGAACGTTGGCGTGATCCGGGGTGGAACTCATTCTAATGTGGTGGCCGATCGAGCCGAAATTGAGGTTGACTTTCGAGTGCGGACGATCGCGGAAGGGCAACGCCTCATGCAACGAGTCAATGCCTTGCAGGCAGTGAATCCACGGGTGCGTCTTCAAGTCTCAGGGGGTTTAAGCCGGCCGCCTCTGGAACGCACGGAAAAAGTGATTCAATTATTTCAGAGGGCCCGGAAGCTCGCGGCGGAGTTGGGATTTCAACTGGACGAAGGCGAAACGGGCGGGGGCAGCGACGGCTGCTTTACGGCAGCTTTAGGGATTCCCACGCTTGACGGCCTGGGCCCGGATGGAGACGGACCACACGCTCTTCACGAGCATGTGCGCCTCTCCAGTCTCGTTCCGAAAGCGGCTCTCCTGGCCTCCCTGGTGACTCAGCTGTGAACGCGAATAAAGGCATGTTGAAAATTGATCGGATCGAAATCCGGGAAATTCAGATGCCTCTGGTTTCCTTCTTTGAAACCAGTTTTGGAAGAACAGATCGGCGCCGCATCATTCTGGTCAGCGTGTCGGGAGAGGGAATCACCGGCTGCGGGGAAGCCACTTCCCCAGAAGGACCTTTTTACAACCACGAGTCCACAGAGACTGCGTGGCACCTTCTCAAGGACTTTATCGTGCCGAGAATCCTGAAGACGCCTCCTGCGTCACCCGGTGACATTGCAGCCTTACTCAAACCCATTCGCGGCCACGCCATGGCCAAAGCGGCTGTAGAGACTGCCTTTTGGGACTGGGAAGCCAAACGTCAAGGGCATCCTCTTCACCAACTGCTGGGAGGGCAGCGTACCCTGATCGATTGCGGAGTTTCCATCGGGATTCAGCCTTCCATACAGGAACTGCTGAGAAAGATCGAGAAAGAACTGAACGCGGGATATCAGAGAATCAAACTGAAAATCAAACCCGGCTGGGATCTGAAGGTCGTTGGTGAAGTCCGAGCCCATTTTCCAAGCATCGTTTTGATGTGCGATGCCAACTCTGCCTACACCCTCGCCGATATTGAACTCTTCAGGAAATTAGATGAATACCATCTACTTATGATCGAGCAGCCGTTGGCGTGGAATGACATCATCGACCACATCCAGCTTCAATCCTCCATACAGACCCCGCTCTGTTTGGACGAATCGATTCTGGATGCCGAAGATGCCCGTAAGGCCATTGAATCCGGAGCTTGCAAGATTATTAATATCAAATTAGGGCGCGTGGGAGGCTATACGGAAGCCCGTCGCATCCACGATCTCTGCCTTTCGCATCAGGTCCCGGTATGGTGTGGAGGGATGCTGGAAGCAGGCATCGGACGAGCTCACAACATCGCCCTTTCCACTCTGGAGAATTTCTGTCTACCGGGCGATGTTTCAGCCAGCCGGCGGTATTTCGAGAAAGATATCATTGACCCGCCTGTTGAGATAGACACTGCCGGGCGCATCGCAGTTCCGCATGGCCCCGGGATCGGATTTCAGCCAAACTGGAATCGCATCAAAGCCGTTACCGTCCGCAAGGAGGATCTGCGCTAGACATGGACAAAATCCTCATCACCGGTGTGAGTGGCTTGCTCGGATGGAATCTCGCCATGAGGTTGCGTTCTTCATTCCAAGTCGTCGGAACTTATCTCGACCATCAGGTCCATATTCCTTCCGTGGAGACCGTGGCTTTTGATTTTGCGAATCTGCCACAGATCCAGAGGCTGTGTGATGCGGTCAAACCCAAAGTCATCATCCATACTGCAGCCATCTCCGATCCGGATTATTGCGAACTGCATCACAATGAGGCCTTGGCTGCCAACACCTTTGCTACTCGAGAGCTCGCCAAAGCCGCCAGCCACCTGGGGGCCCGGCTGATCTACACCTCAACGGACCTCGTGTTCGATGGCAAACGAGGCCACTATTCGGAGGCGGACACCCCCGCTCCAGCGAGTTACTATGGAAAAACCAAATATCTGGGGGAACTGGAAATCTCCAATATTTGCGGGAACTACGTGGTCCTGCGGCTTTCCATCTTTTATGGGAGAAGCCATGGATTCAAGCAGAGTTTCTTCGAAAAACTGGAACAACAGGCCCTTCGTGGAGATCACGCTCACTTATTCGTTGACCAGTTTCGTTCCCCTCTTTATCTGGCGGATGCCGTCGAAGCCATTTCGCGTCTGGCCAATTCAAAAGAGCAAAAAGGGCTGTTCCATCTTGGGGGGCCGGAGCGAATGAGCCGATTTGAATTTGGAGAACGCTTCTGCAGGATCTGCGATTTTCCCCAGACCCTGCTCGTCCCGGAGGAAATCGCCAAAGCAAACCTGCCCGCCCCGCGCCCCATGGACTGTTCTCTCTCGAGTGCCAAAATTCAGAAGGTGCTTGAGTTGAAGTTAACTACCGTGGATGAAGCCCTGCTGCAACTTCGGGCAAAGGCGGGACCGCGACCCTGATCTGTTCTAGCAGGTTGCTGAAAAAATCCTTGTAGCGGCGCTCTATGAGCATCGCCATTGGAGACGGGACGCCCTCGTCCCGCTTGAACAATTCGCCGCGAGGGCGCGGCGTCTCCAGCAAAATCTCAGCCGGCTTCCGCCTTTCGGCGGTCGCAAACCAAGCTTGTCCAAATTAGGTTTTCAGCTTTCGGAGTTTGGATAGCATTGGTCGTTGTCCCCGGCCTTTCTATCGGGACCATTGGTCCCGGCTGCAGCTTTGCAACAACCCACCCCCTTCCGCCGTGCGGCGGATTCCGCTCCGGCGGGGGGGAATTCCTGAACTTCGCATGGGGTGGGCGGCTTGGCAGAGTTCATCGAAAGACGTTAAAGGTAGCCGCGATTGCCGATCTTATTCCGGCAATCGCGGGATTGCATTCGTAATTGATCGGCGAGTAAGCCCGCGATTGAAGGTCCAAAATCGACCTTCAATCGCGGCTACCAGCCGACGGAGGGTGGGTTTCAAGCAAATTCACTGCGGCGGCGCGGGATCTGCATAATGCTCCCTCCAACAACCTAATCATTGGAGCCGGGGTCGTTGACCAGGCTTGTTCAAAATAGGTTTTTGGCTTTGCAATTTGGACAGCATTGGTCATAGACCGCCGCTACAGCTCCCGCTCTTTGGTCGACCGAGCATTTCAGCATCCCGGTAGGCCCGTCAAAGCTGACGGTCGGAAACGTCTACTCGATCGAACGGACAAATCCTGATGCAGTTTTGACCTCTGCCTGGGGGTCTGCTCCTCCGTATTCAATCGCCACCAGTCCTCGAAATTCTTCCTGCACCAGCTTTTTCACCATTCTCCCGGTTTCCCCCTTTGCCGGTTCCAAAAGGAACATTTTGTCCGTGCCCGGCCCGGCGACATCTTTTAAATGAATCACTTGAACACGGGGCATGAGCTGATCAAACGCCTCGACCGGATCATACCCGCAGGAGACCATATGTCCAGTGTCCAGAGTCGCTCCGATATGATCCGAGGTTATCGCGAATACTTTCAAGAAATCTTCAGGACTTTGATATTCGAACTTGTTGTCTTTGAAGAAGTGACGGTAATCCAAAGTATAGCCCCTCCCGTTGAAATGCCCGATCAATCGCCTTCAGCGACTCCCCTGTGGCATCTCCCGACACATGCCGGACTCCCAATACCTTGGCGATTTCCACCACCTTGCGGAGTTCGTCTGGAGTTCTCACGCCGGCACAATACCAGGATCGCACCCGAATCTTGCCATCCTTGAAGAGCTGTGTTAGCGGTTTGACATCTTCCACCTTTACCTTGTTAGGCAGCATCGTTTGGGGATGAGAGAGTTCGATATCCGTAATCTCCAGTTCGTGCAACCGCTCAATCATGGCCTCCAGGGAAAATTTTCGAGGTATAGGTACCGATTCCCAAAGTGAACTCGCCTTCCCGGATGGGAAGAAAGTGCGGCTCATGGCTCTTCTGGGCAGAGACATCAGCCCCGTTCCAATCGCCAGCGCGGACAGCCCTTGGGCAAACTCGCGTCGGTTTAAAGTCATGGTTCAATCCTCCTTCAGGGGAAATTGGTCGTGGAGCTTCAAACTAACATCGGCATTGAGGGTCAAATCGGCGTGAATCCCCGCAACAAGCTTTGGATAGCCTGCTGCGGCAATCATTGCGGCATTATCCTGCCTAACAGTTGACGGGAGATGTAAAGTAGACAGGCAACCCGATCCTTGAAAACGGCTATGAGAACGCCCGCGAAAGAGATTGCAAGCAACTCCGCCAGCAACCAGAATCGATTGCGGATGGCGAGTATCAGCCGCTTTCAGCGTATTGGCCAGCAAGTTTTCCACCACGTTAAGCTGGAAGCTGGCAACCAGATCCAAAACCGACTGTGGAATTTGTTCGAGAAAACTCACCTGTGTGATTTGCCCGCAACCAAGGGAGTTCCTGCTCAAAAATGGGCCTGCACATATCTCAACACGGCGGTCTTTATTCCTGAGAAGCTGAAGTCGAATCCGCCGGCGGAGATCCTGGTCGCGGAAAACTTAACCCGCTGAGGGTCCCCCGTACGGCGAGTTGGTCAATGATTGGACCGCCGGGGTATCCCAGACAAAGCAGCTTGGACACTTTGTCAAAGGCCTCTCCTGCCGCATCGTCGCGAGTTCTGCCGACCAATTCAATCTGGCTGAAAGGATCAGCAGGATTCCCGAGCCGTTTCACCCAATACAATGAGGTATGCCCTCCCGATACCACCAGGCAGAGTGCCGGAAAAAGTACGGACCAATCGGAGTCTGCCTGAGTCTCGGGCTCCCGGTCGAGCGACCACTGGAGTGGAGCGGAATAGAGATGCCCTTCCAGATGATTGACCGGGGCAATGGGGATCCCCTCGACATAGGCGATGGCCTTGGCATACCCACCCCGACGAGCAATGAACCCACCAAGCCCGCCCCTTGGTAACTGCAATCCCGCCCAAATCGGAAAACCCAATTCCAGCCCCCTCCAGGGCTTGATTTACAATCGGGACAATATTCTCCAAATGATGGCGGGAGGCAATCTCTGGCTCACCCCCCAAATTTTCGATGGACGGCAATTTGGGAGGCAATAACATTAGAGCAAATCCGCTGCCCATCTTTGAGGACGGCAGCGGCGGTCTCATCGCAAGAAGTTTCTATCCCGAGGGTCAACATTGACGTGTGCTTGGTGTTTGGATGCAGGCGCGGGGAATCTGCTATAGTTTGTTGTTTTTGATTATGGATGAGGAGGCTCACGGCTGCTCGGCTTTATTCGCGGTGCGATTCCGCTTTGGTACGGGTTATGCGAATGTCACCAAGAAAAGCGTTGAACCCAAATCTTCAAAGGCACCGTTGATCATTGATGGCACTCATAAAAGAGCTCGGGTATGCACTTCTGCATTCGCAGTGGTCGGGTCGTTGGTCACATTAGCCTTCTCGAATGCTATTGATCCTCGGTTTTTCCTGTAATTGGGAAAGTCACTCCTCTGGCTGGCGATTCCCCGCCAGACGCTGGTCCGCCCCCTACCGCCCGTTCCTATTGGATCACCTCGGCGATCGCATCTATTTCGATGTTTGACCTGTCGGGGAAGCCTTGACACTCCACTGTGGAGCGCGCAGGCGGGTTCTTTCCAAAAACTTGCCGGATAGACTCGTTCATCTTCGAAATCATCCAAATTTTTCAAAAAAGACTGTAGTTTTCAAAACACCTTCCAGAAGACCCTCCCGCTCGAAGGACGGCTTCCAAATTCTCGAGAACCTGTCGCGTCTGGGTTTCAATGCCTCCCTCAACCACCTTCCCGTCGAAGGGTCCAGAGGAATTTGTCCCGACAGAAACAGCAATGGACCCCTCTGGAGAATCGAACGGCCTGAGAATAGGGGCCAAATATTCGCGCGCTTGATCGGTAACCACTAACGACTTCATGTCGCGTGCTCTCCTTGCCCCTGATCTGACACCAACTCGATTGGCTGCCCCTTCACCCGGGGAAGTGGGAGGGTTTCTGCAATGGCTCCAGCGTACGAAAAGCAACTCCCTGCACGTATTTGGATACAGGGAATGACGTTTTATTGCCAGGTAATGTCGGTCACGCCTTTGATCTTCTTGATTGCGGCCACTGTTTTTTCCAAATGCCTGAGGTCGGTCACTTCGATGGTCACGTGCACGAGCCCGCGCTGGTCCTCAGACTGAGCTTCGATATTCTTGATATTGGCATGGAGGTCAGAAATGACCGAGGTGATTTCGGCGAGCATGCCTTGGCGGTCGTCCACGAAAATGGAGAGCTTAACGGCATAGGCCCCTTCGGAGGATGCCGTCCACTCCACATCGATTTTGCGGTCTGCCTCATAGAGTAGGTTCTTCACGTTGGCGCAACGTTTGGCATGAACCGCGACTCCTTTTCCCCGCGTGATATAACCAACAATTTCCTCACCCCGGATGGGATTGCAGCACTTGGCACGATAGACCAACAGATCGTCCATCCCTTTCACCTGGATGGTCGCTCCTGATGAAAACCGTAGAACCTTTCGCACTGCCGAGGCAAACTTCGATACCTTTTCATCGCCGGCCGTCTCCAGTTCGTCCAGGCTCACGAATTTGCTTAAGAGGACGCGAACCGAAACTTTTCCAAATCCAAGGGCTGAATAAAGGTCTTCCAGTTTCGTACAGCCATAGTCCGGGGCGGCCTTCAGGAGAGTCCCGTCATCGATCAGCTTCTTGAGATTTAATTTGTATTTCTTGGCTTCTTTTTCGAGGATTTTCTTCCCGATTTCGATGGAGCGGGCCTTCTGGGTGACATTAATAAAGTGCCGGATCTTGTTGCGGGCCTTGGAGGTCTTGACTACCGACAGCCAGTCACGGCTGGGTGTATGCCCTTGCTGGGTTTGGATTTCGACGATGTCGCCATTCTTCAATTTCGAGCGCAGCGGAACAATGCGTCCGTTGACCTTGGCTCCAGTACAGGAATTCCCTACTTCGGTATGAATGGCATAGGCAAAATCAACGGGCGTGGCGTCCCGCGGCAAGATGATGACTTTTCCCTTGGGAGTGAAGGTATAAACCTCCTCCGGATAGAGGTCGATTTTGAGCGTGCTCAAGAAGTCGCTCGGATCCTGCATTTCCTGCTGCCACTCCACTAGGTGGCGCAGCCATAAGAATCGCTGATCGTCCTTTTGGTTCAATCCTTTCCCCGTCTTGTATTTCCAGTGGGCGGCAATTCCCTCTTCTGCCACCCGATGCATGTCTTGCGTGCGGATCTGCACTTCAAAATGCTGCCCATGAGAATCAATGACGGAGGTGTGAAGCGACTGATACATGTTGGGGCGGGGGATGGCGATAAAATCTTTGATTCGGCCAGGGACGGGTCGCCAGAGATTATGGATGATTCCCAGCGCCGCATAGCAGTCCTTGACTGTATCGGTGATGATTCTGACTGCCAGCAAATCATAGACCTGTTCAATGGGAATCTTCTGGCGCTTGATTTTCTGGTAGATGCTGTAAATCCGCTTGACCCGAGAATCCACGGAACCGGGAATATCGTGCTCACGAAGGTTCTGGATAATAATTTCTTTGACGTCGTCGAGAAATTCCTGGTTGACTTTGTATTTGCTCTCGATGGTTCCTTTGATTTCCCCGTAAATTTCCGGCTCCAGATAGCTGAAGGCAAGATCTTCCAGCTCGCCCCGAACTTTGCCCATTCCCAAACGGTGGGCAATAGGGGCATAGATCTCCAGGGTCTCCTGGGCAATCCGATGTTGTTTTTCCGGTGAAAGAAACTGCAGCGTTCGCATGTTGTGAAGCCGGTCGGCCAGCTTTACCAAGACGACTCGAATATCATCCACCATGGCCAGAAACATCTTTCGAAAGTTTTCGGCCTGTTCCTCTTCTTTGGAGTAGAACTGGAGTTGATTGATCTTGGTGAGGCCATTGACAATTTGGGACACATCCTTCCCGAATTGAGCTTCAATGGTTTCGATGGGAGTCTGGGTATCTTCAACGACATCATGAAGCAGTCCGACGCTAATACACACGGCGTCCAGCCGCATCTCGGCCAGAATTTTGGCAACTGCCAGGGGATGAATAAGATATGGCTCCCCCGATTTACGAACTTGTCCCTGGTGCCCCTGCTCGGCAAAAGCGTAGGCTTTCCGGATAATTTCGAAATCATCATTCGGATGATTCTTTTCCGCAATCGCTAAGATATTTTCCAATGCAGCCATACCTCAATACTAAAGTAAACCTTGGGAGGTTCGCAACGAGTCCCAATAAAAAAGCCTCTTGAGGAGTAGCCCCAAGAGGCTTGACCAGTGATGACTCAGAGCGAAGAAAACTTTACTTGCTCATGTCAACGACGCCTTTAGATTCGGC
>JAXLQK010000100.1:0-12160 GCA_046331665.1 Terriglobia bacterium | reverse complement strand
TTCTTCCCAACGGTTTATAGAAGCGTCCGAAAAATTCCTGCACTAAGAACCGCGCCACACGAGTTCCTGCGTCAATCGTCGTCAAGATGAAGAGAGCTTCAAACATAATGGCAAAGTGATACCAATACGACATCAACCCCTTCATCCCGGGGATGGCAGAAAAAATTTGCGCCATCCCGACCGCCAACGATACGGCTCCACCAGGCCTGCCAGTCACGATTTCGCCTACCTGCCGTTCCAACTCCGGCAGGTTGACCATGGCAATTCCAAGTTTTGAAAATTTTTCGGGGGAAACGTTAATGGCGAAGTAATCTCCGGGAAAAAGTGCGGAAGCGGCAATGAGTGAGGTCACCCCGACGAGGCCTTCCATCAGCATGGCGCCATATCCGATCGGCCTGATGTGAGATTCCAACGAAATCATCTTAGGCGTTGTTCCTGAGCCCACCAAGGCATGGAATCCAGAAATGGCTCCGCAAGCAATGGTGATAAAAACGAAAGGAAACATTTTACCTGGAATGATGGGGCCACCGCCGGCCACAAACTGGCTGAAGGCGGGCATTTGTAAAGGAGGGTGCACAATAAATACGCCAAGAATCAGGAAGGCAATTGTTCCGATCTTCATGAAAGAAGAGAGATAATCCCTGGGACAAAGCAGCATCCAGACCGGCAACACGGAGGCAGCCAGTCCGTAGAGTGCCAAGCAGACCGTAATCTGGTCTTTCGACAAAGTAAAATAGCTTCCTAACGCGGATCCCGGAATCAGCTTGCCGCCAATGACTGCCAGACTGAGCGCAATTACCCCGATAATGGTGGCCTCTCGGGTCTTTCCAACCCGAAAGCGGAACATGTAGAACCCCATGAAAAAGGCAATGGGAATTGTCGCAGCAATGGTAAAGGTGCCCCAGGGGCTTTCTTTAAGGGCGTTGACTACGGCCAAACCCAATCCTGCTAATGCGATGACGACGATAAAGAGAATGGCAAGGCCCGTGGTAAGACCGGCCAGGGGCGAAATCTGGTTTCGGGCGATTTCAGCCAAAGACTTGCCGTCACTGCGAACAGAAGCAAAGAGAATAACGAAATCATGGACGGCCCCTGCCAATACTACTCCAATGACCAGCCAAAGTAGGCCGGGAAGAAACCCGAATTGAGTGGCAAGGACCGGCCCAATCAAGGGTCCGGCTCCGGTGATGGCAGCGAAGTGATGACCAAATAAGACCCACTTGCTGGTCGGATAATAATTCTGTTGGTCGTACAATCGAAAAGCCGGGGTCTGGCGGGAATCGTCCAAGACTAAAACCTTGGTGGCGATAAAAGCGCTGTAGTACCGATAGGCGATGGCAATCACACAGAGAACTCCCACCATCAGGGGCAGCGCATTCATAGGAGCCTCCCAACGGCCCGTTTAGCTTTCTTTACGACCCGATCGCTCATGTGTGTACTTGATAATCTCAACCCGTTCCATCGTAATCAGACCTTCTCCAATCATCTCATCCAAGACGGGGAGAATTTTTTGAATGCGTTCTTCCTTGTCCACGATTTCGATTAATATGGGAAGATCCTCGGACAGTCGAAGAATTTTGGCAGTGTGGATTCGGCTGTTGGCACCGAATCCCTCCACGCCACGGATGACTGTTGCTCCTGCAAGGCCCATTTCACGGGCCTTTCGAACAATCGCCTCATAGAGCGGGATTCCATGCCAATGGTCACTCTCTCCAATAAAGATTCTGACTAAATTCGCTTCTCCCTTGATCTTCATGTGCTGATCCTTTCGAAGCAGGACGGTAAGGTACTCGAAGATTTCTCCCTTCGCCAGAAATTGTCAGATCATGCGGGCCAGAAGCATTCCCAACCAGAGAAAGATCAGCCCCAATAAAAGGCTGAAAAAGACATTGGCACAGGCGTGCCAATATTCTTGACTTTCGGCCAGGCGCAGCGTTTCAAATGCCAGGGTGGAAAAAGTAGTATAGGCACCGCAGAAACCAATGGTAAAAAAAATCCGCCACTGCGGATCCGAGAGAAAACGGACTGTGAGCAATTCGTTAAGAAATCCTAGCAGGAAGCAGCCGCTGACATTTACGATGAGTGTTCCAAAAGGGAATGTTGTTCCAATGAGAAATTGAAAAAATCCCTGGATGTAATACCTTGCCAAAGTTCCGATGAATCCGGCCGATCCCAGGATCAGAATCTTCTTCAACATGAAAGGAACGCGCTTGCCTTCGTCGGGTGAATAATTGGATTGGATGCAGATGGCAAACAGGAAACAAAAAACTATTCTAGCACAGGCTAAGATATGGATTGCGAACCTTGATCAATCCGGTTAACATTTTGCGTTCCGGACGTGGGAAATTCCCTGTCCATTGCTGAGTTATGGGAGTTCGTTCTTTTATGTCGACCCGCCGAATCACCGTTGCCCATAGTCCTGACTCGGATGATGCGTTCATGTTCTATGCACTGGCGACCAACAAGATCAAGACTGGAAATTTAAGATTTCAGCATGTGTTGAGTGATATTGAAACGCTCAATCGTAAGGCGATGGAAGGAGAGTATGACGTCACAGCCATTTCATTTCATGCGTATGCCTATCTGGCTGACAAGTATGCGTTCTTGCGAACGGGGGCCAGCATGGGGGATCGCTATGGTCCGTTGGTCGTATCGGATCTCCCACTGAGGCCCCAGGAATTGAAAGGGAAAGTCATTGCAGTGCCCGGTTCCCTGACAACCGCCTTTCTCGTGCTGAAGATCTACGAACCCGATTTCACCCCGGCAATCGTTCCTTTCGACAAGATTTTTGAGAATGTCTTGAAGCAGAAAGCTCAGGCAGGCCTTATCATCCATGAGGGACAACTTACGTATTCGGATTCAGGCTTGCACAAAGTCATTGACCTGGGGGAATGGTGGCAAAAAGAAACGCAACTCCCGTTGCCCTTAGGGGGCAATGTGGTGAAGAAGGATTTAGGTCCCGAACTCATTTCCGAGATTGGACGTTATTTGCGACAGAGTATTGAGTACGCCTTGGAACATCGGGAAGAGGCCTTGAATTATGCCCTACAGTTTGCCAGGGATATGGAGAGCGAATTGGTCGACAAGTTTGTCGGCATGTATGTCAACGAGCGAACCCTTAATTATGGAGAGGCCGAATGCAAAGCCGTTCAGCTTCTACTGGATATGGGGTACCAGCGAAAAGTGATCGGGCATCCGGTAAAGTTAGAATTTGCTGAAGACCCTCAATAATTTCCCCTCTCCTTCGGATTCCCAACCCTGCCTTATCCTTCAGTCCTTCGCCCGTTGGGTAATTACTTTTTCTCTGCGCTCGTCAAGATTGAATTCAAAGGTCAAGATGTTTCGGGCCCCTTGATTACGGAAGGGGCTTTGACTTAGGATCTTATTATTACGGCCCCCAAGAGCCAGGAGTGCAGCTTATGTCTGGAATTGAAGGGAAAACGGTCATCATTACTGGAGCCGGTATGGGGGTCGGTAAGGCTGCGGCAGTTGCTTTTGCTGAATCCGGTGCCAATGTTGTTATCGTAGACATCAATCGTGAAGCAGGGAAAGAAGTCGCTGAGCAACTTAATTCCAAATCCCACCAAACCATCTTTGTTGAGGCTGATATATCGGTCTCCCGTGATGTGAAAACGGTCGTTGCAGAATCCCTTCAGAATTTTGGAAGAATCGATATCCTTTTTAACAATGCTGGCATCCAGCCTCTGGCGAGTTACGCCAATGTCGAAGATCATAGTGAGGAGTTATGGGATCGAATCATGGCTGTCAATCTTAAAGGTGCATTTCTAATGGCCAAATATGCGATTCCTGAAATGAAAAAGAGGAAGGCGGGAGTCATTATTAATAATGCAAGTGTGCAAGGGCTTCATTCCCAGAAACTTGTGCCAGCCTATGCGGCCAGCAAAGGGGCTCTTCTTTCTTTGACGCGGAATCTCGCCTTAGACTATGCAGAGTACGGTATTCGGGTCTTGGCAATTTGTCCGGGATCGGTGGATACGCCGTTGCTTCGAATGGCTGCAGAGCACTTTGCCCCTCAAGATCCGGCTGCTGCCTTCCAGGCTTGGGGACGAAAACATCCGCTGGGTCGGGTAGGGCGGCCCGAAGAAGTTGCCAAGGTCGTTGTCTTCCTGGCAAGTGATGAGGCTTCTTTTATGACTGGAGAAAGTATTTGTGTCGATGGTGGGTTGACAGCCAAAGGGGCGTGGAGTGACTAAGGTACCCTGCCTCGAATCGAGTTGTTCCGGGTTGAGCGTCGGGTGTATTCTGTGTGGGGAGGAATTTCCGGCGAGGCCGACGTTTTCAAAAGGATGAAGAGTCGAAGCTTCATTTGTCGGCAGTCGTAAGTGAATCCAAATTCAAAACTGAAGGGAGAAGGTTGAAATGTCCTATAGAGCCTTGACTTTATGTTTGGTGGGAATGCTACTTGTCTCGACCGGGCGAATGGCTTCGGCAGAGAAGCAGGCCACGATCAAAGGTTATGTACTGGACTCGGCTTGTGCCTATACAAAAAATTTGGAAAAGCCTATCAGTTCAGAATGCGCGCTGGCTTGTGCGAAGGCTGGTTCCCCACTCGTCATTCTCTCGGACGATGGAAACATCTATTTGCCGATTTCCAAGGAGATGCCCGCAAAAGGACAGAATGGATCGCTCATGAAGTGGGCAGGGCAGAAGGTAGTTGTGACGGGTACCGGCTACGAAAAAAAAGGGGCGCACGCGATTGTCATTGATAAGATCGAAGCCTTCAAATGAGCGAACCCCCTTCCTCGTCCTGGAGCGGGAAGGCTTCAGCTCACCTGAAAATGAATGGCTTTTCCCTAGTCATTGACCCGAAGAGTTGCTCCTCTACCTTGCTGCGGTTGAGGTGTTCTTAGTTTCAGCGGAGATTCTTTGCGGGTGAGATCTGGAGAATTTGCTCTGATCAGACATCCAATAAGCAGGAAGATTTGGTTTGGTGTCCAGGAGAATTTGAAAAATCGCTTTACGATCAGTGTCTGTAAGCGAGGCGTAGTCTTTGGATGCGTCCTGTCCAGATAAGACTTCCCACAACCTCCGAAAGAGTCGCTCTTGGGCAACCTTGGGAAGAGAATCAAACGCTTCTGAATAAATCAAGAAACTGCAGGGATATCGGAACAATCGCGTCTTAAGGTCGAAATCGCGCAGCGAGCGCCCATTGTGATCCTGAGGACCTTTTCGGGAGAATTCTTCTTCGAAACCAGAGGTTCCCTTCACGGCATCGGCCAATTTTGCTTCATCGGTAAAAAGCATGTAGCGAAGACCAGACTCCACAGCGTTGTTGATTCTTCGTTCAGTAGCATCGGACAAGTGTTCAAGAGGCAACCCCAGTGCCCGATTCATCGCTTCCTGCTGACTGATAGCCAACCTGGTTTCCCAATTGATTCGGGTTAATAAGTTGTGCATCCGAACCTGATGCTCTAAGACCATCAGCCCAACGATGTCGCTGTGCGGACGGAGATAAGGAGCCACATCGACCAAGCTTCCAAGATTAGTAATGTTTGCGCCTTTTTCACGATCCATATTCTCCGGATGCTCTTTGTCGGCCACGATGATATTTCCCATGTGCCGCTGGGTTCCATGAGTGCCCGTCACATACCATCCTCCCCATCGTTCCTTAAGCGGGCTGGAATCATCGGTTCGGAAAGACCCTGCCCGGAGTTGCGGGATTCCCTCATGGTCCGGGTATACTGAACGGACTATATGGCCGGGGACACCCGAGGTATTAGGCGAGGCATGGCATTGGAGGCATTCTTCTCTGCGGACGAATTTCGGTGATGCCGCCTTTCTTTGATCGAGCGTATAGAAAATAGCCCCCTTCTCCGGATCGACGGAGGATACCTCGATGACCTCTCCTCCTTGAACCCAACCAATATAAACGTTGTCGTTGAAGTAAAGTGCGCGAGGGGCGCTTGGGGAAATCAGTTGCTGTTGGAAACTGGTCTTTGAGAAAACGAGTACCTGAGATGAAAGAGGAATCTGCAACTCCCTTAAAACCGATGAGAGGTAGCCATGAGCCGGGGAGTATTCAAGCTGGACCTTGCCACTATTTATCTCCCTTTGCAGCTTGGCGACCGGGTCATCCTTTGGCTCAGCCATGTATTGAAGCAGGTCGTCATCGAGGGGAAGAACGAACGACGACTGGGCCAGAAAATCCGGCAGAAACAACCCGGTGAGCACGACGTGAAGTCCTAGTAAAATGAACCAATATTTGTTTTTCATCTCGGCAACAGGTTTCCGTTCATGGATGTGTTAACGCATAAGGATGCTTGAGAGAGTGGGGCCAAAAGGTCAGCCACAGTAGAACTGGCAAATGATTCTTCAATGCTTTTCATGGCGTGGTCTAGTCGCCGATGCAATGGGCACAGGCTTTGGCTGTGAATCTTCAGACCGAGGGGGCAACTGCGAATTCTTGGAATGGGTTCCACAACATTGATAATTTCAAGTACGGACATGGAAGCAGGGGACTTGGCTAACTCAAACCCACCATGCTTTCCGCGTAACGCCCGAACCAAGCCCGCTTTACCCAAAGACTGCAGTACCTTTGACAGGTAGTTGTTTGGCACGCAGGTAGCCGTGGCGATTTGACGTGTGGTTTGAGGAAGACCCTTTTTCTCAGCCAACCAAACAACTGCCCGTAATGCGTATTCTGTGGTTAACGAAAACATAAAGTGACCTTAAGTGGATATCTAGACAAACTTATCCACTTTATACTAAAATTCTTATAGGCTGTCTACTATTCATTTGTCAGGGAGTTTGATCTTCTACTACCATCAGGTTGACAGCCAAGGATTTGCAAGACCCTTAGAGCCCTTTGGATCGTATACTTCATCAGCATCTTACCTCTTTCACCCTTTTTGGCGCCCGCTTTAACCTTGGATTAGTTCAATCACGCACAAAGAGCACCTTTCCAAGAAGGGACGTGATTGTTAGCGTGAGGGTATTACGGAACGATGTGAATCCAATTAGAGCCTTGCCTCTTTCTGCCGGTTGATTATTTAGGGGCTCTCATCGTTGTCATCGGAAGACGAGAATCAGATCGGTGTATTTCATAGGTAGCCGCCTAAATCCAGGACGTCTTTCCACAAACCGCTTTTTTCGTACCTTGCATCGGAAGGTAATTCCCATGACTGAAGATCCTGCTGTCGTATTGAATTCCCCTTTATGCAGACAGAATTTGCCAGGGAGAAGGCTCATTAAACTTTATGGCTTCGTATTTCTTTATCTATGCCTACTGGGTTCCTCTCTCTGTGCCGCTGAAGGACATGCAAAGCGCAGCCCTTCAGGCCTCTCTCAAGAAATCCTTTTGAGCGGAGGAGATTGGAAACTTGGAGATTTTCCGTTCGACGAGGGCGAACGTCGTCAGGCTTACAGCCGAGAATTTGATGATGCCGGGTTTCGAGCCGTTGTGGTCCCGGGAGAGGTTCAGCTGCAAATTGGACTTAAAGGGATGGACCTCTACTATCAGAGCAAAGAGTTGACTTTGGTCAATGAGAAAGAGTGGTGGTACCGGAGAAAGTTCACCGTGCCTCCCCAGGATTCAAAAAAGACAGTACGGCTCCTTTTTGAAGGCGTCGATTATTTTGCCACTGTCTGGCTGAATGGGGAAAAGCTGGGAGATCATGAAGGCTGTTATGTTCCCTTCTCCTATGACGTCACTTCAAAGCTTGTTTATGGAAAAGAAAATCAGCTTGCCATCAAGGTGACCTGTCCTTGGGTACCCAAAGGGCGGGGTTTTTTGGAATACCTGAAGGGTGAATGGACACTGGTATCTCCGGGGAATATCATGCGTTTCCCATTCCCTCCATTCATTCTTGGACCTTACTGGGACGGGATCCCGGCGGCGGGGAACGCGGTTTTTCCTATGGGCCTGTTTCGAGATGTGAAGCTCGTTGTTTCCAGCCCAGTCGTGATAGATGAGCTTTTTGTTACGACCAAGTCTCTCAATGCGGATGGGAGTGCCACACTAGGCATTTCTGGATTACTGGCGAACTTCGGGAAGGAGGATTCCTCGTCAGTGCTTAAGCTGGAAATCTTACCGGAGAATTTCAGCGGAGAAACTACAAGTCTGTCCCCACAAAATTTGACCGTTCATCCAGGGGAAAACAAATTTAGTGCCGAAGTCGTTATCAAGAATCCTCAACTATGGTGGAGCTGGGATCTGGGAGCCCAGAATTTGTACAAAGCCGTCGCTATACTTGATTCAGCAGGCACTACCGAGACTAGGCAGTCTGTTTTTGGAATCCGAACGATTTCCCGAAAGGAGGACATGAGTTATTGGTTGAACGGCAAGCGGCTGTATCTCAAAGGTGCGTGGTATCCCATGGGCGATTACTACGGGAGCAAACCGACGCGAGAGACCTATGAAAAAGATCTTGAGCTATACAAAGCAGCCAACCTGAACCACCTTGTTGCCTTCACTGTTGTGGAGAAACCGGATTTTTATGACCTATGCGACCGGTTGGGGATTCTGGAGTTTTTTGAGCTTCCTTTTGAACAGTTTGGCCCTATCGAGGTCCTGTCCCACTCGAATCCTCGACGCGAGATTTTTGTCCAAGAATCACTCCGTCAAATTCGGCAAATTGTTCGCCAACTTCGAAATCACCCCTCCATTATTGTCTGGGCTGCCTTTGCGGAGGCTCGAATGGGGGGCAAGGGATGGGGTGTCGGACAAGAAGACTGGGAGCCCTATGGCTACAGCCAGTATTCAGATGACATCGGGAAATTGGTTGCCGAATTGGCGCCCGGGACCATTTACCACCCGAGTCTTTGTGACGTCGGAGAGCAGCACTTCTGGATGGGCAACTCCGGGATGGGAATCACGGGAAGTTATTTGGAGCACTTCAATGCCAACACGGGATTTGTTTCCGAGTATGGGGGAATTGCCCTCCCGGTATATGAAAGCCTGAAAAAAATTCTATCCCCCGAAGAGATGTGGTCAAAGCAGAATCTGGCTCTTCCTCAGTGGTACAACCTCCCGTTAAATATTCCGGTCTATGCCTATCAGACCAGTTTTGAATATAACGGGCTGGCGAGCGTGCTCAACCGCGTCTACAAATTTGTCGATCGCAATATCCAGTCGATTCAGGAATTGGTGGATGATTCACAACTCTATCAGGCATTCATTTTCAAATATGCCACCGAAGCCTACCGACGAAAGAAATATCATTCGATCAATGGAACGCGAATCTGGGCCTACGGTGAAGTCACACCCGGGATCCGATTCAATTTCCTGGATTACTATCGAGTGCCCAAGATGGGCTATTACTTCCTGAAGAGAGCGCAAGAACGATTCGCGCTCAATTTTGCTTATGAGGAAGCCCTGGAATCCCAGGTATCTGGAAAGTTGCTTCGGATCCCGGTCTGGGTCATAAACGACTTCCGGAGGGAAGTTCCGCTCGACATCCAATGCGAAATTCTCAACCTGGATGGAAAGCAAATTTGGAGCAAGGGGTTCTCAGGGACTATAGCCAGCGACGGAAGCGGAGAAGTAGGAATCATTGAGTGGACTACACCAGACACACCTGGAGTCTATGTATTGCGAGGTCGAGCGGCGGAAAGAGGAGGGAAATTGGTGGCCGAAAATTCGACCTTTATAAAGGTAACTCCAAAACTGTTTGCCCGACCCGTGCGTGTCTTGCTCATCGGAGAGAAAAAATATAATCCCCCAATTGCCACGATGCTCAGAGCCATGGGAATCGATGTGGCCGTAATTCAAGAGGATTCAGTTCACGAGCTTGCTCAGTTGCAGAATCCGGAGGAAATCCGAAAACAATATGACGTGGTATGGCTTGCCAGTTTTGACTCGCTCTGGAAGCTACTAGATGATCGAATGGCCGAGGGGTTGAAACAGGCCATTGCGCAGGGAGTGAGTTTCATCCATAGCGGCGGCCCGGGGAGTTTTCACGGAGGATTTGGACGGGCGGCCTTACTCGATTTCAGTCCGCTGGCGGAAGTGTTGCCTGTGTCGCTTCAAAATAGAAACGATGCTATTTTCGGCCAGGCGAAAGAGGTTTACCAAGCCTTTGCCGATATTTTGGGCCAACCTTTCACGGAAATTAGAGCTATTGAAGCCTCAGGTGAGGTGGGACAAGGCTGGAATCATGAGGGATGGAAAATTTACGGTCTGCCCGGGTTCAATAATGTTGAACTAAAGTCAGGCAGCAAACAATTCATGATGATCTCGGGACGACCCCTTCTGGTGACTGGAAAATACGGGAAAGGAACCACGCTTGTTTTTACCGGATTTACCCCGGCTTACGCCGAAAAGAAGTCCCCATGGGACCCCAACTTAAAAGTTCCCTACGCACTTGATCAGGAGTTTGTCACCAATCCCGTGACAAATTCCTATTTCGACTTGTTCATGCGAATCATGGTGGCTGTCATACCTGAGAAACCCACCCGAGACTTGGTGGAAATCTTGCAGTCGCGGCAAAAACCACTTTTTGAAATATTGCAGGACCAAGCTCCTGCAACTATAAACCTGCCGGATACTCTCAATGCCACGGTCTCGGGCAATCGAGTGCATGCCACTTTGAATCTTCGCAATGGCGCAAAATATGCGCGCCTCCTGCGAATTCGTGCAGCTTGGGACGAACCCCAACCGGGAAGTCCGTATCTGACTCTCTATCAAGACAATTACTTTGATTTGCTGCCCGAAGAAAATAAATCACTGGGGATGGAATTTTTCTTGCCTCCCGGTAGCGGAAAGGAAATTCACGGCCGGCTCATTGTTGAGGGAAGCAATGCTTCAAGCAGAGAAATTCCCCTCACCATTGATCGCCAGTAATGTAGTTTAGTTTTGGATACAACTGGACAGAGGTCACGGAACGCATCTTTGCTGCGCCCCGCCGGGCTGAAACTTATTCCGAAGCCGGGATGTAAGCTCCGTCACCGGTGCGTTCTCCGGGCTGGCCACCGTCATTAATCACACCATAGTAGATCGAAGGATTATTTCCTGAGGTTCGCATGATTCTAGCATACCCCTGGTTCACGCCCGAGGCATAGCTGGCCAGGACGGTGCCAATTTGTTTCCAAGATCGGGCACCTAAGGAGAAGTCCGGGATCGTTGCCGCCTTGAGACCGCTGGAACCATCATAGATTTCGATGACATAGTGATTATCGCTGTTATCGGTTTCCCCCGTATTGACCATTGCAACGTTGCTTCGGTTCAGTTGGTCTTGTTGCAAACCAAAGAGCCAACCGTCGCCGTCGAACGCCTGTCCCTTGGGAACCCCGACATAGAAGAGGCCGAATTGGCCTCCGGCTCCCGGAGCCGAAGTCCGCACCCCCAGGAAGATGTCGTTGACATCCTCCCCATCGACCGTAGCAAACAAGGCCCCGGCGAACGCCGGTCCTTTAGGCCCGATGCCGGCCACTGGCTTGTTGCGCAGATACTGGACCAGACCCGGAATGATGAGTTGCTCTTGGGGCTGCAAGTTAAGGGTAAAATTAGCTGTCGCATTAGGGGCTTGAATGGCACTGGCGACGTAGCTTAGGCGAACGGTTTTCGCCACCGAGGCTCGATTCGTGGCTGTCAACTCGCTGCTAAAAGTATTAGCTTCCACAATCACTGGGACAGTAAGGGCTGTTGCTCCGGCTGAGGCGCTTTCCGGCACCGGGGGAATGAACGATCCATCTGAATTGGCCTGATCGTTTACCACTCCGTAGGCATAGTAAGGCGCCGAGCCGCTGAGGCGTTCCACCTTGACAAAGCCGTTTGAAAGATTCAATCCATTCGAAGTCAGGATTCCTGAGATCTGGAAAAAGCCTCCGGGAACTAAGTTGATATCCGGGAGAGGAGTAACACTGGGATTGGCGGGATCGCCCGAATAGACTGTCAGGCGAAGGACAATATTTCCATCAGAAGCTCTGCCCGCGTGCTGTACGGCCAAATTGGCTCGATCCTGGCTGGTTTGGCGCAACCCATAGATGAAGCTCGGTTCATTTAGCGCATCCAGCGTTAACACGCCGGAATAGGCCAGTCCTGCCCGGCCATTGCCGGCGGCAGTCGCGGTTCGAGCCGTGGCGGCGAAATCCGAGGGCAAGAGGAAGCCACTCGCCTTGAGAGCGAGCGTGCCGCCGCGATTGCCGCTGTCGGGAATCGAGATGCCGAGACCGCGCAACCACTCAATGGCATTGTCGATAA
>JAXLQK010000099.1:0-12180 GCA_046331665.1 Terriglobia bacterium | reverse complement strand
CCCACGAGGGGAAGGTAAAGTTCCAACCCGGCAATATCAAAGGACAAGGTGGTTACGGCCAGCAGCACGTCCTTAGTCTCAATCCCCGGTTCCCGCTGCATCGACGTCAAGAAATTAACCACCGCACCGTGGGGAATCATGACTCCCTTGGGCTTTCCCGTGGACCCAGAAGTATAGATGACATAGGCCAGGTTTTCCGCCGTCGCCTGACTCTCTGGATTCTCCCGGCTAGCTCCTGCAATGCTCGCCCCATCCCGTTCCAGGCAAACCGTCCTCACCCCTTCGGCTTCAAATCTCCCCAGAAACGCCTGTTCGGTCACCACCACGGCTGCCCCACTGTCCTCAAGCATGAAGCTCAACCGTTCCGCAGGATACTGCGGATCCAGCGGCACATAGGCTCCTCCCGCTTTCAGAATCCCCAGCAGACACACCAGCATCTCGACCGATCGCTCCACACACAGGGCCACCAAAACCTCAGGACCCACTCCTTGCTCTCTCAGGTAATGGGCAAACTGGTTCGCCCGCGCGTTTAATTCCCGATAACTCAGCTCCTTTTCTCCAAAAACCACCGCGACCGCCTCCGGCGTCCGTCGCACCTGCTCTTCCACCAACTCATGAACACACGATCGCTCAGGATATTCGGCGTCCGTCGCATTCAGTCCCCTCACCAAATATTCCCGCTCCGATGCCGGAAGCAAGGGCAGCTCGCTCAGACGCGCCGATGGCTGCAACACGATGCCTTCCAATAACCTCTGGAAATGCCCCGCCATCCGTTCTATCGTCCCCCATTCAAAGAGATCCGTGTTGTACTTGAGAATGACCTCAAAGGTTCCAGATGTTTCCAAAACCTCCATTGATAAGTCAAACTGCCCCACACCCCGGACAAACGGGTAAGGTTCAAGGAATAGTCCTGGGACCGTTTTTTTAGTACCCAATCGGTGATTCTCTGAGGTCGGTGATATTTCCCCCACAACCTCCGACTTGAGTAAATTAAAGGTAGTTTGATAAATCGGCGATTGACCCGTGAATCGAGGAACCTCCAACCGATCTACAAGTAAAGAAAATGGAAAATCTTGGTTTTCCAAGCCACGAACTAACGTCTGGCGGAACTTCTTCAATAAATCTTCAAAGTTTGGATTGCCATAAAAATCCAAACGTAAAGGAATAGTGTTGACGAAATTGCCAACGACGCCGAAAAATTCCGCCCGACTTCGGCCAAGGGTTGGTACTCCTATCAAGATGTCATCCTGATGGGTATACCGATTCAAGAGTAATCCGTAAGCGGCCAGAAAGATCGTATAGATTGTTGTTCCTGCGTCCGTGGCTAGCCTCTTAACCAACTGGGAAAGTTCTCCCGAGATTTGAAAGGAGTGCCCATCACCATAGTGATTTTGCTCAGAGGGGCGTGGGTGATCGAACGGAAGCTCTACGACAGGAAGATTCCCTGACAATTGATCGCGCCAGTACTCCCACATCTTTTGGCCACTGGGACCGGCCAGCAAGTGATTCTGCCAATCGACAAAATCTGCATAGTCTATTGTGAGCAATGGAAGAGGCATGCTCTTCACATTCTGCTCGATCTCATAGTGCGCGATAAGTTCCTGCGAGAGGATCCCAATAGACCAACCATCACAAATAATATGGTGGGCATTAAACATTAATAGGTACTCGGTGGATGAGCACCTATACAGGTTAACCCGAAATAGGGGGCCCCGTTCCAGATCAAAGGGAGTCTGGTGTGCCTCAAGGATTCGTCGGTGGAGATCCTCTGAATTTAAGGACGAGGCCTCCACTATTTCGAAATACAGTCCGGAATCCGACTGGATTTTTTGCAAGAGCTCTCCAGAACTCATGCTAAATGTCATGCGAAGTGAGGTGTGACGATCAATAAGCTTTTCAAGGGAGCGCCGAAGCGCCTCAACATCCACTGCCTTACGAATCCGGGCCGCGTACCCCACATTGTAGGCTGCACTCCGAGGAGCGAGCTGATGGAGAAACCACATCGCCTTTTGATTGTGTGAAAGAGGTCGGCTCCCTGCAGGCCTACCCACACGGTCCTTCAATAACTTTTCAAAAGCAGGCGCCTCTGCTCAGAGGAGAGATGGGATAATTGACTGGACTTGTTATTCATTCTTGTTCTGTGTGTTTCAAAGAGAGAATCGATGCACTTGACTTGAGGATTGCAGACGTCCTTACACCCCCCATCGAAATCTCGCTAAGAAAACTGACCGGGGCTTTTTTATTTAACTCTCTTGTGCACTCTGGGTCTTTCTTGAATCCTGCAATGGCTTCCTCGTGCCAGTCCCGTCAAGGCTTGAGAAATCCATCGTATTCAGCTGCAAGTCTGCATCGTTGGCGGCTAGAGCAGCCGATGCCCTATGACCCACTGGGAGATTCCAGATCCACCAATGAGAGGGTTGCTCTCTCTGCGCCCACACCACTTGAGTCGGCTCATCATTAAGGAAGGACACCTCAAACTGATCTAACGGATAAGAGAGACCTTCACCGATCGCTTTGATAAATGCCTCCTTACGTGTCCAACATCTAAAAAAAGCAGCCAGATGATCCTCCTTGGGGAGTCTCAACAAAGAAGACCATTCATTCCTATTGAAATTGGTCTTTGCAATCGTCGCCAAATCTGTGATTTCTCGGTGGCATTCAATGTCAACCCCCAACTCACAACTCCACGAAAAGGCAAAAATAGCTCTATTTTCAGAGTGGGAAAGATTAAATAGCAATTGGTTCATGCCCTTTGGATGTATCAGCTTTGGCTTTCCGTGACTTCCCTGATCAAATTCAAAATCCGTAGGATCTTCTTTCAGATAATTTGCTAATAGATTTCGAAGAATGGCCCTCGTGGCGAGGAAACGATTTCTATCGCGTTCAAACTGAAACCGCTTGGATTTCACCACCTCGTAATTAGGCAGACTTTTTTTAATTTCAAATAATGCCCTAGGGTCAAGATCCAGCTCTCCATGCCAGAGATGGACTTCCTTCGCCTTTAACTCGGGGAATTCCGCGGCATTGTTTCTTAGGGAATTGTTGCTGCTCACCGAACTCTCACCGAGGGCAATTGACCAACCACCCCCATGGCCTCCATCACAAGGCGGATCACTTCTTCGGATGTGTCCAAAAGGAAAAAGTGATCTCCAGGCAGCAGTTGTAATTGGAAGGAGTGTGTTGTGTGTTCCCTCCAGCCCTCCAATTCTTCTTTGCTAACATCCAAATCGAGTGAACCTCCGAAGGCAGTGATTGGATATGAGAGCGGTGGTCCACTCCAATATTCATACTGCTCAAGAGAAAAATCTGCTCGCGCTAACATTAAGCAGATGAGATCCCTCATTTCAGATCACCGGACGACGGCCTCCGAGATTCCACCATAACGACGTTGGACCTCTTTCGAAACGCACTCTCCGGCCAATGGGCTATAGGTGGGTGAGTTCTTTGAGATGGGGAGGGCGTCAGGCGGATCCCCCAAACAAATGAACCGGTTCATTCAAACCCTGTTTACGAAGTTCCCGCGCCAATTCAAATCCAATGATCGCACCCATACTATGCCCAAAAAAAACAAAAGGAACGTCGAACCACTTCTCAAGCGCCGGAATTAGCGTCTCCAGGAGCGCTGACATCGAAGTGAATGGCGTTTCCCTCAATCTATTTTCGCGGCCCGGTAACTGGACCGGGCAAGTATGGGAGACCCGGGGGGAGTCCTTTGACCATTCGCGTACATCGAGGCACCACGACCTGCCGGAGGAAAGAAGAACAGACGGTATTGAGTTCTCGGTATACGATCTGAATTCAGAATCCAACGATTAGACATTAACCCTTACTCCTTCTCATCTTGTTTTGACAACAACGTATTGAGAAGTTGTTCGACTTCCCCTTCCTTCATTTCAGGGAGGCGAGCTAGAAGGTGTTCCGGAGACTCGGTTATCAGATCCTTGACCCAAGAGGTACTACGCCCGTTGTTGGATCTATCGCTCCAATCATGCTCGTCCCAAGATCTGTGCTGACAATTGTGATATGGATGGTCCTTCTAAAAATTGCGCCATAGGAACCACAATGCCAAGATCGGCTTCTATCCGGTTTCGCAGTTCGACGGTCATAAGAGAATCCAATCCGAAATTGGTGATGGGTTCATTCATGTCCAGCGATCCGTCGGACAGCTGCAAAACGGTCGCCAAGGAATTCCTTAAATACTCCTTCATTAATTGTTGCCGCTCTCCATCCCGAGCTTCCTGGAGCTTATGGCGTGAGAGCCCAGACCTCACTAGCTTCCCAGTCGAGCTCTTAGCCTCCTTCTCAATCACATGAGATAGAAAAGAAAGTCTGCTGCCATTGAGGATTGGCTTTCCCCACTTTCGCCAATTCATAGGATAGACGGCAACTGGCAGGATGTTTCGTCGCATTAGTCATTTCTGGCAGCTTTGATTCCCATTTCCAGTTCAATGAAACCCACACCCATGTTTCTCATGCGTCGCTGATCTCGAGTCTCGAGAGAAGCGGCCATGCCCGCGCCTACCCACGGCCCCAATTGATGCTCAAGGATGGCAGCTCAAGGGTCCGTCGGTAGTGCGCCAGGGCATCAAAAGCATTTGCGGCACAATAGTTTCCCTGCCCCGATGAACCCAAAAGCGCCGAAACAGATGAAAAGCAAACAAAAAAATCCAAGGGCAATTGCCGAGTGTGAGTGTGGAAATACCAGGCGCCTAGAGCCTTGGGAGCCAAAACTCGAAGAAATCGACCCCAACTCTGTTGTTGCAAGACACCATCATCAAGCACACCTGCCGCGTGGATAATGCCGCGCAGAGGAGGCGTCCGCCTCTGCTCATCGAGAGACGGATGACTTCCTCTTCATGAAACGTCGCCTTTGACATGACCCGAACCCCGTCTTGCCTCATTTCCTCCGCTTCTTCCAGCGCCGTTCCCGCTTTGGGGCATTGCGACCAACTTAGGAAGAGATTGCGTGCACACCTCGTTCTTCATCCACTGGGCTACTGTTAGACCGAGGCCTCCCAAACCGCCGGTAATAAGATACGTCCCCTCAGGATCTAGGAGAGGGTCCTGTGGCCCGCGATTTTCGTCTCAATTCATCGCCACCTGCAGCCAAACCATCCTTTACTTGTTGAACCAAAACGACCTTTCCAATGTGTTTGGCTTGGGCCATATGACGGAACGCGCTAGGTGCTGCGTTGAGATCAAACTGAGTCAATGGAAGGGGTTTCAAGGCACCTTTCGCGCAGACCATCAGCCAATTGCTCAAACATCTTGCAGACAATTTCGGATCGCTGTAAGATGATTCACCTAAGTAAATGACCGAATAGGAGACATCAGGGCGAGAGCAGGCCATTTGTTCTGGACTCAAATTCCTGCCTTCCCAATCTCCATGAACCTCGTCACTTCGCCGTCAGACTCTTTGGAATAAACTCTCCTGTTAAAGAATTTAAAAAACGAGGTGAACGCCTTCTCCACGGGTAAGGTGGAGGATCTGATCGCAAAAATCCAGCGATCTTGAATCCATCACATGCTGGATTTAATGAGGACAGGTAGTCCCGTTTCCTAGGACTGCCAGCGGTGGCAAAGGCTCTCAGCTCCGGCGCGCTGGGCCAAGCTGGATGGCAGCTAGGCCCACCCCCGCCGCCGCGTGGATCAAGAACCTTCTCTCCTTTTTAAGATGTCCCAATTCATTCAAGGCGTACCAAGCCGTGAGAAAAGTAATTGAACGGTTGCCACGCATTCCGCCAATGTAAGTAAAGGTGGTTTGGCAAAACAAACTGTGCATGGACAGTTACGTGAGTCGCAAACGAATCGGAGGCCAATGCCATGACCTCATTTCCCACAGAGAGTGTATCCACTCCTTCCCCAACTGCCGTGATCGTTCCGGCACACTCACCACCGAGCGGGCCAGGATCTCCGGCATACATTCCCATTGCATTGAGTACGTCTCTAAAGTTCAAACCCGTGGCATGAACACGAATTTCAACCTCACCGCGACCTGGAAGACGCCGTTCCAAAGGTTGGAGGCGTAGATTGTCGAGAATCCCCCTCTCGGTTATCTCAAGCCGCACCGGACTGTCTATAACATTCTTTTGAGATTCCATTGAAAGAACCTCTTCCCGGCAGCGTGCAAGCCTTGCTACATGGCGTTGTTCTTGTCGGAAGGCTACCTGATCTTCGGAGCTCCCGGATTCGATTTCTTGCAAGAGGGTTATTGCTTCATCTCTTTGGCCCGCTGGGTCGAGATCGATTCGTACGCACTGGAGTTCTGGGTGCTCCAGGGCTACCACTCGACACAGACCCCAAACCGGTGCCTGCCGTACCGAAACCTCTTGATTTCCTAAGACGGCTTGTGCACCACGCGTTACGACCCACAGCCTAGGGGATGGGGAAATCTTCCCTGCTGTCAATTCCTGAGCGAGATGCAACAGACTGGCACAACCAAAAATCTGAGAGCTCTCAATATCCTGCTCACGCTCAGAATCTAAGCTTGAAAGATGAATAATTCCCGTATAAGCCCCCACGCCATTTTGGCCGCTCTCTTCAAATAATTGCCGGAAACTATTGCGATCCTCAGGGTTTAGGATCGTGAGGGTTCCGCCAGTGGACTGGGTTTCTCGTCCAGAACGAACGACCTTGGAGCCATTCCCCCGCAACTCTAATTGCGTCGCAAGTTCTTGTCCCAATCCACCTCGGTCAGCAAAAATCAGCCAATGGCCGTTTCTCTTAGGCAATGGCTCTTCTTGGAGATCTGCCCGATCCCAAACCAATTCGTAAAGCCAATCATTGATCTCGGCGGCTACTTGATTTTTCAGTGCTTCTCGCTTTATTTGCTTCAGTCTAAGCCCTGTAACCTCGCCAAAAACCTTCCCGTCTGTGTTGAACAAATGCAAATCCGCGCAGAACATATCATTTGGCATTTCTGCTTTTGTTCTGACTTGGGCGAGGCAGTAAAATCGGTTCCCGACTTTACCTTTTAGCCGAAAACGCTCACCCCCCACTGGCATGTAAACTTCCCCTCTTTCCTCTACCTCTCTAAAATTCGGCAAGGCCGGACCGAGCATTTGAAAGCAGGAATCCAACAAGCCAGGATGGATGTGATAAGGGTTTGTATTGATAAGTGTGGTGTCAGCTATACAAATCTCTCCAAATGACTCTCCATCGCGACGCCACAGCTCTTTAATCCCTTGAAATTGTTGCCCATATTCGACTTCATTTTCACGGATTTTAGCGTAGTAACCTGCGGGATCAATGGTTTCCTGGCAACGTTGCCGTATGTTGTCTATGTTGTATTCGCTCTCTGGAAGGCCTTCGTCAGACCTGACACGCCCCGTGGCATGAAGGCTCCATGATCCAGGACTCGCATCCGGACTACTGAATATCTCAAACCCTCCTTCTTCATTGACTACTGTCTGGAGCGTACGAGTCTCATCCGAACTCAAGATTAACGCTTCCCGGATCGAAAAATCTTCCACCAGACCTTGCTTCCCCCCCAAAACTTCAGAGGCTGCGGTTAGGCCCATTTCCAAGTAAGCAGTCGCCGGATAGACAACTTTTCCATAAAACTGGTGGTCTATCAAAAAGTCTGGATTGGAACTGCTGATCCTTCGCTTGAAAATCAAGTTCTTAATGCCTGCTACCCATAACCGTTCTCCCAGTAGCGGAATTGACTCGACCTGGGAATGTGGGCTGCGATTTTTGCTTTCTTCGATATCCTCCTCGGCGGATTCAATCCAAAACCGTTTCCGCTCGAAGGGATATGTTGGAAGCACAACGCGGCGTCTCTTTGACTCAGGGTCAAGCCCAGTCCAGCTGATCTCAGCCCCGCGTACATAGAGTTGAGCCAAGCTGCCAAGCATTTGTTGCCCATCGTCCCTCTCTTTTCTCAAGGAGGGTAACCACACCAAATCCCTGTCATCTGCACAGCTCTTTGCCATTCCCAATAAGATCGGACTAGGACCGATCTCCAAGAAAATTCTGTGCCCTTGTTGGAGCAGAATGCGCATCCCATCTAGGAATCGGACGGGTTCACGGACATGGCTTTTCCAATAGGAGGCATCAATCCCTTGCCCCCCTGAGAGCTGCCGCCCGGTGAGATTAGAAGTGAACCCCAATTGAGGAGCCGAATACTGAATCTCGCGTGCTATTTCTTCGAAGGGATCGAGCATCGGATCCATGAGCATCGAGTGAAATGCATGCGACACCTTTAAGAATTTGGTTTTTATCTGTGACTCCTCGAATTTCTTCTGTACCTCTTCCACCGCATCCTTGCCACCCGAGATGACCGTATTGAGAGGACCGTTGAGTGCCGCAATAGAGACATGATCACGATATGCTCCTAGGATTCTTGTCACCTGTTCTTCATTGGCCGAAATCACGGCCATCGATCCCTTCTCACACCTTTCTTGCATGAGCCGACCCCGTGCTGCAATGAGCTTTATGCCATCTTCAAGGCTGAAGATGCCAGCCGCCCAAGCGGCCACATACTCACCCACACTATGTCCCAATACGGCGATCGGCTCGATCCCCCCTGAACGCCATAGTTCGACCAGAGAACATTCCACAGCAAATAGGGCCGGCTGCGTGTACATTGTCTCGTCCAACAGGGAAGAATCACTTTGATTGGGGAAAATCACCGACAAGAGGGAGTGTTCCAAATGAGGTCTTAGCAATTCATCACAGCGCTCCAGGGTTCTCCGATACACCGGTTGGGTCTCAAAAAGTTTTTGCCCCATCCCGATATATTGGGATCCCTGCCCGGTAAACAGGAAGACCGGTCGCGGAGGAAGTGATCCTTTGAATCTTCCTTGCATGATGCCAGGATTTTCCTCTCCGCTTACAAAAAGCTCCAAGCCTCTCTGCATCTGGCCCGGAGTATCGGCCACCAATGCGAGGCGATGTTCAAATTTTGAACGTCCGACATTGGCAGTAAAACAGAGATCCGCCAGTTCCTGTGGTTGTGTGCTCGCCAAATGCTTCTTGTATCGTTCTGCTAATTCCCTAAGCGCTCCTTCGCTCTTGGCCGAGAGGGTGAGAAGCTGGAGATTGGGCTCATTCGGGCTCTGGGAATTTTCAGGGGTGGGGGCTTCTTCCAAAATGATGTGAGCATTAGTTCCACTCAATCCGTAAGAGCTCACTCCGGCAGTGCGGGCCCCCTTTTCAGAAGCCCAAGGTATGCACTCTGTGACAACTTGGAGAGGAGAATCTGCCATGGAAATGTTCGGGTTCAAGGTCTTGAAGTGAAGACTCGGCGGAATCTCTTTGTGTTGTAAAGAGAGAATCACTTTGATCAAACCAACAATTCCAGAGGCTGCCTCCAAATGACCCACATTGGTTTTTACAGAACCAATCAGAAGAGGCTGATCCTTCGGGCGTCCAACTCCTAAGACAGCGCCCAAAGCGTTGGCCTCGATAGGGTCACCCAATGAGGTACCTGTTCCATGGGCCTCGACATAGCTGACGTGGGCCGGTTCCTTTCTTGCATGGGACAGGGCGTCACGGACCAATGCTTGTTGTGCAGCACCATTAGGAACAGTCAACCCGCTACTGCGACCATCCTGGTTGACCGCAGATCCTGCAATGACTGCCAAGATATTGTCTCGATCACGGAGAGCATCCGAAACCCGTTTGAGAACAATTACCCCGCAGCCCTCCCCACGTACGTAACCATTGGCCGTCGCGTCAAAGGTCTTGTGCGGCCATCGGGAGCCAAAGCTTTAATTTTGAAAGGTAAACAAATATGTCCGGCGCCAGCATCAAATTGACACCGCCAGCCAAAGCAACATCGCTTTCTTTGATGCGCAAACTCTGACAAGCCAGATGCACCGCTACCAATGACGAGGAGCACGCTGTATCAACGATGAGGCTTGGCCCTTGCAGACCCAGGCAGTACGATAAACGACCGGCAGCAAAACAGACACTGCTGCCGCTTCCAGTGTAGGCATCGATATGCGTCAAATTACTTCGCTTGTTATGAAGGACAAAATAATCATAACTCCCAATCCCAACGTAAACTCCTGTTCGACTTCCCGATAACGCTGCCGGTGAATATCCGGCCCGTTCCAAGGCTTCCCAACTGACCTCCAGAATCAACCGCTGCTGGGGGTCCAAACTCACTGCTTCTCTTGGAGAAATTCCAAAAAACTGGGGATCAAACTGATCCACTTGGTTTAGAAAGCCTCCAGAGCAGGTATACATTTTTCCTGGGGAATCGGGATTTGGATCAAAATAGGACTCGATATCCCACCGCCCTGCCGGAACCCTTTGAACGGCATCCTTTCCATCCTTCAAGAGTTTCCAAAATGCTTCCGGAGTTTCAGCCCCACCAGGAAAACGTAGCCCCAGGCCGACGATGGCAATGGGTGAGTTCCTATACCCCTCTGCTTCTTTGAGCTTACGCTGCATTCCCTCAAGCGCATCGAGGGCCTGATTCATGACTTGACGCCGGTCCATGTTTTCCGACGATCGAGCTATCACAGATTTCATCAGTTGATCCTTACAACGTGATGTTCACAAGAATTGCTATTCAATTTGTCTTAACCGCTCCGCCAATAAGACTGTTAACTCTTCTTCTGTGAGTTCTTCCCGCCGGTTGGGAACTTCCACAAGTTCTCTACTCGCCGGTGGCTGGGCCGCTCGTGAGAGTTTGGTCGCTTTCAGAGATGAAATTTCACCAGCCACATACTCGGCAAGATCCAGAATATTTGGGTGATCAAATACCACCGAAGAAGGGAGCGTTTGTCCAAGAGTCTGTTGCAGATCGTTCTTTAGCTCCAAAGCCGTTAGAGAATCCATCCCGATGTCAAAAAACCCTTGATGCACATCCAAGGTGCGGGATTTATCAAATCCCAAAATCTTAACGGCGAGATCGTGAAGATAGGTAACCAAAATGTCCCAACGGTCACTCGGAAGCGCATCATGAAGTTCTTTCAGGAGATCTGATTTCGCAAGCTCCTTTGGGGTGACACTTTGGATTCGAGTCTCTCGAGCCAGTTCCGTGAACAATGGTGGTTCTTGACCTGTGGCAAACCTTTCAAAGAATCTCGCCCATTGAATTGGAAGAACTCCAATTTGGGAACAACCCGACCGCAATACTTGCTCGAGCACTTGTACACCTTGTTCCGGCAAGATAGAGGTCAATCCCAGGTCGCTCCATCGGTTTTTGGCTTGGTCTCGCACTGCGGCCGCTAGTCCCACCCCAGCCCATGGACCCCAATTAATGCTTAAACCCGGCAATCCTTTTGCCTGCCGGTAGTGTGCTGTTGAATCCAAGAATGCGTTGGCTGCCGCGTAATTCCCTTGCCCTCCAGATCCAATAAGAGAAGCTCCCGAGGAAAATAAAACAAAGAAATCCAGAGTTAGCCCCCGAGTCAATTCGTGAAGATTCCAGGCGCCTTTTACCTTCGGTGCCATCACTTTAAGGAATCGGTTCCAATTCTGCTGCAATAAGACCCCATCGTCCAAAACCCCAGCTCCATGAATTATGCCTCGAAGAGGCGGCATGGAATGTGCTACCTCGGATAACAATCGCTGAACATCCTGTGATTGGGAGACATCACCTTGGACAACCATCACCTTTGCCCCTCGCTCTTCCATCTTCTGCAAACGGTCCTGCATCGTAGGCGAGACCCCTCGACGACCCATCAACACCAGGTGTCTGGCTCCTTTCTCGATCATCCATTCAGCGACGATTAATCCAAGACTTCCAAGACCCCCGGTAATGAGATACGTGCCTTTTTCCCTGAAAGGCGATGTATCGATGGAAGGCTTGCTAAGGGAGTTCTTCTGATACCGGCTATCGAGAATCTTCTTGCGTAGTCTTGCAACAAAACGTTGTCCTTGCCGGATGGCGATCTGATCTTCGCGCCCCTTCATCCAAATTTCGTCAACTACTCCCAAGAGCTCACTTTTGTCCCCTAAGGGGTCCAAATCTAAGGTGACACAATGCAACTCGGGATGCTCCAAAGCAATGACTCGGCTCAATCCCCAAATCGGAGCTTGAGCAATTTCAATAGGGTTTGATCTCTGTCCTAGAGGAACACCCCCTCGAGTTACCAGGCACAAACGAGGAGGCGGCACGGATGCGATTTCCTTGAGTGCCTGAATCAAATGCAACACACTCCCGCACGTTAAAAGGAGCGCCTCCTCCAGAGAATCTATTGATAGATGGTCAGAGGAAATGGC
>JAXLQK010000098.1:0-12457 GCA_046331665.1 Terriglobia bacterium | reverse complement strand
TGGTCTCCTATAAATGGCAGAGTGTCCAAAGATAGATCTGACTCGAAGATGGTATCCTTGATGAAGGGTGACTCGAGACGGTGGCCAAGAAACGGATGTCCCGTGCGATTCCGCGCAAGGTCTTGAGAACCTCTCGACGCCCTGGTCTTATTGTTGCGGGCGGATTCAAACCAGTACCGCTGGCGTTGAAACGGATAGGTTGGAAGGACGACACGACGACGAGGATAATTGCGATCAAACCCGACCCAGTCCACCTCTGCACCCTGTACGTATAACGCCCCCAAGCTACTCAACATTTCCTGCCAGTCCCCTTTCCCTTTCCGTAACGATGGAATCCAACTCCCGTACCCTTCCGGCAGGCACTTCTTCCCCATCGCTAATAACGTCGGCGTCGGCCCCACTTCCAAAAAAACCCTCTCCCCCCGCTCGTGCAGCGCCTGCATCGAGGCCGAAAACCTCACCGGTTCGCTCACATGCCGTACCCAATACCCCGCCTTCGATATCTCCTCTCCTCCCACCACCCGCCCAGTCAAATTCGATATCAGCGGAAGACGGGGTGACATGTACCTCACTTCCATCGCTACCTTCTCAAATCCCTTCAGCATCGGCTCCATCATCGGCGAATGAAAAGCATGCGATACCGTCAACGACTTCCCCCGAATCCCCGCCTTCTCAAATTTCTTCAGGATCTCTCCGATCGCTTCTTTCCGACCCGAAATCACTGTGTTCTGAGGACCATTCAGCGCCGCTATCGCTATCTCTCCCCGGTAAACTTCTACCTCCACCGCCACTCGCTCTTCCTCAGCCCAAATCGCTGCCATCGCCCCCCTCTCACACTGCTCCTGCATCAGCCGCCCCCGAGCCGCTATCAACTTCAATCCATCCTCAAAACTGAACACCCCAGCCAGGCACGCCGCCGCATATTCCCCCACACTGTGCCCCATCACCACCGATGGACTAATCCCCCACGATCCCCATAATTCCGCTAATGCATATTCCAAACAATACAGCGCTGGCTGTGTATACCTCGTCTCATCCAGCACCGTCGCTCCCCCCGCCTCTCCATACAATACCGACAATAATGGCTCGTCCAGCTCCTTCCCTAAAATCTCTTCACAACTCTCCAGCCTCTTTCGAAACCCCGGCTCGGTCTCGTACAGCCCTCGTCCCATCCCTACATACTGCGATCCCTGACCCGTAAAGAGAAAACTAACCTTTAGCTTGTCTGCCCCCTCTTTTTGTCCCTTGAACACATTGGGGAGAAATTCTCCGTTAGCAAGTCGAAGAAGTTTGTCCCGCATTTGATGCATTGATTCCGCAACGAGAAAGGCCCGATGAGGCAAATGAGCGCGGCCAGAATTCGCGGTATGACAGACGTTTGCCAGGGATTCAAATTCGTGCGATGCGAAGTACGCAGAATATTTGTCTACCAAGCCATTCAGTGTGCCCTCCTGCGAGGCGGAAAGGGCAAGCGGGTGTAATGGACGTTCCAGGTGAGTGGGGATTGGGTTGGAAAGTGGCGCCTCCTGCAAGAGAATGTGGGCATTCGTCCCGCTGAATCCAAAAGAACTTACCCCGGCCATACGGGGTATGTTTCCGGGTTCCCATGCGGTCAATCGAGTTACAACCTCGAGCGGCAATTCATCCCAGGGGATATAAGGATTCAATCTTTCCAAATGTAACGTAGCTGGAATTTCCCTGTGCTGCAGTGACAACATGACCTTAATGAGTCCAGCGATTCCGGCCGCGCCTTCAAGATGGCCGATGTTTGTTTTTAGGGCGCCAATAAACAGAGGCTTCTCCGGTAAACGTTCTCTGCCATAGACAGCCCCCAGCGCTTGGACTTCGATGGGGTCGCCCAAAGAAGTTCCTGTCCCATGTGCTTCGACGTAGGTCACCTCTGCCGGGTGTACCTTGCCGTTTAACAAGGCATCTTCGATGACAGCGATCTGCGATGGGCCATTCGGAGCAGTCAATCCACTACTTGGCCCATCCTGATTGACAGCGCTACCCCGGATCAGTGCCAGAATCCTGTCGCCATCGGTCAGGGCATCCGATAAGCGTTTGAGCACGATGATGCCGCAACCTTCTCCCCGGCCAAAGCCATCTGCTTTCTCATCAAAAGTTTTGCTGTAGCCATCCGGCGATAGCATTGAAACTTTACACAAGGCTACAAAAGTATCCGGAGACAGAATGACGTTGACACCTCCGGCCAAAGCCATCTGGCATTCGCGAGTTCTCAAGCTCTGACAGGCAAGATGGACTGCCACCAATGAAGATGAACAGGCAGTGTCAAGCGTGACCGAAGGTCCCTGTAAGCCGAGGACGTAGGATAGCCTTCCCGATGCTATGCTATGCGCGATGCCTGAGGCGGAATAGGCATCGAGTTGAGTAAGGTCGTTTGTTTGGACTTGCAGATTCGCGTAGTCACTTGTGCAAAGACCAAGGAACACGCCTGTTCGGGTTCCGGATAATCGGTTGGGCGCAATGCCTCCATTTTCGAGTGCTTCCCATGCCACCTCCAGAAGAAGGCGTTGTTGAGGGTCCATCCCTAAAGCTTCCCGGGGTGCTATGCCGAAGAATTGCGGGTCAAACAGGTCCACCTGATCTAGGAAAGCCCCACGGCGGGTGTACATTTTCCCGATTTTCTTGGGGTCTGGGTCGAAGTAAGCGTCTACATCCCATCTCTCGGCAGGAATATTCCTTATCGCGTCCCTCCCATCTCTCAGGAGGTCCCAAAACTGGTCCGGGTCATTGGCTCCCCCAGGGAACCGACAACCCACACCGGTGATCGCAATTGGTTCCGTTCGCTCCTGCTCCAAAGTGACGAGGCGCGATTGCATCTCCTCCAATTTGAGATAGGCTTGCTTCAGTGGAGAAAGTTGTTTTTTTTCGCTTAGATCAGAGTTCAATTAAAAATCCTTTGCCTGGATCTGAATTAGGGGTGCATCCACCCGGTGGAGCTGATTTATTGGAGCGTTTCTAACTTTTTGAGCAATAGTTTTTCTACTTCCTCCTCAGACAAATCTTTGATCGTCATTTCAGCTTCTCGAATTATTCCTGTCTCCCTTGGCGTATTCATTAGTGTTTCGACCGCTCCTTCCTCTTGGGTGAAGATTAATGAAGACAGGTAGTTTGCGATGGCTTCTACACTCGGATAATCAAATATCAGCGTGGCGGGAAGCCTTCGTTTCAATCCTAATTCTGAATTCAACAGATTCCTTAATTCGACCGCCATGAGTGAATCGATCCCCAAGTCCATCAAGTGATGACGACGGTCGATTGGGTCAGAATCATCACGCCGAAGGACTCGCATAACACGAAGGCGAACATATTCCACAAGATGGTCAAGCCGTTCGCTCGGTGCCACCTTACGGAGAGTGTCCAGAATTTCTCGATACGGTATCTCTTGCGTTTCATCACGAGAGAGGGAGTCTGTGTTTTTTTCTGGCTTACTCAATTCAGGGAACGTCACGGACGGAGTTTGCCATTTTAAGGATTCACTTTTTGTTGGAACTCTGGCAAGGAGGACATGTGCTCCTAATATTTCAGCCGGTGAGCCGGCCTCGGGAAAAGCTGTTACTTCTTCAAACCCGTTGGACCGGAGTACTGTTTCCCAAGTTTGCCGAGACAAGAGTGGGCTACCACGGCGTAAGCCATCGTCAAAACGGTGCCAGCCTTCGATGAGACCGAAGGAAGATTCCATCCATGCGGGCGGGCAAGTGAGTTCGTACAATAGCAAAAGTCCACCCGGCTTCAGCAAGGTTGTCACGTTCCGAACGGTATCGTCCAAATTCATGGTCGCGTGCAGTACGTTGGCAGCGACAACGACATCAAAGGCATGTTGACCGAATCCTTGATCCACAGGATCCTTTTCGATATTCAGGAAACCAAAGTGCAAGAAAGGGTACCCACTAAATTTTCGCTCGGCATAGCTAAAAAAGAACTTGGATAGGTCTGTGTAGAAGTATTTGGTGCCCCTTGACGGTAAAACCGGTAGGAGGGAGGCGGTAGTCCCGCCCGTGCCTGCCCCAACCTCGATAACGCGTAATTGCTGGCCACGGCCTGTCCCTTCGACAAGGGTCCCAATCACCCTTCTGATAATCCCATTAAAGTAGCGAGACAACGCCCATTGCTCGTATAAGCCCTCGGCCGTTTCCAAAGACCCGCCTGGGAAGAGCGTTTCCAGGGGACTCAATTTCCCGGTCAGAATACTGGACGACATCTGACCGCACCGGCCCACAAAGTCGCGAACAAAAGGCATGTCGGATAGTTGCATTTCCGCTCTATGAAGAAAGACCTGTGATCCATCGTCCTGGAAAGGCGCGGGATTGATGAATGCCCCTTCAACTTGTTCCAGAAACCCTTCGGCGGAAAGCTGCATCAGCCAGCGTGAGATCAACGTTTTGTAATCAGGTAGAATCCTGAATTGTTCGATGAGGGAGTCGATAGTAAATGTTTGGCGGGAGACATTAAATGCGCCCAACTCACAAAAAGTGTGGACGATATTGGCCGTGGCAATTTGATTTAACAGCTCCACTTTTTGGTGTTCTACGAAGATCCAAATCCACTGGAGAAAATTGTGATCGTTCACGAGCGGCCTGCACCACCTGTGGCCAGCGATGCCCCTACGCCAAGCTTACCGTTGTGCCACTTCTCTTTGCCGCATCAATCCAATACTGCTTTGTCCATGGCATGTAGGCAACATCACCTTGTGCCGCAGGAAAGGTTGATCAAATGCTTCCAATCGATGTTACTCCCTTCACATACAATGTGCCCAGGCTTTCCTGCTTGGTCCCAATCCTCTCGCCCCTCCCGTAAGGAGGGCAACCAAACCCCCTCTCCCATCGGTACACATTGACTTCCCATACTGACCAGAATCGGCGTCGGCCCTATCTCCAAAAAAACTCGGTATCCTCGCTCATAAACCGCCCGAATCGCCTCCGAAAACCGCACCGTGTGCCGCAGATTGTCCACCCAATATCCCGCTTCCATCACCCCTTGCTCCTTCACCCATCCCACCTTCATGCTCGAAAATAACCCCATCTCCGGTGCCCGGTATTCCACCCCTCGCGCTACCCGCTCAAACTCCTCTAACACCGGCTCGACCAGCGGCGAATGAAAGGCATTCGATACCTTCAATACCTTCACCTTTACCCCCGTCCCTTCCAATCGCCTCAGTATCTCTTCCACCGCCCCCCTCTCCCCCGAGATCACCGTGCTCTCCGGCCCGTTCACCGCCGCTATCGCCACCCGCCCTCGATACCGCTCCAACTCCCCCACCACCCGCTCTTCTCCCATCAACAATGAGGCCATCATCCCATTCCGAGGCAGCCTTTGCATCAACCGCCCTCGCTCCCGCATCAACTTCAACCCTTCCTCCAAACTCATCACACCCGCTACCGTCGCCGCCACAATCTCTCCCACACTGTGCCCCATCACCAAACCTGGCTCAATCCCCCACGATCGCCACAGCTTCGCCAGCCCATACTGAATCGCAAACATCGCGACATGTGTATATCCAGTCTCGTCCAGCGGCGTCCCCTCCCCTGCCCCCGGATACAGCACCGACAACAACGGCTTCTCCAGATACGGCCGTAACTTCTCTTCGCACTCCTCCAATACCCCTCGAAATGTCGGCTCGCTCTCGTACAACCCTCGCCCCATGTTCACGTACTGACCACCCTGTCCCGTAAACAAGAAAACTACCTCGGGTCGATGAGTCAAGTCTGCGTGTCCACTCTGAACTCCCGCCAGTTCTTTCCCCTCTGCCACAGCCGCCAGACCTTCTCGCATCTGCTCTCGCGAATTTCCGACAATTGATGCACGATGTTCAAAATGCGAGCGGCCGGCGTTGGCGGTGTAGCAAATATCCGTCATTGCCGCTGACGACTGTGCACCTATAAAGATAGCGTATCGTTTTGCCAATTGCGTGAGAGCCACCCCAGTCTTTGCTGAAAGAGTTAGCAAATGAAGGGACCTTTCCGGTTTATCCCGTACAGAACGATCTGCAATGGTTTCCCCTTCACTCTCCTGTTTTGTGTCAAGATTTGGTACCGCGCTCTCACTATGGTCACTCCGAAGCAATTTGGTTAGCCGAGAGGCATCCTCAAGCACTAAATGTGCATTGGTCCCACTAAATCCAAAGGAACTCACCGCTGCAATATGAGGATTGTTCTGAGAGGGCCAAGGGGTACGCATCTTAGGGACACAAACGGGATAGTCTCCCCAAGGGATATGGGGTGAGGGGTTATTTAGGTGCAAGTGGGGTGGAATCTCTCGATGCATCAAAACAAGGATTGATTTTATGAGCCCGGCAACACCAGCAGCTGTCTCGAGGTGTCCAAGGTTTGTCTTGATCGAGCCGAGAGCAAGCGGTTTGTCTTTTGAGCGACCTTGACCATAAACCGCATTGAGGGCGTGAACCTCGATGGGATCTCCCAGAGATGTGCCCGTTCCGTGAGTTTCGACATAACCTACTTCAAGGGGATCTACCCCACCGTTGGCCAAGGCTTTCCGAACGACCTCCTGTTGAGAGATGCCATTGGGAACCGTAAGCCCGCTACTACGGCCGTCCTGATTCACCGCTGTCCCTCGAATGACGGCGAGGATATTGTCCCCATCATTCATAGCGTCTTTCAGACGCTTGAGAACAACGACGCCGCATCCTTCTCCACGCACAAAGCCATCAGCAGCGGCATCAAACGTCTTGCAGCGCCCATCTGCCGCCATCATATGAGATTTTGAAAAATTAATTAGGAGCTCCGGGAGCAAGAATGATATTCACCCCACCGCTTGAGGGCTAGCCTACATTCCCCAGCGCAGAACTCTGACAGGCCAGGTGAACCGCGACTAAAGAAAGGAGCAGGCCGTGTCTATGGTGAGACTGGGGCCATGGTGAGACTATAAGATAAGACGACCCGAGACAACACTGTGACAAGTTCCTGTCGCAAAGTAGGCGTCGATCTCATCCAAATGACCGAACTGCATTTGCAGATGTGCATAATCATTACTCGCCACTCCGACAAAGACTCCTGTCGGGCTAGAGAACATTTTTTCCGGAGACTGACCGCCATTCTCCAAGGCTTCCCCGAAGCTTACTTCCAGAACAGACGTTGCTGGGGATCCATGGTTAAAGATTCTCTTGGAGAAATTCCAAAAAATCCGCGTCAAAATATTCAACCCCATCAACAATCCGGCCCACCGCGTTGACATCTTGCCCGGAGCATCAGGATTGGAATCCAAGAAGGTATCAATGTCCCATCGACTTAAAGGAATCTCCGGATTGCATCAACCCCTTCACACAAAAGGTTCCCACAAAGATGGGGTCATTGGCTCCGCCGGAAAACGGCAGCCCATTTCAATGATCGCGATTGGGCCATTTTTTGTAAGTTCGGCCTCACGAAGCTTTTCCCGCAAAGCTCGCAACTCCACCAAAGCCCGCTTTGGAGAAAGTTGATCTAGTCTTTCCGTTAAGTCACTCATGTGCCGGTCTAAGTCCCTCTTCAATTCGCGCTTACGGCTAGCTTTGGGTTCCGATTAAACATCTGTTGACAATGGAAAATTTGACAATTCGTTTGAAAGCATCGCTTCTGCATCTTCATCAAAATCTTTGCAACATCCTCCAGACGCTGATTTCCGACCCTTCTCGCTTCATCTCATGCGATCTCGGTAGGTCTTTGGTTCTAGGGATCAACGTTTTTCAAGAAATTCCGAGCCTCAACCGTGGGATGATCAAATAGAGTCGTGGGTGAAACCTTCCCAATTCCTGCTTGGAGACGGTTTCTTAATTCAATACTCATCGGAATCCATACCTAGGAGTTCATCCCCTGCTGGGGGATCGAGCTTTAAGGCACGATCGAGTCCCAACACTTTGATCCACCTGGGCACGCACATACTCCGTCAAAATTTTTGGCGTTCGTTGGAGTAGAGCTCGCTCGATTTGCTCCAGCAAGAAGGCAACCGGGGCGAATTTGAATGTTTCGCCTCTTCCGTGGCTACCTTAGGGGGAGTTCTAAATCCGCTAACAGGGCAGTTGTGTACCCAACGGGAAGTCCCTCCCTTGAATTGCCGCCAGTCAACCTTCATGACACCCACCTGGGTGAACTCCCGTTCCAAAAGTCGTCCCAACCTTGCCCTGCAAGCCTTTGAGCGTTATATGCTGGAAGCCTTCCCTTCTAGACGTGTTTCACATTCTGTCGCACTGCAGCGCCGGTTTCACCCACGGCCCCCAGTTGATACTCAAAGCCGGCATGCCTTGGGCTCGTCGGTAATAGGCCAATCCATCCTCGAAGGCACAGGCTACAACGTGGTTGCTTTGTCCTGCTGCCCCTAACAAGGAAACAGCCGAGGAAAACATAACAAAAAGTCTAGAGGTTGATTCTGAGACAAGCGGTGAAGTTCCCAGAGTTCCCACTACCTTAGGCGCCAAAACTTTTGAAATCGGCCCCAGTTCTGTTGGGTCAAAACGCCATCGTCCAAGGCGCCTGCGGAATGAATTAAACCTTTCAGAGCAGGTAACGTTTTTCCAAACTTGCCGAATACCTCTTTTAGCTGTGTTTGCTGGGTAACGTCGCCTTGAATGATCTCCACCTCAACGCCGTCTTCTCTAAATTTCTGAATCACTGGTTGAGCGGCTTCTGTCACCTTGCTTCTCCCCATTAGTACAATGTGCCTAGCCCCATTCTCAACCATCCACTCCGCTACCAACAAACCCAGTCCACTAAGACCACCCGTAATCATGTAAGCACCTACGGGGTCGAGCTTCGAAGCCGGAACGCTCGGTAACGCAGTCTGTGTTCGTTGCCTCTCTTGCTGCTTTTCGAAGGAGACAGCGATCTTGCCGGTTTGTTTGGCTTGTGCCATAAAGCGAAATGCATGAGCTACTTCCTCAAGGGGGAAGACTCTGAGCGGTAAGGGTCTCAGCTGTCCCTTGTCGAAATCCTGTATCAATTCTTTGAGGAGATTGTGAACTAGAAGATGGTTTTCCCGTGTGATCTTTGCCAAGTTAATGGGGTAATAGGAAATTGATCGCTTCAGGCTCGCAACTTGCTTTTCGTCCCATATCCCCGTCATCCCAATTTCCAAGAATCGTCCTTTGTCACTCAGGACGGAGAGACTTTTCGGGATGAATTCCCCTGCCAGGGAGTTCAGGACAATGTCTACACCCTGCCCAGCCGTCTTTTCCATGATTTCGTCGGCAAACTCCAATGTCCGCGAGTTCATGACGTGCGTTACTCCCATCGACTTCAGAAACGCTCGCTTTTGCTCACTGCCTGCTGTCGCAAAGATTCCAGCCCCTGCCCGCTGCGCCAGTTGTACCGCCGCCAATCCTACTCCTCCGGCTGCCGCATGGATTAAGACGCGGTCACTGGACATCATTTTGGCGAGATAATTTAGCGCATAGGCGGCCGTTAGAAAAGCGCTTGGAATCGCTGCGGCGTCAAGAACGCCTAATGCATCTGGAATCGAAAAAAGGAGATCGGTCTGGACTGTAAGATGCGAAGCAAAGCTACCTGGTGCAATCCCCATCACCTTGTCCCCAATCGTAAATTCCTTCACATCGCTCCCAAGCCTCACAATTCTTGCGCTGAACTCATAGCCGATTCCATCTGAGGTACCAGGATATTTTCCCAACGCGATGAGCACGTCCCGGAAATTCAATCCGGTCGCAATCACCTCAATCTCCACTTCCCCCGGTCCCGGATCGCGGCGCTTCAGCGGTTGGAATCGTAAGTTGTCCAAAACCCCCGCTTGCTCAATCTCCAGACGGCAAGGCCGTTTTACCGTTAGCCCTTCCTCCTTCCCACCCGCTTGCCTCCTGCTCCGCACTAGCCTCGCCACCTGCCGCACTCCACCCCGCATTGCTACCTGGCTCTCTCCCTTCCCTGACTCTATCTCCTGCATCAACCTCTCGACTTCTCCCCTCCCTGCCCCAGGATCCAAATCCACCCTCACACATCTCAGCTCCGGATACTCCAAGGCTATCGCACTCCCCAGTCCCCACACCGGCGCTTGCGCCAAGGCCACTCGCTCCGCTTCCTCTCCTACCGATTGCGCCCCTCGCGTCACCACCCATAATCCCTTCGCCTTCGTTTCCCCATCCCCCACCAGCCCCTTCACCAAATGCAACAACCCCCCACATCCCCGTCGGATCCCCTGACTCAATTCCCCAGAACTGCTAGCTTCCCCTACCCCTTCCTCCAGCCCCCACAAATACACCACCCCACGGAAGCTCCCCTCCTCCCGTATCAGCCTCGTGATCTCTTCCTCCTGATCCTCACCGATTTCATACCGCCCTTCCCCTAACTCCCGATACCCTCTCCCTGCCCATACCATCACACATTCCCCACCCCGCAATTTCATCTTCCTTCCCAGCTCTTCCCCTACACCCCCACGATCCGTCAATATCAACCATCTCCCTCGCCTCCCCTCCTCCCACCTTCTCTTCAACCTCTACCCTCGTGCCAAAATCACCGATTGCTTCCCCAAAATACTCCCCTCGCCCTCCCCCTCCGGTATCACCAATACCTCTCCAAATCCACTCTCCCTCAATACCTCCTTCCACTTCTCCCCTGAAATCAACGCGTGCGACCGCCTCAACTCTTCATCTCTAAATTTCCACCACCCCTCCGTTAATCCGACAATCAGATCGGTAAAGCGCATGGGGACCGTTTCTTCGAAAAGAATGAGGAACCCACCCGGGGCAAGCAAATCTGACACTCGTTTCAAGGTCTGGCGCAAGTCGGCGGTCGCATGCAAGACATTCGACGCAACAATGATATCGAACGTATTCGCTTCGAATCCCTGTGCCACTGGATCTCGCTCGATGTCCAGCACTCGGTATTGGACAAATCCATGCCCCCCAAATCGCTCCCTCGCCTTCGATAAAAACAGCGGAGATACATCCGTAAATACATACTCGGTCCGGTCTGCAGGGACTCGCGGCAATACATACGTCGTCGTCCCTCCCGTCCCTGCCCCTATCTCCAATATACTGATCTTCTGTGTGGGCGGGATTGCGGTAATTGCAGATCGAATGGCTTCTTCGATCAGTCGATTGTAAAATTCAAAAAATGGGGAATCCCGGTAGAGTTTTTCCGCATCTGCCAAAGACCCTTCCGGAAATAAAAGCTCCAATGGATCACATTCCCCTCTCAAGGCTTCCGCAAATCGCTGCCCACACCGCCCCGTCATTTCCAACTCCACCGCACTGCCTGGATATTGTTCCATTAACTTCGAAAGTTCTTCTGCCGGCTCCCACCCCTCTGGAATTCGACGGACCTCCCACGTTTCCTCTTCCCGCTTCAAATACCCGTCCTGCTCCAGTATCTCCAGCATCCTCCCCAACAACCGTCGATGCCGCTCCAATACCCCCCACTCCTCAGCCTTCGTTCCCAGTCGAATCCGTTCTCCCACCTTCATCTCCCACCCCAACTGCCTGAATGCCCTCACCACATACTGCGTACTCAACGCCTCCAGCCGTGGAAATAACGAGGCAAATTCCCCTAACCCCCGCTCTGACCGCCCGTGCTCTACCACCTTCTTCAATACTTCGGCGATCTCCTCCAGACTCGCCCCACCTCCTACCCCCTTCCCTCCCTCCAGCGCCTCCGCCTTCCATTTCACTTCATACAACCATTCCCCTTCTTCGCCTCGCCCTGCCCCACTCACCGCCTCCCGCCCCGCTTGCCTTAACCCAAATCCCTCAACCTCCGCGACAAGCTCGCCAGAAGAAGAGAACACCACAATGTCCAGCAAAAGTGTGGCTTTGTCATCTCTCTGAGGTCGGTTCACCGGACCACACCGGTCAGTTCATTAGGACTGGGCTCTCGATAGAGCCGGTACGATTCGATTCCCACGGCATGTAAATAGAACCCAGGAAGTCAACTCTTCAAGGCTGAAAGCGGCGGCAGCAAAAACTTGTAAACAGCTATCGAGCATGGCGGGATGAATCTGATACTCCTTTTCCTTTTTCCAGGTCAGGAACCGAGCAAATCTGCCCCAAGGCCTCACACTTGCCGCGCCAAAGTTTCCTCAATCCTTTAAAATAAATATCCAAAACATTCTATCCTGGAAACTTTTGATGATAGGGCTCCCACCGGAATTTCTTCTGTACATCGAGTTTTCTACTTCATCCAACGTGGGGTGCGGCCTAAGTCTCACCCAACCCTTGAATTCTCCCATTGAATCTTACCTGCCGCATGACCGTCCAATTTGCATGGCTGGCTGTACCTGCTGACGTGGTACTCGTGCCAGCTGAAATGAACTTCCTAAATTCTCCCCTGCCATCAGCACAAGTTGCAATCTCTTCACCTGTCCCTCAGGCAGCACAAGGGCTTCTCGAATATCCATCCCTTCGATCGAACCGTATCTTGATCCAAAGGTCACCTTTGCGGCGGAAGAAACCATCTCAAGGCAGGCAGTAGCTGGAACTACGGCGATGTTGTATGCTTGG
>JAXLQK010000097.1:0-13069 GCA_046331665.1 Terriglobia bacterium | reverse complement strand
AGTCACTTCGTTTCGAGTGGTGGTCGTCGCCCCTGAGGTGCTCGACAACGCAGAACTATAGTCGGCCTGAGCTGCCCATCGGGAACGCAAGTATTTGAGCTGGGAGCTGAAATTGTATTGCGTTGTGTCGTTTCCCTTTGCATAGATGAAGCCACTGCTGATACTTCCGCTGAATCGCCGCCAGAACGATTGGGACGTTTGGTCGAGCGTGACCACTTCTTTTTGAGGCAGCATCACCCCTTGGGCCGTGGCTTCCGCGACTTCGATTTTTACAGGCTCTTCTGCAGGCACCTCAGGAGACTTTAGGGTCCCGCTGTAGATGGAGCCTCCTTGTGTTTTCACCAGGAAGAGTTGTGGGCTTTCCACCCGTGCCACTTTGGACCACTGGACCGAAATTGTCCCATCGACATAATCGACGCCAACATAAAGCACACCCTCCGAGAGCTTCTTGATTTCACAAGTCCAGTGATCCCCATTTTTCATAACGACCGTGTCGATTTTGCTCCTCGCCCATAGAGGCGAAGAGAGCGAGTATAAAAACAAGAGTAGTAAGCAGGACCTGGCTTTCATAGCAGTTTAACCTTTTGCAAACACCCCGTCCGAGGACAGGATGGGATTGAGAACGCGCTTCGAAGGAAAACAAGAGTTGTGACGCCTTCACTTTCCAGGTAGATCGGAAGGGTGGCAGAAGTATTGCGTCTTTCTTGGGCTTGCAACAAATGCCATTGTTAGAAGTAAGGTGCTCCTGACGCCGGTTTGAGGAGCAATCCTATCGACGTATCTTAATCATGGGCCCAAACGACGTCAACTACTGTGGTTTTGCAACCACAAACTAAAGAAGGAAAAATTGGATTCTTGGACCCAAGGCTGACTTCAGGAGGGTGTCAGGGAAGGGCCACAGCATCGAAGAAACCGCTGGTATTCCCGGAGGTGCTGTAAACCCGTGAGACGGCAATCAGCGGAGCGTTGGCATTCGCAAGGATTTCAATGGGACCAAAAACACTGGCGGCGCCGATGTCAGCCAGGATGTTATTGCTTTCAAAGAAACCGTGCGACGCAATGGAGATCGTACGGGTTCCCGTGATATTCCCGTTGCCGGGAGATCCTCCCTGCCGAGAGCTCAGCATAACGTTGACTGGGGAATCGTTCGGATTTACCAGCACTAGCGTCGATTGGAAATTTCCGTTGGCAGAAGATTTTAATAACAAGTGACTGCTGCCTGTGCTGGCACTATTCTCGATGCTTGGGTCCAGAGACACATTATCAATCTGAGTCGCAAAGGTTTTGATTGTCTGATCGGAAGTGATTTGAAGATACCCCTGCTGGTTGGCGACACTCGAATCACTCGATCCACTGACGAGGAATCGCACAATATTGTTAATTTGAACCATTCCTTGCGGGGCAACCTGGATCGGGGTCTTGGTGGTTCCCAGCGGGGTTCCATTGGTGGACATCAGGGTCACTCCAACATTGGCTGTGCTTGGACCCAGGTTGTTCAGCCCAAGATTGGTCCGAAAGTCACCCGTGTCTATAACGAAAGGAATCATTTCGGCAAGGGTGCCTGAGTTGCTTGCTTGCGCGGTGAAAAAGCCGCTGGTTCCTGCTCCGACTCCGGACACCTGGGAAATTCCTACAAGGGAAGAACCATTGGTGGATTGAATTTCAACCGGTCCGTACGAATCCGGTACCGACAATGCCTGGAGAATGTTATCAAAAGACAGATAGCCATTTCCCGGGATGGTGAGGTTGGCCAGAGCAGTCCCGATGGACTGTCCTGTTTCCCGGCTGTGGGCAGTCATGGTGACGTTGGCCTGACCTGGAGACAGGTTGAGGACCTGCAGGTTTGACCGGAATGGACCCGTATTGGCGGCGGATTGCAGGACTAACTGAGGGCTCCCTTCGCGGATTCCATCAAGTATGCTGGGGTCGCCGGTCTGGTTGTTGATTTGAGAAGCAAAAGCTTGAATAGCCTGGTCAGATTCCAAGACCAGCGATCCCTCTTGTCCGGTCATGGTCGATGTCCCCTGCAAATAGCGGAGAATGCTGTCTATCTGAAGATACCCTTGTGATGGGATGGTGACCGAAGCCGATGGCCCAACCAATGAGCCATTGCTATCCAGAAAAGTAATTTGGACGTTGGCTAGCGAGGGATTTGGATTATTGATTCCCAAGTCTGATCGAAAGAAAACAGAGTCCACGACGTATGGAATCCTCATTGCGGATGCAGGAACAACTGCCGTTGGAAGAGTCTGGTAAGTGTATGCGTTGGGCAGGACAACGGGCTGGGCGCCGGGGTTCGTCACGGTCACGTCCACCAAGCCCACCGAACCTGGTCCCGTGATGGCAATGATTAACGAAGAATTGACCACTTGAACGTTGGTCGCGGCTACCGAACCGAAGCTAACGGTAGCTCCCGATCCGAAGTTATTGCCCGAGAGGTAAACCTTCGTATTGCCCAGGTTGGAGCCGCTGATCGGCAGGATGGAGCTCACCATCGGTACGACGGGAGTCCCCTGAATAACAATGGGAGAAGAATTCGAGCTCGTATAATTCACATCTCCGCTGTATTGCGCCGTGATAGTGACGTTCGAGTAAAAGGAGGCAGTGAGAGTGGCAAGCAAGGTCGCGCTGGCCGTACTTGAGCCCGTGATGGGGGCATAAGTCACCGTCCCGGGAACTGGAGTCCCGCCATTCAGAAATCGAACCGAGCCGCTGGGTGCCGCTCCGTTACTCGTGGTATCGACTTCGGCTGTAAGTATGAAGGTCGAGTTGGGTTGAGTCTTGAAACTCAGGGTGGATGTGGTGCTGGCCTGAGAGATCGTAATGACCTTGGAAGAGGATTGGCTCGCATTATAGCTGTTGTCTCCCTGATATTTTCCCACTAACGTCTGTTGTCCTGCCCCGAATTGGATGTAGTTATCTTCAAAATAACCGCCGCTGTTTAATGTATAGGTTCCCGAAGGAAGCTGTCCTGGTGGATTGCCCTGTTGCGGAGGTGGATTCCCGTTGTCAGTAACCGCGACGTTTCCTGTTGGACAGGCGACCGCGTTGGAAGAGCATTGTTGGCCCGAAGTGTTTGTCACATCGACCCGCATGACGTAAGGGGATCCATAAGTGGCTGAGAGGGCATTGGAATTTAAAATATTGCCGCTGTTGTCGAAGGTGATCATGGAAACCTGGGTTTGGCTGTTTTCCTTATTCACTTTGACGGCAATGGCAGGACTCGAATTGCTTGTCCCGAACGTCCCGTCGCCTGCGTAATGGGCAGTGACTCCATAGCTTCCGCCCGGTAGGTAAACGGTCGTGCCCGCTACCGAACCATTTGATAATTCATAAAAGTCAATTCCTTGGGCTTGATTAGCGAGTCCGCCAATGAGCGAAACGGCTCCGCTGGGAACACCGGACGAAGAATGCACATTGATGGAAACATTAACGGATTGGCCGTGAGTAATGGTAGTCGGTGAAAGGGACAGCGTCGTCGTGGTTGGCGAAAAACTGACGGAAGTCCAGTTCTTAACCAGGTTTGCTGCATTTACGGACCCTAGCCCCGAAGCCAGGTCATAGTTGGCAGTTGTAGTCCACGCCGGGGAATTTGGGTGGGCCGGGTCAACAAGGAGTCCATAGCCGTGATTGGACGCATTGCTGCAGTTGCCGGAACCGGCCTTGCAAGCCACCGAGATGTTCCCTTTTCTGAGATCATAGAAGGTACACGAAGAGTTACCGACGGCGGAGGAGTCTGAAGTACAGCTGGCGCCGCTCTGCGCCGCGAGCTTGTAGAGGACGAAATTGGCATTGCCCTGACGCTCCCCGGTCTTCTGGTTGACCATCGCCATGATCCCGGCAAAGGCCGGTGCGGCTGCTGAAGTCCCTCCCACGCCTTGGAAATTTTGATAGGGGGCATCCAGATTACAGGAGGACGAGGGGTCCGGATTTGCACTGGCCTGGCACATGACATAAAAACTGCCATTCTGCCCATCGCTGGAAAAGAATGAGACGTCGGGAATGTCGCGCACGCCGTCATTCGGGACTCCGGGACCGCTTTGCCAGGGGGGTTTGTCGTACCCCGACGTACACACCCCCGATCGGCTGGAGGTCTCGCAATTACTGGGTCCTCCACCGGCGGCGGTTAGATCCAGCCCGCTATTGGAGACGGAAGTACAGCCATTGAGTTCTCCTGATTGAGCGCACGTATCATTCCAGGTTGTTTCCGGGATATAGGACTTGGCCGAGGCCTGTGTGGACGCCTGATTGCCCGCGTTCCAGTACCGAGATGGGTCGGAAAGGTCATCGAATTCCGTGCCTCCCACGGCCACATTGAAAGGCGTTGACGCAATCCCGCTGACTGCCAGACCTTGTTGAGCTGCTGTTTGGCTGGGTTGAACGTCACAACCGGCAGACCCCGCGTCGCCTGCCGACACAGTCACCGTAATTCCCTGCGCGGCCGCCTGTTCCCATAAATAATAAAAAAAGGTGTTGCCGCTATTGCCCAGTGAGGACTCACACTGACCATAACTCTCACTCATCACCGGCGCCAGATTGTTGTCGATGATATAGAGTGCGGAAAGATCCGTTCCCTGAGAGGCGCTGGTCGTTTGCGAGACCACCAATTGAATCGTCGCATTCCTGGCGACAGCGCCGGCCCACTGCACATCCAGGTCAGCCTCGCCTTCTTCAGTGTCAACGATGCCGGGGTCAGGTCCGTTCAAAATGATTTGGGGATCGTTCGGAGGCAGGCCAAACAGATTACGAAAATCCCGAACATCCTGAAGGTTGATGTTTGTTTCACTAACGATGGCGATGCGCTGTCCTGTGCCGTCAATTCCAGCTTGCCAAAGGGGCTGAACATTGTAAATCGTGGCAAAATCGCTCGGGCCGAGGGCGTACCAGGTTCCTGATTTGTCCGTATAAGTAAAAAGTGGCCTTAATTCTCCTGACCCTTTTTGCCTTGAGAACGCGCCCAAACGATGAATCATCTGTTTCCGCGGAAAGTTGTTGAGGGAAACAATTCCGGCGACAACCGGCGCCAGGGCTGCGGGAATCTGCGGGTCGGTTTGATTTGCCCAATGGGACTCGCCGGCGCGAACAAAGTTGTGAATTTCCGTGTGAAAAGAGTGGCGAACTTGACCCGCAGTTCCCGAAAATTCGATGATCGATCGGCCTGCTGCGACGCGATTGACCTGGAAACCTTCATTCGTCAGCCATTCGGAAGCCGTTTGGATGTCTTCATCCCCGGGCCCGAATTGGGCGCCAAATTGTTGGGGGGTTAGCCATTGATGGTAGCTTGGGGAAGACTTCACCTGCTGGTCGACCAGCAATTGTTTCAAGGCGTTCTCCTGATCCTCTCCACGTCGGAGAACTAACAGCATCCGCTGCATGGAAAACTGATCAGGTGCAATTCCTTTGTCCCATTCCGGACGTGCTAGTGGGTGAGTGTTACCACCAAGCGTAATGAGTGATTTCTCGTCAATAGTCTCAGAGATCCGTCGTCGGAAACTTGCTGTTTGACCCAGTACACGATGGGAAGGAATAAGGAACAAAAAAGAGATTAGAGACGTACGAAGAATGGAAAAATGCCGTTCTCCCATGCCACCTCCCTCAGGCATCTCAAAACCAAATCTTTCGTTTCACAAGCAACCTAAATCCTGGAATGCAGAATTCCCGATTGGCGCAGGCCCCTTTGAAGTCCACTCGAGGCATCCTGGCCCTCAACCACAAGTGTGGCGGTATGGTATAGCCTCTTCGATAAGACTCATCCCGCTTCAACCACTCAAGCTATGGATGCAGAATTACTTCGCTAGGGTTTTCTCATCTTTTTTAAAGTCTATGCAAAAACCGGAAACGAACAACCTTGTTTCAACAGAGAGACGTGAAATGTTTATCGACTGATGGAATCCGTGGTGGATTGGGGCTTGGTCCGAACGGGATTAAACGCATTTTTGAAGCAAAACCCCCGGAGAAGGCGACAATGAAGGCAGGCCTCGATCTTGTACGTCGGGAAGAAATGCGCTAATCTCCTTTGGTCTCTGTGGGATGGGGACGAAACCAACGCCCAGGGTTCAACGATTAGGTTGCTGGAAGGATCTGTTTGGAGACGCCGCGCCCTCGCGGCGAATTGTTTAAATGGGACGGGGGCGTCCCGCCTCCACCTGTATTGGAGCGGCGCTCTATGAGCGCCGGTGTCGTTTCATCAAACGAACTATTCGGGATTCGGCGGTCATAGACCAATGCTGTCCAAATTAGCGAAGGAGGAGGTTTTTGGACAGGGGTAACCCTTGATTTATCAATCCCAGAATCGGGTGAGCTGAGGACTAGGTTGGGAGTGCCGGTTCTGCTGTCCAAATTCAGTTCTCCGCAAAAGCCAGCCAGGATTGAACCGGAATGGCCTCCAGCAGCGGGGGAGGTTCGAAGGGCTGGTCCAACCACCTCCACAGCGGCCGATACACAAACAGTTGTTGACGCAGTAAAGCGACCAAGTTGGAAAGGGACCAACCGAAACGGGCCCGCCATTGCAGGTACTTGAGCAGCAAGACGGCAATCAAGGCCGTCCAAATCTGGATCTTCAAAGCGTTGGAGCTGGTCCCAACGAAGCTTTTGACTCGCAGATTTTGTTTGAGCGTCCGGAAAAAGGTCTCCACCTGCCAACGCTGGTGGTAAAGCCGGGCCACCGTAGTCGGGCCGAAACGAAAATGATTGGTCAATAGCAACAAGGGGTGTTCCCAGCCGGGAACTTCCACTTCCAGACGGCGCAGCAATCTGGTTTGACGATACCAATGGCTACCCAGCTGGATGATCTCATCCCGGCGGATCGGTCCTTTCTGGGGTAAAGGCCGTTGTTCCACCACGCGGTAACGGGCATCGTCGCGAAGGCGCGTGACAAAGAAGACACCTTGCTGGGTCAGCTGTTCGAACCAGGCATAATCGACATAGGCTCGGTCGAAGACCACAATGCTGCCGGGTTGGAAACGCAAGCGTCGGGCCACCTGGATTTCTTGGACTTTGCCGGGGGTGATCACCACTAATTGCGGGAGATAGCATTGATGATCCAGCAATAGGTGCAGCTTGACCGCTCCCTTGCTCCGCTTGTAGGCCGCCCAGTCATAGAGGGAAGCACACAAATCGATCATGGTGCTATCCAAACTCAGCAGACGATGTCGAAAACGAAAGGGTCGTGGAAATCTCATTTGACTTTGACAACGTTGATAGAGCTGCTCAAAAACACTTTGAAACAGTTGCCACGGGCGATGTTGGTTGGCGTAAGCCAAGGTGGAGCGCTTGGGGGCTTGCGGCAACCCCAGATGCCGCAACCGGCCTTCACAACTGGCCAACCCGCCGCAGATTTCGCGCAACGACTGGGCCTGACCTAGTTGACAAAACAGCATACTGACCAGTTGTCCCCAACAACTGAACCCGCGCGCGTGCCGCTCAGCTTGATGCTGTCGAACCAACTGTTCGAACTCCAGTCGTGGAAATAGCTGGAGCAGTTGGGAGAAGATGCTACATACTTTGGGCATGGTGGAATCTCCTTGAGTTGAGATTTTTGTTGTACAACTCCACCTCAACTTATAGGGCATTCCACCTCCCTCGAAAATGCTAATTTGGACAAGCTTGGTCTATGACCGCCGAAATTCAATCACTCGCAGAACGACGACGCCCATGGAGCGCCGCCACAGACTCCCGGGTCAACGACCCGGGCAACAAAAACTATTGAACGGGAGCCCAATGTCATATCCCCCTCTAAAGAGGGGAATTGCCACGCCATAACCCTGATACATTTCCCTCTCCCCCTCGATCCCCCTCTCCGTGCGACGATAGCTTCCAAGGGCGCCTTTTCTTCCGGAGAGGGGGAAGGCGATTCCACTTCTGCACTTTTCCCAGGGCTGAGAGGCTGCTCCTGCAGCCTCTCGGGCCCTGGGCTACTAAAAGTATTGCCCCTACGGGGCATTATCAGGAGGAGCAGGCATCCTGCCTGCTCGCGTCAGAATTGAACCCTCCCCATCCGCCGTTAGGCGGAAGCCGGCTGAGATTTTATTGGAGACGCCGCGCCCTCGCGGCGAATTGCTCAAGCGGGACGAGGACGTCCCGTCTCCAATGGCGATGCTCATAGAGCGCCGCTACAGATTCTCGGGTCAACGACGTGGGGAAAAAAGTCCAGAATCGGAGCCCAATGCCGTGTTCTCCTCCAAACAATGGGCTGGTATTTAACTCACGCTGGTAGCCGCGATTGAAGGTTGATTATGGACCTTCAATCGCGGGCCTTTCGCCGATCATTTACGAATGCAATCCCGCTTTAAAACACAACTCCCAACTGGGCCTGCAAGGCGCGTGGCGAGACAAAGTGCGTCCCGCTAAACGTGGAAAGAAAATTGTACAGCGCCTCTTTGTTCGCCAGGTTGATGGCCGTCAGACGCAGAACAACCCGAATCTTTTCGGTACCCAATAAATTATTGGAGCCTACGCTCAAGTCGTACAAGTGGCGCGGCGTAATGCGGGGCGGGTTGTGGTCTGCATTTTCCGTGCCATCGGCAGGAATGTTCAGCCGCAAGGCGCCTCGCACCGGATTACTGCATTGCGTCAGCCCTTGCGAGAGTGTCGCAAAGGTATTGCCGCAATAGAGGCCAATCTGCGCCTGCTGGTCCGCCGTCAGTCCCAGAGCCGTGTCATAGTCCGGGACATTGCCGGCCACCACGCCGCTGTCGTAACGCCAGGTGAAAGAGATAAACGGCTCACGCTTCTTCCAGTAAGGCGGCTGGTAGTTGATGTGGGTGGTCTGCTGAAAGGCCTGGTCGTGATCGATCCTGAAAACTCCGGTTGGCAACTCTGAATTAAAAAACAACCCGCCAGTTTCCGGGGGAAAAAAGCGCGCCCGGGTGTGTCCGGCTGACATAAATGCGGAAAGGCCTTTGTAGTTGGCCATATTGATGCGGACAGCAACCCCGTCCACCTTGGATTCATTCCATGAAATCGGGAAGGCCACGGAAGTGTCGAGAAGGACGCTGAAGTCGTAGGCGTTGTGGGTATATTTCCAGAAATAATCTCCATCCAGAATCAACCACTTACCTATCCCTTGTTGAACTCCTACATTAAATTGATTGCGGGTGCCCGGACGCAAGGGGTCGGCGCTGGTTGGTCCAAGACTGCCGTCGGAAAGTCCGCCAGCACCCGTTTGACTGGAGAAGATCAGATTCTCGTTATAAGGCGTTTCAAAGGTGCGAATATAGGAACCCCTCAGCACAGTGTTGGTGGGCTTGATGTGATAGGAAATTCCGATTCTGGGCTGTAGGGCATTGCCGCTGCTGATTCCGTTGTAATTGTCGAAGCGCAGGCCGAGATAGATCGTCCAATCATGAAGAGTAAGGGTGTCCTGGGCAAAGAAGGCTTCCTGCTTGATATCCGTGTGTCCGTGAAAGATGTAGTAGCTTCCACCTCGCGTCAAATCATACGGCAGGAGACCGGGCTGAAAATTCGGGCTGGACGGGTTATTGAAATTCGGGTCGGTGATGCCAAACTGAATATTCTCGGTCAGGAAGGTATGGGAGTATTGCAACCCGAATTTGAAGTTATGGATTCCCTTGACGTGAGATACATCGGCGTGAATCCCGGTGTTATTGAGCCGCCGCTGTTGGCCGAAGGTTTCCGGCTGGTCAGAGAACGGGTTGGCGCTCGGGTAGTACCAGACCTGGTCGAGCCGGTAATAGGGATTGACAGCGAGCAAGGTATTGGAATTGAAGGTATGCACCCAACCGGGAGCGATATTGATGGTGCGAACCAACTGGCCCTGATCCTGCCCGAAGGCTTGCTGGTCGTAGGAATTAGGAGTGTCAAACCGGTTGCGGGCCAGAAATAAATTGAAGTGGATGCTGTCTTTGGCGGTGGGATTGTAATCGATGCGATCGAACAAATTGACGGAGTTGCCAAGGCCATGCAGGACCGCGAATTCCGGAGTGTCCAGAAAACGGCCTGAATCGGTGAAATTGAAGGCGATGAAGTTCCCGGCCTTCACTCCTCCCAGCGCCAGATCCCCTTCAACGTTGCTGGTGCCGAACGATCCGTATTGTCCCAGGAAACTGCCCTTGGGCTTGCTCTGACCCAGGCCTGAGCGGGTGATGGCATTGACGACCAAACTGGTCTTGTCGCCGTACTCGGCCGGGACTGCTCCAGTGATGACTTCCATCGATTGAATGGCATTGGGTGGGAGCTGGGTGGAAAAGGCTTTGCTTTGCTGATCGGAGATCGGCTGGTTGTCGATCGACATCGACGTCTGCGCATGGTCCCCCAACGGATGAAAGAAGCCGTTGGAATCCGCCACGACGCCCGGGGCGGAAAGGGTGATGGCATCGCTGAGCCCCGCACCGGGAGAGCTCAACGGAAGCTGGTTCATCAAGGTCTGATCCACGTCAGTGTGCGTGGAGGGAACGTTTTCCACCATCCCGGAGGCTCCCGCCTCCACATCTACCTGCAGGGTCAGGGTGCCGAGCTCCAGGCTGATTTTCAAGGTCACCGGAACCGAAGAGCGCACCCGGACGTCCTGGTGTATTTCCTTGAATCCTATGGCGGCAACGTGCAGGTGATAGGGGTTTGGCGGGATGTTGGCAATGCGAAAGTTTCCCATGTTATCGGTGACAGCGGTGCGCTTGAAGCCAGTGAGAGAATTTTGGAGGTCAATGCTGGCGCCGGAAATGACCGCTCCGCTGGGGTCTGTCACCGTGCCCTCGACCGTCCCGGCATTTCCCAACGATTGCGCGCAAATGGCGGGATGGGGAAGTAAGAAAAGCAAAAGTATTAAAGATAAGATTTCAACCAGGTTCTGCTTCATCAGGGCAAAAACTCCTCATAGATGCGTGGACAAAAAGGAAATACTGCAACGTAGCGCCAAGTATCCAGCGAAAGTCACGCGGAAAGAATCATTGAGAAGAAATGGGATCTCTCCGAATTGGGCGATTCATTGCTCAATTCGGAATCAAATAGACGGACTTCTCTTGGAGCCTTGGAAATTTATCCCTTTTGAGGAGGTGCTCGGGTGAGGTCGATGGGTGAGAAGGTCTGTCTCACGCAGGATCGATCCCGCTCCATCGAGAAGCGGTCGATCTCAATCAGTCTGGCCAGTGAAACTGGCAGCGGCAGAAACGCGACTTTCAGCTTCTGACAGTTGCAAGCCAGGCAAGGGGGAACTTTGCCGTAGGGAGAATTACTGCCTTCAGGGGAAGAGGAACTGAGAGCCGTTCCCTTGGCCCAGGACCGGGTTTCCAGACTCTTGAGGTCGCATCCGTGCAGATGGCTGTGGAATTGACTTAGGCCCAAGAAGAGCAGGAGGAAATAGCTGGCGGCTCGGATGAGTCTTGGAAAGCGGTAGGGCTGAGTCTTTGTCATAAAGTGATGCGAAACACCTGAAAACACAACATCAAGGTTACACACAGGTTCTTGGCAATGTCAAGGTTTGGGGGCGAAATTCGGGGATTGTCGGGTTGGGCGGCTACTAAATGGAGGGCCGACCCGCCGGCTGACGGAATGAGGCCGTAGGACGAGAGCGGTCTGTTTGGGACGAGGGCGTGCCGTTTCCAAAAGTCCACCGCCTAAGGTGGAACGCAATATGAAAGGGCGCCCCTTCTCGTGGTAGTTTGGAGTTGCTTAACGACTCTAAACGGACAAGGAGGAGACACCCTATGGAACACAAGTATGTAGGTCTGGATGTGCATCAGTCAAGCACGGTGGTGGCAGTCCAAGATGAGCGAGGGAAGAGCCGGATGGAATGCGTTCTGGCCACGGAAGCCGAAGCGATGCAGGATTTTCTGAAGGGTTTGCGAGGCACGATTCATGTCACGTTTGAAGAAGGGGGACAGGCGGCCTGGCTGTACGAGATCGTCCGGCCGCTGGTAGCGGAAGTGATCGTTTGTAATCCACGGAGGAACAAACTGCTGGCGGTGGGGAATAAAGCGGATCGAGTGGATGCGGCCAAGCTGGCCGAGCTGCTGCGGGGCGGGCAATTGAAAGGGGTGTATCACGGGACGCCGGGAGTGCGACGGCTCAAGGAACTGGTTCACAGCTATGATGGGCTGGTAGCAGACACGACCCGGGTGATGAATCGGGTGAAGGCGATCTATCGGGGACGAGCGATCGGCTGTGCGGGGCGCGATGTTTACTCTCCACGGAACCGGGAGGGGTGGTTAGAGAAGTTGAGCGAGCCGGGAGTGCGACAGCGGGCAGGGTTTCTCTACCAGGAACTGGATACGTTGAGCGGACTGAGACGGGAAGCCAAGAAGGCGATGCTGGAAGAGTCGCGCCGCCATCCGGCTTACCCGATCTTGAAACAGATACCGGTGTTGGGGCCGATTCGGATGGCTCAGATCCTAGCGAGGGTGGCCAGCCCGCACCGGTTTCGGAGCAAGCGGCAATTTTGGGCTTATTGTGGATTGGCCGTGGTGACGCGGTCGAGCGGGGACTATCAGTTTCGGGACGGGCGGGCGGAGAAACGCCAGCGGGCCCCGATGACGCGCGGGTTGAATCCGAACTTCAATCATCGGCTCAAGGAAGTTTTTAAGAGTGCGGCTTTGGAGGGAATTCATCAGTCGCCGTTTGACCGTTGTTACGCCCGTCTAGTGGAGAAAGGGATCCGGCCGGAGCTGGCGCGATTGACGTTGGCGAGAAAGATTGCTGCTGTGACGTTAACCCTGTGGAAGCGAGGAGAACGGTTCGATGAACTGAAGGTGAATGAGCAGGTGGCCTAGAGACCGCGCGAGAAGCCGTTTCCGATTAGCTGTGGGACAACGGCCTGAAGTCGTTGGTTTCAGCCAGTGCTCAAGGTCGAGGGAGAGTATCCCAGCGCGCGTTGTTCCAGGTGTCAGACCTGAGGACCTTGTGGAACTGTATGCCCCCTCGCATGACCGGAGATAGCTGTAGGCCCTGAGCCTCCAATAGAACCGTGGTCGGCAATTTGAAAAGCGACCCGCTCAGCTACAACGCCATACCGAAGCAACGACAGCGTTTCAGGCAGAAGACCCGCAGCAGGAATGGAAACAGCAGTTGACCGGACTTCCAAAAGGAAACCACGGCAGGCTCGCCAAGTGCGAACAGC
>JAXLQK010000096.1:0-15050 GCA_046331665.1 Terriglobia bacterium | reverse complement strand
TTTCGCGACAATCGCGGGCCTTGGGTCCAATGGACATTTTTGGTAGCCGCGATTGGTGGGTGCAGTGTGCCCATCAATCGCGGGCTCCGGGTAAATCAAAAACAACATCCCGCGATTGCCAAAGGGATCGGTAATCGCGGCTACCAGTCGTCCGCTTTCCCTCCATTTGACAGTTTCGCTTGTGGATATTATGTAAGCCTACAAGTGGTGCGCGTCCAAAGAGGACGGAGTTGACTTTTTCTCAAGCCGATGGTCACGCGACACGAACAAATGCCCCTCCATGAACAACTTGAACCCTTCAGGTTAAGAAGGAGAAATCTCATCATGCCATTTGATCTAGAGTTCATCTCAAGCGACTCGATGACGAAACAGAAGCTAAACGAACCAGCGCAACAGGAAGGAATAGACGAACAGCACTTGGATGCCTACTCTCAGGCTGTTATTAGCGTGGCTGAGAAGGCAAGCCCCTCCGTCGTGAGTATTGAGGTCCATCAAGCACAAAAAGGCAAAAGGCGAGGACAATTGCCTGAGGGGCAGCCGGGAGGAAGCGGCTCTGGTTTTATCTTTACTCCTGACGGATTTATCATGACCAATAGCCACGTTGTTCATGGCGCCACACGGATTGAGGTGGCCTTGTCGGAAGGCGGTCGCTTCGCGGCCGAGCTGATTGGAGATGACCCAGACACGGACCTGGCGATTCTTCGCATCAATGCTCCCAACCTGGTTCCCGTTACCCTGGGCGATTCGAAGTCGATCCGTGTGGGACAGCTGGTGGTAGCCATTGGAAACCCATATGGCTTTCAATGTACGGTAACCGCCGGGGTGGTCAGCGCACTAGGTCGAGCCTTGAGAACGCAATCAGGCAGGTTGCTGGACAATATCATCCAAACGGATGCGGCACTGAATCCCGGAAATTCAGGAGGTCCTTTGGTCAATTCTCGGGGAGAGGTCATTGGAGTGAATACAGCAGTCATTCTGCCGGCACAGGGAATCTGTTTTGCCACTTCAATCAACACAGCCAAGTTTGTGGCAAGTCACTTGATTCGTTTTGGCCGCATTAGCCGTAGTTTTATTGGCCTGGCCGGACAAAATGTACCGCTTCCCCGCCGGTTGGTGAGGTTCTACAATCTTTCGGTGGAAACGGGGGTATTGGTAATCTCTCTGGAACCCGATGGGCCAGCCTATCGTGCCGGGCTAAAAGAGGGAGACCTCGTGGTGGAATTTGCTCATCAGCCCATCGCCGGCATCGACGATATTCACAAGCAATTGACCGAAGAACGGGTCGGGCAGCGCACACCGATTGCCGTCATTCGAGGGACGGAGAAGGTCTCTCTTTTCGTTATTCCGCGAGAGGTTGAGAGATGCGGTTGACGATTGCGGAGTTTACAGGTAGTCGTGATTGCTGGGTGCTATCTACCCATTCATCGCGGGCCTCTCATTGAAAATCAACAGCCCGCGATTGCCGTCCCACCGGCAATCGCGGCTACCTGTCTTGGACCTTTGACATTGGACCTTGGACTCTTCCCTTCCGACCTTCGACCTTAGACTTTCGACTTGTGACTTCTTTAATTTTTCACGCCCAATAGTTGCGATCCAGACTCCGATACTGGATCGCCTCGGAGATATGGCGGGCCTCGATATTAGGGGAGCAATCAAGGTCCGCCAGCGTTCGTGAGACTTTCAAGATACGATCGTAGGCTCGGGCGCTTAAGCCCATTTTCGTCATGGCATGCTCCAGGTGGCGCCTAGAGTCCTCTCCAATTTCACAATGGTGTCGAATTTGTTTGGGAGACATCTGAGCATTGCAATAGATGTTCTGCCCACGAAAGCGTCCGTGCTGGACATTCCTGGCTTCCAAAACACGCTGGCGAATCTCAACGGAACCTTCCCCTGGCACTTTTCCAGCCAAATCGGCATATTTGACCGCAGGCACATCAATGTGAATATCGATCCGATCCAATAAAGGTCCTGAGATCTTCGAAACATACCTCTGGATTATGGCAGGGCTGCAACTACACTCCCGCGTGGGGTCATTAAAATAACCACAAGGACAGGGATTCATCGCCGCCGCCAGCATGAATCGGGCAGGGAACGTCAAGGAGGCGGTGGCTCTTGAGATGGTCACATGACCGTCTTCCAAAGGCTGGCGCATGACTTCCAGGACATTCCGGGCAAACTCAGGGAGTTCATCCAAAAACAGCACGCCATGATGGGCTAAGCTGACTTCCCCCGGCTTGGGAATGGCGCCGCCGCCAATCAGGCCTGCATCCGAAATGGTGTGATGGGGAGATCGAAAAGGCCGACCATGCACCAGCCCTGAGTTGGCCGCCAACACTCCACTCACCGAATGAATCTTGGTTGTTTCAATGGCCTCTTCGAACGTCAACGGTGGCAGGATGGTCGGAATCCGTTTGGCCAGCATGGTCTTGCCCGATCCCGGAGGCCCGATGAGCAGGATATTGTGACCGCCGGCGGTGGCGACTTCCAACGCCCGCTTCGCAGACACTTGCCCCTTGGCATCCTTAAAATCCACCAGATACCCGAGCGTCTCATTCAAGAGTGCCTGGGGATCAACTTTGACCGGTTCAAATTCGGAGGTTTGGTTGATCAAATCGATCACTTGAACAAGATTCTTCATCCCGAAGACCGTGACACCGCTGACCACCGCCGCCTCGCGGGCGTTTTCCAGCGGCAGGACAAGATTTCGAATTCCCTTCTGGGAAGCGGCAACCGCAATTGATAGTGCTCCTTTGATAGGCCGCAGGCTCCCGTCCAGGGAAAGTTCACCCAGAAAAATAAAATCCCCAAGATCCCGGCGCATGAAAATCCCATTGGTCCCGAGGATACCGATCGCCATTGGTAAGTCAAAGGCAGAGCCCTCTTTGCGGATGTCAGCCGGGGCCAGGTTTACTGTGATATTTTGAAAGGGATAGTCCAGCCCGCAATTCTTGATCGCTGATTTGATGCGCTCTTTGCTCTCCTTGACGGCCGTATCCGGCAGGCCAACCGTCATGAAGACTCCATTGCCGGCGGAAACATCAACCTCAACTTCGACCACATAAGCGTCGATTCCAAAGACCGCTGCGCTGAGTGCCTTAAATAGCATAGTCCTCCCCCAAAAGAGGGATCGGGAAGGCTAAGACTCTTGGGTGATAGCTTGAATAGTGCGCCAAGCATAGCAGGTTTGGTTTCGCAAATAAACCTTAGTTGGCTTGGAAATTGCAAATTTGTAGTTCAGGAGTTAATTGACAGAATCTAATCGAGATCGGAAGGAGTTTTAAATCGTTGATCCGTTACTGCTTACAACATATGTCTTCGCATGGGATGCTCGTCCATGTCACAAATTCCAGCCAGTGAACACAAAGGTGTAACCAAAATGTCAGAACTCTTGCCACCAATCTCCGAAGCCAAATCGAATCTGCATGAATTAGAAGGTCTACTCCAAAAGTTTAGGGCCCATGACCCTGATCATTGGGGCAGTCCGCTTCTCACTCAAGAAGAATTCCAAGGGTACTTTAATGAGATTCTCCGCATTGTGGAGAATATCCCCGAAAACTTGAGACTTGAAGACAGCCTCCAATGGAATAGGGAAATCTCAAGGCTTCATTCAGACCTGGAGGAAGCCAACAACAAATTCGAGTTTTCCATCCAAAAACTGGAATCGATTTGTGAACGCAATGTGAAGCAGTTATCGCAATTCATCGAGACGCTCGACTTAAGAGAGAACACTCACCCAACCGAAGCCATCAAGCCAGAGCCGAATGACTCTTTGGAGCAACTCATGAATGAGGGGCAAGAGTCCCTGGCAAACCGGAATTACGAAGCCTGCATGCGGCGGATGGAGGAGATTCTGGCCATCGAGCCTGGCCATGTCGAGGCTGGCCGCTGTCTCAAAGAGGCACAAAGCCGCTGGGAAGACCATCGCTTGGAGGAAGAGCTGGCTATTCACATCGAGAACCTCAAGAAAGAGGCCATCGATCTTTTCGACAAGGAACGATTCAAAGAATGTGCCGGCATCTTCAAATTTCTGTGTGAGTTGAATCCCCAAGACCGGAACCTGCAGGATTATCTTCACTTAACCCGCCAAAAATTAGAAGAATCAGGAGAAAAAGCTTGGGAACTGAAAAAGCCAGAATTAAGTCAAGCGGAAGCTCCCAAAGTAGCTCTGCCAAACCAAGTTCGGCCAATCGTAACGCAGGAGGAATGGAAGGGTTCTTCCGCGGACTTACCCTCAGGGATGGTGGTACCCTTGATGCAGCCGGACCATTCGACCCCGGAAGCTGTTTATGGAGGAATTGAAGAAACTCGCCCGGATCCAGAAATGGAAGAACACGACTCTTCCCCGGCAGCCCATTTCCAGGCCGCCGACGAAGAGGAAGAGCCTTCAAAGGTCCAGGACGAGAGGAATCAGTTGGCCGAAGCGACGGAGGCCGCTCCTCCCAAGCGCCAATGGTTGGTGATGGCCTCGGCCGCTTGCGTGGTATTGGGAGCGTTACTCGGCGCCTTAATTTTTCAGTTCACCCGCAATTCGGTAAGTATGTTGGAAGTCCAATCCGATCCCGAAGGTGCCAAGGTTTTTGTTGACGGCCAATTCAAGGGATTGACTCCTTACCAAACCAATTCCCAACAAGTAGGGAACTGCACCATTCGCTTGGAGAGAGACGGGTATACGCCTGAAGCTCAGACCCTCTTCGTCAAGTCGGGCGAACCTGCCAAATGGGCAGTCACGCTAAAGGTCAGTGAACTGAAATCTATGACGGCGAGCGACCTGCAAAAAACTGCTCAGGAACTCTTCGATCGTGAAAAGTACATCGAAGCCAGCGATCAATGCGACCTAATTCTGCGGCAGGAACCCAAACGAATCCGTCTTGATGCTTAAGCAAAGGATCATCGACCATTACTGGCAGGAGTTCAAGACAGCCCAGCAGATCAAATACTGGGACAATGCCAAGCTGGCTCTTTTAAGTCTTCTAAAGGTTTCACCCGGGAATGCTGAAGCCCAGAAGGAATTGAAGAACTATGAGTGGAAACCCAAGAAGAAGAAGGAAGCTCCTCCTGCGGCCGTCCCTGACATGAATTTGGCGAAGCTCGAAGGGCTTCACCAACAGCTCAACACAGCTTTAAACTCGGGGAATTATGTCCCCCCGGCTTCCGGCAATGCCATGGATCTCATTCAACAATTACTAACGCTTTCACCAAATGACTCGATGGCCAAGTCTGGAATTGAAACGGTCCAGCGCGAAGTGTTGAATCAAGTTGGCAAAAAGGTGCAGTTGAAAGAATTCGAATCTGCTCGTAATCTACTTCATCAACTCCAGTCCCATTTCCCGGAGAGCTCGGAACTGAGCCGTGCCCAGGCCGCACTTCACGATGAAGAATCCCGTCTCACAAATGCCAATAATGATTTAACTCAGAAGGCCGAGGCGGCTCTGGCCCGTGGAAACTACGTGACCCCGATGAACGAGAGTGTCCTGGCTTACTCCCAGCGGCTTCTGGCCATCGATCGGCAGAGCCCCAGGGCGCTGTCTCTGCGACGGGACGCTCTGCAAAAAGCATCGGACCAGGTCCGTGACCTTGTGCAGAAGGAGAAATTTGATGAGGCACGGGAAATTCTGAGTGTGCTTTACTCCGTCGCCCAAAGCGACGGGAAGCCAAGTGTTGCCCAAGACATCAAGAACCTGCAGTCCAGGATTGAATTTACCACCATCCCGGTTGTCCATGACCATACCATCGGGAGTTGCAGCGGGCGCCTGCGCATGAATGCGTTTGTCATTGCCTTCGTGCCTTCAGGGGATTCCAAAGATGGGTTTTCACAACGAATTTCTGAAATTGCCGACGTGGAGGCCGGAGACAAACTGAAGATTCAGATTAAGAACAAAACGTATCGTTTCCAAGTGAGCGCTTCCAAGAATAAAGATGAAAATCGGCAAAAAGCCAAGGAGATTTCAGAGCAACTGCTCCGCGCGCATGCGCAAGCAAGTCAGGAAAGCGGCCTTGCCTCTGTCGCACATCAAGCTCATTAGTTGATTCGAGCGGATGGCCCGGAATGCCTGGGGTACGGGGATCTGAATCGGAGGCTCGCCAACATCAATCGCCGTGCAGCCACTCGAAAGAGCCAAGGCATTCCGTTGAAACTATCGGTTCACGTAAATCGTCAAGCGTTCCCCAACCTTGATGTCGTCGCCTTGGGAGAGATTATTCCAGCCCCGGATAGACTCAATGGATGTCCCGTAATTGGAGGCAATGGCATAAAGGGTTTCCCCTTTTTTTACGCGATGAATGACACGGGAGCGTCCGCTGAGGGAATTTGAAGCGGACTGCGCTGACTGCGTGGAATTCTTTGATTGGGCACGGGAGGAGGGGGCTGCGATTGACGCAGCAGATGTTTGCAGGATGAGCACTCTTCCTGGCCGAACGGTGGACTTGGTGCTCAAGTGATTCCAGCGGCGCAACTCGGAGACACTCACATCGAAATTTCGGGCGATGCTGATCAATGTATCCCCACGCTTCACGGTATAACGAACCCGCGACCCTTGGGCGACGACTCGTTCGCGTCCTTCCCGTCCTGCCGTGACAGGAATAATTAATTTATCTCCGGGTTGGATTTTTTCGTCTGAAGACAGGCCGTTGGCCTGTGAAATCGCAGAGGCTGTTGTGTGATACCGGCGCGCCAGTAGGGACAGGGTTTCTCCCTCTTCAACCCGGTGCTTGCGCCAGGTGACTCGCATATCTTCCGGGATCGATTCGATTTCCGCCAAAAATTTCTCTTTGGTCCCATCCGGAATGTAAAGATTGAATTCGGGGTCATTCCGGGGTGTGGTCATCCGTTTAATGTGCGGATTCAGTTCCTGCACTTCAACCAGGGAAATATCCAAGGTTTCGGATACCAGGCGCAAATCGATAGCACTTTCGATCTGGACCCTCTCCTGAGGAATGGGCGGGTCGGGGATTACATCAAACCCATAACGGGCGGGGTCTTTTGAAATGATGGCCATAGCGATGATGATGGGGACATAATCAGCGGTTTCCGGATGCAACGTCTTCCGCTTTAACAGCTCCCAATAATCGGCATAACCGGTCCTCTCAATGGCCCGTTCAATATTTCCAGGCCCGGTATTGTAAGCCGCCATTGCCAGCAGCCAGTCGCCAAACTGCATATAAAGGTCATGCAAGTGCCGGGCTGCGGCCCGCGTCGATTTTTCGGGATCGGACCGCTCGTCGATCCACCAGTTCTGCCGGAGCCCGTACTCCGCGCCGCGAGAAGCCGCAAATTGCCACATGCCCTTGCACTTGGCGCGAGAGTATGCCAACGGACGAAATCCACTTTCAGCCTGACACAGGAAGATGAGGTCTTGCGGCACACCCTCCTCCGCCAGAATTTTGGAAATCATCGCCCGATATCGGCCCGAACGCTGAAGGCCATACTCCATGGTCTTGTGCCCACGATTCTGGAAATAATCGATGAAGCGCAAGATAGAATCATTAATGGGCAGCGGGAGATCATGCTTGTAATCGCGGACGGTTTCTTCGGCCAGGCTCTTGGAACGCGGGTCAAATGTCATCGGGAGCTCGCCCGCGGCGATTTCATCAAGAGGCGCCGCCTCCACACGCTCCTCCGAGAAGCCGTCGCCCGCCTTCAACGCTGCCATTTCATAGCTGAAGATCTTATCAAGCAACCCTTCATAGTGGCGTTCCAGGCGTTCATTCTGATCGAGAGGAATTCCCGAGTGCAAAATGATTTCGATGGATTCATCAAAATCTTTTTTCGCCTTTTCCAAAAAGCCTGCCTTCAGATTCCGCTCCCCTTGCAGGAAATAGGCCTGAGATCGCTGAATCAAATTTTCCACAGGGTCGACTTGAGGCTTTTGTTGAATAATTGGCGAGGTATGCTGGACGGGAGAGTCTGGGAGTTTGGGCAGGGCCGCTTGGACTGGAACCTGCGGTGCCTGATCCACGGGAGGCTTGGCGGCCGTGGATTTAGTGTCCGTGGACTTGCACGACAAAATCGGAAGGCATACGAGGTTGGAGATCAGCACAAAAAGCAGAGAGCGCTTCTTGTCAATTACCATCCTTTACCTCCCCTAAGACTATCCCTTTCCTTAACACAGGTTTAATATTCTTTCCTGAAGGTACGGCAGAAGCCGTTGGTTTCCTTAGCTTATTTGAGCATTCAAGGCAGAATAAGGCGGGGCCTGAATGATGTCGCTTGGGGTGGCAAGGACTAATCCCAGGCGTTTTTAAATACCTCAGGACAACCCCAAGTCTTTCAGAATCAAATAAATGATATCGGCCGAAGGGGGTTTCGTCAACGCTTTTTCGAGGTTCTCTGCAATCGGGCAACCCCTTCCAGATGATGAGTTTGGGGGAAAAGGTCGAGAAGATCCACGGAGACTATTTCATAATCTTCCTTAACCAGCAGACTCAAATCACGGGCCAAGGTAGCCGGGTCGCAGGAGACGTAAATGAGCTTCTGAGCCCTTAGTCCTGCGATCCTTTTCACTGTCTCGGGCGGAAGCCCTGCCCGGGGGGGATCCATGAGCAGGAGGTCTGGCTCTGAACCAACTCTGGAGCTTTCCTGACGCAGGTACTCTTGAACATCAAGCGCAACCGTTCTGCAGTTGACAGCTCGATTTATTTCCAGGTTGGCTCTCAAATCCAGGGCAGCGTCGGGATTGACCTCGACGGCAACCAGAGATTCAAAACGCCGGGTCAATGGCAGGGTGAAGAACCCGACTCCACTGAACAAATCCAAGGCCAGCTTCCCGGAGTAATCTGCCATGGCTTGAGTCTGTAAGGTGCTTAGCATCATCTCATTGATTTGAAAAAATGCCCCGTGGCTGACCCGATATCGAAATTCCCCAACCGACTTCCATACATACCCATTTCCCCAGACCCGTTCTTCCCTGCCTAGACTGTTCTTGAGAGTGACTGTCCACTCCAATCCCGCGTTCGATTCCTCCAATCGCTGTTTGAGCAATCTGAGAAGTGACGGCGAAACCTTTTCTCTCTTGCTTAGCACCAGGTTAACTAAGTAGCTTCGATCATCGCCCTCCAGGATCTCAACTTCATCAAGCTCACCTTGCAGATCTTCGAGCCTGTTCAGCAATCCCCCAAAACACTGTGCTGCTTCCCAAAGGGTTTTGGTTACAATCAAGCAGTCGTCGACTTCGCAAACTTGATGAGAGCCTCCGGCATAAAAGCCCCAATGTGGAGGCAGCTGCCCGGGAGTGAGCTTCAGTTGAATACGGTTCCGGTAATGCTGCGGGGGGGATGGGAAGACATTCATGATTTCCGGCGGAATCCCCAGTTTCCCAATGCGTCGCAGTGAATCCAACAGGAGATCTCGTTTGGAAGAGAGCTGTTGGCTATAGTTCATCTGCTGGAAATCACATCCCCCGCATGCCCCGAAGAACGGACAAGGCGGAGTGACGCGATCCACACCCGGTTCCAGAATCTCAAAGGCAAGCGCTTGAAAATAATTTCCACGATCACGAAGGCTTTGGATTCGGATCAAGTCGCCAGGGGCGGATTGGGGCACAAACACGGCCTTGCCTTGATGAAATGCAAGCCCTTTGCCTCCAGGAATCATTTTTTCAATACGAACGGTTACTGGAGATTCCAAAGAGATTTACACCTCTTCTCTCTCTGGTTTTTCCCGACTTTGGGAACCACTGGACCGCCATGAGATTGGCAGGCATTCATTGTCGTGAAACGTCCCAGAAAAAGCCGTTGAGAATTTTGCTGTGAAGGGCGAACAGGAGCCGGTCATCCGGGAGGCCCCCCTCAATTGAGCGACAAGTAAAACAAACTGAGCCGGGGAACTTTGAATCGTTCGAAAAGTTTCCGGTTGAAGAGTTTCTTCTCGAGCATCGCGAGCTGTTCTGGCTTTAAACCTCGACGGTGGCGTTGGAGTTCCGAGTTCACTTCCTGCCGCAAGAGAAAGAGCTCCTGCTCACCCAAATTTCCAATGAGTGAGGACAAAATCTTATCCTCCAGGACATTGAGACGCATTTCCAGACTCTCAACATCCCGGTCTTCTGTTTTAAGGAATTCTTTTTCAGCCGCATCCAGTGAGTCGATGGCGCTCTCGAAAACCCCGGCCAGAGATACTCGACTGGCCGCTCGGCTCTCGTCCACGATCTTCCTCAATAGGTCTTTGGCCCCCTTTAGCATCCTCAAAAGATTATCCACGTCGTCCGCATCATTCGCCTGGCTTCCATGATCTTCTCGTGACTTTCCCGTCGATCCTTCTTTCAACCGCTCGTATTCCTCGAGAATCATTTGCGTACAATAAGAGAGTGAATTGACTTTTTGATAGGTCTTCCCTTTGCGCTGATGTTTTTCAAAAGCCAAATCGATGCCGCGCAAGACGACGGGGAGAGGGATACCGGCCTCCTGAAAGGATTCAATCAGAGCCCAATCTAGAGGGGAAAGGAGGGACGGGGTTCCCCGGCACTTCTGAAAATGCTCTTCAATTTCCGTGAAGTAGTTAAAGTAATTGTCCATTGCCGGCGACAGGAGGCGGGAAGGGATCAGCGTCTATCTGAGATTTTTTTCAAATATCAACCGCAGGCCCTCGAGGGTGAGATTTTCGTCAATCTGTTGAATGCCGGAAGACTCTCTGGCAAACAAGGATGCAAAGCCTCCCGTACCAATGACCGTCGTATTCTTCCCCAATTCGGGAATCATCCGGCTAAGGATCCCGTCAATTAATCCGAGATAGCCATAGTAGATGCCCGATTGGATACTTCCAATGGTGGATGTCCCAATGACTTTCGGCGGCGCTTTGATTTCAACCCTCGGCAGGCGAGCCGTTCGAGTGAAGAGCGCCTCCGCGGAAATGCCCGGCCCCGGAGCAATCACCCCGCCAAGATACTGTCCTGACGCAGAAATGGCGTCAAACGTCGTCGCTGTTCCAAAGTCGACCACGATGGCAGGTCCTCCATATTTCTCAAAGGCGGCCACGGCATTGACAATCCGGTCTGCACCCACTTCAGCAGGCACATCATAGAGAATCGGCATTCCCGTCTTGACGCCGGGCTCTACAAAGAGAGGTTTGAGACCAAAGTACTTCTCGGCCATCTCTTCCAAAATTGAGTTCAAGGGCGGGACAACGGAGGCAATCATCATGTGATTGATTTTGGAAACTTCGATATTGGCCAGGTTAAAGAGGTTTCTGGCGAGAATCCCGTATTCGTCCGCCGTTTGGCTCTGTTTGGTGACCAGCCGCCAATCCACAATGAGCCGTTTTCCCTCAAAGACACCCAGAACCGTATTCGTGTTTCCGACATCAATGACAAGTAACATTGGCGGTAGACTCCCAAGCCACAAGATCTCCACTCATCACCGTCTCAATTTGCCCGCTCGCCATCTTGACGCGAAGCGTTCCATCTTCTCCCAACCCCATGGTTATCCCAGAAAGACGACGATTCCCTGATTCCACCGTAACCTGCTTCCCCCAGGCAAAGGAGGAGTGTTGATTCCATTGATTCACAACCCAGGACCGCCCTTGTTGGTGCAACTCTTGATAAATAACTTCCAAATGCCTCAAGACAGCCACTAACAAATGCAGGCGAGAAATTTCCATTTTGGCCTCAGACGACAAAGAGGAGGCCCGATCCTTTAGTTCGGAGGGGAAATACTGTTGGGAGACATTGATCCCCATCCCCAAGATGACAAAGCGCACCTTTTCGTGTTCTGCATTCATTTCGGTCAGGATTCCGCAACACTTGCGCCCGTTGACCAGCACATCATTTGGCCACTTGATATCCGGCACCAACTTGGCGATTTCCTGGATTGCCTGACTCACCGCAACTGCTGCCGCGAGATTTAAGATAGGCGCTTCTTTAGGCTCCAGTCGTGGCCGAAGGACCAATGAGGCATAAATCCCTGCGGAACGCTCCGAGGTCCAGCTCCGCCCCAACCGGCCCCGTCCCTTGGATTGCTCTTCGGCAAGAACCAAAGTCCCTTCGGGAGCCCCCTCCATAGCCAATTGCTGGGCAATGTCGTTGGTAGAACCCACCGTCTCGAAATGATGGATGCGCTTCCCAAAACACGTGGTCTGGAGAAGTGGATAAATTTCATGGGGAAACAGCCGATCTGTCCTCATACCCCCCTCGAAGAAAAGGAACTCGCTGCCTTCAATTGCAATCCAGTAGTTTGGGAGGCATTTCCACAAGGCAAGCTTCGCCCGTCAAAAAGAGAACCCGGCAACGATTTTCCAGTCTGATATTCAACCTTCATCTGTTAGAGCTTTAGTTCGAAACTTATGTCCGAGGCTTTGGCGGAATGGGTCAAGGCTCCGACTGAAATATAATCAACACCCGTAGCCGCAAACGCCCGAATGTTATCAAGAGTTACCCCACCGGAAACTTCCAAAGGAACTTTCTTTTCAACCTGATGTACGGCCTTCCGGATGGCTTCAACAGTCATGTTATCCAGCAAGATCGCATCAGCTCCGGCATGGAGAGCCTGATTTAGCTCTTCGAGCGTCGTCACCTCGACTTCGATCTTCTTCAGGTGGTCTACTCCTGCTCGCGCGCGGCGCACGGCTTCACCTACCCCTCCGGCAGCCGTAATGTGATTCTCCTTGATGAGGACCCCGTCCGCCAGCCCCAACCGGTGATTCCTACCCCCTCCCACACGCACGGCATATTTCTCAGCGGCCCGAAATCCTGGGGTGGTTTTTCGAGTATCAAGAATTACGGCCTTGGACCCGGAAACAGCCTGGACAAATTTTCTGGTCAAAGTGGCCACTCCACACAAATGTTGCAGGAAATTCAGCGCGACCCTTTCCCCCGAAAGCAGCACGGTCGCAGGTCCAGCGACCCTGGCTAGAAGGCTTCCCGAGGGGACCAAGTCGCCTTCCTTGAAGAAACACGTCGACGTAATATAGTCCGAGAGGTGCTGAAATGTCCGCTCCACGATCATCCAGCCCGCCAATACTAGTTCTTCTTTGGCAACAAAATCTCCGCTGGCTTGGTGTCCCGAGGGAACAATAGCCCGGGTGGTAATATCTCCCAGGCCTAAATCCTCCTGGAGAGCTTTGGAGATCAGGTCATCAAGGTGTAATGGGTCATTCTCATGCATTGGTGATGCTCCAGCATCTCTTTGCCGAAGGGCGAATCAAACTGGCAGACACTGACGGTTCTACGCACCTTCTTCAAATGGAGAGAGTCTCATCCAGTCGCTTCAGGTTTTCCTTGAGCTTTTCCAATTTATCCTGGAATTCTGTAATCCGGTCACGGTTGAGTGTGATCACCTCGGGGGGGGCATTTTGAAGGAATTTCTCATTCTTCATCTTCCCTAAGAGCGGCGCCAATTCCTTGTCAATTTTGACGATTTCTCTTTGCACTCTTGCTCGCTCTCCCTCCAGATCGATCATTCCGGCCAGGGGAAGTTCGATTTCAATTCCAGAAGCAATGGATCTCGCGGAGTGGTTCCCTTCTCCCAAAGAAGGCAAGAGGGTCACTTTTTCACAACGTGCCAGGTTCTGAATATGCGGAACTGTATCGTGGAGCACCGCCAGGGTTGCAGGCTCTGAACTCGCCAGATTCACTTGAATCCGCCGGCCGGGATCAACGTTCATCTCTGAACGGAGGTTCCGTATTTTTACAATCACCTCAATCATGGCGCCGATTTGCCGTTCGGCCATGTCATCCTCCAACTGTGGGATCTCTACGGGGAAATCCTGGATGGACAAAGATACCCCTTGATGCGGCAATCGTTGCCACAGATCTTCGGTGATAAAGGGCATGAATGGATGCAGTAAGCGCAGTGCCTGGTCAAAAACGTAGATCAGCACTTCGAGGGACGCCCCGTCTTCTTCTCCTTCGGCCTTATTGACAATTTTAGGTTTGATTAATTCAATATACCAGTCGCAGAGCTCATGCCAGAAGAAGTGGTAAATCACATGAGAGGCTTCATGGAAGCGGTATTCCTGGAAAGCACGATTGATTTCTCCCACCGTCCGGTTCAAGCGGGTCAGGATCCAGCGATCGACTAAAGTGAGTTTTGCCTTGATCTCGCCGATACCTTTCGCCTTAGGGGGGAGCGGGCGAGATTTCGCAATGCGATTCAAGATCGAATCCCGATTTAAGAGAACAAACCGGGTGGCATTCCAGATCTTATTGGCAAAAGCCCGGTAACTCATCATCTTTTCATGGGATAGGCTGATGTCGGTACCGGGAGCGGCCATGATCGCAAGCGTAAAGCGGACAGCATCCGTTCCGTATTGATCCATGACTTCGAGGGGATCGATCACATTGCCTTTCGACTTGCTCATCTTTTGGCCTTCGGCATCCCGCACGAGGCTATTGATGTACACCGTGCGAAACGGTACATCCCCGCCAAATTTCAGCCCGAACATGATCATGCGAGCAACCCAAAAGAAGATGATGTCGAATCCGGTGATCAGAAGCGTCGTCGGATAGAATTTCTTAAGATCTTCTGTCTGCTCAGGCCATCCTAACGTCGAAATGGGCCACAACCCCGAGCTGAACCAGGTGTCCAGTACATCCGTGTCCTGTACCAGTTTGGTATCGCCGCATCGCCGGCAACGATTAGGGGCCTCGCGTGCAACATTCAATTCGCCGCAGTTTTGACAATACCAGGCGGGGATTCGATGCCCCCACCATAATTGTCTTGAGATGCACCAATCCTTGATGTTCCGCATCCACTCAAAATAAGTCTTGGACCAATTTTCAGGGACAAACCGGATCCTGCCACTTTCAACCGCCTGGATCGCTGGCTCCGCCAAGGGTTTGGTTTTCACAAACCACTGGGTCGAAAGGGTCGGCTCAATGATGGTCTGGCAACGTTGGCAGTGCCCGACCTGATGGGTATAATATTCGATTTTTTCCAGCAAGCCCAAGGCATCCAGGTCTTTAACAATCGCTTCCCGACACGCAAATCGGTCCAGGCCCCGGTATTTCCCCGCAGCTTCCGTCATTTTTCCATCTTCATCAATTACCGAGATCATCTCCAGGTGATGCCGCAGGCCAATTTCAAAATCATTCGGGTCGTGCGCCGGGGTAACCTTTACCAAGCCA
>JAXLQK010000095.1:0-15398 GCA_046331665.1 Terriglobia bacterium | reverse complement strand
CGCAGAACCTATGTGGGCGCCATGCCCGGGCGCATCATCCAGGGCATTCACCAGGCGGGATCCCATAACCCGGTTTTCATGATGGATGAAGTGGACAAAATCGGGATGGATTATCGGGGAGACCCTTCCTCGGCGTTGCTTGAAGTTCTGGACCCCGAGCAAAATTCCACGTTCCGGGATAATTATCTTGGAGTTCCGTTCGATCTTTCCAAGGTCCTGTTCATCCTGACCGCAAACCTTCTCGACCCGATCCAACCGGCTTTCCGGGACCGCATGGAAGTCATCGAACTCGCCGGTTATACCGAGGAAGAAAAGTTGGCCATCGCCAAAAAACATCTGGTGCCGAAGCAGTTGAACGAAAACGGGCTGACCAGCAGACAGGTGCTCTTTACCGATGGCGCCATCCGGATTATCACGTCCCAGTACACGAGAGAGGCTGGTCTAAGAAACCTTGAGCGGGAAATCGGAAGCGTCTGCCGTAAGGTAGCGATGCGGATGGCGGAAGGACAAAAGAAACTCTTTCGCATCAACAAAGAAAATATTCACGAATATCTGGGGTCGCCCAAGATCCTTCCCGAAGTTCTTTTAAAGAAAGATCAAATTGGCGTGGCCACAGGATTGGCCTGGACTCCCACCGGTGGAGAAATCATGTTTATTGAAACAACCTCCATGCGCGGCCGGGGAAATCTCATGTTGACCGGGAAGTTGGGCGACGTCATGAAAGAGTCTGCCCAAGCGGCTCTCAGTTATTCCAAGAGCAACGCGAAGGAGTTGGGTATCAATGAGGAGTATTTTCAAGACCGGGATATTCATATCCACGTGCCTGAAGGCGCGATCCCCAAAGATGGGCCTTCGGCCGGAATCGCGCTGGCTACTTCCATGATCTCCTTGTTTGTCGGCCGCCCCGTCCACCGGGATGTGGCCATGACCGGCGAAATCACGTTGCGTGGCAATGTCCTGCCGATCGGTGGGCTGAAGGAGAAAATTCTCGCGGCACACCGTGCGAAGATCCGTAAGGTCATCATCCCGCACCTCAATCTTAAGGATCTGGACGAGTTGCCCAAGGATATTCGCACCTCACTGCAAATCATCCCGGTGGAAGATGTCACCGAAGTCTTGAAGATTTCGATCGGGAATTTGGTTTTCCCGGAAACCGGCGTCTGCAGAGAAACGATAATGCGCGTCGCAGGTTGTCGCTGAATCGCGAATCATTTCTCAAATCGATCGCCTTACTCAGAAAAAGAAACCTCGACACGACCGCCTGCTTCTCTCCATCGGAGATGATGCGGCCGCCTTCCTCCCCAATCCAGGTTATGTGTTGTTGGTATCTTCCGATGCCTTGATCGAAGGCATCCACTTTGAAAGGAAATGGACTTCAGCACGGACCTTGGGTTGGAAGTCGCTGGCCGTAAATCTTTCTGATATCGCGGCGATGGGGGGGGTCCCTCTATACGTGACCACGACGTTGGGCCTGCCTGCGTCCATCACTCCCCGCTTCATCACTGATTTTTATCGTGGCTTGAGCGAGCTCGCTTCTCAATTTGGAGTAACCGTGGTGGGAGGAGACACGTGTTCGTCCCTTCGTGACTTGTTCATCGATATCACGGTGATTGGACAGGTTCGCCCGCGTGAAATGTTAACCCGATCCAAATCTAAACCCGGAGACTTGATCTTCGTCACGGGCAGGTTAGGAGAATCGGCCATCGGACTGGATCTTCTTAGAACTCAATCCAAAATCTCTTTAGAGTCCCGCTATGTTGAACGTCATCTCAGACCCATGCCACGACTTGCCGTAGCCAGGCACATTGCTTCCCATCGGCTCGCGACCTCCATGATCGACCTGAGTGATGGCCTTTCCACAGACTTGAATCATATTTGCCAGCAAAGCCGGGTCGGCGCCATCATCGAAGCTTCCTCGATTCCTCTTCCCCAGCTCCGGAGCAGAGTAAGAGAATGGTTACCGAAATCGCCTCTCCACTATGCCCTGAACGGAGGGGAGGACTACGAACTTCTTTTCACCGTCTCTCCTGCAAAGCGGCACCTCGTCCCAGCCACCATTGAGGGAATTGAGGTGAGTCAGATCGGCATCGTGACCCGACGAAAGGAGCTCTTTCTCACTCAGGGCAAACAACGAACTCGCCGACTTTCCGCAGCCGGCTTTGATCACTTCAATTCATCCTCCCTGTCTCCCCATTAAAGAGTAACAACTGTTTCGCTCCCCTAAGCACTCCCATCCTCTTGGCGTCAGACGATCGCTCGCTCTTAATCTGCAATGGAGAACACGCACGGCTCTGCGTTCTGCATCGTTACCATTGACCAATGCCGACATTACGCCGGGACTGGTTCTCTACCGATTTTTGGCGTGAACCGTGGACCTGTCAAATAACATCCAGCCTGTTCTTAGCTATTTTTGTATTAGAAAGCTTATTGAAGATTCTGTATGGAAAAAATGATTTTTCCTTGACAACCCCGTAGCTGCCTTGCTATTTAAGGCGCACCGATCCCGTTCTCTTTCATCGTTAATTGGAGAAGTGAGCTGGTGCGCTTCGCTAGCTGTCGGCCTGTCCGTATGGGCTGGCAAAGGCCGTTGTGTGTTGATTTGGACCTTCAGCCGACCCGTGCCTTTTGGGTTCGATTTTTGAAAACAATGGATGGAGAAAAAAACGTTGTGCCAATTTTTTACATTTCTGTGACATTCACCGTAATCGCTTTTGGTAGGGTCTGCGGAGTTAAAAGTAAATTTTTCGAATTGTTCTTTATTTTCCGAAGCTGTAAACGGGTTGGGAAAGCTTCGAGCATCGCCTTTTGCATCGTGCCTTCAACCTAATAATTCGTCCATTCTAGAGTTCATCTACAAGTACAAGGAGGAGTGCATGGCATCAAAAACACGATTGTTTCTTCCATCTATGCTGGCTACCCCTATCGACAGAATACTCAGGAAGTCGTCAGTTGCGTCCTCTGCTCACACTTCGCCGGGTCGTGCTTTTTGGACCCCGCTGGTCATGATTTCCCTCATGATAACGATTTCACTGGGTGCGTTATTCGGCCAGTCCTATTATGGAAGCCTACGCGGTCTTGTGCATGATCCCAATGGTGCCATTATTCCCAACGTAAAAGTAACTTTGACGGACAAGGCCACCAACATCTCTCGAGAAACCATTACCAATTCCGATGGAGAATATGTCTTCAGCCTCGTCGTCCCGTCCTCGGTCTATGCCGTGACAGCGGAAGTCTCCGGATTCAAAAAGTTTGAGCAAACAGGAATCGTGATCACTCCGGCGGGCCAAGTGACGGTTGATCTCAATCTGGCAATTGGAAACCTTTCCGAAACGGTTGAGGTCACAGCCTCGGACGTTCAGCCCTTGCTGGTAACGTCCACTGGAAACAATGGACAGGTCATGACCCGACAGCAACTGTCCGAACTCCCGGATTTTGGACGCAACCTCTTCACGTTTTCGAATAAGATTGCTCAGAATGTGATTCCAGTGGGCAACCCTTCGAGCTCTGGCATGCAAACCCAAAGCGCGGTCGCTCTAACGACTGTGGCGGGCGGGATGCTTTGGCAGAATAGTTTTCTTATTGATGGAGTCAATACCACAGCCTGGTTTGGATTACCTGTAATCATCCCCTCTCTTGAAGCCGTGGACGAGATGAAAGTGCAGCTCAACACCTATGACGGTGAGATGGGAAGGACTGGCGGCGGCGTTTTCAATACCACCCTGAAATCAGGGACCAATGACCTTCACGGGAGCCTTTATGGGGGCATTCGCCGAACAGCCTGGGACGCCAACCTCTTCTTCAATAATGCGGCGGGAAGGCCCCTCAGCCCGATTCCCAATAACACCCTGGCAGGAAGTGTTGGTGGACCTGTGTACATTCCGAAGCTCTTTGATGGACGAAATAGGGTGTTTTTCTTTGCTGCCGCGGAAGGTTATGACGATTCAGTTGCCGCCTCTGCCACTTATTACGTTCCGACAGCGCAGGAACGGGTTGGCGATTTTTCTCAAACCAAGGTTAAGGTGGGCAACGCGTTGGTGCCCGTCACGATCTATGATCCACTTTCGACCGTACGAAATGCAGATGGAACCTACACACGAACTCCGTTTCCAAATGCGATTATTCCCCGAGATCGCATCAACGCAGTGGGGCAAAACATTGCCAACTATTATCCACTTCCCGGCTCGGCTCCTGCTTACTATGGAGCGCCCGACGTAACGTTTGGCGTTTCCCAGGTTTCGAAGGCCCGCCAATATATTGGCAAACTCGACGTACAGTTATTCAAATGGTGGATGGTCACCCTCAGTCTGATGCGCCAGCAGACGGTTGCACCGGGACCGAATTTCTTCGGCACTATGGCCTCGAACCAACAGTGGCGTCTGGACCGCACGGCAAATGCTACGGCAGTCAACAACCAGTTTGTGATTAACCCCACGACCGTGGTTGCCGTACGTTATGGCTTTAATCGTTTTCCGAATGTCTTCTACACGACCAGCGAGGTGGCAGGTTTTGACCCCACCAGCCTTGGTTTCCCCTCCAGCTATGTCAAGCAGATGATGGGGACAAAGTTTCCGCTGATTACGTTGTCTACCATCATGGCAGGGGATCAGCTTTCCAACGGGAACGGGTCCTGGAACAACTATGTGAATAACACGGTTTCCGCGATCGTTTCGCGCAGCCAAGGCCGCCACAGCCTCAAGGCAGGTTTTGACTGGAGAAAGATGCTGGTGCAAGGATATGGCTATGGCGACATGGCGGGTTCATTTTCGTTTAACGGGATCTTCACCCAATCAAGCCCAGTCTCACCTCAGGCTGCCACAGGTGCGGATTTAGCCGACTTGCTCCTGGGGTATCCTTCCTCGGGAACCACGTCCATTGCCCAGAAGCTCACCGACTACTCTCATTACTATGCGGCTTATATTCAGGACGATTTTCGTGTAAACGCAAAATTGACCCTTAACTTTGGATTACGCTGGGAGCGGGAAACGGGGCTTCAGGAAATCGAAAACCGTCTTTACGTGAATTTTGACAAGACTGCCAAGAATCCTCTAGCCGCTGGCGTCAGTGGAATCAATCCACAAGGTGTGTTGGTGTTTGCAGGACAGGGTGGGGCCAACCTCTACGTTGGAGACCCCAATTTGAACAAGGTTTCGCCACGCGTTGGCTTTGCATACCAAATCAACCCCAAGACTGTGGTTCGGGGAGGTTATGGAATCATCCGCGCGCCCCAGCAAACTCCTGGTTCACCGCTTGCTCCAGCCAGCTTTACTGCTGTCTCTCCGTATATAGCTTCTGTCGACGGATTTGCCACGCCGGCGAATTCGCTGACCAATCCGTATCCTACGGGTCTTCAACAGCCTCTGGGTACTTCCCAGGGCTCCATGACGGGGATCGGTCAAAACGTAACGGTGTGGAATCCTACTTCTCAGTCTCCAAAAATCCAACAGTACTCGTTAGAAGTTCAACGTGAACTCCCCTATAGTATCGTAGTTTCCGCAGGATATTTGGGGACCCGCGGCACCCATCTCACCGGAAGCACAGCCGGTTTGGATTTGAACCAGAATGTTTTGGATCCTTCCTACTTCTCTCTAGGGAGTGCTTTGAATACACCCGTGGCCAATCCATTTTATGGGCATGGAGGGACTGGCGTCATCGGAACACCCACGGTTCCGCAATATCAGCTCTTGTTGCCTTTCCCCACTTATGGCGCGGTAACTTTCCAGAGCACGGATCTTAATCACTCCAATTACAATTCCATGGTGATCAGGGCTCAGAAGCGCTTTAGCCAAGGTCTCATGGTAAACACCATGATGACCTGGGCAAGAAGTTTCGATTTGGCAAGCGCGGGCAACGTTCAGATGCCAGGGCCGTCGGGAGTTCAGAATCCTTACAACCCCTATGCAGAATACGCGGCCTCCAACTGGCAGGCGCCCCTTGTTTGGTCCCTCATGTTTTCCTATGAATTGCCGGTAGGGAAAAACAAGAAATTCCAAATCGACAATAAAGTGGCAGATTACTTGATCGGCGGGTGGCAGTTTAACGGAGTCGCGGCCTTCAGGGGCGGATTCCCGCTTTCCATCACCCAAACCCCGAACCGCAACAGTTCTTATGGGTATCCTTCTCAAAGACCCAATGCAACTGGGGTCTCTCCTGTAACCGATGGTACACTCGAAGAACGACTGCGGAACTACATTAATCCTGCTGCCTTCGTGGCAGCTCCACAGTTTACTTATGGCAACCTGACACGATATATCCCCATGTATGGTCCTGGCATGGCAAACTGGGATCTTTCCCTTTTCAAAACGGTGCCCATCTACGAACGCTTGAGACTTCAATTCCGTTGCGAATTGCTGAATGCGTTCAATACTCCGTTGTTCAACGGACCGAACACGACATTTGGCAGCGGGTCCTTCGGCCAGATTACCTCGCAAGCGAACACATCTCGACAGCTCCAGCTTGCCATGCGCTTGACTTGGTAACCGTGGTTGTTTTCGACCAAAATAAGACAGGCTCCCAAACATCGGGAGCCTGTCTTGTAATACCGTCGGAACAATCCTTTGGAACGAAGGCGTCTCGGATGATCCTCTTTTTCTAGATTCGGCTTGGACTTGGCCTAAAATCAAACAGCCAGCACCAAGCTAATCCCCTCGGTCCTCCAGGAAAACTTGTCGTGGCGGGAAAGATGAAGGCTCACTTTCCCTGCCACCGAGTTTTTATTCAAACCCACTTCTTCCTTACAACGGCCTGACGATTGACTGTTCCCGCATGTAATCAAACAACGTATCCGGCCCTAACACACCGCCGCCCAATCCGCTGAGGTTCACTCCGGCATACGGGACGCCATGCGCAAAAACGTTGTGCGCGTTAATCCAACTATTCCCGGCAATCAGAGACTCGGCGACACGGTTGGCACGGTTCAGGTCTTTCGTCCAAACACTATTGGCCAGTCCATAACGCGACTGGTTCACTTTATCGATGACTTCGCCTTCCTCTCGAAAACGGATGATGTAGGACACGGGACCGAAGATCTCTTCACGTGCGGCCACATTCTCGGTGGACCCAGCCAACAGCGCAGGCTTAACATAAAACCCTTTGCTTCTCCCTTGAACCTCCGCGGCTCCGCCTTGGAGGATGATTTGCGCCCCTTCTTGTGACCCTTTCTGTAAATAACCAAGGACCCGGTCCCGCTGTTTCTGACTCACCACCGGGCCCATCTCGGTCTGCGGGTCGCTCCCATACCCAACTTTCACTTTCTGCATGGAAGATATTGCCGCACTGCAGAATTTATCGTAGATCTTTTCATGAATCATCCATCGCGTGGCCGTACAGCAAACCTGGCCTGTGTTCAAGGTGACAGCCCTGGCCAATCGTTCCGCCGTCTCTTCCACGTCGACATCCTCGAAAACGACTGCGGCTCCCTTCCCGCCCAGCTCAAGTTTCACTGGCACGAGATTCCGTCCACAAGCCTCCCCTACGAGACGGCCGACTTCGGGAGATCCGGTGAAAGACATTCGATTTAATCCAGGATGGTTCGCCAATGCCGCTCCAGCAGTTTCACCGAGGCCTGCCACAATATTGACGACGCCATCCGGGATTCCAGCCTCTTTGACAAGTTTGGCAAAATAGAGGGTCGAGAGAGGCGTGTCCTCGGCAGGCTTTACGACCACTGAATTCCCAGCGGCCAGAGCCGGAGACAAACCCCATCCCAAAAGAAGAAATGGAAAGTTCCAGGGGAAAATAAAGCCGCAAACCCCATAGGGATGGCGAACCGTCCTGGCTTCATGATGGGGGACCGGAATCGGATCTCTCCAGGCAACGTGCATGGCAAGATCCGTGTAGTAGCGAAGGGTGGCACTAAAGTTCTCGATATCCCAGGTTGCCTGGCCCAAGGGTTTGCCGACATCAAGGGATTCCAATTCAGCGAGGACCCCTTTTTGGGCTTCGACAATGTCGGCCAGCCGGTGCAGATAAACACCTCGTTCATTGGGCTTCATCGTCGCCCACCCACTCTGCCGAAAAGCCCGCCGGGCCGCTTGCACGGCCTCGTCCACCTCCACGCTTCGGGCGTGGTGGACCTTGGCCAAAACCTCGCCTGTCCCTGGATCCAAGGTTTCAAAAGTTTCCTCTTTTTTTGAAGAAACCCACTTCCCGTCGATAAATAATTGAAGGGGCCCGCTTCCCAGGAACTGCTGAACCGGCCCTGAAAATTTGCTGACGGTTGTTGTTGCCATAAAGCCCTCCTGTTTTGAGATAAATATAACTAAAAGTTTTCGCTTTCCTGGATCCTGCCAAATTTCTCCAGACGATGCTGAAGCCGTGTGTAAAATCATTCTGGCACGGAAATGATTATCTTCAGTTCCGGTACTTTATCTCCTGACCTAAGATACAAAGGGAACTGCTGAAAGCAGGTTTTAGTAGCGGTGATACAACTCTAAAGCTCTCAGCATGGACTTTTTTTCCTTGATCAAAGGAATCATCTTGCTTTCCTTCTCATCATACTGGCGAAGGAGCTCAACGACCTTCGGCGCCACTTCGACCGGCACCACCACGACTCCGTCCCAATCTCCCATGACATAGTCCCCCGGACGAACTCGAATGCCGGCACAAGTCACGGGTTCGTTCTTGGAGACACTGACCAGTTTACCAACAGATGTGACTGGAGTCACGCTGCGGCTGAAGACGGGGAACCCAATTTCCGTGATTTCTTCAATGTCTCGGGCGCCCCCATCGATCACCGCCCCGGCTAAATCGCGAACCTTTCCTGTCGTCGCCATCAAATTCCCGATGCCGGCAATCTCCAATCCATCTTCCAGCACGTAAACCAGAACACTTCCCGAAGGTGCCTCATCCAGAATTTGCAAGGCGTAGTTCGGATAAGTACGGGCGTCATATTTCAGTACCCGCCGAAGCACGGCTGTATAGGCACGACCAACGATTTTAGTCTTAAAAATCGGCTTCATGTCGTGAAACATGGCGCCACGTTGTCCGGTGGCCTCCTCCACCGCATCGGAGAGGTTTCCCGTGCTCACCTTGCGAAAGGCCTCAATGACCTGCCCATCGTCAAGTCCTGGCTTTTCCGGGGTGCCAGCTTTTGCCCGGCTTCCAGAGATTCCCGTTTGGAAGAGGAATGTCAGGATGAGACAAGCAATAGAGATTTGGAGTGCGGAGCGGGTTTCTTGCATCAGTACACCTCATGCCAATCCACGGTGTGGACCAAGTCCTGTTTGCTTAAAGACCCATTATAACCACTCCCGTCCGGGAAAATCCAATGACTCGCAACGGCCGAACACCGAGCCCGGTGGCTATTCGCTGGGTAAAATCTTCACGTCAGTCGAAAACTTCCGGTAGTTCGAATAAAGGGCTTCTGATTCGAAAGTCATCAATTCAGGCTCTTTGAAATCGTAAAACCGCTCCTCGAATCGCTTCGGGAGCATTAAATTGTCTGTCCCCCTTGTATATTCGCTAATATAGCGGCCTGAAATCGGGTATTGCTCGTTATCGGATTTAAACGAGAAATCCACGCGCAGCACCTCTACCTCCGGCAGAGTCAGCCAGATGTATCCGCTCGAGTAGATGGGATGCCTTCCGGTAGGCGTGTCTGCCGACAACGCGGTCCGATTTCCAAATTCACAAAAATGAATCACGACGGCAGTGGTATCCAATGAGTCTTTGCCAGGATTTTGGAAGCTGTAGGCAATTTGGTTTTGATTCTCCGGCAGAAGGAAGTTCAGTGCAAAGTTCACCATGTTGGTGTACCGTTCCCGGCCTAAATTATGTTTCGTGGACTCCTTGGTGATCCGCTCCACTTCCTTGAGTGCATCCGGGGATTGTGTCTTGAAGAGCTCGACCAATTTATTGCTTTTGCGAGGCAGATCTTTTCCGTCGATGGACAGAATGTCGCGAAACTCCACGGTCCTCAGCGGAGTTTGGGAGAGGGTGACAATGAAATAGTCCGACATAAAGTTGCGCTGTCGTTTGACATTGGCATTCTTGCCGTATTCCTTTTGGACCATCCTCTCTTCCGCCACCAATTCCCGGCACTTTTCTCGATAATTGAAGGCATAGAGGCCTGCCTTCTCCAAGAGCCCTTGCAAGGCCGGATCCGGGGGCGACTTCACACAGTCGCGTCTCTTGGATCCGTTTTCGCAACCGCCACAGAGGAAGGCCTTCTCATCTGGGCAAAGGAGCAATGACAAAAGAATTGTAAGTTGGATGGTGAGCTGGAATGTATTCATGGTTAAAGAATCAACTTAGCAGAATTTAGGAATTTGAAAAGGATGATTAGACATTCACCCCACCTTTCAAGGTAGAATTTGGGGTTTCCATTTCCCAGAAGCGAGGATCGATATGGCAAAACCATTGAATCTGGGCATGATTGGCTATGGCTTCATGGGGAGAGCCCATTCCAACGCCTATCGGAAGGTCAATGCCTTCTTCAATCTGGAATACCGTCCCGTCATGAAAGCAGTTTGCGGCCGGGATAGAGGCAAGGCGGAAGCCTTTGCGCAAAATTGGGGTTATGAATCAGTCGAAGTGGACTGGCGGAAACTCATTGAACGCAAGGATATTGATCTGATTGATATTTGCACACCCAACCATCTACATCATGAAATTGCAATTGCCGCGGCTCAGGCGGGAAAAATGATCCTTTGCGAAAAGCCTCTGGCTATCGACAGCCGCGAAGGAAAGGAAATGGTGGAGGTGGTTGAGAAGGCAGGGGTCGCCAACATGGTGTGGTACAACTACCGCCGTCTCCCCGCCGTCACCATGGCGAAACAGCTCGTCGAACAAGGTCGGCTCGGGCGCATCTTCCACTATCGAGCCGTCTTCTTGCAGGACTGGACCATTTCGGCAGACCTCCCTCAGGGTGGAACTGCGCTATGGCGGTTGGATGCGGCGGCCGCTGGGAGTGGCGTCACGGGAGATTTGCTCGCACATTGTATTGATACGGCCCTCTGGATCAATGGAGCCATCGACAAGGTTACGGCGATGTCCGAGACCTTCATCAAGGAAAGGAAACACAACCTAACCGGGAAGATTGAGCCGGTCAAGATTGACGATGCCTGCGCTTTTCTGGCGCGCTTCCAGAACGGGTCTCTGGCAACATTTGAATCTACCCGCTATGCCCGCGGGCACAAGGCGCTTTACACCTTTGAGATCAACGGCGAAAAGGCTTCCATCCAGTGGGATCTCATGGATCTGCACCGCCTTTCTTATTTCGATCACCGGGACGAGGGGGGCCTGCGAGGTTGGCGCAGTATTCATGTCACCGACGGTGATCATCCTTATATGAAACATTGGTGGGTCCCCGGACTTCAAATCGGGTACGAGCACAGTTTCGTTCACCAGATCGCTGATTTTCTGGAAGGCCTGGCCCTGAGCACCCCCGCCAGTCCAACATTCCGGGATGCTCTGGAGACACAACGCGTCTGTGATGCGGTCTTGCAAAGTGCCAGAACGGGCCAATGGATTGAGGTAGAGAAGCGTTAACGAATCGCCAGGTAGGGCGTGCCGGCCAGGATAAGGGTGAGGGGACAAGATCGCCGTCTGTTAATGCCGAAACACATCATCCGCTCTTTTTTCGGGCAAGGACAAATTGATTGAGCCCCAAGAGAAAAGGCCGGAATCGCTGAATTTCGAACCCGTGCGACTCCAGCAACAACACCAAGTCAGACTTCCCATAAAATCGAACGTGTTCCTCCGCTGCCTCACGGTAGGTAAGGCCGAAGAAACTGGTCAGTTTGTGAATCTTCCCACCCCAAGGCGTAGGAGTCGTCAACAATAGAAGGCCTTGCGGCTCCAGTAACCGGACAATTTCCTGAAGGACCTTTCCAGGATCTTTCAAGTGCTCCAGCAAGGCCGCCATGACCACCGTATCAAAACAGTCCTGCGGGAAATGAGTCCCGCCCTCTTCGAAGTTTGCGACGATGAATTGTCCCCGCACAGTCTGGGTGAGTAGTTTCGCCTCGACACGTTCCTGGCGCTCAGGACTCCGATCGACTAACACAATCTGTTCGACCTCTGGAGTAAGATAATCCAACAACTCACCGTGCCCACAGCCGAGGTCCAAAATTCGACGTCCCAGATGATCTCTCGCTTTGCTCAGCCTTGCCCGAGTCAGAAATTTAGAGAATAGAGGCATCAGAACGATCCGTCGACCAGCAAATTCGTCAGCCTCCGCAATAAGGCGCACGATCGAGCATTGCCACCTGACCTTCAACATTCCGCTTCCAGTCTTCCAGGTACGGTCCTTTAATCGGCTTTGCACGCTCACGGAGAGAAGCCATTTGAGTGTCAGAATACGGTTTGAATTGCTGGGCGATGCGGACATCATCTTCCAGTTGACCAATGGTCGTGCAACCAATGGCAGTGCAGTGAATAGGAAGGCTCAGTACATAACGGAGGCACTCAATGGCACTGAAGCTTTGCAAGAGCTTGGCATTGGCAAAATTCTTCATCCCTTGAATTCCCATCCCGCGCGATACGGCGATGGGCAAAACTTGCGTTTCAAAGCTTAAATAGGAGGGGTCCGCAATATGCAAGGGCATCAGGATCGTGTCGTATTTGTCGTAGGCCTTCAGCATTTCGAGATGGACTGCCGGATCATGATGACCGGTAAACCCAATAAATCGGCACTTACCCGATTTCTTGGCGGCTTCGAAAGCCTCGATAGCGCCCCCGGGTGAAAAAATCTGCCGGACTTCATCTTTTTCGTTCACGGAGTGTATTTGCCATAGATCAACATAATCCGTTTTCAACCGTTTGAGAGATAAATTCAATTCCTCCTCGGCTTCTTTGCGGGTCCGCTTAATGGATTTTGTGGTGATAAACACATTCTTTCTGAAGGGTGGAAGAACCTCTCCGTATACTTCCTCAGAACGTCCATCCCAATAGGAATGTGCATTGTCAAAATAATTGATCCCGAGATCGTAGGCGCGCAGTACAACGGCTTTGGCTTCATCCATTGAAATTAAGGGAAACCGCCCTCCGGCTTGTCCGATGATCGTCAACTTTTCGCCCGTTTTCCCGAATACCCTGGTGGGAATAACACCTGGTTTTGGTTGAACCGTATCAGAACGGGCAGACCATGCCTGAGTCCCTGCAACCAAGCCACCCACCACTCCTCCCACAAACGTTCGTCGTTTCATTTTTCATCGCCTCCGGTTCGGCAAGCATTCAGATCTAAACTCATGGTTGAGAATTTATCTGCAAGTTGCTGAGAAATATAATTTAAAATCGGCCATTGCTGGGCATTGGAGTCTTAGTTTCTAAAAAGGTAACAAAGAATCGTCCGGCTTGGGTAAAGGCTGATGCCCCAATCATCAGCGGTCGAATGGTTCTGCAGGTTGCAATAACAACCTCTAACGATGCCGACTTTCGTAAGCTCTATACCCGGAACGATGACCCGATTCCCCGGGCCGATGCAAGGGGATTATGCACCATCGAGATTCTTCAAGCGGCAAAGTTCATCTTGACCGAAGCCAAACGATAACGGAGACTGAGCCCGATTCAAGTAGCTTATGTGTTTTGCGCTAAAGGGGCAAATGGGAATTGCAGAGTGACCCATCGTTGAGCCGGGTTCGGAGGGAGACATGACGGAAAGATTATGGTTTGTGGCAGGTTGTCTGATGGCAGGCCTGGGTGTCGCGGCGGGAGCTTTTGGGGCCCATGCGCTGAAACAACGGCTCTCCCCGGAAATGCTCCAGGTTTTCGAGACAGGAGTTCGTTATCAAATGTATCACGCCTTCGGGCTGTTAGCCGTGGCCTTGATGATGGAGCGCTGGCCAAGCAGTTCTCTTCAGGTCAGTGCTTATTTGTTTTTGTTTGGAATTTTTTTGTTCTCGGGAAGTCTTTACGCTTTGTGCCTGAGTGGGATTCGGGTTTTGGGTGCCATCACGCCGATTGGAGGGCTGTGCTTCCTGGCTGGATGGGCGATTCTGGCTTTGGCGGTCGTAACTGGAAAGCGGTAGCCGCCATCTCATCTCTTTGGGTTACTTCAAAAACCATGAGTCTTCTCCATGCTTAAAGTTCAGAATGTGGAATTTAATGGACCTGCGGGGCGTCTGGAAGGCCTCCTCAAATTGACTGAAGGCCAAGAACCCAAAGCGCTGGCCGTCGTCTGCCACCCTCACCCCCTCTTTCATGGAACCATGCACAACAAGGTAACCTTTGCCATCGCGGATGCTTTTTTCCGGCTCGGTGTGATCGTGCTCCGATTTAATTTTCGCGGCGTGGGAAAGAGCGCGGGAGAACATGACCACGGCAAGGGAGAAATGGAGGATGCCCAGGCCGCCATTCATTTTTTGAGGACACGTTATCCTGGTCCACGCTGCATGATTGCCGGATTCTCCTTCGGGAGCTGGATTGCCTTGGAGGTAGCACGGCATGATCCCTCGTTGATTTCCGTCTGTGCAGTAGCCCCGCCATTCAAGTACATCGATCCCTCTTTCTTGCAGTCCATTTCCACTCCAAAACTGTTCTTGCAGGGAAGCCTGGATACCATTTGTCCTGGCGAAGAGCTTCAAAAACTATTTTCCACCTTCAGTTCTCCGAAGGAGCTGGTATGGTTTGAAGGTGCAGACCATTTTTTTGCTCATCGGCTGGACGAATTAAAGAGTGCCATCACCTCACGAAGTGGTTTGCTACAACTGTGAAGCCAAGGAAGGAATCGCCGGGCCTTGAGTATGGCAAGGGATATGGCCGGATTCCCCAACCAGAATCCGTGAGTCTTTCCAGCTTCCAGGCACGACCTTGGAGTCCCGCTTCCGAAATCCTTTCCTCTATCACCCGATTTTCCCTAAGATGTCATGCGTAGTTCTGAGGGAGGTGCGCGATCCATGCCAGAAATTGCTAATGTTAACGGGAAAACTACCCTCGTCCATGAAGCCATGATTCCCGCCGAAGATCGAGGCTTCCTATTTGGCGATGGCGTCTATGAAGTTTTTCGCAGTTATCGAGGGCGCTTGTGGGGTTTTGATCGCCATCTCAAGCGGTTGAAAAGAAGCCTGCGGGAAATTGAAATCACGGATATTGATCTCGAACATACGTCCCGTCAGATTCGCGAAACCTACGCAGAGAGCCAGATTCAAGACGCCACGGTTTATGTCCAAATCACCCGGGGGGCAGGCCCGCGCTCGCATGCTTGGATTGCAACAGGATTAAAACCCACTTTCTTCATGACCGTCAGGCATTTTCAGGCCCGTGCAGGCGGGAATGAGAGAGGGATTCGGGCCATCTGGGTGCGTGATTTGCGATGGGGCCGTTGTGACATCAAGTCACTCAACCTTCTGCCCAATGTCATGGCAAAACAAAAAGCCCGGAAAGAAGGGGCTTACGAAGCCATTTTTGTGAATTCTCACGATCAGGTTTTGGAAGGTACTTCGTCTTCGGCTTTCTCGATA
>JAXLQK010000094.1:0-15679 GCA_046331665.1 Terriglobia bacterium | reverse complement strand
CGTGCTCAGCCGGAGCAGCATGGCCACCGGGGCGGTAAGTGGAAAATAAGAAAGCCCGCGGGCCAGCAATGAATTGGGAGATTCGCTGATCGGGGCCAGGAGAAACATGGGAATCATGCTTGTCAGAGTCCAGAAAGCCGAGAGCTGACCGCTTTCTTGAGGCGAGTTTCCCAGAACCCCCATCCCTGCCATCAAACCCGCAAAAAGAAAGTATCCCAAAATGAAATAGACCAGCGAGAAAACCAGAGTCGTGAAACTGAGATGAAAGAGTGCAAAAAGCGTGACGGCCGGAAGAAATAGACCGCTCAGATAAAAGACCACTTGCAACAATCCCGCGGCCCCCAATCCAAGAATCTTGCCCATCAGCAATTCGGCGGGTCGCACGGATGACAGAATCACTTCGAGCACCCGATTCTGTTTCTCTTCGGCAATGCCCTGCAGCAGGTACCCTGAAGAGAAGAAGATGGACATGCTCAAGAGCAAGAACATGCTGAAGGGGCCAAATAGCTCCGCCACTTCCCTGGAGGGTTCGAGCACTGTCTTGTCACCCCCCTCTTTGGAGACTTTCCACTGACGAATCTGGCCCGGGGTCAAGATCCGGGAAGTGATTTGCGGGTCAATTTGATTCTTGATCAAACTCGCACGAATCAAAGTGTAGAGGCGGCCACGATCCACGGGGGTAAGATTAAAGAAGATTCCCTTCTCTGCGACGTAGCCATCGATCTTCCCCGACTCGAGATAGTCTTTCGGAATCAGATAGACGATCGAAAGGCGCCCCGCCCGAAGATCATGAAGGGCTTCTTCCGAATCCGGATAACGAAGGAGTTTGGAATTTCTGCCCCGTAAAGGCCTATCGAGAGCACTGCCCTCGGGCTCGTTTCTGGGTGCTCCTGATCCCTCTTCACTATTTGCCAGGCTGAAATCAATGAGGCCAGAGTCGTCCACGATTCCGGTGGGACCCGAATTTGCCACGGTTTTTTCGAGCGAGCCCTGCCCCCACAAACTGACTCCGATGATTCCACCGAAAAGCAAAGGCATACCAAACAACACCAGAAGATAACCTTTGCGAGAAACGGTTACGATAAATTCATGCTTCGCGATGATCCAGACTTTTGTCATGACCTTCAAACACCCGCCCTGCTCACGACTGCTTTACCAGCTGGATGAAGATCTCTTCTAACGGGGTGATCCTCTTTTCAAAGGCAAGGACCTCATTTCCAGTCTCCACCAGCCAAGCCAGCAGATCTCTCCCCGTCGCCTCCGGTTTCAAGGTTACGCGCGTTCCCCGCCCTTCCGGCACGGCAGTGAGGATGAACGGACACTGACGAAAGTCTGCCTCGGATCGGACGAGAAATGAATGATCTGAGTGGCTCTTCTGAATCTCTTCGAGTTCCCCGTAGAGGATCTGACGACCGGCGTCGATCATGAAGACGCGCCGGCACAGCGATTCAACCAAATTCATCTGATGTGTGGAAAGAATGATGACCTTCCCTGCGGCCGCCAGCTCTCGAATGATTTCCAGCAGCATTCGGGTATTCACTGGATCGAGACCTGAAAACGGTTCATCCAGAATGAGAACGTCCGGATCAGAAGCCACGGTGGCAATGAATTGCACTTTTTGTTGGTTTCCCTTGGAAAGTTCCTGAAGCTTGCGATCCAGCACGTCGCCCATTTCCAATCTCACCAGCCAATTTAAGACATTGGTCCTGGCCTGCGATTCCGGCACCCCCTTTAGCTGAGCCAGGTAGCGAAGGGTTCGCCCCACCCTCTGACGGGCAAACAATCCCCTTTCCTCGGGGAGATAGCCAATCCGATTTTTGCCGGCTTCTTCCAGTCTTCCGCCAAAAACCTCGATGGAGCCTTTGTCTGGACGGATAAGGTCCATGACCAAGCGAAGGAGGGTGGTTTTCCCGGCCCCATTGGGTCCCAGGAGCCCAAAAATTTCACCAGGCGCCACCGCAAAGGACACGTCCTGAACTGCAGCCAACGATCCGAAGGATTTGCAAACGGAGTGGAGGGAAATGAAAGGGGAGCGGTTATTCATCCATTGATTGATTCGGGGGTATCGAGAATCAGTTGAATCTTGTTAGCGCAGATCTGCGCTCCTTTGGGCACTTGCCCATCATCAGACACTCTTGGTTTTGCTGCTTTTCTGATTCCCCTCGGGTAGCTGAAGCAATTCCGGAGACTGGACTTCCCGAACGGATTGGTCGATGGGAGACAGCTCCAGAATGTCTTCCTGAGCCGTAGCCCCAAGTTCCTTGAATTTTCTGGCGGAGGCCAGGACTCGGCTCTCCAGAGAGCCAACGAACTTATTGTAAGCATCCAGACCATTTCCCAAGTTCCTGCCGAGATTCCTCAAATGGTCGGTCATTGTCGACAAACGCTCGTACAATTCTTTGCCGAGATCGCTGATTTCCCTGGCATTCTCTGCGATCCGTTCCTGCCGCCAGCCAAAAGCCACGGCGCGCAGCAAGGCAATCAGCGTCAAAGGAGTCGCCAAGATCACTTTCTGTTCGACACCGTCTTCAACCAGTTGCGGATCCTGTTCCAGAGCTGCCGCATAGAATGAATCGCCCGGGATGAATAAAATGACAAATTCCGGGGTGGCCTCGAGCCGGTCCCAATAGGCCTTTCCGCTTAACTCTTGCAGCCGGGATCGAATTTGCCGGGCGTGGGCTTGCAGACAGACACGTCGGGCCTCTTCATCCGAAGCATCCAAGGCATCCAGGTAACCCTGAATGGAGGCTTTGGCATCGACGACAATATTTTTGCCACCCGGGAGACGGACTGTCATATCCGGGCGCAGTCTGCCGGCATCCGTGGAGACGCTTTGCTGCTCTTCGAAATCGCAATAGGGAACCATCCCTGCGAGCTCGACCACGCGGCGCAGTGTCAATTCTCCCCAACGCCCGCGAACTTGAGGCACATGCAGGGCTTTGACGAGATTTCCCGTTTCGGACTGCAGTTTCAGTTGCGAGGTCAACAGCGATTGCACTTGCTGGGACAAGTTTCCGTAAGCCTCTTTGCGGGAGTTTTCGATCGCCTGGATCTGCTGATCATACCGTGACAAAGACTCCCGAAGTGGCGTGATCAGGCTTTCCACGGCCTGCTGTCGTTGACTCAAATCGCCTTGAGCTTCCGCCTGAAATCGTTCGAGAGTCGATTTGGCCAAGGTAAGAAACGCCTGGCTGTTCTCATTGAGAGCCTGGGCTGACAGCGCCTTGAAGGTATTTTGCAATTGCTCCCCTGCATCGATCAGCATGGAAATCTTTTCCGAAGTCCGCTTGCGCTCTTCTTCCACAATCGTCTCCAGTTCCGTGACCCGATTCATGGAGCGAGATAATTCCGATGCCAGCGATTCCTTTTGCGCCTCCAAGACCTCTCGCGATTGTTTCAACTCGGGAATGGACCTCGCCTTCTCTTCGGCGGCCGCCTTGGCCGTCGAAATCTCCAACAATTCACTTCGATGGGATTCAAGTTCTGCTTCAACGACTTCGAGCCTTTGGGACAACTGCATAATTTCTTCCTCACGGTTCCCCAGGCGTTCCGTCAAGCTGGCTGCCTGTGCCTTGGCCGTCATTTGTTCTTCAGCAAAGCTCCTCCCCATGGTGGCTTTGGCCAGAAACCATCCGACTCCAGCTCCCAATCCAATTCCCAATATTAGACACAGGACAACAATCGCACCGTCCATACGCTTTCTATCACTCCAGAAATGATTCGATTATGACAGCAGGCTCCAAGCGCTCGCATGCGAAGTCAGGAACCGGGCGTTATATCCACCATAAGAGGGGCCTTCCTAAGGTAAGACAACGTTCTCTCCAGATAGTTCTGCGACGCATAATTCTAACTCAGTGTCTGCAAATAGATGCCAGGCATCCTAAGGCCGGATTCCCTGGTTTTTCAGCCGAATCCGATAAAGACCGGTCTTCGCGGTCATATAAAGCGTCTTGACATCCGCCTCGCCCCAACCACAGTTGGCAGGACTCTCCGTGGGTTTGATCGTTCCCAAATGCTTCCCCTGCGGGGTGAGAATCCAGATTCCACCCGGGCCAGTAGCGTAGATATAGCCCAGAGAATCGACCTTCATCCCATCCGGCAGACCTTCATCCTTTTCCGCGGTCACATCCAGCAGGACCCGGCTATTCGCGAGGGATCCGTCTTCGGCCACGTCGAAGGCCATCCACAGTCGATGCGCGGGATCGGAATTCGAGACATAAAGGCTTTTTTCGTCGGGAGAGAACGCCAGTCCGTTGGGCCGAGTCAACTCCTTACTCAAGAGCTGCAACTGCCCGTCGGTTTTGAGCCGATAAATTCCTGAAAATGGCAGCTCCTGGTCTTTTTCACTCGCCAAGCCGTACGGGGGATCGGTGAAATAGAGACTCCCATCCGATCGATAGACCGCATCATTTGGACTATTGAGTTTCTTTCCTTCAAATTGATTGGCCAGCACGGTCAGCTGACCATCTTTTTCCAAACGGGTCACTCTGCGATTCCCATGTTCGCAGATGATGAGCCGTCGCTGTTTATCCAGGGTGAGCCCATTGGAACCCATGTAAGCGCTGGCATGCTCGGGAGGGCCGGAGTATCCACTCGGCTTCCGGAACTCGGTGACCGTTCCCCCACCCAATGTCTCCGGGGCCCATTTGAGAATTTGATTCCTGGGAATATCACTAAACAGGAGGACGCCTGTTCCTTCATTGATCCAAACTGGTCCTTCCACGAAAGCGAAGCCGTCGGCAATTTTTTCTATCCTGGTTTCAGTGGGGAAGACCTCTTTGACGGCGGGATCCATTTGCACAATGGAGCCTGCGCCCGCCGGGACGGCCACTTGGCTCAGAGGGGCGGGTGGGGCCTGGTAACATGCCGCCAAGAAACAGCACAAAGTAAGACAGATCACAATACTGAGCTTCCTCGTCATCGCATTTCCTCCGGCAACCGCTGAAAAATGGAAAGATTGCATCGAATGCATCGCAATCAAGGGGGTAGTTCAAAATGCTCTTGATTGACTTCTCTCAGACTCTTGAATCATTATTCCACCGTTTTGTACTTCAAGAATCAAGGCTAAAGCTAGAAGCTTTGAGCACAGCCAATCGCCGGTGGAATTTCAATCTCTTTCACACCTGGGGGGCACAGATCGAGTGAGCATGCATGAATTGAAAGGGGCGATGATCGGGGCCGGGTACTTCGCACAATATCAAGCCGAAGCCTGGAACCGAATCAGTGGCATTCGGATTACGGCAATTGTCGATTCGGTCTTCGATAAAGCCAAGACCTTTGCTCAGCGATGGGGGATTCCACAAGTTTACTCTGATGCGGCGACGATGTTACAACGAGAGAGGCCGGATTTTGTGGATATTGTTACCCGGCCGGATTCTCATTGGAACCTGGTTTCCCTAGCCGCCCACAACGGGGTCCATGTGATCTGTCAGAAACCAATGGCTCCCGATTGGAAGGAAGCGGTGTCCATGGTAGAGACGTGCTCCCAATCAGGTATCCGGCTCCTGATGCATGAAAACTGGCGGTGGCAACCTTGGTACCGCGAAATAAAACGTCTGATGGTGGAAGGAAGTGTTGGTAAACCCTATCATCTAGCCTTTCGAATGCGTGCCGGCGATGGATTGGGTCCGGAACCCTACAAAACCCAACCCTATTTCCGCGAGATGCCTCGCCTCTTGATTTACGAGATGCTGGTGCATCAGCTCGACACGACCCGGTTTCTATGCGGAGAAATTGAATCCATTTTTTGCCAATACCAGCGGATCAACCCGGTCATCCGGGGAGAAGATAGCGCTCAAATTCAATTTCTGATGGCCAATGGGATTCAGGGATTCATTGACGCAAACCGCATCAATGGCCGGGAACCCGCCAAGGTGGCGATGGGATCGTTTCGAGTCGAAGGCGATCGCGGGATGGTCCGCCTTACTTCCAGTGGGAAGCTCTTTATTTCAGAAAATGGCCAAGAAGAACTGCCCCACTCTTTCCCGCATCCTGAGCTTGGCTACAAGGGCGACAGTGTGAAGGCAGCGCAGGAGCATTACCGGGATTGCTTGATGTCAGGCACGCCGTGTGAGACTGAAGGGCAGGAATACCTGAAGACCGTCGCGGCTGTCGAAGCTTGTTACCGCTCAGCAAGCACCGGGCAGACCATCAACCCTCATCCTCTCAATGAAGCCTCCTTGCCTGGTTAAGGAAAATCAATGAAATCCATCCAGTACCGCATTGCCGTGCTTCCAGGAGATGGCATTGGGCCTGAAGTCATGCAGGAAGGCCTAGCCGTCCTGCGGTTGGTAGAGTCGCGGCTTTCTGGAGTTCAGTTTCAGTGCACTGAATACTCCGTCGGAGCGGGAGAATATCTGCGACATGGGGATGCCCTGCCTGTAGCCACTTTGGAAGCACTCAAGCAGTATGATGCCATCTTGCTGGGCGCGATGGGACTTCCTCACGTACGCCAGGCCGATGGAGTCGAACTGACTCCTCAAATCGACATCCGAGAAAAACTGGACCTCTATTGTGGGCTGAGGCCTGTCTACCTGTATCATGAGGATCATAGCCCTCTAAAGGACGTGCGGCGCGGCGAAATCGATTTCGTGATCGTTCGCGAGAGCACGGAAGGACTATTCTCTGAGCGGCAACGAAGACATTCCCGCGAGAGCGACGTCGTGACCGATACGCTGCGTATCTCGCGATTCAGGTCAGAACGATTGTTCCGATCGGCCTTCCGGCAGGCCTCCCAGCGGCGGGGTCATCTCACGTTGGTAGACAAAGCCAATGTCTTGCCTTCGATGGCATACTTCCGCCAAATTTTTGATGAGGTCTCAAAAGAGTTCCCTAACGTTATGACAGACCGCGTTTACGTGGACGCCGCCAGCCTTTATCTCCTGCAACGGCCTCAGTCCTTCGATGTGTTAGTGACCGAAAACATGTTTGGAGACATCCTTTCAGATTTAGCCGCAGGCTTGGTTGGCGGGATGGGAATGGCCCCTTCCGCTGATTTGGGGGATCGGTTCGGGGTCTTTCAACCCTGCCACGGTTCTGCCCCGGATATCGCTGGCCAAGGTCTCGCCAATCCTATCGCCATGATTCTTTCCGTGGCAATGATGCTGGAATGGCTGAATCATTCAGAGTGCGTTCGGGGTGCCAAGCTCATCCGGTCAGCAGTCGCTTCGACGCTAGGCGACCCATCCTGTCGGACCCAGGACCTGGGGGGGAATCTTTCGACCTGCTCAATGAGCGAAGCAATCATGAAATGTCTCTGATGGGAATGACAGCAGAGGGATATTTTTGAATCTGAGGACACTCACAAGATCCTTCTCCTATTCGTCTTTCGGAAGTCCGGCCAGAGTAATCTCAATCGGTTGTTCTCCGCAGCCTGCAAGAATTTCCCTGCGCACTTCATCGCGCAACCTGACCATCTCCGCCCAGCCCTGCCCCTGAGGCCAAATCAAGGGCCTGATATTCACCTCCACGGACCCTGGACGCGGCAGCCAAGTCCCATCTCTCCAAACAGACCGCGTGCCTTTCAGCACGAAGGGAAGAATCGGCGATTTCATTTCGACGGCGGCCTTGAACCCTCCCATCTGGAAAGGACGCAAACCCGATTCGGGCGTAAAGGTCCCTTCGGGAAAGACGTGAAGGGCTCGCCCCTCTTTTAGCTCAATGGCTATCTGCACTCCATCCGTTGCGGCCCGGAGAGCTTCGTTCCGATTCACGAGGAGAAACCCGCATTTCCGGATGATCCTACCGACCATAGGCCAGGACGCCGCCTCCTCTTTGATGACAAAGCCAAAATCAAAAGGACAGACTGCCGCAACCACCAAAGCATCGACGTAACTGGCATGATTGGAAGCCGCCAGGAAACCAAATTGTCCTTCACGGCTCTGTTGCATGGCCGTCGTTAAATGTTCCATTCCCTTGACGCTTGGCCAGAGTCTCGTCATTCGAAGAAGCCACCGGCACATCTGGCGGCAAAGTTTGCGGGGAGTCCTGGATTTGGGATAGGCAGGCAATACCAGGATGATGGCCCAACCGATGCATAGGATGACGATGGCACTCCCCCACGCGTAAACTCCAAATCCCACAGCACAGCGGCGCGCACCCCATTGGATGCGTTGAATCAGGTTCCGGCTCATCAACCGCACCACCTGCCACCACACAGGGGATGTGGTTTCAGGAGCTGATGAGCAAGGAACATTTGTTTACAAGCATCCCGCCGAATTTTTCCACTGGAAGCTTCGAACGGCTTGAGGCGGAACCAGGATGACCTGATCCGGAGGAATGCCGGATTTGCGTCTCTACCTTGGCAATGACTGCAAGCTAATTAGTTCCTGCTGTCGTCTTCTCCTTTTCTTCCCGGGTTTCCGCTACAATCACCAACCGTTCTGTTCCCAGAACAGTATCGTTGACCCCGAAAGCCGCCACACAGCCGCGACGGATCCCCCCAATACCGGCAGTGATCTCTTCAATTTCCTGTGGATACAGGTTCCTGCCTCCTCGATGACATCCTTCACCCGTCCTGTTACGAAAAGCTCGCCATCCGCAAGATATCCCAGATCGCCGGTCTTTACCCAACCTTCGTGCAAGACTGCCTGAGTAGCTGTCGGATTTCTAAAATATCCCTGCATCGTGGAGGGGCCACGAAATTAGGGTCAGTTCCCTTGATGACGCTCTTTGACGAACTGCCCTGCTTCGTTGACAACACGAATCTCATGATCAGGCAAAGGACGTCCCACGGAAACGAAACGGAGGGTTGAAGATTCCGGGAGTTCACAGGGCTGGGCAAGGCCTTCCGCCTGGAAGCGCTCTCTTTGAATGCGATCGATTCGAGGACCCCGGCCCCGGCAGCGGTCAACGCGACGGAAGATTCGGCGAGAGTCCGCAAACAGCAGGAAGGCGTTGCCGGAAACCCGTAACGGCTGAAGCGTTCTGTGAATCGGCGAGCGTATCGGGACTCACCGGCTCGGCCCCGTTCAAAGCGGCACGCCAGCAAGAAAGATCGAGGCCTTCAAGGGCTCGATCTTCGATCCGACGGGTGCAAATCTCATAGGCAAAATTTGGAGCAGGAGAAAGGGTCGCCCGCTGGTGTGAATGGCCCAAAGCCAGCGCTCTCAGGGCGGCTTAAAAAGCCAGAGGGAGACATGATGCAGATGGGAATCCCAAAGAGTAAGGCCCCCAGCCAGACCCCGATGAGGCCCATGTCATGGTAGAGAGGAAGCCAGCTGACCGCCTCGTCATTGGCTTGGACGGACACCCCGGCACCAATCGCCCGGATGTTGGCCAGGACATTGAGTGGGTCAGCACGACGCCTTCGATTCCTGTACTCCCCGACGTGTATTGAATCAAGGCAATGTCCTCCGCCTTTGCCGGAGTAATAGGTATGGCGTCAAGGTCCGCGATCGGCGTGGAAAGAGCAACTTCCGAAAGTTTAAACTCATCGACATTGACAACGGCCGCAAGGGAAGGGATCGCAGGCCGCAGCAGCTTTGCCAGCTTTTCTGCCTGCTGAAAGGTGATGAGGAGCGACACCTGGGCATTGTCGAGGCTTCTGGATTGACGTCCGGTACAGCCTTCCAAACGCTCCAGCCGCAGTGGAGGGTAAATGGGGACGGGGACTCCACCGGCAAGCAGTACCCCCGAGAAAGGAAAAAAAGAATTCAGCCCCCGAAGGAAGCAGGATGGCCACGGTTTGTCCCCGTCTTAAACCCCGATCGAGCAATCTTCTGGCAATTCGGGCTGCTCCGGACAGGAGGCCAGGGTGCAGGTGAGAGGACTTGAGGGATTCGTCTTCAAGATAAAGTTGACATGGAGGCGTTGCGGTTCGGCACTGGCATGACCCACCAACACCTCCATCAATGTCTGCGCCTGAAGGGATCAACCGCTGCCCGGCATCGCCGGGGGATGCCACGATATACTGGTAGGTCTCCAGTAACTGACAGGCCTGCAAGACAGGCTCTCTCGGTTCCTTGGCCAATAGGCTGGCTAATTCCGCCGGGGCCTGGCTTCCGGATAGGTCAATCGGTAACGAGTGCAAAATGCTTTCTCGAGACGGTCAAATAATTCCACCTGCTCCAGACTGCCTAATCCCAACTCGCGGACGAGAAGCGAATCTCTGGAGAGGGTTCTCAACCCATGCTGAGAGTCAAGATCCACCAATAAACCGCGAATCACTTCCAGCACGCGTGACTCAATCTCACCATGGATTGGAGGGAGTTCGTTCGTCATGAATGGCTCTAGGCCTGGGCCGGCTCGTCCAGTCAGGAAAGAAATGGAGGGCTACCCATCCAGGATTCCCTGGTCCGACGAGGAAGGTGCGGACAAGGGCCGGGGATGAGACTTCATCGAACATTGAAGACTTGATTCACTTCCCATCCGTTTCAAACCGCTCTTTGAGATTGGCGGGAATGGGTGGAATGGGTTCAAATAAACCAAACGTAAAGATCTGGGTGGCTGTCGCAATTGTCACATATTGCTTTCCCCCGATGCTATAGCACATCGGTGAAGCGACAACACGCTGGCCCATGTTGAAATGCCAGAGCTGCCTGCCATTACGTGCGTCAACAGCACAAAAGTAGCCTTCATTATCCGCATAAAAAACCAATCCGCCCGCTGTCGCCAGGGTACCCGGCCAGGACTCCCCTGTATCTTTGATCGTCATGGGAATTTCCCAACGAATATCTCCCGTCTGGATATCGATCGCACGAAGAAAAAATTGGCCGGGTTCCGAAGGGATGGCATCGGCAGCCGTCCCGTCATAAGCTTCCCCTTTGACAAAAGGCCGCGCCGAGCTGTAATAGATGTCACATTGTTCAATCGACATGACGTAGAGAAGTCCAGTATCGGGATTGTAGGAGGGGGAAAACCAATTCGTCGCACCCTTGACCCCGGGGCATACTTTCTTACCTTCCGGAGTGGGGTCCATATCGGGAATGACTTCAGGACGGCCATCTTCGCGAATTCCCTTGGCCCACGTCAGCTTCTTGACGAAAGGTTTCCCAAGCAGCATTTTGCCGTTGGTCCGATCCAGCACATAAAAGAACCCGTTGCGATTGGCCTGGACCAACAGCTTTCTCGGCTTTCCGTGAAAGCTCGTATCGATGAGAACGGGAAATTCCTGGGCGTCCCAATCGTGGGTATCATGAGGGGTGAATTGATAATACCATTTCAGTTTCCCGGTGTCGGCATCCAGAGCTACTACGCAATCCGTGTAGAGGTTGTCACCGGGACGCATCTCTCCATAGAAATCGGGTCCCGGATTCCCCACCGTCCAAATGACGAGGTTCTGTTCTGGATCAAAGGAACCCGGCATCCAGGTGGGTCCGCCGGAAATATCAACCGGGTGCTCTCCCCAGGTTCCAAACCCGGGATCTCCGGGTCCAGGGATCGTATAGAAGCGCCAAAGCTCTTTTCCGGTAACCGCATCAAACGCAGCCACGAATCCACGAATACCGTACTCACCTCCGCCAACTCCGGTAATCACTTTCCCATTGATAGCCAAGGGGGCCAAACTTGTAAACATGTGAGGGTACTTTTCCAAATCCCCATAACTCGTATCCCATAAGAGCGCCCCTGTCTTGGCGTGGAGCGCGATTAGATGAACGTTACTGCTGACAAAGAACACTCGATCGCCCAACACAGCCACCCCTCGGTTGGCTCCCTCCGCCTTCGATTTCGTGTATTTGAAATGCCAGAGTGTCCGGCCTGTCTGCGCGTCGAGGGCAAATACTTCATTGGTGTTGGTGAGATACATCACCCCATCCACAACCAAAGGGGTTGTCTCGACGTACTGGGCGTCTTTGATGCTATAGACCCATCGGGGAACAAGGTTCCCCACGTTTCCCGTATGAATCTGTTTTAGCAAACTATAGCGGCGGGAGGTAAAGTCACCCGAATAGGTAGGCCAATTGGCTGCGGCGGGTTTCAATAGCTCCTGGTAGACAACCTCGGCGTTCAGGGGCAAGGAAAGCAGTAAGAGACAAGCAAGAAATTTCTTCATGGATTCTTTTCTTTCCCGTGTTCGAAAGTCTTCATTTTTTCAGCGGACATGCCCAAGGTCTGCAGACTTAGAAAGGCCAACAGATTCTGCAGCTCTGAATCCGTCAAGTCGGTATGCGGCATCAATGATTTCTGGTGATAATTCACCTCAGCCAAGTCCTTCTTCAAGAGCAGGTGGTAGGTCCCGGCGGCGTCAAGAATCTGGATACTGAAATTACTGTTGTTTTTGGCGACTCCCGAGATGCGTTTGCCATCACGGGTAACAACCGTCACCGCCGCGAAGCCGGGCTCTATGATCAGGCTGGGCTCCTTAATCGATTCAGTAATTTTTTCGACGGATCGGTAGGCCCCAAGGGTAGACAGGTCAGGGCCGAGTAGACCGCCTCTTCCCCGGATCATATGGTATTTGGAGTACGTTTGGTGTCGAAAAGAACCTCGCCTGCCGCAGCATCCCCGGGAACATTTTGGTCGGGAGAACCGGGCATTCAAGCTGCGAACAAACGATACCAACTTCCAAAGCGCCTCCGCAAGCAGCGAAGGATAACGCCTCCCCCCGCCCCGGGGACGCCAAGTCACGATGTCGAATTACCCCTGTCGCTTCGATCCCGGATCCGCACATTGTCAGCCAGTTTGGGTCCCTCGTCCCCCTTGTCCTTTTCGAACCATGGCAGGACCCACAACCTGAAACAGCCCGGTCCCCGCCGCAACGGCACTTTTTCCAAACCATAGACTTTAGGCTCCTGATCAGAGTCTTTAACGGAGCCGTAAAGCCTCTTTAGCACCCCAGAAATGAGTGCAACCAGCAAGAGGTTTTTGTCAGCGGCCCGTTATGATAAGCAGCAATATTATTGAATGAAACCACGCGAATAATCTCTGCGTTAAATTAACTCGCAGCAACCCGCTATCTCATCCTATTCAGCCTTATTCCGGCCGCATCTTCGCAAATGAGTCGGGATTCGGATTAATGAAGGTTACGGAAAACATTTTGAATGATTCCTGCGGCTTCTTCGATTTGAGAAGGATTGACATCCAGATGAGTCACGGCCCGCAAAGTAGCAGGGTAGACGATGCTCAATCGCAAGCCATGATCCAGGAGCCGCGCCGAAATCTCTTGCGGCGTGTGACCTGTCTTGGAAACATCGAGGACAACGATATTGGTTTGAACCTCATTAATGGATATTCCCAAGGGCGCAAGATCTTTTAGCCGATTTGCCAATAGTTTGGCGTTGGCATGGTCCTCCGCAAGGCGGTCAACGTGATGTTCGAGTGCATAGATTCCCCCCGCCGCGATGATTCCAGCCTGGCGCATCGCCCCGCCGAGCCTTTGTTTCCACCTCGCCAGGCTTCCGCAATGAATTCTTTGCTTCCCGCCAGCACGGCGCCTACGGGAGCTCCTAAGCCTTTGCTGAGGTCGATCCAAGCCGAATCAAAGGTCGCGGCATAGTCTCGAGTTGAACGGGGTTGCCACGACGGTATCATGAGTAAAACGTGCTCCATCCAAATGCGCCTCACTGATGCGCTTTCGCCACCCTGCAGACTTGCCGAATCGTTTCGAGCGGCCATATCGTCCTCCCGCTAAGTTGGCGTCGAGCCAAACGAGACCAAGCGTGTTTTGGGTTGATAGCGGGAGATCGGGCGAATCGCTGCTTCCACCTGAGCCGCCGTGAAGACACCGCGATCTCCAGGCAGTCCTTGTATCAATGATCCCGCAAAGACTGCTGCGCCGCCGCCTTCGGAATTCAAGGGATGCGCGGTCCGGTCCAGCAATACCTCGTCACCGGGCTGACAGTGCAGACGAATCGAGATCAAGTTGCACATTGTGCCGGAGGGAAGAAACAATGCGGCGTCTTTACCCAGCAGCTCTGCCACCATTTCCTGAAGTCGATTGACCGTGGGGTCTTCTCCTTTTTGTTCATCTCCCACTGCAGCGTTACACATGAATCGCCGCATCTCCGGAGTTGGTTTGGTAAGCGTATCACTGAAGAGGTCGATCTTGATTTCAGGAGTCATAGTCAATAAGCCTTGAAACCGCCGGTTCATTCTTTCAAGGTCATAGTGTAAACCACAGAATGATAGACACCCAGAGGAAAACAGAGTGGACAGGGGGGGCGTTCTGAACTGCGGAATGCAGACCGCGAGAGATAAGAGCGGATTGGATTGATCTTTTGAACTTAGAGGATTCTATTTGGAGAAGAGTGTGGCGCGGGGATTGAGCGAGAGGAAAGCCGAAACGGGAAATTTTCGCCGGTCGATCAATGAGGCATCTTTTCAACGGACTTCCATTTCAACCATTCGGCCAGCAGTGAGAGGCTTCTGGCCTTTACCCCCAGAGTTTGGCGCCCGTCCAGCCCTTGATTAACCCAGGTGATTTTCACATCAATCCAGAAGCTGGACTCTGGACGATCCGGGCTGAAACTAATTTCGAGCATCCCGCCTTTTGTGATGGGCCGGAGCAATCGCAGTGACAAGCCTTCTTCGCTTCGATTGATCAATTGAGTTCTTTCTTTAAAAGCGACTCCAAACATGTCGATTCCGGCTACCAGGATCTCAGACGAGTCCTCAGTTCTCGCTTTGCCTCGTTTTTCGTGTCGCAAGGAGTGTCTCCACCGGCTGGGGTGACCATCGTCTACCCATCGGGAAGAACCCTTGACGACATTAGTAAAGACTTGCAGCCAACGGGCCTGCAGCCTGCTCGGGGGATGCCCTGGAAAGTCTTGATTCCCCGCCAAAATCAATCTATTCTTTTTGCTTCCGATCCGCTGCCTTCCGATCTCCAGTTGATGCTCGAACAAAAGACCAGCTCTTTACAGAAATGAAAGAGCAGCTTAGCCTTGAACGAATTTAATCTTTCATGTCCCTCGCTCCACAAACTCAACTCGGACCCTACGTGATCCTAACGTCGATAGGCGCTGGAGGCATGGGAGAGGTTTACCGCGCCCGGGACACTCGTCTGAACCGCGACGTTGCCATCAAGATACTTCCCGAATCATTTGCCCCGGACCAGGAACGGCTGCGTCGATTCACCTTGGAAGCTCAATCCACCGGCACGCTAAACCATCCCAATATCCTGGCGATTTATGACCTGGGCTCGCATGAGGGTCTTCCCTATCTGGTTTCTGAGCTGCTGGAAGGCGAGTCGTTACGAGAACGGTTGAAACGCAGCAAACTGAATGTGCAGAAGTCCATCGACTATGCCCGGCAGATCGCCGCAGGTCTGGGAGCAGCCCATGCCAAGGGGATTACCCACCGCGATATTAAACCTGAGAATTTATTTATAACCAAAGACGGTCGGGTGAAGATCTTGGATTTCGGATTGGCCAAGATAACTTCTGCCTTTCCGGCTGCTGCAGACGGGACTTTGTCTTTGGAAACCTCACCAGGAGCCGTCTTAGGGACTATGTCCTATATGTCACCGGAGCAGGTGCGTGGGCAGGTGGTGGACCATCGTTCCGACATCTTCAGCTTCGGCTGTGTCCTGTATGAGATGCTCAGCGGACAACGTGCTTTTGGAGGGCCCACTCCGGCTGATACCATGAGCTCGATTTTGCATCACGATCCTCCGGAACTGACCAACATCGAAGGCGGATTACCCCCTGCGTTGGACCGAGTGGTACGGCATTGCCTCGAGAAAAATCCCGAGGAACGATTCCAATCGGCCCGCGATTTGACCTTTGCCCTCGATTCGCTC
>JAXLQK010000093.1:0-16268 GCA_046331665.1 Terriglobia bacterium | reverse complement strand
TAACATTTCAGATAATTCTCTTAGTTTTAAGTGTTTACACGATCTACGATCTGCACAGACCATTCCGCGGAAGTTGGCCGGTTGGTAATCATCCCTATGTCCTGATGCAGGAAAGGATGGAGGAACTACTAAGCGAACAAAAGACGCACGTATCGCCATGACTCAGTTTGAGTGTTTTCCTCGATAACCGGGATGATCCAGGGAAAGAAAGTAGCCCTTGGAGAGGAAGTTCATTTCTTGATTTTTTTCTTCCCAATTTGCGTATTCTGCTATATATACACTGCTAACCTAGAGAGCTGAATGATCGCAAGAAACGAAGTGCTTTTAACCTTGGAGGAGAATTTCGATTCGGTTGTTAAGCTCCCCGTTATTCTTGGCTCACGTGAAGTAGACCCACACATCACACTCTTGTTGAGGAGGAAATTATGGAGACCTTCATGAATACACGATTCAGGAAAGCGTGCCTGCTCGGTTTTGTGCTCGCACTGATCCTGAGCGTCGGAAGTTCGCTTGAAGCAAAGAGCAAGACGAAGCATAAGTATGAGACCATCAATTGCACAGCCTTTGGTCAGGGGACGCAGATGGGTCAGACTTTTAGCGTGACCATTATCATCCAGGAGTATTCCGACCCCTCGGACAGGCAGATCTTGTTGGATGCTTTTAACAAGGGCGGCAGCCAGGCGCTTTTCAACGCCGTCTCTAAAATGCCTTCCAAAGGGCATATCGCGATCACGGGCACGGTTGGATATGACATTAACTACGTCCGTGAATTTCCGTCTGCTACGAGCCGCAAAATCCGGTTGGTGACGAATCGCCCCATCACCTTTGGGGAAGTGTGGTCAGACAGCCGATCGATGAGCTACAACTTGTCGATCCTCGAACTGGATATCCCTACCAAGAAGGGCGGGAAAGGCAGTGGAACGTTGCTTCCAGCGGCTGAACTCCAGCTCGACAAGAAGACCAACGAAATTTCAATCGAAGCCTACCAGAACCCCTGGCGGCTGGCTGACGTGATCGATTGGGGCGAGAAGTAAGGAACCCTCCGCGTCCGACAATCCTTGTTGCAGTGTCCGAATGGGATAGCAGAGCAGTTTGCTCTCTGCCATCTCTCAAAAATCCCAGATCCTCGAAGTTAGCTCTAAGTTCGGACACTGCAATCTCCCCCCTATCAATTGGAGTAGTATCAACTCAGCGGAGATTCCTGACGTTATGATGAAGCTTGTCAGCGAATTGATTCGGCCTTACCGCGGGACGCTTTCCGTTATCCTCCTCGCCATGCTGGTTCAGACCGTCATGAGCCTGGCAGCTCCATGGCCACTCAAGATCGTTCTGGACAATGTGGTGGGTTCCCACCATCTCCCTCACTGGTTGGATGCATTGCTCCTGCCCGTGTTGGGCGGCAACAGTAAATTGCACATTGCTGCCTTGGCGGCTTTGGCTTCGGTGATCATCGCCCTCTTTTCCTCCTTGGCCTCTTATGTGGCGAACTACTATACGGAGAGTGTGGGGCAGTGGGTGGCCCATGACCTCCGCATGAGGACCTATCATCACCTGCAGAGGCTCTCGCTCAGCTATTTCGACACGCACAAACTCGGTACGATCCTGAGCACGATTACTGACGATGTCGGAACGATCCAGGGATTTGCCTCTTCCGCCACTTTAGGCATCTTCGTGGATCTGCTGACCATTGTCGGCATGCTGGGCCTGATGTTCTGGCTAAATTGGGACTTTGCACTCATTGCGGTCGCAGTGACTCCCTTCCTGCTATTTTTTGTGTCGCGCTTTAAGAAGGCTGTCAAGAAGGCCACTCACGAGGTTCGCAAGGAACAGAGCGAGATCGTTGCCGTCGTCCAGCAGGGTCTCGAATCGGAGCGGGTCGTGAAAGCCTTCGGGCGGCAGGATTTGGAAGAATCCCAACTGGGCGAAGTGAGCCGCGCCACTGTCGAGGCAGCCCTGAAAGCCAGGAAGGTGAAGTCAATGCTCTCGCCTGTGGTCACGGTTACCGTGGCCCTATGCACGGCCTTGGTCCTTTGGCGGGGAGCGGCTTTGATCCTGGCAGGGGCTATGACAGCTGGGTCATTGACTGTCTTCCTGTCGTATTTGAACAAGTTCTTCAAACCGGTTCAGGATCTTGCCAAGATGACCAACGCCATTGCACAAGCGGGGGTGGGGGTCGAACGCATCCAAGCCATTTTGAATACCGATAGCATTATCCCCGACCGGCCTGATGCTCGTGAACCCGATGCGCTTCGGGGAAAGATAGTGTTTGACCACGTCGCTTTCTCCTACGGGGCCGATGCGCCGGTTCTCAAGGACGTCAACTTCACCATTCAACCCGGCCAAATGGTTGGAATTGTCGGGCCAACCGGGGGAGGCAAGTCCACAATCGTGAGCTTGATTCCTCGCTTCTATGAACCCCTTTCTGGAAAGGTCGAAATCGACGGAGTCGACATTCGGGATTACAAATTGAAGTCGCTGCGTCAGCATATTGGCTATGTATTACAAGACACAGTTCTCTTTAGGGGGACGATTCGGGAGAATATTGCCTATGGACGCCCCGGAGCCACGGAGGAAGAGGTTGTGGCAGCGGCCAAACTTGCCAACGCCGATGAATTCATCTCACGGATGCCCCAGGGATACGACACCATGGTGGGAGAGCGGGGATTGACTTTGTCGGGAGGTCAGCGGCAACGCATCGGGATTGCGCGAGCTCTCATCCGCGATAATCCCATTCTGATTCTCGATGAACCCACAGCGGCGTTGGACACGGAGTCGGAAAAGCTCGTGATCGAGGCGTTGGAACGGTTAATGAAGGGAAGAACGGTGATTACGATTGCACACCGCTTAAGTACCATTCGCGACGCGAACAAAATCATAGTGCTCAAAGGAGGCGTCGTGGCCGAAGAAGGGACGCACCAGGAGTTATTGGCATTAGGTGGTGTTTATGCCGAGCTTCATCGGATTCAATTCGATACAACCGCCTCCAAGGCCAATTCCTAATTCGCCATCTTCTGAAGTGATTCGCAGGGTTCCTGCTCACTTCACGTTTCGCAGGACCTTGACCTTTTAAGGGAGGACTCATGTCCCGTTCATTGGTTGTACTGCCCGACGACTCGGCCAAGCCCATTCTGGATGCCATCCAGAATGCGACCAAGTCAATCAGGATTAAGATGTTTATCTTTACAGACCCTTCTCTGCTCGACGCCGTGATTGGGGCCCAGCGCCGGGGAGTAAAGGTCAGAATCATGCTCAACCCCGCCCGGCGCAGTGGTGAAGCCGAAAACGAGGAGTCCCGTAAAATTCTCACCGAAGGGGGAGTCGAGGTGATCGACAGCAATCCGCAATTTGACTTGACCCACGAGAAATCCATGGTGGTGGATGACAGCCTGGCCTTTGTCCAATCGTTAAACTGGGAGACAAAGAATGTGACGGAAACTCGGGACTACGCCGTCGCGACTTCCCACGGCCAGGAGGTGCGCGAGATCATTGACTGCTTTGATGCCGACTGGAACCGCCAGCCTTTTGATTCAGGAGAGAACGCTCACTTGATTTGGGCACGCGGCAATGCGCGTGGCCGAATTGCTCATTTTATCGATACCGCGGAACATTCCCTCTGGCTGCAAAATGAGCGCTATCAGGATACGGTCATCATTGAACGTCTCGTACGTGCGACCCATCGTGGCGTCAAAGTGCATGTCATGGCGCGTCCACCCCACACCCTGAAGAAGGACAAATTGATTGAGGGAGTGGGTGGCCTGCGCATCATGGCTGATGTCGGGGCCAAGGTTCACAAAGTCCATGGGCTGAAGCTGCATGCCAAAATGCTTCTGGCCGATGGGGTTCGCGCCATCATCGGATCGTTGAATTTGACGCCGGGTAGTTTCGATGATCGCCGGGAGCTGGCCATTGAAGTTCGTGATGATGAGGTGGTGGAGCGATTGCAAACCGTCGTGAAAGGAGACTGGGAAAACTCGCATCCCCTGGATCTCACCGACGAAGGCCTGCTGGCAGATCTGGAGGAGCGTGGAGAGGAAGCCACCGAGAAATTGGCCCTCGATGCGAACCACAGCAACAAGAAGCATAAACACGATTCGAAGTAGATCCAATTGGGAAGCTCAATCCGATAAAGGAGGAGAAAACAATGAAGCGCATTACACAGCCATTGGGATTGGGACTCATGATTCTACTGATGGTCTCTCTCATGTGGGCACAACAGACCACCACCACGACTACCAGTGGTGCAGCCCAAACTCAAACAGAAGTTACCAAAGGAAGGGTCGTTTACGTATCGGGGAACGATCTCGTAGTCAAATTGCAGGACGGAACGGTGAAGCATTTCAACGTGCCTCCAGGCGCGACCTTCAATATCGACGGGAAGGATATTGCAGTAAAGGATCTAAAGCCTGGAACGCTTCTGACTCGAACCATTACGACGACCTCGACGCCCAAGGTCGTCAAGACAGTCAAGAAGTTCAGCGGAAAGGTCGTCAACGTGTCAGCTCCTCAGTACGTGACCCTGTCGCTGCCGGGCAACAAGGTTAAAAGATTCAAGGTGCCGGACGGGACGAATTTTGATATCGGAGGGCAAAAGGCGACAGTGTTCGACCTGAAGCCAGGCATGGTCGTGAATGTCACAGTAGTCACTGACTCCCCTGAAACCGTGGTCACGAGTCAGCGGAAAGTGACAGGAATGGCTCCGGCGACAACTGCGGCGGTCGCTCCAGCGGCTCCCAAGCCAATCGCAGCTCCTTCGACTCCACCCATCGAAGGCGTGTTGTTAATTGAGGAAGAAGTGGTCGAGGTCCCGGCTCCTCCGTCGGCTCCCAAAGCACTTCCCAAGACAGGAACTTCTCTCCCTCTGCTGGGGCTCTTTGGGCTTTTGTCGCTGGCTGCAGGATTCGGTCTAAGAGCATACCGCTCTTCCGAGCGATAGACATTTGGAACTTTGACGCCGCGATAGCGGTGAATCGCCGCTATCGTGGCGCCGGTAGTTGGGTAACCAACACGGGGCGCAGCTTTTGAGCTGGAGTGACATTCCTTCAAACCCTGAAGCAGTGAATTTCCCGGCACTCCTTAATGCGCCGGAGTGGCCAGAGATCTCAGGGTTGCTTTCCCCATTGATTCATTGCCGACGATCGATATAAAAGGAGGCCGATATGCTTGACTTATTGGCACGTCATTGGTGGATTCTGCTCATCAGGGGAATTTTGCTGATTGCCGTCGGGCTGTTAGGCGTTACACACCCGATAGTGACGCTGGCGACGTTGATTTTTTTCTTTGGGGCCTTTGTCTTTTTCAACGGGATCATCACGTTGATTCACGCCCTGAGGGGGTGGAAGCATGCTGAAGACCGGTGGTTGCCCCTGCTCGATGGCCTGCTGGGAGTCTGGGTTGGAACCATTGCATTTCGCAACCCCGGATTGACAGCCATTACACTGCTCTTCTTCATGGCGATCTGGAGTCTGGTTTCAGGGATCTTGCAGCTTATTGCCGCCATCCGTTTGCGCAAGGACATTCAAGGAGAAGCCTGGCTGGCATTGGGTGGGATCCTTTCCATTTTGTTCGCCTTGATCTTGATGTGGGCTCCGGGGGCTGGAGCGCTCGGTTTGCTCTGGTTGATTTCCTCTTATGCCATCGTTTTCGGAGCGAGCCTGGTTGGCGTCTCATTTAAATTGCGTGGTCTCCACTCGCGCCTGGCGTAGTTTGATTATAGGTTTTTGCTTATTGGCGCCTATCCGAAAAAGTCGTGCCCTTCAGTCAGGTAAACACGGCACACGTCTCTTGCTCCCCCTTGAGGATTTGTTCTTTCAAGACAATGCCTGCCATGCTAACTTTTAAGCGAGTTGCCTACGAAGCAATAGGCAGGGAGAAACTGCTGTTGTAGCGGCGCTCTATGAGCGTCGTCTTTGCGAAAGTCCATGCCTTCCGGCGGTCACAGACCAATGCTGTCCAAATTAAACAAAGTGATCTCTATTTAGCTGGGTTAACTTCTGTATTTTCAACGCTCGCTTGTACAAATGGAAAACAGGTTCCAGTATTCATGTCGATGCTGTCCAAATTAATATCTTAAGGAAGAGAATGGTCCAAAAGATCCAGTTGCCTTTCAGAATGCCTATTCTGGGGCTCTTAGGGGATGGTCTTCTGCCAAACTCCAAAGCCTTGCTGCGAATATGCTGTCCAAATTGCGAAGACCAAAAACCTAATTTGGACAAGCTTGGTCACAGACCGCCGCTACAGATGCCTGTAACGTCCGTTGAAGAATCTTGTCGATTTGGTTGAATCGGCGTATTCTGTGAAAGGTCTTTAAGTGCACCCAAACTGTTGAGCTGATAGGCCTTCACTCCCTCTTCCGATGTGATTCGACTGTTTAACTTGGTCTGGACGATTGTGGCTCATGTGATCTTACAACTTGAAAATGTAGGAGAGAGATTCTTCGTTCACGAGTCTGGCATTGTTAAGCGAGAATCGTCGTTTATCAAACTGGCTTGCGCCGCGCTGGGGCTCTGCCTGATTATTTATTTCGGTGCAGAGCTGAAGGCACAAAACTCGCCCGCCAGGCAGCACGCATCGCGCGCGGACCAGTTAGTTCAGGCGGGCGACCTAAAAGGGGCCGAGGCGGAGATGCGTCAAGCGGTCGAACTCTCCCCCAAGGAGACCGAGTATCTTGTTCGCTTGGGGCTGTTATTGACGATGCAGGAACGTCCGAAAGTCGCAGCCATTTTCTACGAACGAGCCCTCAAACTCGACCCGAACAACCTGGCGATCCGTCGCTATTTGGCCGGCAGCCAGTGGCAATCAGGGCGACTCGACGCCTCTGAGGAAAACCTGAAAATTGTCCTCAAAACCAATCCTCGAGACCCGGAGGCACTCGTCATGCTGGGCATGGTATTGTTGGGCACAGGGCGCTTTCTTGACGCCCATGCGGCAGCTCAGAAGGCCGCCAAAGCCATGCCATCTTCGGATCAGGCCTATGCGGTGAAGGGCATGGCCGAAATGCAAATGCAACGGTATACGGAGGCCGCCAAGTCCTATGGGAAGGCGGTAGAACTCAATCCTAAGGCCCCCGACGTCAACCTCGGCTTGGCCGTGTCGCTATGGGACGCGGGGAACATTGCAGAATCCTTTGCCGTCTTTGAGCAGGGATTGAAACGATTTCCCGAAGACCCCTTTCACTCCATGGAGTATGGGCGATTGCTGCTGAAATCAGCCAAACCCAATGATGCCGCCTCCGAAACCCGAGCCGTTGGGTTGCTGCAAGATGCCTTGAAGCTGAACCCCTCACTTCCGGAAGCGCAGTATCTTCTGGGCGATTTGGCGCTGAGGAAAGGGGATCCCGAAAAAGCGCTTCAACACTTGGAGGAAGCCGTCAAACTGGATCCGGGAAGCAGCAAGATTCATTTCGCACTATCTCGAACCTATCGCCGAATGGGCCGGATGGATGATGCTGCCCGCGAGGAGGGCGAATTTCAGAAACTGAAGGCCAGAGAAGAGGTGGCACCGGCATCTCCTTTACTTGTCGGCGGGCTGAATTGAGGAGGAGGATGGCTCGGAAGATCTTGAAAGAATCCCCTCTTCTATTGTTTCGGTCGGTCACTGTTGCAGGTCTGCTGACGGCTGCCTTCCACATCGTCTTCGGGATGCCTGGCCCTCAGGTTGCGATTGGCATTTTTACCGACGTCACCGAGGCTGCCGGGATTCGCTGGAAGCACTTCAACGGAGAGTCGCCGGACGCGAATCTGATAGAAACGAAAAATGGCGGTGTTGCCTTCTTCGATTTTGATCAGGACGGCCTGTTGGATATTTTCCTGGTGAACGGCGGCGAAACCCCGCGCGGCAAGAGTCCCACCCCGGTGCGCAATGCGCTTTACCGCAACCTCGGAAACGGCAAATTCGAGGAGGTCGCAGCCAAGGCGGGTGTCGATCGTATTGCGTTCTTCGGAATCGGTGTTGCCGCCGGCGATTATGATAATGACGGTTATCCAGACCTCCTGCTAACGGGTTATCCTGAGCGTGCCCTCTTCCATAACAATCGCGACGGGACTTTCTCGGAAGTGGCCGGGAAAGCGGGCCTGAAGGCATCTGGCCGATGGTCAACCGGAGCTGCGTGGTTTGACTACGATCGCGACGGGTATCTCGATTTGATCATTTGTCAGTACGCCCAGATGTCCTTCAACTCCACTCCGCGTTGCGAGTTCCTTGGGACACCCGCCTACTGCGCTCCTCGATCTTATGGAGAGGGCGCGCCATTGGCGCTCTATCACAACCAGGGTGACGGAACTTTTGCCGATGTAAGCACTGCATCGGGAGTGGACAAGAATATCGGACGGGGACTGGGAGTGGTAGCGGTGGACGTCGACGGCGATGGCTGGAGTGATCTCTTCGTGGCACGCGACGGCTCGCCCAATTTGCTGCTGATGAACCAGAAGAACGGCACTTTCCGGGATTCCTCGTTGGAGGCCGAAGTCGCTTATGACACCAACGGTGTGGCCAAGGCGGGAATGGGCGTCGACGCCGCCGACGTCAATGGCGATGGCTGGCCAGACCTTGTGATGACCACCTTTAACAACGAACAGCATTCTCTTTTCATTAATCCGGGGAAGTTTCCCTTCGAAGATTGGACGATTGCTTCGAGCCTTGGTTTCTTGACCATGCCCTACGTGGGTTGGGGAACGCACTTTCTGGATTACGACAATGACGGCATCATGGATCTGCTCATCGTCAGCGGACACGTCAACAAGACCGTGGAACAGATGAGCTCGAATGTGACCTACAAGCAGCTGCCACTGCTGTTGCGCAATGATGGAAAGGGGAGTTTCCGCAATCTGCAGGAAACGGCCGGCCCCGCCTTCCAGAAGCGGTATGATGCTCGCGGACTGGCCGTAGGCGACTACGATAATGACGGTGACATGGATGCCGCTATAGTACGTCTTCAGGACACGCCGGTCCTCTTGTGCAACAATCTCGGGGAAAAGAATAGCTGGGTGGGATTTCAGCTTGTGGGCACGAAGAGCAACCGGGATGCGATCGGAGCCAAATTGACCATTCGTCTGGGTGACCGCAAACTGGTGCGCTGGATTACCGGTGGCGCCAGCATCTTCTCCTCCCACGACCACCGGGTTGTGTTTGGCCTGGGAGCGAATCCTGGCCCCCCCGCCATTACCGTCGAGATCCAATGGCCCAATGGCACCGTCCAGACGATTGACGGCCTCCCTCCCAAACGCTATCACAAGGTAGTGGAGCCCAAGGGTTGAACGGCCTAACACACGAGCAGGTTGCTGAAAAACTCCCTGTAGCGGCGCTCTATGAGCGCCGGTGTGGCAGAACGAACCGCTCCGCATGCGGCGGTCACAGACCGCCGCTGCGGGATTAACTGCTGTTGTAGCGGCGCTCTATGAGCGCCGGCGGGTAGCCAGAACGAACCGCTCCGCATGCGGCGGTCACAGACCGCCGCTGCAGAGATAGCCGCTGTTGTAGCGGCGCTCTATGAGCGCCGGTGTGGCAGAACGAACCGCTCCGCATGCGGCGGTCTGAACCGCCGCTGCAGAATTAGCCGCTGTTGTAGCGGCGCTCTATAGCGCCGGTGTCGCAGAACGAACTGCTCTGGATTCGGCGGTCACAGACCATATGTAGAAATGTAGCTGCTGTTGTAGCGGCGCTCTATGAGCGCCGGCCAAAAGAAGGGTAAAAAGTTTATGGATACTCCCAGGCTTGAGGCCAAACGTTCCTCCGGCTGCTGGATCATGTTTCTTGCCAGGACTCCCAAAGTCGTTTTCATAAGCTCTGTTTTGGCTGTCTTGTTTGGGCTTTCCTTGGTAAGCGCCATCTTGAGTTCCAGCCAGGCGCAGACGACTCAGGGACCGAGTCCGGTTCATACTCACCACCTCCCGAAGTCACCGGGTGATAAGGGTGCCCAACCGGGACCCGCGCCGAAACAAGGTCCTGGACATCAGCGCATGCTTGACCTGCTTCGCCAGTTGGCAGCCCAAGATGCTCATGACCATCCCTTCATGGGCGACGGACGAGTCCTGGAACTCAGTGGCAAGCTTGCCGAACTGGAAGCGAGCTCCTCGAAAGGAGCCGCCCCGGCTTATTGGGGCAACGAAGTGGACCGCTGGCAGGTTCTACTCGACCTTGGAATTGCAGAGCTGAGGTTAGGCAGATTAGAGGATGGAACTGAACATTTACTCTCTGCCTATCGCCTTTTGCCCAAGATCAAACCCTACATCCAGAAGAGTGCAGCCGACCAGACTATTTTCGAGTTGGGTGTGGGCTACATACGCTTCGGGGAGACGATGAATTGCGCGTTGCAGCACAACGTCGAAAGTTGTCTCCTCCCCCTTCGAGGCAAGGGAATTCACACTCTGCGAGAGGGGTCGACGAAGGCTGTTCAGTATTTCACCGAATTGCTGGAAAACACCTCGCCTGACGAGCCTGGCAGTTACTACTATGCCTGTCTCTGGCTCCTCAACATCGCTCAAATGACCTTGGGGCAGTACCCGGACAAAGGTGCCCGAACGCTATCGGATACCCTGGTCGAGCTTCGAATCGGAAGTCCCGTTTCCGCACTTTCGCAACATGTCATGGAGGTTGGCCTGGAGAGACCTTTAACCTGGCTGGAGGAGTTGTCATTGAAGACTTTGACGGCGATGGCGACCTGGACATCATGACCTCAAACTGGGACATCAAGGGCCCCATGCATCTCTTCATCAATAACTCAGATGGCACTTTCAGCGACCGTACCCGGGAGGCTGGCTTGGAAGGGTTGCTCGGAGGCCTGAATCTCTTGCAAGCCGACTACAACAACGATGGTTACCCGGACGTGTTGGTGTTGCGAGGCGCTTGGGCCGGGAAATGGGGTCAATTTCCAATCTCACTTTTAAAGAACCGGGGCGACGGTACTTTCGAGGACGTTACTTTTGAGGCTGGATTAGCGGAATTCAATTACCCCACTCAGACTGCCGGCTGGGCCGATTACGATAATGATGGTGATCTGGACCTTTTCATCGGACATGAATCGGACGGTGCGGTTCAAGCACCTTCACAGCTCTTCCAGAATCAGGGTGACGGCACGTTCCGTGAGGTTACCGCTGAAGCGGGAGTGAAGTTCTATGCTTTTACGAAGGGAGTGTCGTGGGGAGACTATGATGGCGATGGCTTCCCGGACTTATACGTTTCGAATTTCAGATCCGCGAACCGCCTCTTTCACAATCAGAAGGATGGGACCTTCAAGGACGTTGCGCCTCAGTTGGGAGTCGTTAACCCGATCACGAGCTTCCCATGTTGGTTCTGGGACTACAACAACGACGGAAATCTTGACTTGTTTGCCTCGAGCTACGATGGAAATATCAGTCATCAGGCCCGGCATCATCTGGGGCTTCCACGACTCTACGAGAAGGCCTGTCTCTATGAAGGAGACGGGAAAGGTGGTTTTCGCGATGTGACTGACCAGCGTGGGCTAGGTATCCCAATGCAGCCCATGGGTTCCAACTTCGGAGATCTTGACAACGATGGCTATCTGGACTTCTATCTCGGTACCGGTGACCCCTCGTATTCCAGCATCGTTCCTAATCTCATGTTCCTCAACCTTGCCGGTCAGAAGTTCGCTGACATTAGTGTGGCCGGAGGATTTGCCAACCTGCAGAAGGGGCACGCAGTCGCATTTGCCGACCTGGACAACGACGGGGACCTGGACGTCTTTGAAAAGATGGGAGGAGCCTATCCCGGAGATGCCTTCACTGATGTCCTCTACGAGAATCCGGGAATGGGAAACAACTGGATGACCGTCCAACTGGTGGGCCGCCAATCCAATCGGTCCGCCATCGGGGCCCGAATCCGTGTCCAGATCGAGGAGCATGGCGTGACTCGCTCGGTTTACCGTCACGTTAACAGCGGCGGCAGTTTTGGAGCCAATCCCTTGCGACAGACCATCGGCATGGGAAAGGCGAGCGGGGCCCAGCTCCTGGAGATCTACTGGCCACGCACGGGCCTGACGCAGACCGTAAAAAATCCTCCATCGGGCCAGTTCATTCAAATTGTCGAGGGTGAAGACGGCTACACGAAGCTGCCCCTAAAGCGCTTTAAGCTGTAATTTCATCGTTGCGGCTGCTGAGGTTTCAAACTCCTAACCTTCGAAAGTACTGAACCAAAGAGAAATCCCCTGACAGGTAAAAATTGAACTTAGCAGGTTGCTGAAATACTCCCTGTAGCGGCGCTCTATGAGCGCCGGTAGCGGAACGAACCGCTCTGGATTCGGCGGTCACAGACCGCCCTGCAAGATTAGCTGTTGCTGTAGCGGCGCTCTATGAGCGCCGGTGTGTAGAACGAACCGCTCTGGGTTCGGCGGTCACGACCGCCGCTGCAGAATAGCTGCTGTTGTAGCGGCGCTCTATGAGCGCCGGTGTGGCAGAACGAATCGCTCTAGGTTCGGCGGTCACAGACCGCCGCTACAAGACTTTTTTCAGACAATTGTGTGTGCCCAGGGATGCGAGGAGAGGCGAAAACGCTGCAGCCTTGGTATGTATTGCCAGAATTCCGCTATAATTCCGGACTCTTGATGTCATTTTCCATGAGGATTCTAGCTGCCTCGGCGGAAATTCCTGATTTATAATCCCGCCAGAGCCAGCGCAGCGAATCTGGCAAAATGGCCCGACCGTGCAGGTTGTTGTGATACCCCTTTCCCATGACGAATCTGTAGTCATAGCCCGCAAATTTGAGGGCCTTCTCCATTTCCTGGTTGGCCAGCGGCCAGTTGCCATGCACATTATCAAGATCATTTTCTCCATCTTGAAGAAAGACCCGGATCGCTTTCTTAGGTGTTTTGCGAATGAGAGCAGGGTAATTGTGGCCGCCCTCACGTAACGTAACGCCGCTGGCGATATTGGCGAAGCTTCCCACCCAACTTAGCACTTTGCTAAATTCATCCGGACGTTCCCAAGCCACTGTAAAGGCGCAAATACCCCCGCTACTGATCCCGCCTATGGCTCGGCTGGCCGCATCGTGGCGCAGTTTTACGGTCTTTTCCGTTTCCGGCAAAATCTCTGCCAGGATGAACCGGGCATACTGGTCTGAAAGTGTGTCGTACTCGAAACTGCGGTTAGATCGCCCGTCGTTAAAAACACCCGGAGAAACGAAGATCCCCACCATTACGGGTATCTCCCCTTTTGCGATCAGATTATCGAAAACTGTCGGAACGAATTCTTTGTAACCCTTCCCGTCCTGAAACACCATGACACAGGCCGGAGTCTCCGGCTTGTACTGAGCTGGCACATAGAGCCACCATTCGCGAGTAGTCCCTTCGAAGATCTGGCTGCGCCACTGGGGCATCTCGGTCACCTTACCTTTGGGGACTCCTTGTTTCTCGAGGCTTTCCGGATCGGGCTTATAAATCTCAAGCGGAACACTGGCAATCGGTTTGCCGTCCACCTCGTAGTGAAAGAGCTGCACGGTCTGGTACGGGAAGGTGATCACGGCAGCGTACACTCCAGTGGACCCAACCGGAGTTAGCTTGAACACCTTCCGGCCGTCGTCTGAAACAATCCTTGGAACAGCGGCATTACCACTGACTTCAATCGCCCAGGCTGCCAGCATGGCTTCTACTTTGGGTGCGGGTCCCTTTTGCAGTTTTTCTTTGCCGCCAAAGGACTGGCGGATCTGTTCAGCCAATTGCTCAGCGTGAGTTCCCGTTGGCTTGGTTTTCAGTGCTGCCCGTAGCGACTCAGGGGTGAGTGGCGTTGCGGACTGACCATTCGAAACCAATGGAAACGCGAGAATCAAAGCAAAACCTCTCCAGAATTTTTTCATGAAAGTCTCCACGGTATCGAGTTGAATGACGGAGCTTCCGCGATCAATCTTTTGTTGAGCGATTGTAGCTCATTTACGTGTTCGGAATTGAGGCCTAAATTTTGCCTATTCAGATGCATCAAAAGTGATGGGTTACATTTCAAGTGAGGAGACGAACACATTCATCACTCATGAATGATTTGAAGTTGGATCCTAAGGTTGTGGCCGATCAGCTTGGGCACACACTTGATGTGAATCAGAATGTTTATGCCCAGGCACTGATGGAACTGTAGGTAGAAGCAGTGAATGAAATGGAGGCAGTGTTACATTTGGCAGGGGGAGCGAAAACCCGTTCGCTCCAAAACTGTTACCTATGTCTCCGGTATAAACTGTTACCTATGTGTCCGGAATGGACCTTGAAAAGATGGAGCGGGAGACGGGGATCGAACCCGCGACGTCCAGCTTGGGAAATGAGCTGTAGATTGATTATACAAACAATACAGTCTATGGCGTCGATTTTGGTCAATCAGAAACTCTTTAATTTTCAATATCCTTCCTCCGGAACCTCCTTAATGGAGTATTAACGGAGTACACACTTCACTAAGAAATCCGCAGTACTGAATAGTAGTCACCCCTTACCAAACCTCAACAAATCTTAATCACAACACAATTACTCGACACCGCGTTTCTGTTGGAACGCAACAAATAGTGCCTGGTGACTCTGAACAAAAAAACTGACGCCCTGAACGACAAGGAGGAAGTCCATGGCTCATGTATTTACCTTGGCCAACGCCAAAGGTGGGTGTGGCAAGTCCACCGTTGCGCTGAATCTAGCCATTTGCTGTGCACGAGCCGGGTACCGAACCCTGGCCGTTGATCTTGACCAACAGGGGAACCTTTCCGCTGCCCTGGGAACCGACCTCAATAACCTCAGCTTGACCACGCACCGGCTGCTGGTTGAAGAGCAAGCTGAGATTGAAAAGTTCCTGATTGAAGTTCGCCCCCGCCTAAAACTTCTTCCAAACACGATTGACATCGACGCAGACGACTTGCTTGAAGCCAAGAAAGTCAATCGCGAGCTGATTCTTCACCGGAAGCTCAAACCCGTTCGTCGCGATTTCGATGTCGTCATCATCGACACCCCGCCAGCTATGCGGTCCGCGACTCTAAACGGACTCGCTGTAGCCGACGTCGTGATCATCCCGATCGACAGCTCCTATTTTGCGCTCCTGGGACTTAACCAGCTATTGCAAGTCGTTGCCGCTATCCGTGAAGCCCATAAGCCAGACATGGTGATTCGTGCGTTAACCACCATGTTCAATCGCCGGCAGAACCTCGACAAAGAAATTCGGAAACGAGTTGAACAGTTCTTCGGTCCCGAGCTGGTTCTAGAAACTGTCATTCACAAGAACGTTGGGATCGCCGAAGCCGCTGCCCTGCAAAAGTCCGTCGTTGAGTACTCTCCAATCGCATCCGGCACCTTCGATTTCACAAAACTGACTCAAGAACTCATCCAGGAGACCGCCTATGAAGAGACAGCAGCTCGACGCTCTATCGGAAAGCTTGAGCAAGGCAATTAACCCGGTTGCCCGAAAACAAGAAGCAACCAAAAAAATCCTCGAGCAGTTCGAGCCATTGCCGCTCCCTGGGAAGTCACGACCGGCATCGTCTCAAGATCAGGATGCCATAACTCATGACACTCGGGGCACCGGTGTCAAATTAAGACCGGTGTCAAAGGATACCGTATCCAATTTGCCACCGGTCTCAACTTTACAGGGGAGTACTGAACCTCGGAAGCAAGGTTACCTGAAAATCCCTAATGATGTTTTGGACTCAATCCTTCCGACTTTGGACCCCACCGAAGCCGTGGTTTTCTTACGTCTCTACCGACTCTCGGTCGGGTTCAATCAATCCAGGTGCACGGTCGGAATCACAGGTCTGATGCGAGTGTGCGGCGTTTCGGAAAGCACCTGCCGGCGGACCTTGAGAAGGCTTCTGGAGCTCGGATTAATTCGTCAAGTTGAAGTGGTCAATACCAGAGAAGTCAAAGGGACGACCTATCAAATTAACACCGGTGTCAATTTGAAACCGGTATCAAGATCAGACCGGTGTCAATCTGAGACCGGTGCCGGGTTGATACCCAATAAAGATGATTATGATGATTTGAAACATAACAATCATCATCACAGCACCGCAGAAGATGACTCCCCCCATCTCCAGGAAATAAAGACCGCCTATTGCCAGATCACTGGCAACCCCTGGCTGCCGTCAGACACCGAGACCTACACCGAGAATGCCTTACACCGTATTGCTGCCAGCAAGGCAACCGCGACCATGCAGGCTGTCAAGCAACGATCCGGGGTGCGGATCAACAGCTTCAACTACTTCGTGAAAGAAATTCTAGCTTCACGAGACCCACATAACGGTCAGCATCAGAAACGAGCGTTAGCCAAGATCATGAAGAGAATCCGAGACATTCATGTCGGAGC
>JAXLQK010000092.1:0-16608 GCA_046331665.1 Terriglobia bacterium | reverse complement strand
CAGACGTGATAGGCGTGGAGTTGGGGGGCGCTGTAAAGAATGTCATAGCAATTGCTGCCGGAGTTTGTGCCGGCCTGGGTTATGGGTCAAATTCCTTGGCCGCCTTGATTACCCGAGGACTTGCAGAAATGACTCGGCTGGTTGTCGCCTGCGGAGGAAAGCCTTTGACCTTGGCAGGGCTCTCCGGCATCGGAGATCTGGTTTTGACCTGCACGGGTGAACTGAGCCGCAACCGCTCGGTTGGATTGCAACTGTCCCAGGGAATGAGTCTCGAAGAGATTACCGGAAGGATGCGGATGGTAGCCGAAGGAGTACCTACAACGCATGCGACCCTCACACTTGCCCGGCAACATCACGTCGAAATGCCGATCACCGAGCAAATGGATGCGGTTTTGAATCAGGGAAAGGATGCCCGTCAAGCGATCCGAGAGTTGATGGAACGGCCCCTGAAGGAGGAGTAACAATCGAAGGGCTCGCTCAGTTTTCTTTTCAGGAACAAAAGCTTAACGACCTGTTTAGATACTTGGTTTATGGTTTCTCTCCAGGAGGAAAGGAAAAATTCAAGGAGTCCACGAGCTTCAAGAAATCGCGAATGATCTGAGCTGTAAGTCCCCAGACCTCCTTCTCCTCGAACTGATAGAAGTAAATCTTCTTCTCCTCTTCCAGCCGCTTTTTCGTCTCCACGCGCAACCGCCGATGATCGCGGAAGACGCTCCAGGGAACCCGAAGAATCTCCTCCACTTCATCCGGATTGGGCGAGAGATGCTGTGGGGGAGCGATCCAACCGACAATCGGTGTCACGATAAGACCTGTAATTGATTGGTATTCATCGAACTCCCCCAAAATGTGCACATCCTCCGGGGCTAATCCAATTTCTTCCCACGTTTCTCGGAGCGCGGTTTGAACAAGGCTGTGGTCATGCGCCTCTTGCACGCCACCCGGGAAAGAGATCTGGTTCTTATGGGTTTCCACCTTACCTGTCCGCAGAGTCAGCAAAAAGGATTCAGCGGAACTTTCCTGGAAGATAGGCATCAAAACCGCTGCCAAACCCTGATGAGGTAAGTTCAATTTGCGCGCTTTTCGCGAATTTAGAAGGGAGGAGATCTGGTGTGCCAGGTTTGGTAGAGGTTCCATCGCAGGTATGCTCTTTCTTTGACCAGTGTGGACGAACCGGATGATCAGGAGAATCCAGCACCGTCTGGACTTGCGAATTGCAAGGCACCAGTCCTATTCTAGCTGGCGAGAACCCGTGAAACAAAAAGAATTGGTTTGTCTACTCGTGGTTAGAGAGGGTGAGTAAAAAAGCTGGCCTTGGGGTTCACTGATATAAATTAGGTGACCAAGGATCGCCCTCAAGACCAATCACTTCGTCTCAAATGGAGTTACACAGCATGCATCCCTTCAATCGGTAATTCTCGATTCAGGCCCTACACAGACGCTTCCGGGCGGAGTTTCTCAAAATAGCCTCCTCGAAATGTTGAAGCCGATCCCTAATCCGCTCCATGAATCGCTATAGCCTGGGAACAGCGCACTGCGTGTTGCAGAGCGCTGAGAAATGGATGTTCCGGGAGAATTCGTAAAACCAAAGGTGAAGCTGTGTCGAAAGATCTTTTTCTGGACACCCAGCATGAATGACGCCCGCTGGACACCCAGGAGTCCCGTCAGACGAGGGTTGGCTTCGGCGACAAACGCGACCGTTGGGCGAATGTCGATGGAAATTCCTGCTCCGAGCGCAACTGTTGTATCCCCTTTCCCCTTACCTTGAAGATCGATGACATCCTGCAGAGACCGATTGTTAAACGAAATCGTGGGGACAAGATACAATTGGGCGCGCTTCTTGATCGTTTTGGCCAACGCAAATTCAAGGCTTGTAATGTATTCATCTCTGAAATCGTTAGTGCCCTCCACGGACACGCGGACGATGCTTGAGAAGGGTTGCCCCAGTTGTTCCTGTGTCAGTTGAGCCCCAATCCCAAATTGCAGTTCGCGCCCCAAGGCGGTCGGTACCCGATAGGCTCCTACAAAAAAACGGTTCGTCAAGCCATAGGTCAAGCCAAAAGAGGACACTGAAAACCCATCCATGCCGAACAGATAAGAGAGCCGGGCTGGTCCGACAAAGGTCGTGTCATAAGAGAATCGGTGTGAAAAGTCAACGTAGAGAGAATGCTTCTCGATATGGTGCGCGGTAGGAAGCGTCCAAAGAATAATATCTTCCGTGTAATACCCATCACGATCCGACGCGGATTTTTTGGCAGGGGGAGAGGTTGGGGAAGCCGGCTCTCCGGCAGGGGTATTGGGTGCTTTCTCTGCCTGGTTCGTGGAAGGTGATTTGGAGTCTTTCGAAGCGATCACAAAAATCTTCTGCGTGGCCGTATCAATGAGAAATCGCTTTCCGTCGCGCTCGAGAATAATTTGGGACGAGGAATCTTTGACGAACGACACACCACTCAATTCAGGAAATGGGATTAAATCAGAAGAAGCGGGGGGAATCGGCAAATCGGTGCTCTGGGAAGCAACGTTGGCCTCGGAGGCATTTCCCGGACTTTGACCTCGGACCGGGAGCGGGAAGAACAATAGGCAGGAAATCACCCATAAACAAATGGAACTTTGACTCATTTTCAACTCTCCTCCTGAAGCTTTGCCCATTGAGAACGGATACCTTCGGTAAGGAATCACGGTGGATGCCTCATCATCGGAATCCAAGGGGCCGATAAGATCAGTCCACTTTTCTCAATATATCCCCCCACGATTTAGACAAACGAAGTGTCTTTCTAAATTGCGGAGGAATGAGGTTGAGTGGAAGAATGGAGGTGTTGAGTAGTTTCCAAAGGAGGCAAACCTTGGGTATGAAGCAGCTCGCGAAAGCTGGAATCGCGGATTCGGTCGATCGGCCATGGAGGCCTTAAGGTGGTTGTTGTGAGGAGGCTTCACCAGATCAATTGGGGGCGGGGGAAAAACGTCCGGACGGAACCTCCTGAATGAAAGATGGCTTGATCTATTCTAGCTGGTGAATCCTGATCCACTTTCGATTAATATGAAAGTTGAGTGTCTTGTCGAAATTCGGATCAATGGAATCCGGCACGGCACGAGGTGATAGGGAATAGGGTTCATTCAAGCTGCTGAACCGCCACCCATTGAAAGCCCTGACCGAATCTTTCTTAAGAATTCCTCCCTCTTTGGAACCTCGCAGGAAACCCGGCACCATTGCCTCTCCCGGGGTTACTCTAATGGTTAGGGGATGACGATGATTCGATTCTTGTTTACAGTAGGGTTGGTTTTCATTTTGACTGTGGGAAGGGCTGCCGCTCAATCAACTCCTCTCTCCCTTGAGGACTGTGTGCGCCTGGCGGAATCAGCCCAGTCGTCTCTGACCCTGGCGCAGCAGCAAATTGAAATCGCCCGCTTTGGTCAAACGATCGCACGTGCGGGCTTCCTACCGCAATTTCGCTTGGAAAACTTCATGATCTACAACAGCCCTCTGCACTACAGTCCGGAAACTTTCAGTTTCGTCAGCCTCAATGGAATTCGCGAATATAATTCGTTACTTAATACGAACCTTGAGATTGATACTTCCGGCAGATTGAGGGCAACTATGGCGAAGGCCAAAGCTGACCAGGAAGCGGCCACGGTGACACTTGGCATTGCCCGACGAGACCTGCGTCGTCTTGTTACAGTGGCCTTTTTCCAACTTTTGTTGGCCAGGCACTTGGTGGAGGCTGCCCAGAATACGCTCGACGAAGCGAGGCGGTTTGAGACGCGAACAGGACTACTTTTGAAAAAAGGAGAAGCCTCCGAAGGGGACCTCGCTAAGGCTTCTGCTCAAGTCGCCTTTTTCGAACAGGCCTTAAGCAATGCCGAACTCCAGGCGCAATTGGCGAATCACGCGCTCGCCTCGTTTTGGACGCGGAATGTCAACACTCCATTGGTGCTCCAAAAGGTGCTCGAGCAACCCATCCCACCCCGCCCTGACGACAATAAAGAATCAGATTCGACCGAGCCCTTCATGCGCCGGCTTGAATTCGTGCTTCTTGATGCCCAACAACGCGGTGTTCTTGCTGATGTCCGCCGAGCTCGTGCAGAGTTGCTCCCCCAGACAAACGTCGTGTTTGAGTATGGTGTTGACTCGAACCAAATGACATTCAGTGATCGGGGATATGCCGCCTTTGTCAATCTTAGTATTCCCGTGTTTGATTGGTTTAAGGCACGGAGCGCAACGAAGCAATTTCAAATCCACGCCAAGCAAATCGACTTCACGAGGGAAATCACCACCAGGACATTTTCCAAAGAATATTGGGATGCGCTGGATCGGGTGAAGATGCTCCATGCCCAGATTTTAATGACTCAGTCGCAAGTGAAGTATTCGGAAGATGACCTTCGGATTAGTCGTCTCCGCCAGGAGGCGGGAGAGGGGCAAGCTCTGCACGTCGTCGTGGCTCAGGCCCAATTGGCACAGGCGCGCACGAATTACTACACCACCTTGGCGAATTATTGGATCGCGAAGACAGAACTGGATGTCGCCAGCGGCCACTAGCGCATGACTGGATGGTGTGATTCATTTTGAGAGGATGGCATGATTCATCGCGGCCTTTGAAAGCGACCGCCCCAAGGGGTACGGAATAGAGTACTATCAGAGATTGGGACTCCTTCAAATTTTTGTAGAAAACTAGGGGCAGGTGTTTCTCAGACAGCAGATTCGCGCTGTTCATCTCTTACACCAGGCCATTACATCGGCAAAAGGGTATATCCTATGATTCTGCGACGCGTTTCCCTCCTTCCCAGCCCCCCCTGCTGTGGAATTCGGTTATGGATGATGGCATCTTCATTGGTCTTGCACTCGGTGCAACCCATCTGACAGTTATCCCTCAAACATGCCGTCGCCGTGAAAGTCCGTCAAGTAGAACTTTCTGACGTGGATTTAATCATTCGAGCTCCGCTACCTTATTCCCTCGTGAACAAGCCAATCTAGCATCTCGAAGCGCTTCCCCCATTCGGGAACTGGTGGCAGGGAAAGCGTGGGGGCCGGTCAAGTTCTGGCGGTCTTGGAAAACCATGAACTTCAGGCCCAGCGTCAGGAAGCAGAAGCAGCGGTGATGGAGGCCCAGGCAAATTTGGAAAAAATCTCTGGTGGAACCTTGGTGGTCGACGTGGAGCGGGCGCGTGGTCAAGTTGTTATGGCCGAGGCGACACTGAATCAAGCCCAAAAGAATTACGATCGGCGGGAGCAACTATTCTCTCAGGGTGCGATTCCGCAAAAAGACCTGCTCGCCAGCCAGACCGAATTATCTCAGGCAAAGGCCAGCCTCGAAGTGGCAAAAAAAACGGACGAGTTGTTGGAGCACCAATCGAGTGGGCGAGAGATCCGACAGGCAGAGAGTCGGCTGGCCCAGGCAAAAGCCCACTTGGGTGTGATTGAAGCTCAGCTTCAGCTCACGGAATTGAGGAGCCCGTTTGCGGGAACGATCACGGAACAATTTCTCTATCCGGGTGATATGGCCAAACCGGAAGCTCCAATCTTTACCGTCATGGACCTCTCTTCAATGGTTGCCCGCGCGCAAGTCCCCGAAGAAGAGACGGGACCCATCCGCGTCGGACAGCGGGGAGTCTTCAGCCCAGGAAGCGGGAACTCAAGTCAATATCCTGGAAAAATTAGCCTGGTCAACAAGGCGGTGGATCCCGTCCGCCGGACGGTCGAAGTTTGGTGTGAAATTCCCAACCAAACCTCACAATTGCGAGCCGGGGTTTACGGCACATTGGGAATTTATACAGGGGTTGCTCCACAGAGCGTCGTGTTGCCCTTTTCGGGACTCCAGCTTATCGAAGGAACCCAGGAAGGGTGGGTCATGGTGGTCGACAACAAGAAGATCGCACATAAGGTGAAGGTTGAAATAGGCGAACGACTTGAAGGCAAGGTCCAGGTCAAGCGCGGGCTAACCGGAAAAGAGCTGGTGGTTGTGGATGGTGGCTACGGTTTACCCGACGGGGCAGAAGTAACATTCATGGAAAAACCATGACGTCACATCTCGCGGATTTCGTTGAAGCCCATGGGCGTGCTTTCATATTGATTGTGCTGAGCCTTGCATTGGCTGGGTTGATCCTCGTCTTTCGCCTGCCGATTGCCATCTTCCCTCAAACGGATTTTCCCCGAATTGTCATTTTAGTCGACAATGGAATTGCGCCTGTTGACGTTCAAATGCTGACGGTGACACGCCCCATCGAAGAAGCCATCCGAATTGTGCCGGGAATCACCGATGTTCGCTCCGTCACCAGCCGCGGAGCCAGTGAGATTAGTGTCTTCTTTCGCTGGGATGTCGACATCCTAAATGCCCTGCATCTGGTCCAGGGACGGATCTCTCAAATTGCGCCCTCCCTGCCGCCGCAGGCCCGCTTTTACATCAATCGGCTCACCTTTTCGGTCTTCCCGATGATAGGGTTCAGCCTCACCTCGCCCACGCGCAGCACGTCGGAGCTTTGGGCATTTGCTTATTATCAACTCGCACCGCGACTCTATCGAATCCCCGGAGTGGCGGAAACCCGCATCGTCGGGGGACGTCCCCAGGAATACCATGTCGTGGTCGATCCAGAGAAACTCAACAGTTATGGTCTCCCTCTTACGAAAGTGGCTGAGGCGATTCGCACGAGTAACATGATCAGCGCGTCCGGAATGGTTCAGGAAAACTATCATCTCTATTTGACAACCGTCACTGGTTTGATGCGCCAAAAGGAAGATATCGAAGGTACTGTCATCGCAGTGGTGGCGGGCACCCCGGTCTATGTCAGGAACGTTGCGCAAGTGCTTCCGGGAGAGAAACCCATCTACAACATTGTTACCGCCAATGGCCGTCCGGCCGTTTTGATCAATGTGTTACAGCAGCCTGAGGGCAACGCCGTCGAGATCGCCAAGGACGTCAACCAGGAACTGAAGGAGATGAAAAAGGATCTTCCCCCGGATATCGAACTAGCCACTTTTTATGACCAATCGATTCTCGTTCGGGATTCCATTGCCAGTGTGGCGGAAAGCATGTTCATCGGTCTGGTTCTGTCAGCAGCCGTTCTCATGATGTTTCTCAAGAGTGTACGCACCACGGTGGTTGCCGCTGTGGTGATCCCCCTTGCCATTTTAATTGCCGTGGTCTTTATGAAGGTCTTCAACATGACCTTCAATATCATGACCCTGGGGGGATTGGCGGCGTCGATAGGCGTGGTGATCGACGATGCCATCGTCATGGTTGAGAACATCATTGTGCATCTCTCGTTGGGTCTGTCTGCGCAAAAGGCTGCCCACAGTGCTATACAGGAGCTCACCTCCCCCCTGATTGGTTCGACCTTGACCCCAATCATGGTTTTTGTCCCGTTGGTTTTCCTGGGTGGCATCACGGCTGTTTTTTTTCGTGCCTTGGCAATGACCATGGTTACCGCTCTGCTGGCCTCTTTATTCTTGGCCATCTTTTTTACGCCGGTATTGGCTGCCCTTGGGTTCAAGAGACATGTGGTTCCCATTCCTGCCGGAGAGAGTTCATTAGAAGAATGCCTGCTGAAAGCTGAGCAAGCAGGCGAAGGAAAGTTCTTGCGCCGCTGGGCACAGCGGTATGAAGCCGCCCTACACTGGGCTTTGGGCCATAGCCGAAAAATCCTCGTTTTGATCGGATTGATCCTGATGGCTTCAGTAGGAACCTATTGGCTTCTGGGGAGCAGTTTCCTTCCTGAATTGGACGAAGGCGCATTTGTTTTGGACTATATCATGCCTCCTGGCACGTCGCTTGAGGAAACCAATCGGGTATTGCTCCATGTCGAAACTTTCTTGCAGCAAACCCCTGAAATTGAGAGTTATTCCCGACGGACGGGAGCCCGTTTGGCTCTGGCCATCGCCGAGCCCAACACTGGAGACTTTCTGGTCAAACTCAAGCGGAATCGTCACCGCTCCTTGAACGAGATAACCGATGAATTGCGCCGCAAAATCCAGGGGACGGAACCGGCCATTGAGGTCGAATTTCCCCATATCCTGGAAGACCTTATTGGTGACCTGGCTTGGTCCCCCAAGCCCATCGAAATTAAGATCTACCATGAAGACGAGGCTACTTACAAAGCCACCGCTCGTGCTATTGAAGAATGGATGCCGAAAATCAGAGGGGTGGTGGACGTCGTTAATTGGACCGTCGAATTAGGTCCGGCCGTCAATTTTCGCGTGGACTCTGAAAAAGCCCGTCGCGCGGGCTTTGGTGTCCAAGACGTCGCCATGATCGAGGCGGCTATGTTGGATGGGGAGTTGGCTTCACAAATGATCCGAGCCGATCGACTGATTGGAATTCGGGTTCGCTATCCTGCCAGATTTCGCTCGTCCACGGAGAAGCTTAAATCCCTTCTCTTGACGTCACCGAACGGTACGACTGTTCCCCTTTCCAGCATTGCCTCCATTGAAGTGGAAGGAAGCCAGACCGAGATTCGCCGCGAAAATTTGCGAAATATGACTGCTGTGACTGCCTATGTTTCAGGCCGTGACCTGGGTTCCGCCATGAATGAGATCCATCGCCGACTTTTTCGGGAAGTCAAGATTCTACCCGGAACCGAAATCGAATTCGGCGGCCTCTATCAAATGCAACGGGAATCATTTCTCGGCCTGACTCAGGTGTTGCTGATGTCGATTCTTCTGATCTTTATTATTCTGGTCTTTGAGTTTCGATCTTTCTCTCACCCGATCTCCATCCTCTTGGCCACCCTGTTGTGTAGTTTTGGTTCCTTACTGGCTTTGCTCGTCACACGGTCAACCGTGAATATTGCCTCATTCATGGGCATGATCATGGTCGTCGGGATTGTACACAAGAATGGCATCTTGATGCTCGATGCCGAGCAATACTTCACGGCTCGTGGCTATGGCTTACGAGATGCCATTTTTCAGGCGGGACGGCGGCGGTTACGGCCAATCCTCATGACGGCTCTGGCCACGATGTTTGGTATGCTGCCATTGGCTCTGGGTGTGGGCTCAGGAGCCCAGCTCTTGAAACCCCTGGCCATTGCGGTCATTGGGGGAGTGGGTATCTCGATGATCCTTTCCCTATTGGTAACTCCAGTTCTCTACAACTGGTTGCGGGAACGGGGATGGTAGTCCCACAGGTGCCTTATCAGGCTCGCGAAATGAGAAGTAATGTAAAAGGGGTCTGTGGCAGGGACAGAACAAGATAACCCGGGGGAGTTTGGAGGAAGAGCTTTAATTGATCGGGTGAAGACGAGAATAGTGGAAGAGGGCACGAAAAATCAGGCCATTGGATTCTCTGGCCGGACTATTTAACCACTAGCGTCCCCTTCATCTTCCCGTGGCCTAGACCGCAATACTTGCAACAGCCAAATTCAAAGTTTCCCGTTTTGTCCGCAAAATACTCAATGGTCACTGTCTCGCCGGGGCTGAATTTGACACAGCTCTCTTTGATACCCTTGAATTCAAATCCATGTTCACGGTCCGCGGCTTTCAGATGGATCTTCACGAGTGTGTGAAGAGGCACCTCAAGGCTGCTAGGATTGAATTCATATTTCTTGGCCGTTATCTCGACTTCTTTCACGGGAGCATCGGCAGGTGCCGCGGCACCGATTTTGACGACCTTCGGAGTCGAGTCGGATTGTGCTCCCAGGATGGCTTGCTCGAGAGTCGGCGTAGAGAAGTAAATCACTGCTCCTAAACAGCATGCCACGATGTTCTTCATAACCCCTCCCAATTCAAACTGCACAGCCAGTCTCAACGAAGCTTTCACTTCCTGCCGAGTTTTCTGATCTCAATTGCAAAGAGTCCTAATGGATAATCTGCCCTGGCGGGATCCATAGGATTAGGATCTCTCCTAGCGAGCGGAGAAAGCTTTTTCCTGATGGGCTCTTACTTGGCGGCTCACCTGGCCTGCGGCACGGAGCAGCAGAGTGAAATCACACCCCATGAGCAGCCACTGCATGCCTTTATCAACCCATTCCATCAAAATGTCAGGATCATCTCCCACGGCGACACCAACGAAGATCCCTGCTTTCCGTGCTTTCGCAATTACCGTATCGATGGCTTTCAGTACGTTCGGATGCCTGGGCTCGCCCATAAGCCCCATTGATCCGGAGAGGTCATTGGGACCGACGACAATACCAGTGACTCCAGGCACAGCTAAAATTTCATCCAGATGATTGACGGCATCAATATGTTCGATCTGCACGATCAAAATCATCGCCTCGTTTGCCGTTTTGCAAAAGGCGGGCCCCCCTTGCCTTGAATAGTGACTGGGACGGCGGGGTCCATATCCGCGGATTCCTTCAGGAGGATAGCGGCAGGCGCTTACGGCTCGCTGGGCGTCTTCGGCAGTTCGAATCAAGGGAACTATAACCCCGGCAGCTCCCACATCGAGAACGGGTTTAATGAGGACAGGGTCATTCCAGGGTACCCGAACAAGAGGCGTTGTTTCAGACCCTTTGGTCGCCATAATATGGGCTTGTACGGTTTCTATTGAAAGGGGCGCGTGCTCCATGTCGATCCAGACAAAGTCGAGCAACCCACAAAGGGCTTCGGTAATCGTCGGATCTGAAAAGCTAATGCCGGTGCCGATACAAACCTTTCCTTCTCTGAGCTTCGACCTAAAACCACCATTGGATTCCATAGCCTGCCTCTCCGCCTCTAAATGAATTTTATCCCGCCAAGACCCAACCTCTTCTCACAATTTAATTCATGATCCAAAGACTGCGTCATTTGATTTCTTTCCCGGCCGAAGTCGGAATGACCCTCGAATGTAAATCATGGATGCAGATTTTTTCCCGGAAGGCAGGTCGGACCAGAGATTCACTTCCAGGAAGATTCTTGAATTACTTTGGACATGTATTCATGCGTCTCCCAGACCCAGGCGTCTGGATCAATGGGAACCCCGCAATTGAGTTGCGCAGTCAAGTAGCCCTGATAACCAGCTTCCTGCAGAACCCGAATAAACATTCTCCAATTGATGGTTCCTTTGCCAGGAACATTGTGCACCAGGCCTTCACCACTTCCACTGTTATCGCTGATGTGGACATAAACCAAATGCCTGGCCACTTTCCGGATGGAATCGGACAGCTGGGGATCAGTAATATTCTGATCTGCCGTATCAATCATTAGCCGGCATTGCTTCGAATTGATCTCGCGCATCATCTTCAAACTATCGTCCAAGGTCACAATCACGCGTGATTCCGAAGGTGCCAGGGTATGAAGAGCCATTGTCACTTTGTATTTTTCTGCATGCTTTGCGACTTCGCTCATCCCCTCACGATTCCACTTCCAAACCTGCTCAAAATCACTTCCAGCCATCATGTGACCGCTGATCATGTTGATATAAGGACAGCCAATGTCCGCGGCGAGCTCCACGCACTTCTTATAATATTCGGCGGTCTCTTTTCTCACCCAATCCTTGGGGTAGGAAAAATTATATCGTCGGGCGAGGGCTCCCCCGTTCACCGAAAGGGCAATGATTTCCAGTCCACGATCCTGGCAGAGCTTTTTGATTTCCTTCCGATAAGCCTTATCCCGGCTAAGCGGATCCAAGTGAGGACTGTCAGCCCAGATGTCGATTCCCTGGTAACCAAATTTCGCCGTTCGTTCAATCGCATCTTCCAGAGTGGCATAGTCCAAATAAATCATTGTACAAAGACCCAGTTTTAGTGACATTTTCCTGCCTCCTTTAACCTTGCACTCGAATCGTCCTACCCTTTCAAGGGTGTTGACTTGAGGAGAACTTATCAACGAGCTAATTCCTCCTTATTCAATAAATCCAAACGGTCTGTCAAGCGGGAAAAGCCTGCGCTTCTTTCCTGTGTCTGCTCAAGCTATTGGAACGATTTGGTGACATCGCTAATGCAACCCTGGGATGTCTGCTGCGAGACGGAACCCGAGAAATACCATTCTCGTATTCGGAGCCACAGGGTTGCGAAATGCACAACGCAGGACTTTTGGCAATTCGTCTGCCCAGCTACTCCCACGGATTACCCTCCAGCCACTGCCATAAGACTTCTCCGCAGGCGGAGCATTGGGATAGCGATCGTAGGAACTGCTGGTCCATTCATACACATTCCCAGCCATATCATATAGAAAATAGGGATTGGGGAAAAACTTTCCAACGGGTGAAGTCGCGACATATCCGTCACGATACTCACGAATGATCGGCCAATTGGTTGTAAAGACTGTCCCGGTAGATTCGTCCCCAAAATTCCCGGCTCCTTCGGGCGGCGGCCATTGATCTCCCCAGGGGAAGCGACGATCATCCTCGCCTTTGGCCGCCAGTTCCCATTCTTGCTCAGTCGGAAGCCGGTAGGTCCGGCCCGCTTGGCGTTCCGCAGGAAGAGAATTCAACCAATGGAGATAACTCTGAACTTCTTCGTAACTAAGGTTGACTGCCGGATAATCATCTCCATCCAATCCCACGCCACGATAAGCGGGGCTATGGTAGTTGCCGCTAAAGCGACGGTATTCAGCATTCGTAACAACGTGGTCCGATAAGAAAAAGGATCTCTGGAACGCTGGACGGTGACGCTCTTCGTCGGGGCGATGCTCCGGATCCGACTTTCGAGATCCAATCCTGGCCTCTGCTGTCGACGCTGGAATTCGCATGAGATGGATGCCAATGGAATTAATGACGGAATCCACGCGGTCCAGAGAGGTTAGCAATTCAGGATAATAAGGTTGAAGGCGCAGGTAGCGAGCGGTGTCCTCAGGAGTGAGGCGATTCAATCGTTTTCGGCCTGTAAGTTCCGAGAGAAGCAGGCTGCCATAAACACCAAAAACGCCATCCTTCACCTTTCCGTTAGCCTCAGTCAGCTCCGTGAAGGCCATGTGGTCGTAGTACTCAGGCCCCAAATGGATTTGCGGCACTCGGGACGGAAGCCGATCAAAATAGCCCCGGACGGGAGACAGAACCGGCGACCTGGGTCGCCCGACAAATCGAGTCGGTCTACACGGTGGCAAAGGGCACAGGGTATTTGGAACGATGAATCCTGCTTTTTCCGGCGCTGGTTCACCCTCCTCGTCAAAGGCAATGGCTTTCTGGACCAATTTACCCTGGGCATTGTAAACGGCAAAATTCCAAAATCCATCCCCCCGCTTCCTCAAAACTTCGGCATCCACGAATCCACCGTTCTTGTCCATTGACTCCGCAACGATTACCGTCCCTTCCGGAAATATCATGCGGTCCTGGAAATTAAAGTAGGTGATGAGTGCATCCGCGATACGATCTTTGCTGATGTGCAGTACTCTCCTTCGGGAGAAAGTCGCGCTGTCGACGGGAATCTCCAGCCAGTTGGGATTGTTGCTAAAGGGGTATTCCCGGAGTAAAGCTTGCAAACTAGGATATGGCCTTGTGAGTTCGTAGTAATGATCTTTCAGGTAGGCTTGAATTTCATCCAGGCTCAGTTCGTCAAAAGGACGAGTGCGTGCTGCGATTTGCCTGAATATTACAACTTTATCTTGAGGAACTTTTGTCAAGTCGAGCCAAAAATTCTTCCCGCGCCGCTTGATGATTTCCCCTTTCATCACATTCGGCGATTTGGACGATGTTCCTATCAACGTTTGGATGTGATAGAAAAATGCCGCCGAAAGATAGTGACTGTTATGAACAGTCCGGCCCGGAAAAGTAAGCGGCATCAAATCTTGCGCAACAGAAGCCTGAGAATCGCTGTTAAAAGCCGAACTTTGGGAGGTCCATACAATCAGGAAAACCATTTCTTGCAGGAAAAATTTCTTCAAGATCGAAAGGAGTGGTTTCCTGGAATTTCTCATCGCTTCAGAAGCTCATCGTTACCCAAAATGCTCTTCGTTTGATTCACGGTTTGCCCGCGTTTTGGCTCATGGATATAATAGTTCCACTATTGTCTGAAACCCCAAGAAATGAATCTGCGTCCACGTAAAATTGTTTTCGTGTCTCTCCTCTTGCTCTTTCTTGGTATCGAATTCGCCGTTCGGCTTTACGAAAGAGAGGCGAGACCTCCCCTCCTGACCAAATGGCCTATATTGGCATTGTATCCAAACATCAAGCACCCGGAGGAGATTTTCAACTCGCTCCCCAAGGAATCCATCGAATGGGCTCCCTACCAACTCTGGGCAATTCGCCCGAATTTGGAATCAAGGTTCTTCCACATCAACGCATTGGGGTTCCGGGGTCCGGAAATAATTCGAAACAAACCTGCTGGTCGGACTCGTATTGTTGTGCTGGGCGGATCGTCGGCATGGGGATTTGGCTGCACCTCGGATGACCGCACGGTGCCGGGCAGGCTCCAATCCATCCTTCATGAGCAACTCCCCGGACAAGACATCGAAGTCATCAATGCGGGACAAATTGGATATGATTCCACTCAAGAGTTGATCTATTTTCACCGCAGCATTCGTGCCCTGAACCCCGATCTCGTGCTCTTATTTGACGGCTACAATGATGTCTTGGCAGATTTCATCAATCCTGTGTCCGGATGGCCGCTCCATGCGGATTTACTAAAGAGCCGATTCGAAGACGCATTTCATCCACGTTCCGTGCGAAATGATTTGGTGGCTTTTATTCGGCAAAGCAAACTAGTCGATCTTGTTCTGCGAAGGATTTCTGAAAAGAGCAAACCCAAAGGACCGATTCAGCCATCGATTAGTCCCTCCACTACGGCGGAAATGTATCTTTCCAGTGTCTTGTCTCTCATTCAATTGGCTGCGCCGGTTCCGGTTTGGGTCGCCTTACAACCCGTTCCTGTTACCATCCTCAAACCCCTTGCGCCCGAAGAGGTGACGATTGTGGCGGAGAAGGAACGATCCATCCAGAACTACAATGACCGGGTTCGGAAAACTTACCATTTAATCAGGGAAGGATTGCGGGGGCAAAAAATAGCGACTATCGACCTGGATGCGTCCTTGGGGACAGAACCCGTCCTAATGTTTGCCGACGAGTGCCATTTTGGAGATGTAGCGGCTGACCGCATCGCTACTTCGATTGCGCGGGAGTGGATTCTGCGGAGCGCATTCTCTAATTCCACTAGGAAAGAGCCCCGCGAATGAGGTTTTTGTGACAGTGAGTTAGGGATTTTACTGAATTAATCAGCCTTGCTCGTATGCAGCTTTCCCGCGCTCATTGATCAACCAGCAATCTCTTCCTGGGGAAAGCCTTCTGATTTTGACGGCTCTTCCGCGTGGGGATACAAACTTAATCCCGGCGCCTCCACTGCTACCTTTATTGGAAGGAAAAACACAATCCAGATGAGGGGTGAAACAAGAGCTAAATCTTCATGGATTAGCGTTTCCTCGAATTGTTTGTGATTGGTTTCTTGACCACCGCGGAAATCTTGTTCAAGGCCCGGGCCAAGGTAGCTCCGATTGTCCCGGGACGAATCCCTAAGATGTTCGCAATTTCATTGTAGTCGAAACCTTCGACCCGCAGGCGAAGGCACTCCAGTTCGCGCGGAGCGAGGAGTTTCTCGACGTTTTGAAGGGCTTCCATGCGAATATACGCCTTTTCAGGATTCTCTAATAGGTCCACCTGGTCGACAAGCACTTCCAGACTGACTTTGTTCTTTTCGCCCGCCTCTTTCAGCCTATCGAGAAGGTAGTTTCTCAGCACACGGTAAAGCCAGGCTTTTGGATTCTCGATTGTCTGGCCTTCTGAACGCGCGATAAAGAAACGCAAATAGCATTCCTGCAAGCCTTCTTCCACGAGCTCACGGTTCGACACGAGACCCATCCCATAACGCAGCAAGCCGCTGGCGCAGGTCTCGTAGAGCGTGACCACTTCCTTTTCGATGGCATTGAGCAATGGGGTTGATCTATTCACTCACGACCCGCCCGCCTCCAGAATCGCCATGAAGCGATGTTTGAAGAGTCTCTTTGGGGATCAAAGACTGTTGTGTTAGCAATTCCTTTCACCTGTACTGTGGAAATCTCCACCGACTGAAGCAACACTTGCCCTCATCTCTTATCGTCAGATTTCAAATTCTTATTGCCTTCAGAGTTGGCTTGGGATTTGGAATGGGAAGAGTTTTGCTTGCGCTCGAGTGCTCCACACAACATTGAATAAAGCGTCAAGGATTACAGGAACTGAAAAGGGCTGCTCCTGTGTTGGGAAAAAGGCTCAGGCCGGGCACCTGGTCATGGACCCTGTGCATTGTTGGCGGGAATGGATGATTGGATTTCGAAGCTTGGGCCATGAGGCCCTTTTCTTCGAAGTTAAAGGCAGGAAAACTTCACCCCAGGATGGTAAGACATGTGGATTTCACCTTAATCAAATCTGGCAGCCACCAATTGTGAATCGAGTGCTTCTGTCTTGATTCTGATCACCATCGCAGACATGGGAGCGGGGGTGGCACCGGGTGTAAGATTTTCAATTGTGAGATGAGAGTTGATCCAGATCGGCGTGTGAAGGCGGAATGAAATGCCTTCTTCACTGAGGTCATCGCTTTGGGTAAGCTCTTCAAATAAGATTCCTTTAACGTTAAGTCCTTTGACGCGTAGATCTAAATGAATCTTCTCCCTTACGCTGCCGGTTCGACTTTCTCGTAGCATGGTGGCATCTCCTTCATGAGCCCGGATACGGCTCATTCTTCATCGTCGAGGAGACCGTGAAGGTGATCCGTCCCCCGGTAAAGAAAGCTTGGATCAACGGCGTT
>JAXLQK010000091.1:0-17250 GCA_046331665.1 Terriglobia bacterium | reverse complement strand
AGGGGATAACGTTACCTTTGACTCTACCGTTTATTGCGGAAGTTGCTTCCATTGCACTCGCGGCGAGATCAACCTCTGTGATCATCGGGAAGTCCTGGGGGTTTCTCCCGGAACCTATCGCCGGCATGGAGCCTTTGCCGAATATGTTACTGTTCCCCGCCGCATTGTGCACCGCCTCCCTGAAAATTTTAGATTTGAGCAGGCCGCGCTCATTGAGGCCGTTTCCGTGGCAGTCCATGCGGTGGGGATCACTCCCGTTTGCCTGGGAGATACAGGAGTGGTGGCAGGAGCCGGGATGATTGGGTTGCTTGTGATCCAGGCTTTACGAGCGGCAGGCTGCTCGCGAGTCATCGCCATAGATCTGGATGACGCAAGATTGAAGCGGGCCCGGCAACTGGGTGCCGCCCAGGTGTTTAATTCGAAGAGAGGCGACCCGGCGGGACCCATTCTGGAGTTGACGGACGGTCGCGGAGCCGATGTCGGCATCGAATGTGTTGGAATCACCGACCCCATTCAAGTCTTGATCCGGAGCGTTCGCAAAGGGGGGACCGTCACCCTGGTCGGTAACCTTGCGCCATCCATTGAGGTCCCCTTGCAATCCGTCGTCACGAGGCAAATCCGCCTACAGGGTTCCTGCGCCTCCAGTGGCGAGTATCCCGTTTGTATCGATTTGATCTCGAAAGGCGTGATCCAGGTGGATCCGCTGATTTCGGCCGTCGCACCGCTGGCCGAGGGACCAGCCTGGTTTGACCGGCTCTATCGCCAGGAGCCCAACTTGATGAAGGTCATTTTGAAACCGTAATGTTTCTCACCATGAATTTGTCTGGCAAATCATCAGGGCGCATTCCAGCCAGCCATGCCATTCTCCTGGGCTGATTTAATCCATCTGACTCAAGACCCAATCACTGGACCTTTCCCTGTAAGGGCTCAGTAGGAATCAAACCCGGTGTATACTGATTCGAGAGTCTGACCCAGGAAGGAGACCCTGGTTCCCCTTGAAGTATCCAAGCCTGCAAACTCTTGTCTCCAGACATTCTTCTCCCAATTAACGATTCATTCAGGAGCCACGTGAACCCATCGACCCAACTCAAATTCTCATGGTGCCTATTCTTGGTACTCCTCTCCTGCCCTGCAAGAATCCTGCAGGCGGGCCAAGCCGTCATTTTCAATGTAAAGGACTATGGCGCCACGGGTGCCAAAGCTGACGATGCGGGTCTTGCCATCCAAAAGGCGATTGATGCCTGTGGCGCCGGCGGCGGCGGAGAAGTTTATCTACCCCCGGGCGAATACACCTCTGGCACGCTTTATTTGCGCAGTCATGTCCGCCTCTACCTCGAGGCGGGCGCCACGCTGTTTGCTTCGCAGGACCCAATGGCCTTCAACGGCCAGCCCATGCCATCCAAAGCCTCCTTGATTTTTGGCGAAAACCTCGAGGATATTTCCATCGAAGGACGGGGGACGGTTAACGGCCAGGCTGTTTATGAATGGCGTGCAGACGATATCGAGGATGTTTTCCTCCGCGAGGCGAAACGTCTGATGCTTGCCCAGGGAAAATCCATTTTGCGGCCCTTCCCCAAAGGCCATCCAGCCCGCACCATTTTTCCTCATCTTGTTTGGTTGGGGGACAGCAAGAACATCCGGATTACAGGAGTATCGTTCATCGATTCGCCGAGCTGGACCATGGCATTTCATGCCTGTGAGCAGATCGTGATCGATGGCATTTACATGCGGACAAAACTGGATGAAGCCGTCTGGGCAGATGGCATCGACTTCGATGGCTGCAAGGAGGCCCGCATTGCCAACAGCACGATTGAGACCGGGGATGACTGCATCGTCTTCATCTCCGGTGATTTCTGGGGGCCGCCGCGAATTTGCGAAAACATCACGGTTACCAATTGCCGGCTCTCTTCCTCCGCCAACGCCATTAAATTCAGCGAGGGAAATGTGAAGGGAGTCCGCAACGTGGTGGTTGATAACTGCGTCATCTCGGATGATAGTTCAGGCTTTGCCTTTCTGGCTTCCGACGGCGGCTTTGTCAGTGACGTCGTCATTTCCAACATTACCATGGAACTGCGCCGCTTTGGCTGGTACTACGGCCAGGGAGGCCCCATGGGTTTTGCCTTGAAGCGGCGCGATGAATGGACTGGAAAAGCCATTCAAAAGGAAGGTCCCATCCCCGGCGTGATTCGCAATGTAGCAATCCGCAATCTCATCATTCATGCCAAAGGAAGATGCCATGTCGACGGGCACCCCTCGAGTTGGATCGATGGACTCACCCTCGAGAACATCAGAATATTCCTTGCGACGGATCCCGAAGCTCCCTTTGACCGGGTGACAAACGCCATGCAATTCCGCTGGGTGAAGAATCTAAAGTTGAAGGACGTTGAAATTCAATGGGAAAAGCCTGCCTCGCAGAAATGGCAGAGCGCGCTTTTCTTCGAAGATATTCAAGATCTCGAAATCGACGGATTTCGAGGCCGCCAGGCGTGGCCGGAGCGCGAGGAGCCGGCCGTGATGTTCAAAAATGTCGCCAATGCCATCGTTCGTAATTCCCGTGGTACGGAGGGGACAAATCTTTTTCTTCGGGTTTCAGGAGAGGGAAGTGGAGAGATTGTTCTGACGGACAACGACTTCAGGAAAGTCAAAATTCCTTTTCAGATGGATAAGGAGGTGAAGAGCAGCGCCGTCACTTCGGTACACAATATCGGGCCCTGAAGCAATGCAATCAGGCCAGCCAGAGCGATCAACACCTTGTCCTCGTCAAAGACCCAAGGAGGAATCCTATGAAAACTTGGAGGTTCGAAAAATGGATTGGGTTCATTCCCTTGCTCTCGATTTTGATAGTCCATTCGGAATTCTTATTGGCTGGGGAAAAAGTCTTCGATGTGACCGCATACGGGGCGACAGGGAAGATCGCTGAAGATGCGCGGACGGCAATCCAGAGTGCCATTGACGCCTGTGCCGCTGCCGGAGGAGGGATGGTGTATTTGCCTCCCGGCCAATACACCTCCGGAACCCTTCATCTTCGCAGTCATGTCCGTTTTTATCTCGAAGCCGGCGCAACGCTCTATGCCTCGCCGGATCCGAAGGCTTACGACTATGGACAGATTCCTTCGAAAGCTGCCTTGATCTATGGAGATAATCTCGAGAATATTTCCATTGAAGGCCGGGGAGTAGTCGAAGGCCAGGCTGAATACGAGTGGCGACCCGACGACTTTGAACGCGGCTACAATCACAAGATCATGATGGAGAAATTGGGAAAGCCGCTCCAGCGCTCGTTTCCCAAGGGTTTCCCGCAACGCGAAATCTTTCCTCACCTGCTCTGGCTGGGAAATTGCAAAGACGTGCAAATCCGCGGTTTAACCTTTTTACATTCACCCAGTTGGACCATGGCCTTCTATGCCTGCGAAGGCATGGTGATTGAGGGGCTTTACATCTATACGAGTCTTAAGGAAGCTGTTTGGGCGGATGGGATTGACATTGACGGATGTAAAGACATTCGCATCGCCAACTGCCGGATCGAGACGGGCGACGATTGCATCATTTTTATTTCCATGGACTCCTGGGGTCCCGCTCGTCTTTGCGAAAACATCACTGTAACGAATTGCATCTTGTCGTCGGCCTCCGCGGCCGTCAAGTTCAGTGAGGGCAATAAACTTGGCGTCAAAAATATTGCCATCAACAACTGTGTGATCACGGATACGAATCGCGGCTTTGTCTTTACGACGACGATGGGCGGGAGCATTTCCGACGTGGTGATTGCCAACCTGACCATGGATCTTCACCGCTATGAATGGTTCTGGGACGGAGATGGCCAGCCGTTCTACTTTCGTATCACACGACTGAGCGAATGGAATCAAGAATCCCCCAAGCCCGGTGAGGCGCCTCCGGGAGCGATTCGTAATGTCATGATCCACAACGTCATCGCCCATGCCCAAGGGGGGTCACTGATCGCGGGCCATCCGGAGAGCTGGCTGGACGGAGTAAGCTTTGAAAATATCAAGCTGTTTCTCTCAGCCGATCCCACGGCCCCCTACGAATTAACCAGACATGGCATGGATTTCCAGTGGGCGCGGAATCTCAGGCTGAAGGATGTTGAGATCAAATGGGAGGATCCTGTTGCCAGGGAATGGGACAGTGCCTTGTCATTTGACGGGGTGAACAATCTAACTCTTGAAGGTTTCTCTGGGAGGCCGGCTTGGACAGACCGGGACTCGCCTGCCATAAAATTCAACAATGTCTCAGAGTCAATGATTGGAAATTCCCAGGCACTCGCTGGCACTGGAACATTTTTGAAAGTATCGGGGACAGGAAGCCATGGGATCTACCTCTTAGGAAATGATTTTCGCATGGCAAGAATTCCTTACGAACTCGACAAGGAGGTTGCCGCCAATGCAGTGGGAAGGCTATCCAATTTTCCAGTGGAGTGATACTGACGGCGCGGGGAGGAGAGCATGAGGGGCATTTCCCGAAGGAGATTTATGAATGGAGCTATGGCGGGCAGTGCGCTGGCGACTCTGTCCGCCCGGATTGGAGCAGATGGACTAAAGGCTCCCGATGCTTCAGCGCTGAAAAGCCGAGTGCAAGCTGAACCGTCGCAGGCCAGTTCTGTCGGACAGGAAGATCCTCCTCTGCTGAAATCCATGCAGTTGGCAGGGCAGAATCTCCTCACCGCGCTTAACCCCAACGAGAATTACCTCCCCTACTTCATCATGAAGATTGGTAAAGATTACAAGGCGTTCTACGAGTTTACCTGGCCTTCGCACAACATCGGCCGCTGGCTGGACGCCCTGTTGCGCCTGGAGAAGGCCACAGGGTTTGTCATTCCGGTCCAACTGGAAGCGGCCATGTTGGAGAATTTGCGTTTGTTTTTTGATAATCCAGACAATCTCCTGATTCCACCTCCCCGGTATGCCCAGCTCGGCGAACCGCCCAACCTGCTGGAGATCCACTCGATGCGGGAAAGCTTGCTGGCTCTGAATGCTTTGGCTCTCTATCGAGGTAACCGCTGGGCGCTGGAGCAGGCCCACCGGATGATGGAAACCGTCTGGAGAGTGTCACGAGCGAACGGCGATTGGGACTATGACGGGCTCGAGGCGGTTCAGCACATGCAGCGCCCCCCGCGCATGGATCCCACGCAGTCCCATGGCCGTCTTATCGAAGCGTTGGTCTGGTTTTATGAAACTTCCGGCGACCCGCTTGCCATGAAGCTCGCGACTCGCTTTGCGACGTATCATCTCGAAAATACGACCTCAGCTGACGGCACACTGAATCTGGCTTCGAAAGCTGATCATACGCATTCCTATTTGGGCACGTTACGCGGGTTGGTGCTTTATGGAGAGCTGACAAACCAGCGCCAGTATATAGAGCGTGTCGCCAGCACGTATCGGACATACGTCTTGGGCCATTTGATCAAGCCAAGCGGAGTCATTTCTCATGGGATGCAGGAGGAGGGAAATGCCGAGCCTGCCTCGGCAGGAGATGTCGTCCAGCTTGGCTTATGGCTGTCCCGTAATGGATACCCCGAGTTCCTGGAAGATGTCGAGCGGCTGGTTCGAAGCCGCTTATTGCCCTCACAAATTGTCAAACGCCCGGGATTGAAACCGGCCGTTGACGATGGCTCCGATTCACATCGTAACCTGGATGCACGGGTGGTCGGAGGTTTCGCCGGCATGCATGAACCTTACTGGGGGAGAAATCCTGCCACGGACATCACCTGTGCTGTTCTGCACAGCCTGGTTGATGTTTATCAGCATGTCGCGGTTCAGGGGCCGATGGGGCTTACCGTGAACCTCCATTTCGATTACGAAGACGAGAGAATTCGAATCAGCGCCAAGCAAGAAGAGAGGGCAGAAGTCTTGATCGTGCCCAAAAGTAGGCAAAATCTTGCGATCCGTATTCCGGCATGGGCCCCTCCGGATTCCATAAGACTCACGGTAAATGGCCAGCCGATTAGTCCGACCCGCATCGGGAGTTTCGCCTATATTCCCCGCGACGTTCTCCCCGAACCCGTCTTGCTCCAGTATGGCTTACCGGTGCGAAGGCAAATCGAGAGAATAGCGGGCGTCGATTACACCTTGACCTGGAAAGGAAATCGGGTGATCGGCATTACTCCAAACAGCGATTTCCTGCCACTCTACCCGACTGCGGTGGATTGAGTTGGAAAGTCAATGGGGAATAGAAGAATCCGCAAAAGCCCAAAATGACTGGCGCGTTGCTATTCGAAAGAGTGACGAGTGGCACGACGGCAGCGATGGATAGTTCTCTTGCCCAACATTTCGCGGCGCCCAAGAAATGTCGCGTTTGGGGCTAATCGGGGCGGCATTCCGCTATCAATTTCCTGTAAACTTCCCGCGCATGGTCATAGGCACGCTGAGCTTCAGGCAATTCTTCAGCCGATATTTTGGGAGCTTTCTGCGTCCAGCATTGATTCACGCTGGCGAGGCACCACTCGGCGCTTCGGCGGGAAGCGCGAATTGGCTTGCCTTCCACCAGGACGAAGAGGGGGTTCGTATGTGAGGAGGGAAGAATGCGGACCGCGACCCAACTGCTTTCTTGAAGGGTGGCCTCAAATCGCAATTCGTTGATATTCCCATCTGCTAGAATCTCCTTGGTAGCCACGGGTCGACCGTTGACGATGAGCTCGACAGGAACCTTTCGCGTGTCGCCCATTCGGGCCCGGTCAAGATTCCAGTATGGCTTTTGGTCATAAGGGAGCTGGCGGACCGTTTCGTCGGGTTTGGGGTCCAGGTAAGCTGCGGCTTTCAACGTGATCTCGACCTGGCCTGGGGAATTTAGATTCACTTCACTTTTTCCACTGCCTACCTCTACTTGATTGACTTTAAGTTCCATGAGATGACTCCGCCCATCCGACACGTAACTGCGTCCCTGCCGCAGTGCCGCCAGCCAGCCTTCATAGGTGAGTGTCCCATCCACCTTGGCATATTCCCTTCCTTCACCGACCCGGCTGTCGTAGATGCAGGGGAAGTCCGTTTCTCCTGAAATCCTTGTACGGAATCCGACATTGAGTGTTTGGTACCAGATATTCAGCTCCCAGGCGTAGGGAGTATCTCCCGCAGAAATAAAGTCCACGGTATCGGGATAGGTGACATCGACGATATACTCGTTTGCCCCAATACCATCGAAACCCGGAATATCAAAATTCGGGAGAGCGGAGTCCTTCAGCTGTAACCCCCAACCTGAATGTGCAAAGCCTGTCGTGGCTCTTTGAGATTTCCCCCAACGCAGGATGGGCAGATCCCAAGTTGGCCAGGATTCGATGCGCTGGGTTCCCGGATAATCCTGGTCCTTCAGACCCAGTAGAATCAAGTGTCCGGTATGGCTTGATGGAAAGCCCGACACTTCCAGATCGTAGTGAAGAATCTTGTCCGGAGTGGAGAGGGGATTGTCAGTCCCGCTGAAGAATTGTTTTTGATAGTAATAACAAGGCCCCCAGGTAAGTACGGAACCCACGTTCAGGTGTTCTCCCCTGACTTGGCGGTCGATATCTTTGGGCAAGACACCTTGACTTGGATATTCGTAGTGAGAACAGCCTGCCGCGTGTAAATGATGGTCGCCTGAAAACCAGCCGTACTTGGCCGGATCAATCCACCGCTGTAGAGCAAAGTGAAGTTCCTTCGGACTTTCAGCATCCACCTGAAACTTCCTGGATTGCTGGAGATACTCCGGGCCTCCCGTACAGAGGATGTCATACGATCCGGGCGGCAACCAGATCTTCTCTCCATCGGCCCGGTACACTTGTGGTTGAAAGAAGAAATCCGGGGCCAGCCGTTTGGCGGGATTGGGGTAAATGCGCCCCAGAGCATCCCGGAAAATAAAAGAAGCCATCGTCGGTTTCCCATTCTCGTCAACCACACGCAGCGTTAGGGAATAAGCGGGTACGATGTTGAATAAGATCTGCACGGCATTCCGAAAACCAATGTCTTCCGTGCCCTGACCTACATTAAAGCTGAGTTGAGCCGCCCGCTGACCTGCATCGCGGCTGGAAACCAGTAGCACGCGATACTCGAGCGCGAAGCCCGAAAGCCGCGGCGAAAGTGGAGCCTTGGTGTATAAGGAAAAATCAGCCCATCGCTCCTCCGCTCCAAAACCCGTGGTGGGCGGCGTTGGAGATGGACTGTTTGTGGATTTCAGATAGACATTGCCGTTGTTGGGGCTTTCCACGACGAGCGGAGCCGTCACGCCGGCCTGGTTGATCACCTTGACGAGAAAGATGCGTGTGCCGTGCTGAACGAGTTCGGCCTGGGCCAAACCTTGGCTGATGGACACACGACTTTCTGCGTTGATCGTCACGACCGCCAGCGTGTACTTGTCCAGGATCGTTTCGGCCTGCGAAATGGCAGTCTCCGCCTGCGTATTGGAAAAGGCAGCATTAATTGCTGCTTGGTCCGCAGGGGCTAACGGTTGTCCCAAGAAGGTAAGCGTTGTCTCCAAAAGCCGGGCCTGGCTGGCAAAGACCTGAAGTGAGAGTCCCGAGGGTGGCGCGGCAAGGAAATTGGCATTGGGGAGTCGTGGCGTGATTGACACAGACAGCGCCAGAAATGCAAAAATGCCCAAAGTGAATTTGAGTTTCATAAATTTCCGGTTCCGTGGGGTTTGGCCCCGATTGACTTAAAGTTTCAGAGATTGGTATCAGTGTATACCACATGTGCCCTCAGAGGGGAATTGGTTGTGCGATCAAAAAATGGAAGGGATCATCTGGAAGGCCATCGCGTCTATTTGCTCCTGATAGAGAATTGCCCGCGAGAACATCATGGAGGATGTTTAATTCCAGTCTTGTCGTCTGGCTATGGATTCCGGCGCTGGTAGCTGATTCGATAGATGGCGGATCGAGCGGCCGGTAACGGGTCAGCGGATAGCTCTATCCCGTCGACCAGGCGAACCGGGTCGAAAATGAGCTTGCGTTGAGCTGCGTCATTGTCTGTGACCTGCTTTTCTACCCGGATGGAACCTAACTCCAACAGAGGTCGGTCATCCGGCCAGGAAGCCGATCCATCATCGATGGGATCCCCAGTCTTCGCCAGTTGGGCCACCAGTCTTAGAGTTGCCGGTCCACGAGACAGCCGCGCGCGGAGCTCGTCGAATAGAAAATTTGCAGGGCGTTGGGCCGCTTCGGCATCGCTGAGGTAGGCAGACTGCTCAGGGTGAATTTGGTAGCGGCCATACTGGCTCATTTGATTTTGATTGATGAAACGGAAAGCATTCACCCCAAAATACGATTCCGCCACAAAACTCATTGGAATAGGTTTGGGGGTTGTGGCAAAAGCCATGGCGCGCGGGTGAGTAGTCAAATATTTCTCGATTGGGGTGGGTTTGGGAGCGCCGGGACTGCTGGCGGCCAAAGCCTCGATGAAACCCAGGAACTCTTCGGCGGTGCCAACCGGGAACCCATTAAAAGAATGAGCCACGATGTCGGTATCGTTGCCGCCCGGAAGGTGGAATTTGATTCCAAGGCCGCGGGGGCTTGCGTTAGGGTCAGCATCGGGAATACCAGGGATGCCGGCAAAATCAGAAAAGCGGAGCGTGACGGGCACGGAGTCCCGCTGAAAGTGAGGGGCCCGGCTCAGAGACGCCGCGGTGGCCGCCGGATTAAATATTCCTTCGCAGACAATGCCTTTGGCATGCACCGCCCGATATCCGGCGTGCACTCCGAAGACTTTCTGGAGCGCATCGACAATGCGTTCGTGGAGCTCGTTCTCTCGACTCGAAACTGGGGAAGAAGATGTTGCCATGTTGAAACTCCTTTTCGCTTGGCCAGCAGAGTCTGAAGTCTCTTGATGAAAGGGGATGGAGGCACAGATCAAACGATCTGATTGAAGTTTACTGGATCAACGAGGAGAATCAAGTCATCCGATTAAACTTCGCAATGGGCCAGCGAATCAGATCCCTGGACTGATCAATGCGGGCCGGGTGTGGGCTATAGATACTCGCCATGCCTGCGATAGATTCAGGCCTTTTCCTCAATGGTTATGGGCAGGCGTACTTGGAACACGGTTCTTCCAGGGATGGAATCAACGCGAATCGACCCTTTGTGACTTCGGATGATGCGTTGCACGATATCCAACCCGAGCCCCGTGCCTCGCCCAACCGGCTTGGTCGTGAAGAAGGGGTCGAAGATCCGTCTCCGAATCTCTGCTGGAATTCCTGGACCATTATCTTTCACTTCCACCAGGATGGCCCCAGGCTCAACGCTGGTTTTCAGGGTGAGTTGTTTTGGCTGTTCTGGCGGAAGAGATTCCATGGCACCGATCGCATTGTCGATGAGATTGGTCCAGATTTGATTGAGGGCGCTGCCATTGGCCCGGATCATGGGCAAGTTCCCCGCAAACTGCCGCTCTACATGGATACCGTGCTTTAACTGATGCTGAAACATACGCAAGGTGACATCGATCCCTTTCTCCACGTCGACCTCAGAGACCGGGCTTTGATCCATGTAGGAATAGGATTTGACGGATTGCACCAAATCAGAGATTCGTCGTGAGGCTTCTTCCAGTTCACGTGTAATGCAGAGAATTTCATAGTCTGAAACGAAGATGCGAAGCGCCAGGGTAAGCACCTCACTGGACACCAATAAAGTAAGAGGCTGGATCATTTCTGAAGTAACCTGGGCATCGACGAGGCCTGAGGCCAGTTCGCTCGGGACTCCTTTGGATTCGAGCCAGTCGGCCAATTCGGACTCAAGATCTGCCCGCGCCAGTGGATCAACATCCGCCGAGTCGGTGAGGCATTGGTCCAGCCGTTGAGTGACTTCCGCCATGATCTTGCTAGCTCCGGTAGGGAGCGGTTGACCTAAAAGGGAAATGGCATAGGTCCGTCGCTTGCTCAGGACCTCGCGCAGGCGGGCCGACGAGCGAACGGCAGCTGACGCCGGGTTGTTGAGCTCATGGGCGAGACCCGCCGCCAGTTTGCCCAAAGAGAGAAGCCGGTTCGAGCTTTCCTCCATGCGGGTAAACTCACGAGTGCGGTCCGTCATTTCGGAAACAAGTCTTTGAGCGAGTACGGGAGCACGATAGACAAGTTCCCGAAGGTGAGAAGGGTCCATCACGGCGATCTTTGTCTCTTGTGCGGCCCAACCTCGGCCGGCCCAGGTCTTAATGCGCGAGAAGGGCAATACGCCGGTGGCGCGCCCGGCAGAGAAGACCAGGATTTCATCGTAAGCGCTTCGGCGAAAATGAACTTCACCTTGAAGAATGATCACAAACTCCAGAACGGGATCGCCCTCGTAGGCCATCACTTCGCCGGCTTGGTAGGTGCGGGCCTCCATCCGGTTCGCGATCCATTCCACCGCTTCCGGGCTCTCCCCTTCGAAAATGGGCACTTGCAGAAGTTCTTCTGCAGTCACTTTGTTAGAAACAGTTTCAGACATTGGACAAGCCTACCGATTTCGCAGATACTGCCTGATGAAATAGAGAACGATCGAACCTTCACCCACGCTGTTAGCCACGCGACGGATGGCCCCATCGCGGACATCGCCGACGGCAAAGACGCCCGGCACGCTCGTTTCGAGCAAGTACGGGTCGCGGGCGAGATTCCACCCGGCCGGGTGCTTGCCGCCGTTGAGCAGATTGGATCCGGTCAAGAGAAACCCCTTATTGTCCCGGCACACGATGCCTTCCAGCCACTGCGTATAAGGCTCAGCTCCGATAAAGATGAAAAGCGCCGCGGCAGGTCGTTTCTCCGTGGTTTGGGTGTCAATGTGGCGGATGGTAATTTCTTCAAGTCGATCGCCACCACAGACTTCAATGATTTCAGCATTCGGGACGATCGAGATATTGGGAATGGCATTGATCCGCTCGACCAGATAATGAGACATGGACTTTGACAAGGAGTCGCCTCGAACAATCATGGTGATGGAACGGGCCACTTCCGAGAAATGAACCGCCGCCTGGCCTGCTGAATTGGCTCCCCCGACGACATAAACATCTTCGCCACGGCAGGATTCGGCTTCGGTGAGGGCAGCGCCGTAGTAAATTCCCGCGCCCGTCAGCCGATCCATGCCGGGAATGTCGAGCCGTCGCCACTGGACTCCGGCGGCGATGACAACGCTGTGCGCGGCAAGTTCCTGGCCGTTGGAGAGTTTGACGACACGATACTCTCCTTCAACGAGCAGATTCACTGCTTCAGCCGGCGCCAGGACTTCGGTCCCGAAGCGGCGGACTTGCGCAACACCGCGCCGGGCAAGATCGGCTCCACTCAGGCCGGAAGGGAATCCAAGATAATTTTCAATCCGCGAACTGAGAGCGGCCTGGCCGCCAGGGGCCTCGCGCTCTATGAGCACCGTCTTCAATCCCTCCGTACTGCAGTAGAGTGCACAGGCAAGCCCCGCAGGCCCCCCACCAATGACGATGACGTCGTAAAAACGCCGGCTGGGCACGGTGACCAGCCCCAGCTTTTCGGCGACCTGGGAAAGGTCCGGACGTTCCAGCACGGAGCCGTCCGGGAAAATGACGGCCGGCATGGCCGACGATTTCCCATCAAGTGCTGCCTGAATCCGGGGATCTGAAATCGCTTCGGGCTCGATCCAACGATAAGGGACCTGGCTTTTGGCCAGAAAGTCCTTTAAGCGATGGGTTTCGGGAGCCCAACGCGTCCCGACCACATAGGCTCCGTCGAAGGCTTCCGAGTGACCCGCTTGCCAGTCTTCCAACTGGTCGGAAAGTACCGGATAAAGATTCCGCTCTGGAGGCTCCCAAGGCTTCATCAGGTAGTGATTCAGCTTTACCTTGTTGATGGCATCTATCGCTGCCTTGGAATCCGCATACGCCGTCAGTAAGACGCGGCGGGCTGACGGTTGCAGAGGAAGGACCGCTTCCAGAAACTCGGTCCCGCTCATTTGGGGCATTCGTTGATCCACGAGAAATAAGGCGACCTGGTCACTACGCGCCGTCAACTGGCGGACGATGCCAATTCCCTTTTGCGCCGAGTCTACCGCAAGGACGCGGTAATTCTGCGAAAACTTGGCTTTCAGGTCGCGTTCAACAGCATGCAACACGGATACATCATCATCAATCGCTACAATATAGGGCTTTTTCATTATCTTCTTTGTGTCGCTCCACGATCCAGGGTCTATGGCGACGCGGTTGTACTGGCTGGGAGGTGAGCTGAAAAATACTGATCCAGGCTCGCCATGAATTCGTTTACGCCCCTTTGTACGTTCCGGTCCAGAGCCTCCACTACCGCGGGCACATCTTTCCCATTTACGGGCTCGTCATGGGTGTAGTGGTGCGTCCAGACCGTCGAACCGGTTTTGGTCTCACGTAATTCCAGCTCTAATGTGACGCGACCCACCAGAGTATTTCCTGAAACCTCCTTGAAGTCGTAAAGTTTTCCGAGCAGGCGATAGTCTCCGTGTGCATTGCTGCTCCAGGAATAGACCGTTCGATAGAGACCCGATGAGCGAAGTTCGCGACTTAAGACATCTTGAATCATTTCTGTCGGTGGTCCTACCCAGCGCTGGTATTCGTAAGTGCCCATGGTCCGGCCGCTGGAACTGTAGACGATGCGGTCTCCGCGGTAAAGGTCGGAGGAGGTGATCGGGCCAAGCAACAGTTTCACAGGGTAGCGGTGGACGTCAGCTTTGGCGGGTGGAGTGTCGGGAATAGTTAACTGATAATACTTGCTGGGTCGACCGGCCCCACAGCCACAGGCGAAGCCAAGAACCAACATAAAGAATGAAAACGTGAATTTGTGATTCATGGCTGCTCACCTGGCTTATGTTCGTGAGTACTGGTTGCGCGGATGAGCGAATTTGGTCGTGTCTTAATGGTTGCAGTAAAGTCCTTCAGATTCTCCGTAACACGTTGCATGTTGACTAGGATTTCGTCGATCCTTTCAGAGTTGACATCCAATGTCTGATCAATCCGTGCGGTGACGTCCGTCACGTTTGATAAGGCGCGGCGAAGTTCAGTTACGGCTTGATGGATTTCTGGCCGATTCTCTCCGATCATTGAGTCGAGGTGGTTTATGGCTTGCGCGGCCTGTTCGGAGGTCTTGCGAAAGTCTTCGACCAGCGGTCCGAGCCTTTCACTCACGGCGTTCAAATGCTGAAGAGTTGCCTTAACCTGGGGACGATTCTCCTCGATGAGTCCCCGTGTGTTTGATAGGGTTGCTGCCAGATTCACGCGGTTCTGTGCACTCAGCAAATCATTTACACGAAGGATGGTCTCTCGGAGCTCTGTTGCGCGATCATTCAGAGTCCGCAAGAGTTCCTGGGCATGGGGAGCAATGTCGTTAATTTGCGAGACCACGGCGTTGAAGTCCACGTAGTTGTCAGAACCAAGGACAGATCCATTGGGAGCAAAGGGGGCCTGCGAAGAGCCGGGTAGAATCTCCAGATGGTTGTCTCCAAGCGGGCTCATGCTCATGATCTTCACTCGGCTATCAGTCTTGACAGGCAAATTGGATTGCACGCTGAACGTGATATCGAGACGAGATGCATTTTGAATATCGAGTTTCACGCTGTCGACATGACCCACCTTGGGCCCTCCGGCATAACGAACGGTTGTGCCGGGTTCGACCCCGCCTGCAAAAGCAAAGTAAGCATGATAGGTTCGCGGTGAGCGGCCAAAGACTCCGCCCATAGCGAACACCGTCGCAATAAGTATCGCCCCGGCAATGATTACAAAAAGGCCAACCAGGGCCTGTTCGCGTCTGGATTCCATCCTGCTCCCTTCTGTGTTGCCTAGTTTCGGCCAGGTTGACGGTTCCCGGTGAGCATCTGGAGATAGTCCAGTTCCCGCGAAACCTCCGGTTCAGCCACCCGATCTAGAAATTGCCGGACACGTGGGTGTGTGGTCGACTGCATTTCCTCCTTGGTGCCGATTGCCACGATGTTGCCTTTATCGATCAGGACCATTCGATCTGCAACCAGGAAGGCGCTCGCCAGCTCGTGGGTAACCACCAGGATGGTCATCTTAAAGGCACGCTTGAGCTCCAAAATCAACTGGTCGATCCCTGCTGCGATGATCGGATCTAATCCGGCGGAGGGTTCGTCGAACAACAAGATTTCGGGATCCATCGCCAGGGCCCGCGCCACTGCCGCCCGTTTCTTCATGCCACCACTGAGTTGCGAGGGGAGGTAGTATTCAAAACCTTCGAGTCCCACCTGCTGGAGCTTGAGCCGCACCATGATTTCGATGGTCGAGTCTTCCAGTGTTGTATGTTCCTTGAGGGGTAAGGCAACGTTCTGCCCAACAGTCATAGAGCCAAACAGCGCGCCCCCTTGAAAGGACATTCCCATTTTTTTCCGAATGTCGTCCATCTCGGTCCGCGAAATCGTTGCAATATTTTTGCCTTTAATCCAGATCTCTCCCGAGCTTGGTTTTGCCAGGCCCACGAGCGTTCGCAGCAGCGTGCTCTTCCCCGAACCTGAACCTCCCAAGATCACCAAGATCTCACCCCGCTTGACTTCAAAGCTGACACCGTGAAGGATCTCTTCGTCTCCGTAGCTGGCGCGTACGGCTCGGAGAGAGATCATGGAGTCTGAATCGACCGAGCTCACAGTAGCCTGTTCCGTCAACGACGTTCCCCTCTTTTATTCAGCACTGAGAAAAAAGAACAGCGCCGTAAAAATGAGATCGACCAGAATGACGAGAAAAATGGATATGACCACAGCTCGGGTTGTCGAGCGGCCAACTTGTTCTGCTCCTGCCCCAGTGGATAATCCCTCCAGACACCCAACCGCTGTAATGGTGACCCCAAACATCACGCTCTTGATCAGGCCGGTTGTAATGTCGCGGAGGTACAAAGAATCAACGGAGGCATTGATGTATTGCCTAAAAGTGAACCCCGCTTGAGCGACACCAAAGAATGAACCTCCTAAAATGCCCATGGTACTGGCCCAGATGGTCAGGCAAGGCAACATCACGATCATGGCGAGAAATTTCGGGGTGACCAGGAAACGAATGGGGCTAATGGCCATGGTTTCCAAAGCATCGATTTCTTCGGTCACTTTCATAGTCCCAATTTCGGCCGCAAACGCCGAGCCTGAACGTCCGATCACAACAATCGCCGTAACTAAGGGACCAAGCTCCCGTGAAATGGAAAGGGCCACAGCCGTCGCAACATAATTGATCGCGCCGAACCTCCTAAGTTCGTAGGCGCTCTGCAGTGCCATAATCAAGCCAATGAAAAACATTATCAAGGAAATGATTGGGATGGCACGAACGCCCACATCCAGAGCTTGCGTGATCGTACGCTGGACGTGTAAGGGTTTTCCCTGAAATGGCGCAGCCAGAGTATAGAAGGCCGCACGTCCGCCGACCGACGCGAGAGAACCAACGTAGGCAAGACTATTGATGACGCTGCCGCCGATTTGATAGATCAGCCGCATCATGTTTTGTGCAAGCCTGGAAGGTTCAACCTTTTGAAATTTTCAGGAAGCCAATGCTTGCTCTTCATTGTCGTAAACTTCGAAGATTTTCAACAGTCGTGAAAGTTGCAAGACTTCGCGAGCGGAACCACTCAATCCGAATAGAATGAAGCGCGTGCCGAGATCTCGAGAGGCCTTAAGGCCCTCGATTAAGGAAGCCACACCAGAACTATCAATGTATCGAACCTTAATCAGGTTCATCGCCACACAAGGCCTGCGGTTTTCTCGGATTTCACGTAATAGGGCCTTTCTTAGCTCGGGGGAGTTTGCAAGATCGATATCTCCCGAAACATCGAATATAAAGGCCTGCCTAACTTGCCGGTCAGATATTTGCATTGTATCCTCTCTTCTGCGAATTGGGGTCGAGCTTAGAAGGCTGGAGGTATTTGACCAATCGCAGCCGGTTTACACGCCCTGAACGTGTGAACTCGACAGTGTCCATAGCTTGTCGGATGAAGTGTAATCCTAGCCCGCCAGGGCGTATCTCGTCCAATTCGCGTCCACAAAGCTTGGCTGTGTCAATCGCTGGCCCACGGTCCCACAGAAGGATCTCTAATCCAACGTCGAGCCGGTTCTTGGAACGGCGTCGAACCCGGCGAAAATACACAGTAATGGGCTTGTTTAAACAGCCGCAATACGCGTGTCGCATCACGTTGGAGAGTGCTTCGTCAACCGCTCGTGTTACCGAACGGCACTCAGTTGCAGAGAACCCGAACAATTCTGTCAGACGTTCGACTGCCCCACGGATGACACAAAGCAAACTTGGATGACTGCACAACTCGAGCTTCAGCAGTAATCCTCGATTCACGTTGAAGCACCATTCCTTAACACTTTGTTCCTCTCTGAGAATAAGGTTTTCA
>JAXLQK010000090.1:0-17303 GCA_046331665.1 Terriglobia bacterium | reverse complement strand
CTTCAGGTGAAATTGATCCGCGCTGTCTTTGCCCGCCGGGAGGAGTTTCAAAAGAAGAGACCTCGGAAAAGCTGGCTCTTCATCCCGGGCCTCTGGTCCAATGCGGGAGGTGAGTTATTCGCCCATGACCTGGACCAGGTAAGTGCGCTCGAGTGGGCCGTCGTATTCCATGAAATAGATCGTCTGACGAGAGCCTCGCACCACCTTACCGTTCTCGACCGGGAACGAACAACTTATCCCGCCCAAAATACTTTTCAAGTGGGCATCGGCGTTGAATCCCAAGCGGCCATCGTAGTCAAGATAGCGGCGATGGTGGTAATCCTCATCTTCCGGGAAGATCCGGGAGAAATGTGTGAGGATGTCCTCTTCCAGACACGGAATCCCTTCGGTCACCAACAGGCCTGAGGAGGTGTGAGTCGTGAGGACATTGACAAGACCGTCCTTGACTCCAGAATGGGCGACAATCTCGTCCACTTTTGCCGTGATGTCGATGGCTTCCTCAGATTTGCGCGATTGGATTTTGATACGTTCGAGTTTAATAATCATGATTTACGCTCAGTGGCCAAGGCTCAACCGCCGGCTTAGATTCCCAGCAAACGCTCGGCATTCTCCCTTAAAATCTTATCGAGGCATCCCTCTGTTAATCCCAGACTCCTGAGCGCGTGCACCATATTCTTGATTTCCACGCGAGGGTAATTTGAGCCGAAAACGACCTTATTGCGCAGGCTGCGCTCGATGACAGTCGTAGGAATCTGCTTGTTGAAGACGAACTGATAGAATTCCTTCGGGCTGTCGTAATAAAGACACGAGGTGTCGAGATAGACGTTCGGATACTTCAGCGCAAGCGCAGTTGCCTCCCACACCCAAGGCCATCCCCAGTGCGCCAGCACAAAATTAAGCTTCGGAATCTCACGAATGGGCTCTTCCAGCAACAGGGGATTACCGATCGCTAGAGGGGTCTCGGGAGCCCAGCTCATCCCGGTATGAATCAACAGTGGAATCTTCAGATCGGCAGCGGCGGAATAGACGTCCATCGCCTTCCGAGCATGAGGCTGGAAATCCTGGAGGGCAGGGTCGAGTTTGAGACCGCGAAGTCCCAGTTTTCTGACCGCATTCTCGAGATCCCGCGATGCGCTCTTCTTCATGGGATCGACACTGGCGAAGCCGATGAAACGTTTGCTTCGCGCGCAGAGTTCCGCCACTTGCTCGTTGGAACTGACGGCGTCTTTTTGCGCCCGCCGGCAATCGATGGGCAGCAGGACCGCTTTCTCGATCCCCGCCACATCCATTTGCAGGAAGAAAGTTTCGAGCGGCTGGAAGTTATTGCCGATGTTGAAGACCCGCCGCGCCATGCGTTCGTAGCCGGGATACTTCTCGACGAACTCGCGAATGAGGACGGGATGCGTATGGAAATCAATCATGGTTTGCCCCCTCCGTAGCTCCCGCGGTTTCGCGGTTCTTTTCGGCTCGCAACGTCCAATGCCGCGTCAGAAAGTCATCCAGTCCCTTCTGATCCCGGAACGCCTCCGTTCCGCCGGGGCGCGTCGTCGAGAATGCACCCATCAGGTTCCCAAAGGCAAGGCTGGTCGCGAGGGTTCCGCCGCCAACATATTGATGAATGAATCCTGCGTCAAAGCTGTCGCCCGCTCCCACTGAATCGACAACCTCGATCTCCACTGCGGGATTGCGGAATTCCTCTTTCCCGCAGCGCACCAGTGCGCCTTCATCCCCCAGCTTGACCGCCACCACAGGAACCCATTGCGCAAGTTGGGCAACGGCCGTAGTCAGATCGTCGCACCGCGTGATCTTCATGGCCTCATGGGCATTGGGAAGGAAGACGTCTACGTAACGGAGAACGGCGATCAGGTTGTCGTCCCACTGACCGGATGGGTCATCGTTCGTATCAAGCGAAATGCTCATGCCAGAGGTTTTGAGTTTCTTGAAAAGGTCCACCATGTGGGCATGCAGGCCTCGGTGCAGGAAATAAGAGGACATGTGAAAATGCCGGGCAGAAGTCAGGTAGTCAACGTCCAGGTCTTCAAAACACATCGTATTCATCGTGCCGGGGTAGGTCAAAATGTTTCGGAAATTGGCCCGGGGAAGGATCACTGTCAGCCCGGTCGAAGGCCATCCACTGACGCGTTGAACCCGAGAGACATCAACGCCGCCAGCGGCCAGACGATCCAGTGCGATCTGCCCCAGTGGGTCGTCCCCGATCCGCGACATAAAACCTACACGCCTGCCAAGCCTGGAAAGATTATGTGCGAAGATGGCTGAAGAGCTGCCCAGCGTGAGAACCAATCCGTCAGCCAGGAGTTCCCGTTCCGGCGGGAGCTCGTCGGGGAGACCATATAGTATGAGGTCAAGATTGAGCTCGCCCACAACCATCACGTCAAAATTAGGCACTCTGTTTCCCTTTGCTAGCCCTTCTCGTTGAGAATAACCACGCGGTTGAGGTTTCGCGGATGGTCCGGGTCGAACCCCTTTTTCAGCCCGGTAAAGTAACCGAGCCACTGCCCCGTGAAAACGTAAGCGGCCAGGCGGGCATATTCCGCAAGGTCGAGATTCAGTTCAACAAGAAAATCCGCATTTCGTCGGACTGCATCGTCGGTCCGGTTCGCAATAACCAGAGTTGTCCCGCCCAAATCCTTCACGTCCAGCAAGACCTGTTTTTCTTCTTCGAAGCCCTTTTCAGAAAGGAGAAAAGTAACCAATGTCTCGGGGCCAACGATAGCCTTCGGCCCATGCCGGAACTCCAAAGTGTGGAAGCATTGCGCGTAGGAGCAGGACATCTCTTTCACTTTCAGCATGCACTCGTTGGCAATCCCGAAGAACGGGCCCTGCCCGAGGAAGACGTAATCGGCAAAGGTTCTTGCCTGCAGGAACTCCTCCAGGCGCTTGGGAAGGCCGTCGAGCACCCTCTGAGCTTGATGGGGAAGACCCCGCAAGGCCTTGGCGAACTTCGTATCCTGCCCATACTCCGCCGCGAGTGCTTGCAATCCCAACAACATCGAAGAAAACGACCGCGTCATCACGGTGCTCTCTTCGTTGGCGGGAAGTACATGCAGCGTCTCCGAAGAGACCCCCTCCAGAGCTTGATGGGCCGCACAGGTAATCGCCAGCGTGCGGAGGTTAGTCTTGGCTTCCAGGTACTGGGCGGCCCTCAAAATTTCCGTAGTGTTCCCCGAGCGCGAGATGAGGAGCGGCTGACAAGGTCGAGGGCTGGCGAGGACAAGATCCGGGAATAAGAGCAGGTCCGAGGCAGGAACGGCTCGCGCAAGCGAACCGGTGATTTCGGTCCAGGTGGCAGCCGCGGCAAGAGCCACGTAATAGCTGCTGCCGCACCCGATGAAAAGCCACTCCGCCGGCCCAGGGAAGCGCTCACGCACATTCGCAAACCGGCGCGCTTCATCCAGCGCTTTGAAGCATTCCCGCCAACACCGCGCTTGTGAAAGAATCTCTTCCCGCGTGATCGAGCCGGGGACAGGTCGGTCGGTACTCATAATGGCCTTTCCATGAAGGTTAGTGGATTCCGCCCCCTACTGGATCTTTTCAGACACATCGAATATCTCCCGACACTTCGGCCTTGGTTTCGAGCCAGCTCGTGGGCGGTCAGGCCCAATGGCACATCAATTTCCTCCAATCCAGGAAAGAATAAGCCGCACTCAGCCAACGCAGCGTGAGTCCCGCCAGCCGTCCGACAATTGACAACGAATTTCCGCCATGAGTTCCACCCTTGGGATTTCCTCAAACCGACAAGAAATCCCTTTTCATGAAGAACGGACTCGGTCCCATCTTAACCGGTTGAAACAGCGCTTGCGTGGAGGAAAGTGTGCCATAGGGAGGCTAACGAAGGCAAGAAAGTAGGCAGATGTGTGCACCCACATTAGATAGCTTCCTTCTCCCTACGACGTGAATTTCAAGGTTGAAAATCTTCGATACTTGGACCAAACTCGTTTGCTTCCAATTACCAGGCATGTCTTACGGCTTCGCCAATCAAGCCTTTATTCCGAGTCACAATGAAATCAGATGATCTGGGCTCGAACGACCCGAAATCCCAGAACCCAAACTATAAATGGCATGTTGTTCTCATGTTGTGGGGGATTTCATTCTTTAACTATGCCGACCGCCAGGCCATTTTTCTCGGTTTTTCCTCTACTCGAAAGGGAAATGCAGCTGACGCCTGTTCAATTGGGGATGTTGGGCTCCTCTTTGCCTGGGTTTACGGCCTTGGCGCGCCGCTTGCCGGAATGATCGTCGATCGCGTACGCCGCAAGCGCGCCATCCTGGGGAGCCTCCATGCCTGGAGCCTCATCTGTATGGCAACAGCTCTATCACGCAGATTTCGACAGCTCCTTTCTTTCCGCGCTGCTTTAGGATTAAGCGAGACCTTTACTACCCTGCCTCCATGTCCATGATTAGCGACTATCATGGCAAGACAACTCGTTCACGAGCCATGGGCTTTCACCAGACCAGCGTTTATCTCGGCACCACTGGAGGGAGTTTCTTTCAGGATGGATCGGACAGAACTACGGATGGCGATGGTCCTTCATGATGTTCGGGGCACTCGGGATATTGCTGGGATTATTTCTAAATAGACGCCTCATCGAACCGCAACGGGGCGCAGCTGATTTTGAAGACCGCGGAGCGTGTGAACATCATGAAACAGTCAACCGCTTGTCGCCGATTCAGTTTCTTCGGATCGTCTGGACGACACCCACGGTTTTGCTGATCCTTGGGGCTTTCATGTGCACAACCTTTGTTGCCGTCGTACTGTTTTCCTGGATGCCCAAGTTTTTTTACGACAGTTTCATCTGAGCCTGGCCATGGCCGGCCTGGTGGCAACGCTGTTTACTCAATTGGCCAGCATGATTGGCGCCCCATTTGGCGGCTGGCTCGCAGATCGGTGGCGCTATCGAAAAAGCGGGCGGGCGTCTTATGGTGCAGCTCATTGGCGTCGTCAGTTGCACTCCATTTGTCGTGCTATGCGGGGAAACGCAGTCTGTCGTTTGGGCAGTGTTCGCCCTGCTCGTGTGGGGTTTTTCAGGGGCACGAAGCCAACACCTTTGCCTCCGTATTTGATGTCATTCCAGTTGAAGCCCGTGGCACCGCTGTCGGCGTGATGAATCTGGCCGGTTGGCTTGTGGGTGGCGGTACGGCCCCAGTCGTCATTGGCTATATCGCCCAGCGAGAGGGGCTGGGTCGAGCCATTTCCTGGCATCGTTCGGCTATGTTGCAGCCAGCATACTCTTCGTTATCGCCATTGTCGGGTTCGTGGGTCGTGACATTGCGCGGATGCAAGCCAAGCTCTAAGATCAGAGCTGTAGAGTATTCCTGGACTCATGGATAGTGACTCGCATTGCCTTCGGTATTTGTCGGATGGTCTCCTCACGGCTTTTTCCTTCTCGGCTACCATGCCCTACTTAGGATTTGCAAGATTTCGGTGGGCATTTCCTGGTAGGAAGAGTCAATCTAGTTCTTGCTACTAAAGAAGGCGGGCTGAAGCTAAAGGGAATGGCTGAGGCGGTTGGGATCGGTCATTGCGCCAAAGCGTGGGAGCACGATCAAGCTGCTGGAAAAACGCGGTATCAAGGACGCTCGTTTAGCTCAATTCATGAGCAAGGCCAAAGAATTATTGATTTCTGATGTGAACCTCTTCTTCCTTCTTCAGTCGCACGAACGTAGCATCGCATATGAACTGCCTGGGGGCGCTGTCCGGAGGGCAGTTCGTATATGTATCGCATCCTCCAGTTCCAGTGTTATTGACAGTCGTCACCATATTGTCTGTCCACAATACTGTGTAAGTCATAGTGATTGATCTGAGGGGGCAAGGTGTTGGATTTGCGGGTCCGGCGGTTCCCGTTGGGAAGCATTGCTGCGAATAAGCAAAGGGGCTATCGTCAATAGACATAACAAAGGATATGCCATTCGTTTCATTTAATATCCTCCCTCTCAAGCTTTGCAAGAATTACATCGGAGGTGTTCGTTGAGCTGAATAATCATTTTTTCCAGTATTTCAATTGGCGTGCCCGCTGCCAATTGTTCCTGAAGCTTTTGAATATTGCTCACCATTTGCCGTTTCACCGAAACTAAGCCGAGCTGTTGGGCTACAAGATTGCGATTCGCCATAACAGGCCCCGCGGCAGGCGTTTCTTCCAAAGTGGAGGCCGCAGCGAGCGTAGAACTAAGCAACTGGCTTAGCTCTTGTTCATTTCCTTTGTTTGCAGCACTCAAAAGGCTAGACCAGTAGGGAACTATTCTCCTCATTTGTTCGCGGCGGCCGATCCTATTATTCTTGATAAAATCCAAACGTGCGGGGACACCTTCCCCCGTTCCATCTTCAAAAACTACTGCCAGAATTTTTACTTTTGTAGTGGGATGATCCGGAACTATGTTGATATTGAACACCTGACTTGCTGAAGGCGCCAGTATCATGTCTTGTATTTCAATGTCGTAATCTATTGATGATATTGTATCTCGCAGAAGGGGCGCAAGCTGCCAAACTCAATGGCAGTTATGTTCTTGGAATTTTCGTTTCTTACGGTGAGGCTAATCATTTGCGGAGAAGTTTCAACGTTGATTACCTTCACTCCTGAAGGGAATTTTCGATCGGTATTTGCGCACCTACTATTGCAGGGGTAAAAAAAAGTTAGAAGCGGACACCGTTTGCCTCGAATTCGCATAGGGCCTCCTCTTGGTTTTGAAGGGTAATTGAAATTTTTTGAAAATTTTTGTGCCAGTCTTAGAACATACTTCAGGGTGAAAAGTCAAGCACAGAGAGAGGCCGGTCATGTCAAGCAGCTTGTGTAAAAACTCTGAGGTGCGTTTTCCCCATTGCTGATTGAACTGGTTGAAGATCGCGAAGATAATGCGATCCACACTGTGAAGGGGAAAGTAGGGGTCAGATCTCAACATTAGATGTAACTTCACGCGATGGGTGTCGTGAAATAGGTAAAGGCCATGGCAAGACCGTTGCGAACGATCCGACCACGGATATAATATCACGTCACCATACGAGACAATGAGCGTGTGGAGCGGCTTCGGGATCGGCCGGGGCATAGGGACGGGATCTGGTGCTGTAACTGCGGCGGCGCAGAGGGGAATGGAACTGAAACAGTTGGGATCGTGTGTGGGGATAGACCACGGGGCGATGAGCGCGAGACTGCGACAGTTCGAGTGACGGTGGCACTAGGCCAACGCTTTGGCCCGAAGGCTTCGACAAGCTGAATCGCTTTTATCTAATGTTGAGATCTGACCCCTGCTCTCCCCTCGTTCTACCTTCAGCCCTCCATACTCTCTGCGCCACCGGTAATAGGTCTGCATGTGGATCCCCACTTCCTTACACGCTTGTGCCTGCGTTTTCCCATTCCCCAACAAGACTTCCACTTGTCTTAATAGGGTCACCACTCGTTCTGGTTTATACTTCTCTTGGGGCATCGCTTTGTCCCTCCTTGGTGAGATTATCGCTCACTTCAGTTGGCACAAAAATACCCGGTCGGGTCAATGACGGAAAACTCACAGTCTGCAACAACGGGTCCTTCAGAACCGGCAGTCCCTCACCTGGAGAGGCGTCTCGGGCTCTTACACGCCGTATCCATCAACATGTCCAACATGGTTGGCACGGGACCTTTTATTACCTTGCCTCTCATCATTGGCTCCATGGGCGGACCCCAGGCGTTGCTGGGTTGGATGGTCGGCGCCGTGATCGCCATTGCTGATGGAATGGTGTGGAGCGAACTGGCAGCAGCTCTGCCCGGTTCGGGAGGTTCGTATGTCTATTTGCGGGATTGCTTCGGACGCTTAACCTGGGGACGCCTGTGGGCGTTTCTTTTTATCTTCCAGCTAGTGTTCAGCGGCCCGCTGGAAATTGCTTCGGGAAACATTGCGATATCCCAATATCTCAATTACCTGCTTCCGGGCATGACGCCTCTTCAAGGAAAGTTTCTGGCAGCGGCTGCGGGGGGGCTGGCAACGGTTCTGCTTTACCGAAAGATCTCGTCCATCGCTCACCTAATGGTGGGATTGTGGATCGGCATGTTGATTACCGTGGGCTGGGTTATCGTATCGGGCCTCGTTCACTTCAACGCCAGTATTGCTCTGGACTTCCCAGCGGACGCTTTCACCTTTAATCGTGGTTTCTTCCTGGGTTTGAGCTCTTCAACACTTTACGTGATGTTCTGCTATTTGGGCTACTACGGTGTCTGTTTTCTGGGAGATGAGGTAAAAAAGCCAGAACGTACCATTCCTCGGGCCCTGATCCTTTCTATCCTGGGCGTGCTGGTCATCAATTTCTTGATCAGCCTCAGCCTGATAGGGGTTGTTCCGTGGAGACAGATCGTGAACTCGCCCTTTGTTGCCGCCGAGGCCATGGAAAGAATTTACGGGACCTGGGCGGGCGCGGCCATCACCGTGCTGATTGTCTGGACGGCTTTTGCTTCGATCTACGCTCTCATTCTTACTTACTCCCGCGCCCCATTTGCGGCCGCCCAGGATGGCAACTTTTTCCGCTTGTTCGCAAAGGTGCATCCGACCAAGGATTTTCCCCATTATTCTCTCCTGCTCGTCGGAGGGCTTTCAGTCCTGGCAAGCTTTTTCGATTTGGCGGATGTCATTAATGCTCTCATGACGGCTCGCATCCTGGTGCAGTTCTGCGGACAGATCGTCGCCTTGGAATTCCTGCATCGATTCCATCCCGAGGTACCAAGACCTTTTCGGATGTGGTTCTATCCATTACCGAGTGCAATCGCTCTAATGGGGTGGATGGCAATCTTCTGGAATTCCGGCACCCGCTTCATCACCTATGGCCTAGCCACCATTGTCTTAGGTGTGCTGGCTTACCTGGTGATGGCCCGTAAGAGCCGGATGTGGCCCTTTATCGGCTACTCACCTCGGTAGCGTGTGGACGGCATGCTACTCCCTCGTTTCGCTGGTTGGTTGCAGCAGCCACCTCACTTAACCTCTGTTAAAACGGTGGACTACATCCTGTGAACGCCGATCAATGCCAATTCGGAGTGGGTTCCCCCTCGATTTTGGCAATGGCTGCCTCGGCAATGTATTTGGTGCGCAGATGTTGAACTGTTCTCAAGGCAGGAATGGCTGGCTTCGCGCCCGCTCCAATCTCGCCGAGTGCGTAGCACAGGTTTCGTGTCAACTGAATATTGTCCGCAGTCATCTCGGATCCGTTCAAAGCGAACAGGGCTTCTCCCATGGCGGGAACCGCTGCGTTTGCGGCTTTACCCATCCGGCCGAGCGCCAGGGCGGCTGACATCCGCACCGTAGCCGCGGGATCCTTAAGGGCAGCACTGAGGTCGGCAACTGCAAGGCTCGCTGCCTGGCCCATCTCGCGCAAGGCGAGCGCGGCCGATTCGCGGACGCGCAGATTTTCATCGTGCAGCAGCCGGGCGACGTCGGGTGCCTCTTTGCAGGCCTTCGCGCCGACCTGGCCGAGGGCCCAAGCGGCTGCGGCACGCACCTCGGGATTGTTATCGGCGAGCGCTGCAACCAGCGCCTCGATTGCGGGCGCGGCTTCTTCGCCCAAAGATCCGATCGACCGGATGAGCTCTGCGCGTCCTTCGCCCGGAGCGCCCCGAAGCTGCTCGGCATAATAGTTCACAGGTTTTCCACGGTAAACGGTGCTGCCGACCGGTCTGCTCGGCGGAATGGGATCCTCCACCGTTTCGTATTTGGGCAAACCGACTCCAGTCGAATTTACGAGCGCTTCGCCGTTTTTGATCTCGGCTAACACAATTCCATCGACCCCCAGGTTGTACCCCGTTGAAAGAATGTCCTTTCCCACACACTTGAATGACAGGACATGCCGGCCCTTGGAAAGTTTAAACCAGCCCAGGCGGTGATCAATCCCCACGAAAATTTCCGGTTGATAGTTGCGAATGATCTCAGGTGGCATTGCCTCGGCCTGAAGTGGTCCCCAGGTGATCAGCGTCGAGTTGGTCTGCTTCCCGTCAAGCGTGGCGACATAATCTCCGTAATCCGGGGCCTGAGCGATCTGCGCGATCACTTCGTAATATCCATCCCTGGGAACCTCAAAGGGGACGTCCATTTTGGCCTCCGGCCCTTGCCCCTTGAGGAACAATATGTCCTTGGACCAGAAGACTTCCTTCATCACCGATGCTTCCCCCTTTTCGGTAGTGACACCTTTGAGGTTATTCTCCACCTCGATCTGAAGTGCGTTGCCGAACGGCAGGCGAGCGCTGCCGTAGGGTACCTCGGGCAAATCTTCGTTCACGCCCTTCTGGTACCAGAAGGCGACGCTTGAGAAAAAGTCAGAGCGCTCTTCGAATCCGGAGCGAGCGGTCCCATCGGGATTGTAAGTCCATCCGAAATGCTCGATGGCCATGCGCAGGGATTTCTTGACGGGAACCGGATCGGTGGCGTGCCAGCGGTAGCCGGTCAGTCGCGCGCCATAACCCTCTCCCTCAGCCACCGGGACTCCCGTCCAGGCTCCGTCGGAAACGCGCAGTGCCCAGGCGTCGTTGAAATAGTCCTCCGTCCCGGTACCTTCGATCCGCGGCTTGGCCTCGTCATCCACATAGAACATCTCGTCCCCTTCTCCAAACCAGCCCATTTGCGTCTGGACGATATTCAGGACCGAGCCTACATAGTGACCCTCACCGCGGACGTTCAGCAGTGTGTACAGCTTGCCCGTGGGCGGCGGCGACGCCTGACGGTAATGCGCGTGCAAGTAGCCGATATCCGCGGGCAACGAAGTATGCTTCTGCCAGTCCACATGATAGTAGAAGCTGGTCACGCGGCGCATGCCTTCGTTCGTTACTGTAATTTTGCAGGACTTGTTGAATGGCATCGGCCAATAGGAGTTCCGCGCTCGGCCGAAGGAAGCGTTGCGCACCATCATGGAATTCAGGTTTCTCTCGTAGCCGTGCCCTACGCCGAAGAAATCGCCCAACGGCACGTCCACACTCGGAGTCTTATGCCCGTCGTAGTACACGCGCAGTCGCAGCAGTCGCGGCCACCCATATTCGCTGTCGGCAATCGTAATCCAGATGTGGTCTACGATGCCGGGCCCCTGCAAATCGGCAAGTACCAACGTCTCACCCGGAATTGGATGTTTTGAGTCGTCGTTGCTAGCGGCCGAAAGATTGTTGCTGGAGATACGATAGGCGTCGAAGGATTTTAGCCGCGACAAGTCCAGTGGATCCACAGGGCTCGTCGCCGCACTTTGGCCCAGCACCTCAAGAGGAAATAAGAGCAAAATCGTCACCCATAGATACCGCATCATGCACCTCCGTTTTCAAATTCATTTCAGCACTAGCTTGTGACCAAAATGGATCAACCCTTCCCTTCCAAGGGTAATGGCCGAATCCACCGTACCACCGCACCTCCACGCCTAATGGGAACATTGAATCGAACACATTCACGATCGAAAACTGCCGGTATCGGCTTCCACTCTTTCTCACCGGGAGCAATGGCCTCGGCCCTGAAACCGGTCAATGGAAGATTTCGGAGCGTTACGGAAACGGACCGCCTCACCCCCGCCAACCCGATAACAACCACATATCCATTGGGAACTTCGAAGACGTTGGCCAGGGCGGGTTTCTCCACTTCGATTAACTTTGGAAGCAGGACCCACTTGCGGCCTCGCAGAGCGCTGTACAGCGGACCATAGTCCAGGTACAACCTCTCCACCCAAGAGCCGGGCTGGAGACAGTGATCATTCCCAGGAACGGGGGCAGTCAGGAATACGCCCATATAAAGTCTCTGCTGCATAAAATCGTCGGGGTGCGATCGCAGCTGAGTCTCCTCGCGTGTCCACATCGCGGCGGGCTTGCGAAGAGCCAGAAAAGAAGTCGTGTTGATGCTAAAACCGAAGTCCCCGTGCTCGTCATAAAAGCCGTCGATAAAGCGAGCCAGATCCGGCCGTCGAACCATGGGATTGCCAAAAATCACCTTGTTGGCGTTGTGAAAGATCGGGCCCAAGTCGCGCAGAAGGTCCTGCCAGGAATTAAGCAAACTCCGGACCGGCCCTTCATTCCATGTCAAGCCGTCATCGGCATCGGGATTGTCCAGATCCAACCAATCCATCCGGTCAATACAGATCCCCGAGGAATCCGGCAACTCATGAACATGGCGCCTTGCCTGCTCCAAGAGAAAGCTCTTGTACGATGACTCGCCGCAATCCACCACCACCGCACGGCCCCACGTATACCTGGGTTCAGGTGTTCTCAGAATTGCCTTAGGAATGGCATAGTGAAGGAAATCGTTCGGATCACGCCAGAGCTCACGATCTTCCGCCGCTTTGCGCGGTGGCGCCGGGAATTCAATTCCGGTCCCAAACTCGGTTACGTTGAAATAATTCAGCACGTAAAAGCCGGCACGCTTCATGCGTGTGCAGTAGTCCGCCAACTGGGCTGTGGATACAGGATGGCTGCGACTGGTCAACCTGTCGACCTTTCCGTCGGATTCACCGCCGAAGCTCAGCCAGGTCGCCTCCCTCGGAACCGGGGGGAGGAACATCCCCATATAGGGAAAGTCAAAGCTGGCCTTCCAATTGTAGCTAAACCCCATTTCCGTCAGCGATGAACCCGGGTCCCGCTCAGAAGAGGAGTAGGCCGCATGGCCTCCGATCTGGTCAGCAAGAGGGTTTGGAGGGTCAAAGAACAATGGATGGCGCGCGACGACTGCACCCAGCGCCGCACGAACCTCCGCCGCGTGAGGAAGAAGTGCGACGCGGAAACGCCAATGGCGCCCTTCCCCCAATCGCAGGTCGTACCGGGAAAATTGCAGCGTCCCATCTTCGTCGGAAGATAAATTCATCTTGGTGATCTTGTCTTCAAAGTCTTGCAGTAGCGTGAATGCAGCGTCGTTCTGCCCATCCAACACCGTGAACATCGGCAGCGAGACGCCCTGACTCCGATTGAAGAAAGTGCCATACTCGTACCAATCGGTCCGGAAGTCCCAACTCTGGAGCGGATCGACCCATTCCAAGCCTCTTCCCCAGGCCGTCCAAAGCCGCACCGATTGAGGTTTCAGCCAGCGTAAGAAGGTATTGATGCGCCCCCCCCGCAATTTTCCTTTGCTGTAGATGTCGAGATCCCAAAGCACTCCGTCCCCATCGGGCTCAAAAGTTTCGGTCATGCGGTCTCCGCAGGAAAGGGTCCGGTGGAAACGCACCCCACGTTCCATCTTTTCGACGTTGGTGTCCGTGACCAGGCATCCTTCAAGTTCCGAGCCGCCATCGACGGCGTACTCAAGACCGGACTTTGAAAACCTGAGTCCGGTCAGATGCCCATGGGCATCCACACTAATTTCCAGCTCGCGTCCACTGACGCGATATGCCCCCTTCCCGTCGCTCCACCTGGCCCTCGGCAAAATCCCCCACCAGGACGGGGTCGGCCCAATCTGCGTGGTCCCATTTGTCGCCGTCGCCGGCGTCTAAAGCCTCGATTTTCAGCTCCTTGACTCCTTCGACTGAAACACTGAAACTCCTTGCGCCGTCGGCGGTGCATGACGCCGCTGTCGAAAAGCGCGCGGCCATCACCGAAAATTCTGAAGGCTACGCTGGCTTCAGGCTTGTTAAGAACTTCTGTCGATTACACCCACCCTTGAAAGCGGTGGTAGCGCCCGTCGAGACGATAGGTGACTGTGTTGTTCGCACGCATCCCCAACCCATGAGCAAAGGTACGCTCACCGATACGGATTGGCTTGGCCTCGGGAGGCCACCAGATGGAACCGTAGCCATGATTCAACCCTACTGAAGCGATCCCTTTTTCGATTTTTTGAGGCATGAGTTGAGTGAGAGAGACAGAGCTGGCAGTTATCGTTCTGCCTATCGAAAGCAGGATCAAAGTCGAAAGAGTGATCCTCCGAGTTGAATGGAGAAACGAAGCTGAGCCATGTCGCCAATTCCCCGTGAAAATCGTTGCGGGAGCCTCTGTCATTGCCTTCCCCTGAGGTTAGGGCAGCGGCAATGCCGCCCTTTGGGTGCAGGTTGGAAAATGAAATGCAAGATTTCGGTTTACTTCCCCAGTGTTAGCTCGATTAAGGTCAGGCTGAAGGGTTGGAAGCCAATTTCAAAATCATTGCCCTTTAGGTTTGCCGTTTGAGCGACTGAAACGACACGTTTGGGGTCATCTCGATCGTTCATCACCTCTGAAGAGAGGCTCCCATCACGATCTCTCACAACGTAAATCGTTCCCCCATTCACTGATGACGAGCGGTCTGATAAACGGAACTTCACATGGAGGGATTTCACGGTCGAGTTGACTCCGTAAATCCGTAGGAGTCTTTCCGTCACTGCTTAATGTGGCGCTGAGGTCTGGCTCCCGGAGTTGCCACGCCAGTTCTGTGGAGTGCTCCAGCCGGAGCGGGAATGACCCAGCGGACCTCGAGTAGAGCACTTGAGCGTAATAGGTAGGCGACAAATAGTACCAACCCGGTCCGGTGATAATAACTCCTGAACCAAAACTATCCACCAGATTAGACCTGATCGCGATCTCGATCAGATCAGCATAACGTTGCATAAGATTGTGATATCGCGAGCAGCTGAGCGCATTGCCCAGAGTCTGGAGCATGCCGCGGCCCAACCCCCGTCCCCTGCCGTCGTATTCCATTCCGTTACAGCCACACGAACCTCTTTCCCATCGCCGCATAACGCATCACCTGATTGCGAAGAGAATCGAATTCACGCGCCTTGCCCGAAGATCCGGCGCATTCATAATGGTGGGGGGGAGAGATGGTCCAAATATCCACCGCCATACTTGAGGGTCTCCTCTGATGGGGCTGAAGAAAGAATCTTGAATTCCAGGATCAGACTTTTTTGCTTAGCTTCTGGCATTTCTGGAAGAAGCTCTTACAGTCGCATCGTACTCCGGTCCGCCGATTTCGTTTCCAATCTGCCAATACTTAACCTTGTACGGTTCAGGATGTCCGTTTTCAGCTCTCCGTTTCCCCCATCGGGTCTCAATCCCGCCATTAAAATACTCCACTTGAGACGCGGCATCCTCCGGCTTTTTTCCGGACCATCGGATGCAGATCAGGGGTTCAGCTCCGACATAGTGGCAAAGCTGTACGAACTCCTCTTCACCGACGAAGTTGGGCTCAAGGTCTCCCCAGACAGTTGTAAATGGGACTCTTGTGTCCCAGGAGCCAATGGATTGATCCCACTCATAAGCTTCAATTGTACTTCCGCCAAAACGGATGATGCCCGGGCTCATCGCTTTGAGTGCGCCTACCACATCCGGACGCCAAATGCCTAGCACGGCATCCTCGCCAATCAAGACAATTCGATCCAGCCATAACGTACCTGGTCCCTCAAACTCAATAGTTAGCGTAGCATTGTCTGTGTCTGTATTGGCCCGGAATTCTCCAGACACGCGTTTCCAGTCTTCTTGGGCACGGCCGAGCGACACAGGATTCGCTAAGAGTCCCCCGCTGCCATGAAGAGAAGCTCGCACGGGGACATTACCCTGGCTTCTCAAGTGCATCTGAAATCGGTAGTTCAGTCCCTTTTTCAAATAGAAACCGTCCTGGGAGATGCCTGCCCAAGCAGTTGCGACAGGAAGCTCGATTCTTTGTGATCGTTTTCCGTTGAATGGGTTATGGGTATCGTAAGAGAACTTCGCAAGGTGAACCGCCCCATCGGGATACCAAGGCCGATAAGGCTTGTCGATCTCGCTCTTGTAAACAAATTTGCAGGGTGGCTCTTCTTCGAAGCTGGTGGAGTTTACTTGCTGAGCGATCATGGAAGGGATCAAATTACAGAGAGGCTCAATAAATTGGCCCCCTTGTTTGGCATCGATTGGCAACCGGCTAATTCTCTGCGAAGTGATGCGAACTTCCTCAGCCTCGGCCAAAGACGACTCCGTGAGCATCTCCAGGCGAATATCGTCAAACCAAACTCTCCCCGTTCCTTGACGTGATCCTATGAGCGAAAGCGTGATGCGAACATCCCCTGGAGGGGTTACACGAAAAATGGCTTCAGCTTCACTCCAAGGAGAAGTGCCAAGTCTAGCGGGAGTCTTCGCGAGACTACCAGCCGGGGTTTGAACCTCAATCAAGCCATACAACTCTGAGTCCCCTATTGATGCAAGTTTCTCAGTCTTGATCCAACCTTTTACGCGCCACAGGGAACCCACAGGAAGAAATATCCTCTGACTAACAGAGACATTCGCCGGATTGTTTGCTTCCAGGAGTAGGGATTGTTTCCCTTCTTTAAACGATCCGCCGTCTATGCGAATGATGGGATCCCGCCCCGTCTTCCCATGGATGTGGCTCGTCCATCCCTGAAGATTTTGGGAAGCCTCAAATCCTGAATTCTGCAAGACCTGTGTCCCCGTCGCCATGAGCAAGATCAGAGTCGGTAGCATCATGTATTCCACCTGGAAACGGCTTTAGCCCGCATTTCTCACCGCGAATTGCATTTCCTGGGAGCGCAGGCTTCCAGCCTGCTTCTTCGCCGGATTTGACCCGACCTGCTACGGGCAGCAGGAAACGACAGAGCCGGCAAGATGCCGGCGTTCCCAGGGGTTGCCAGCTATCCGGCTCCGCTGGTGAGAAATCCGGGTTAGAACTCCTTTTCGACTCGAGGCATTGCAAAGGACTCTCCCGGAATTACATCCACCACGGACTCCATGTCCATCGACGTCTCAAGCGCATTTCCCATCTGCTCCCAGTCACCCTGTACGAACTCTCCTGACATTTCACCACCCCCCACCATGCCGGTCATGCTCGATAATGGCTCATCTTTTTCAGACTGTTGGAGCTCAATCTTGCCGTCGCGAATCGTGCCTTCTAGCTTTAACAACTCGCCAGATGCAAAGACCATCGTTACACGCACACGGTCCCCCTCGGCCTGGAACGTCATTCGTCGAAAAGACGTCTCGCCGTATCGCACGAGGGCGATGACACAGTCACCGGCCAGATCTGCTGGGATCACGCTCTCGGGGTGTAACGCAGTGGGCCACATGAGCCCGATGAGGATGACTCCTTAGAGTTGTCTTCGCATTGCAGGACGACCACCAGGACGCTCACTCATAAATCTAAGTTGGGGTTTTCAAGCTCTTTCTCGCCTATAACTCTGCTTAACCCAAGTGCGTGTTTAGTTTGGAGCAAAATGCTAATCCCCCACCTGCCAAAAGTCAACAAGCCCGACTTCCGAAATGGCTGCCTCCTAGCGGGAGGTTTGACTACTGTTCTGGCCAGGTATAGCATTTTGACCTACTATAAGCATGCACTTTGGTTGATAATGGGTAGAGGGCAAAAGTGCCCGAAAACCTGGTTATTATCAACTTATCAGGGCAAATTTGCCTGATAAGCAATGGTTCCTC
>JAXLQK010000089.1:0-17947 GCA_046331665.1 Terriglobia bacterium | reverse complement strand
AGTTCCGCCCCGGCTTCCCGAATCGGGGATGGGAATATTCAAAGTACGCAGCCAACTGATCGCGTCAGGCACAATCATTTGCTGCCTGGGGGATAGGGAGATGCCGCCGCTTCCATTTCCTCCACCGAAAGCTGCAGTGTAGGTGAAGTTGACATCGGCCCCGGAAGAGCCGCGGTTCGTCAGTGTCAGTTCGGACGTATAGAATGAGTTATTTTGCCCTGCCAGGGAAAGGAGGATCGGGACGGTCGTCGTGGAGCGGCTTGAGGTGTTCAGAAAAACGCTGACCAGATTCGCGTTGGAAACCGCCACCGCCAAATCAGGCTTCTGATCGCCATTGAAGTCACCGGCGATAATTCCAGTGGGCTTCGCTCCATCATCCAGGATGCATCTTCCGACATAACTGCCGAGTCCCCCTTGGCCGTTTCCAGGGATGGTGGTGAGGTAGCCGGAGGTTTGATTGGCCACAACGACGTCGGGGTTGCTGTCCAAATCAAGATCCGCTGCCACTACCGCCTCGAGTTGTCCACTCGATAACAGGCCATAATCCTTTTTGCCCATGAAGGACCCGTCGCCCTTGTTCAGGAACATGGAGAGAGACAGCTCATTTGACGAGACCAGGTCGGCCCGACCATCACCATTGAGATCCATGGCAATCAGCCAAATCGGGTCAACCGCCGTCTGATAGGTATTTTTGATCTCAAAGCTTCCGTTTCCCTTTCCGAAGAGAATCATCAGGTTCTCGTCTTCGACTCCAACTACGGCCAGATCGAGTTGATGGTCCTGGTTAAAATCTGCCGCCACCAAGCCCAGCGGATTTTTGACAACGGCAGTATCCAGCTTGGTGCCAAAGGTCCCGTCTCCTTTGCCTGGGAATACGGAGATGGAATTATCGCCGAAATTGCTGACCGCGAGGTCCATCTTCCCGTCTCCATTGAAATCTCCCGTCGCCAGAAATGCAGGATTTGGAGGAGTGTCAAGATCCCCGGTATGGGTGAAGAATCCGTTCCCCTTACCAAGAAGAATGGAAATGGTGTTGCTCCCAAAATTGGTAGCAGCTAGATCCAACTTGCCGTCACCATTAAAATCAGCACTCACCACCCCGACTGTGCATTTCCCGGTTGTTTCCTCCTCCAGGACACCGGTAAACCCAGTCGGGCTATTTACCAGGATTGAGACACCGCCATTTACATATTGACCGGAAGCCGGATCTGATCCTGCATTGGCAACCGCCAAATCCGGATAACCATCCCCATTAAAATCACCGACGGCCAGCGAGTAGGGATAGGTCAATTGAATGGCCGCAGGGACATTTTTTTTCTCAAAGGTTGTCTGGGCGCTGAGATCTGGAGGCAAAATCAATCCCAGGCACGCGCCCGTCAGCGTCATGAAGTAAATGCATGCACGCCGCGTCGATTGGTGCATCTTCTTGTTCATAGGTTTGACCTCCCATGCCAGTAAGTTCTCTCAACCTCATTCCGAGCGGAAGAGGTCTGGTCGAGAAGATCTAATGGGCTTACAGCAGAATCCCGGGGGACTCGAAAAATGGCTGGAGGTGAGTTGACAAGTCCAGTCTAGTCGCTTGATTTTGGGAGAGAAGAACGGCGGCGACCGCCAGAAGCCAGCAATAAAGTCATCCCGAGAGTCAACTCGGGGTGAGTGAGTTGCACCTGGAAGGTAATTGAGGTAAACGCCGGGAGTAAAGCCGTCAAGAGATGGAGGGGAGACGGGGTACACGGCACACCCCCCGGGCCATGATGTAATTCTCAAAGGCCCTGATAGCCCCTCCCTGTATAAGATTAATGCTATACCCCTCCGGGGTTGGATTCAACTTCATAGATTCTTGCTTTTGGCGCGAGCGTTCAATGTAGTTGCCCCTCGCGTTCCGTCGTTCAGGATGGCTTACAATCTGAGGCATTGTCGTGTAAACTGACGTTTCTGCCTAACAGTAGTCAAACTACGGTGATGGGGGTCCCGCGTGATGCGCGAGAAAAAAAATCAATTTTTCAAATTTATCGTTCTTCTGTCCTTTTGCTTTTTGTTCACCGCCTGTTCGAAAGAGGCATCCAAGCCTGGCGAAACAAAACCCAAGGCGGAGAGCCAATCGGATTCCCCAGCGGTTGAGTCGTCAACCGTCACGGAAAATGGCCAGTCCACTTCTGGTTCACCAGAGGGGATGGATGGGTTTCGCCTTGTCAACAAGCAATGGACTGGAGATTTTGATGGGATGGTGAAACGGCGGCTGATCCGGGTTTTAACCACCTACTCGAAGACTAACTTCTTTGTGGATCTGGGGACCCAGCGCGGCGTCGTTTACGAAGTCTTCCATCGCTATGAAGAAGAATTGAACAAGAAACTGAACAATAAGAATATCCGCGTACATGTCGTCTTTATACCCGTGGCTCATGACGAATTGATTCCCGCCCTGTTGGAGGGCAAAGGAGACGTCATCGCCGCTGGAAAACTGGTGAATGAGTGGCGCAAAGAGAGAGTGGACTTTACCAATCCTACGATGACCCATGTGTCCTCGGTCGTCGTCACCGGACCCGGCGCACCGCCCATTCATTCACTGAAGGACCTTGCCGGAAAGGAATTGTATCTGCGCCCATCGACGGTTTCCCAGCAATCGGTCGATCAATTTAACGCCATGCTGGCCAAAGATGGACTGCCTCCCGTGAAAATCAATGCAGCCCCCGAGGTGTTGGCCGACGAAGACATTCTTGAGATGGTCAACGCAGGCTTGGTCCCCATTACCATTTGTCATGGTTTCATTGCCGATTTCTGGAGTCAGATCTTTTCGAACCTGACGGTCCACAAAGACGTAGCGGTCAAAGAAGAAGGGGAGATTGCCTGGATGATCCGCAAGAATAGCCCCCAGTTGATGGCGGAGCTGAATGCGTTCATCACACAATATCCTGAAGGGTCTTTGCAGAGGAACATTTTGCTTAAGAAATATTTGAAGGACGTCAAATTTGCCAAGGGGGCGACCTCCAAGAAGGAGATGGAGAAGTTTCAAAAAGCGGTGAATTTCATCCGGGAATATAGCACCAAGTATGACCTCGACTACCTGTTGATGGCTGCCCAGGGTTACCAGGAGTCTACACTCGACCAGAACAAGAAAAGCCCGGTCGGAGCCATTGGCGTCATGCAGGTGATGCCCGGCACAGGGAAGGATATGAAGGTGGGGGATATCCGGCAGCTGGAACCCAACGTTCATGCAGGCGTGAAGTATATTCGATTCATGATGAACCAGTATTATGCCAACGAGCCCATGGATCAATTAAGTAAAGCCCTGTTTACATTTGCGTCCTACAACGCGGGGCCCGCCCGCATCAAATCGTTGCGCGAGAAAGCGGCCCAGCGCAATTACGATCCCAACAAATGGTTCAATAATGTGGAGATCATTGCCGCGGAATCGATTGGCCGCGAGACGGTGCAGTATGTGTCCAACATCTACAAGTACTACTTGGCCTACAAGATGCTCGTGGAGCAACAAGAAGTGCGCAAGAAGGCCAAAGCCGCAGTCGCCTCAAAACCATAGGCAGCAACTTCCTGCGTCTCGAACTCACACGGCTCGGATCTCAAAAATATCGACCTTGTACTGCGGGGTGAGCGAAAGCGATATCCCTTTTCGAAACTGTTCCCCTGAATAGACGCCCGCCATGTCTCCGCTCATTACGGAGCGAACTGTGAATTCCCCATCCGGGTAGACAGGCAGTAGGATATCCACGGCCGGAATTCGGGTTTCGTTTTTGAAAATTACGATCATCCCTTCGCCCCTCCGGCTTAACCTCGCGTAGCCGTCCCACTCCATGACGCTGGGTTGATACCAGCTTCCCAACGGGAAGAAGCTTTCCTGAAGGGGAACTTCCTTACGAAGCCGCTTGAACCAACGTATTTTCTCTCCAAACCATTTCACCTGCTCAGGAGTCAACTTTCGAATATCGCCCATGAATACGGGCGTCGACCCAATGGCCGTGCCGAAGCGTTCTTCCGGGTCAGGCATGTCGGCGCGGACCAGCCCGATGATCATACCCTCGGTCGGGATGGCAAGCGAGCGATGGTAAAGCAGCATGCGAGCGTTGCGTGGGCCCGCCATTTGGGGCGTACTATCGTTGACATTGGCCATCCAATCAAAGTCTGCGTAACCCAACACGCCATAGTCAATCAGGTGGTTTTGCCCCCAGGTCTCATAACTGATGTCCAGCAGGATCTCGGGATATCGGCGATAGACCTGTTCCGTCAAGCGTCCCAGGCCGTGGATGATGCCCTGCAACGATTGTTCCCGATTCTCATGGTGATGCCCTTTTGACCAACAGCCTGATCTCCAGCGACCATAAGGATCGAACACGGTCATCAAGTCCATCTTGATGTACTGTGGGTGAAACTTGTCAATCATTTGGATCATGCGTTCTGCCACCCAGTCACAATAAGGAGAGTCGAGGCACATGAAGCGGTCTCCATCGTTGGGAAAATCAGAGACGCGCTCGTTTCCATCCTCGTCTCGCATGACCCATTCCGGATGTCTTCGATACACTTCACTTTCGGGGCTCACCACCACGATGGGAAACCAAAGTCCCAATTTCATGCCGTGATCCTTCAAAAGGGTTTGAATGCCGTCGAGGCCCTCGGGGAACTTCTTTTTGTCCACCTGGCTGTCGTTATAATTGGTGCACCAACCGGTGTCCAAGGTGAGATTGTCGAAACCCATGGCGGCAGCTATCGGGATCAGCTCGCGGATGGTTGATTCCGTGTAATGCCAGTAAAACGGGTCCCAGGTATTAAAAAACCAGGGTGGTTGAAAATCGGTTCCTTTTCTTAAAATGATCTTAGAGGTATACCCCGGCATCACCCAGCGCGGATCTGCCATACCTTGATCTTTGAGGAAAAAGGCGATGCCGCTTTTCGCACTGGTAAAGGTTGCTCCGGGGTTCAGTATTCGCTTGAATGGGAAGAGATCCGTGTCGTACATGACGCTGACCCCTTCGCCGAAGTTAATCATTTGAGTGCGCTTGATCCATCCCGGGGCCTCATTCATGATGACAAACCCCTCGCGAGTGCGTGGATTCATCTCCACGATGGCCGGCTCTTCGACGCGGCCCGTATAAAAGACTTCCCGCGGATGCACGCCATAGTATCCCCAGATCAGTTGCTCTCCGGGAGGTGCCGCCACCAGATCCAATTTTTCAAAAGCCAGTCGAGTGAGGAGCACGGGCTCAGGGCCGCGGTTTGTGACTGCGATCCATTTTCTGACGACCGGATGTCCGGCATAAACCACGTAGAAGACGGAGACTTCTATTGGAAGACATTTGGCTCGCAGTCTGATTTCCAGCTGCTGGCCGGAGGGTGCGACTTTCCGGCATTCAAAACCCACCAGTTCAAAATGAGCTTCGGGCCCGGGAGTTGCTCCCAGCAGTGGGTCATTGCCAACATAGAGTTCGAACTCGATTCGCCACTGCAATTCTTTCCGCCATTCCTGGTCAGCGGGCAGAACGGCCAGGAAGTTTGTTCCCGTCAGCTTGTGCTCCCAGCGATTTGAATATAAGCCATGCATGGGTGCAAAGAGCAAGGTCCGTTCTACCAACCCATTTCCGATACTCCAGGAAGAACCGTCATCACCTTTTCGAACATAGGCCGGTTCAGTCAGAGCAGTTGAAAGTCTGGTGGAGAAGGAATTTGAAATTGAGTCCGTCATTATGAAAACCTCCTGTCGAGGATGAAGAATTCTCCTCCATGGTTGCGTGAAGGGAAGATGGTGGAGGCGGGACGCCCTCGTCCCGCCACGAAGAAGCGCCGCGAGGGCGCGGCGTCTCCAATAGCGTCAGTCATGTCTCTGGTCCAAACACTCCTGAAATACGAGGGGAAATTCGAGTCTTGCAATTTTAAAGAGTCCCCGTTTTTTAGCAGACCAAGGGCGGCAGCTAAGCCGAAGTAATCTCGATCCACTCAACCAGGTCGCCCCTGGGAGTCTTTTCGTTGATTGATAATTGCAGTCGTGCGTTCTGTACAGGCATGGACCTGCTTTGCTTTCCTCCTCCGAAATAATGTTCAGTAACCAGTACCGAACGCACTTCCCTGTTTCTCTTCAAGGTGACTACTCCGTCTCCAAAGGGAACGACAGCCAAGCGAGCCGTTTTCTCAATTCCTTGCGAGGTTGTGGAGGCGACGACGACGGAAGTGTTACAGGAAACAAGTTCTCGAAAGTGCCCGGCGCCTTTACGCCCATCGAGTCTGCGTTCCCGTAGCGCCACCAGGACGACTTCCCCGTCTTCGACGCGGGCCCAGGACGAAGCATGCGCCCCTCGGGCAGGGCCTTGATATTCCCCGTCAATAAGAATCGGGGAGAAAAGATTGGAAGTGCGAATAACATGGGTGAGGCCATTGAATTTCGCCACCCGCTCCGGAATGGCCAGCGCTTTGGGATCGGGCCCTGAAAAGCTGGTGAGGTTTCCCGGGGTTCCAATCGCCGACGAATCAAACCAGATGTCCGGGGCGGTGAGCCATTCATAGCCGCTGGAACCCCAGGTGGGCATTCCAATTTCTCCCAACAAACTGCTGAAGAAGAATCGTCGATTGGCTTCCAGCTCAAAATCCCCCGCGCAGAACCCCAGATCATCCGGGCTGTGCAAATCGAAATAATCGACAAATAGTGGAGAAAGGGAATAGTACATCACGACGACGTCCGGATTCTCCTCGCGCAAGGCGCTGACGACAACCTCCATGGCCTTCAGCATTATTTTTTCACCGGCCCAGTTCATGTCCTTGGGCGCGGCGGCCGCTAGAGATGGCAGTTCGTACCCGAAATCAAATTTGACAAATTCGGGGTGATATCGCTGCATGAACTCACGGGCCAATTTTCGCAACACCTGCTGAACTTCAGGCTGTGTGCAGTCCATGATGTAAAAAGGTCTGGCAGTAATGACCTCTTTTCCGATCATGAAGGGTTTCCCATCGGGCAAGCGCAGCATGTGGTCCGTAGAAAGGCCAATTGCCTCCGGGTTACTGCAACGCATAAAGGCAGCCCATAACCCAATCCAATGTCCTTCTGAACGGATCCGTTCCAGCGTTTCTTCAAAATGAGGGAAGCGTTCTGCCGAATGGCGCAAATCCCCGTAATTCCCCTCCCAATACCCGTCAATGACAAACATCTTCACGTTCATTTTTGACCGCTTCATCCCTTCATAAATCGATAAGAGCATCGGTTCGTCAAAACGGTCCGGCGGCATCTGACCGCGCCCGTATTGTTCTCCCCAGGTATCAAAAGAAGGCGCCAGCGCCACGGCATTTTTCTTTTCTGAATTCATCTTCTTTTGGATGATCCCGGCTTTGACAAGTGCCAGGTAATAGCCTCGAATGGCCTCATAAAAGTTCGGTGCCACCGTCCAGCACCAGGGAGCCCCCAGGTTGAATTGTCTCGGTCCACGCAGATGCCCCCACAAATCGCTTCGATAGCTGAGAATGGGACCGTAGCGGTTGTGAGCGGTTTCAAAGAAAAGGTCTGCGTTTGGAACTTCAGCCAGACCGCAACAAAACGCATTCAGTAGTTCCTGTGTCGGGATACCCGTGAGTTTGGTGGAAGGAGTCTTTTGGTAGTCAAAGGGAGAGAGATGAAATCCGCAAAAATAATGAACCGGCAACCCCCAAGCCTGGATCTGCAAGACATCCGGATTACCCGTCCATCCTCGACCTAGCCAGCAGACTTGGTTCACGTTCAGGCCCATCTCACCGGCCAGTAGAATCGGACTCATGACCGAGGATGAACTGACCCCGGGTAAAACGACGTAGTCGCTCTCCATAGTCGGGCGGGGGGCGTCGCCACTTCCCTGGGCAAAGTAGTGCAAGGCGACGACATCGTCAGCCCCTGCTGTTTCGTAAATGACCGGCTCCAGCCAGAAACTTGTGACCTCAAAACGCCACGTCACAGACAAAGTGGCCGTGCCATTTACCCCTTCGTAGCGAATTCCCAGGCGGTTACCTTGCGAACTGTAGCGGGCGGGCTTTCCTGATTGGCAGTGGCGCATTCCCTTTTGTCCTGCCGGCTGAATTACAATTGCCGGTTGGACAAGCCCCTTGGCAATGACAAGGTCATGCGAATCGAGCAATTGAAATTCATCGGTTTCAGAAGACCATTTCCAGGTGTAATTTTCACCCCGCACTTCGATCCCGTGCCCGGTCTCCTTGATTGATGGGAGAGAGTCCGCTCCCTCTCTCGGGGCTGCCGATGGAAGGAGACAAACAGCCGTTGAGGTTTTTAGGAATTCACGACGTGTCAAGGACCACATATTAGGTCGATCCTCCTTGCCCAAAGAGTTCTCATGGGGCTAGAAGCTCCATCGATATAGGATGGGTTTTCCATCATAAGTTGGATGACACTGGTCTTCTTCCACCCACCCCAATTCCATCTTCCGCTGTTTTTGTTTCGCAAAAAGGGCTAGAAGTTCATGGAGAGTGGGCTTTCCCATTTCTGAAATCCCAACGTCGTCGCCGAAAGAGCCATTCGAAATGGCCACCGGCATGGAAAAAGTCTCCACGGCATAGCGCGTGAAGTCGAGGCGGGAAAGAGGAGCCCAATTGCAAGACCAAAGCACATTCCGGTGATTGGGAAAAAGCCCCCATGACCAGGCTTCAGGACGGCAGGCACTATCCTGATAAGTGCCGTGTGCCACGAGGGCATACGGGACCCTATCGGTGAGATTCCAAAGACCGATATTGTCTGACGAAAAGAGAGCCAATTCAGGGTTAAAGGAAGCAACCATCGACCCAATTTCCTTGATCAGCATCATCATCCCGCGATCTGCGTATCCCGGGTAGGAGTCATTGCCAAGGGTGCCCGGGCCTATGTAATGGGTTTCGTCCCAGAGGAAGCCGTCCAGCTCCTTGCCGAATTCCGACAGCAAGGTCTTCATGTAGCTGAGGTAGAAGTTCCTCACCTCCGGATGAAGCGGATTTTGCAGGAAGGTCCGACCTTGAGTGTCCGGGCCTTTCCATCCACCCCAGCTCAGGACTTTCGTGGGTTCATAGTGATCTTTGACTTCAGTGCCGCTCAACAATCCGTCAGAAAAATACAGGCCCACCCGGAAGCCATTGTCTTTCGCATAACGGAGTCGTCGATGCATTTCGGCGATCGACATGGCGACCGGTCGCATTCTTGAGATCGATTGTTTGTGAAACCGGTAGGGATCCCCCAGCTCGGGCGCGTCTCCATAGGCTTGGAAGTCTTTATCCTGGCAGCCGGGGAAGGCGGTCCATTCTTTGTCCAGGGTTTGCTTGGGGTAGTTAAAGGAATAGCGGCCGACGACATCATACCAGCCGTGCAACCCCAGAAACACTTTGGATCGGTCCTTGACTGGGATGAAGTCTTTGAGGGTATCGATGTCCGCAAACCAGCCTTGCCCGTTTTTGCTGAGATAGTCATAGTCCACCATGGCCACGTCGTGCATCCAATCCGGACCCGGCTTTACATCTGAAAGCGCGCAAGCGTAAAAGAGTTTTAGCGCGGTCTTTGCCTCTCCCTGATGCAAAACCGTGTAAACACGTCTCTCTTCATGCCCGTTCAAGGCCACTGTATCGGGGAAAACACAGTGAAATTGACCAATCCTTTCTCGATATGGCAAGGAAAAATAGGACGTAAAGTAGGGATCTGTGCAATGGGTGAGATGCAAATCCGTTTGACCGGAATATTCATCGACCATCGGGATGGCAAGCCATTGAGGACGACAAACATCATGGCTTCCGCTGAGCTGGAATACATATTCGTCATCGCTATCCAGTCCTAACACTGGTTTTCTCCGCCCTATCCCATTCTTTAGCGGGACAAACACCATTCGATTCTCAAAAGGCAATTGAATCGTGCGAGGTAACCAGAGCTTCACGTTTTCGTTCACCTTGGCAGGGAAATCCAAACCCAACCGCTGCGTCAACACCCATTGACCTTCATTCAGGCGGACAAAGGAAATTGCGTAGTGAAGCTGGAAATCGATCCGATCGGAAAAGGCGTAATCGAAAAATAGCGTTGAGCCCTCTCGGCGGGAGGCTTTGGGTTGGTTGCAGTCAAAGATTTTCTTGTTAAGGAAAACGATGCGAGGAGAGTTGCTCCCCAACTGCCGCCGGATTAGCTCCAACTTTCCATTTTGCAGGGAGACAATTTCTCCCGAAGGTGCGACCCTGAGCTGCCAGTTGTCGATGTCGATCGTCTGGCTTGCATCCGGAGTGCCCCACGCGTCTGCGGCCGGTGCGATGACAGCGGCAGCCGTCGAATTGGCGAGTATTTCGACGAATTTTCTTCTTCCAAGCATGACCGATTCCTCGCTCAAGGGAAAAGGAGAAGAACGAAAAATTCAATGATCAGGTTGTGATGGACTGACTTCTTTCCGGCACCAGTGCAACGGCAAGCGGATTTCTCCTGCCCGGGAACCTCGACTGGCCAGGTCTTCCGGGGTCCAGAATGCAATTCGAGACGTCTCTCCATGGGGTGAAGTGACCAGCAATTCCAAATATTGGGGAACAAACCACATCCCTTCGTCGGGAGTTAGAATGCTTACCTGAGGCGATGCCCGACGCAGTCTTTCCCGCAGAGACGTAACGCTGAAATTACCAAGGGCGCTGGAGATCTGACCAATTTCATGGCCATCACATTGGATGGAGGCAGCTCCCCATTCACCCACCTGCGTTCCTTCGACTCTGAGATAAATTTCTTTGGCAGTGGTTAACGATGGATCAGGGTCAGCATCACCTGTGTCACGAGTTGCCCCGGGCATAGGCGGTGGGAAGAGTGCGTCCCGCAGTTGAGACAGACGGGATGCGTCCGGATCTTTAAGGGCCGGCTCCGTTCCTTTCCCCAGGACCACCATCGAAGAGCTTCCGTGCTTTGTTATTTCTACTTGGACAGCAGAATCTTTCCGGTTCAGCGGAGCCTTGTACACAGGGCCGTCGGCGGAATATACATGCGCCCACTGTAATTGCCTCCCATCCGGGACGTTCACCGTGATTTTGACCGATTCTGTCTGTTGAACACGGCGGCTCAGGAATCGAACTCGAGAGGTCACCGGGACGACGTAATGGTTGTCGCCATTCGTGTAGAGGTTGACATCGTTGGCTCCCGAGGCTGAAACACAATGAGGCAGGAGAACCAATTCCTTGCCATGCAAAGGAGAAAACAAGGGAGCGTAAATTTCCAGGAGGTCGGCGGCCCGTCGATCAGGGGGCTGTTGGCAAATGGGAAACTCATGAGAAACCATGTGAGGAAAGACGGCGCATTGAAGGCGCTTTTTCAGCTGGGCTTCGAATTGGAGCAGGTCGCCGTGGTAGTTTTTTCGCGAGTTCCAGGAGGAGACAGGGCGCAGGGGAGCGAGGTACGAAAGGGCAGGGAGGAATTCCATTTCATAACAGTAGCCATCGACGTCCCTGAGGATCTCGATCCGATAAGCGTGATTGACGAATACCCTTTTTCCAGCCTCGTGGTTGACTCGGCAGAATTCCTGAACGATCTGCGCCATGGGCACGGCCATACTGGCAATAGGTTTCTCTGCGATCATCGTCAACCCGTCCTCATGTCCAAAATCATAGATGCTGGACCAATCCAATCGATCGATGATGAATCCGTTGATTTCGGGCAGGCGTCTCAACTGACGCTCTAATTGGTCGAGGAGATAGGAGAAAAAACCATACCGCCGGTCTGGATTCATGACCTTGCAGCCTTCCCACGAGACAATGTCCTGGAGATGCTCGTCTTTTACAACGGCAGCAGGGAAGAGGCTGTTGCGGATTTGTTCAATTCTCGGAGAGTCGCCGCGCTCTTCGATTCCTGCATAGCTTCCCGGTCCGCCGAATTCATTGAGACACATATGTCCATAAACTCCCACCCCGCGGGATTGCATGGTCTTGATAAAAGTCCGAATCTTCTCGTCGTTCATCAGTTCTCCCAGCCGCCACCAATTGCTGTAGCTGTAGGGGATCCATTCGGTCTCGTCGGGCAGATATTCGCCAACATGCGTGAACCACGGGAAGGTCCAAATATACCGGACTTGCTGGCGGGCCATTTCTTCCATGGGTGGGTGGTCGTGTATGGGGTGATAGAAAAACGCGCCTTCATAGGAATCGCGCGGGAGTGTCGGGCGGAAGTAACGGGGAAAATCGTCGCTATACGCTTTCAAGACATTGCGATAGTCGCAAGGATGAGTATAGACCAGGAGTTTCAGCCGGGAGGGCTGGTTTCCTCCCATGCCTCGATGAGCGAGCCGCAAGCGCAATACCCGGCTTTTTGACCAACTGATTTGAAGATTCGGAATCGGCTCATCAGCTGGGAGCGCCAGAGTCAGGGCAGAATCTGTCTTGACATCAAAAACACTGACCAGGGGCAATACATAGTAAGCGTGACTGATTTCCCAGGATAGACCTTGGGAGGCGTAGGGCGCATGCACGAACGACGGATAGGCTGCAATCTCCATGAGTCCACGGTTGCTCGGCGTGAAAACTTGAGACGACTCCGAAAGGACGGGAAATTCCAGAATGACTTCATGGCCCGCACGCTTCCCCGTTCCGCTAAACTCGAGCTCCCAGGAGAGACCACTGGGAGTAACAGCCCAGTCCTGTGTGACGTCCAAGGCAAGCGCCTTGAGTTTTCCGGCAATAGACATTTTCCCAGGCAAGTGCCGCACCGAGATTTCCGTCAAGGACTCCGCTGTGTTTGTAGCTTCATCTCGCACAGTCAGATTGGTTGTGTCCTGGAGCCAGATTCGGCGCCCCTCTTCCCCATGGGTGTCCAGTTTTCGAGGAAGCCCGTGCCAGGCATCGATTGCCATGCTGAACCTCTTCCCCTCCAGCCAGACCAAGTTCCCCCGACGGGAGCTGTTCTTTTTTTGTCCCTCTACGGAAGACAAGACCTGTTCGGCACTAAGAGAGAAATGGTATTCCGCTAACCGATGTCCCTCCGGATCTGAAATCGAAAAATAAAGCTGATCTGGATCTTCAGAAGCATTCAAGATTAAGGAAAAGAAGGAAGTGGAACGCGGAAAAACTTGATACTGGGTGTGTCCCGCCGCGAGCTTTCGGGCTTCACGGCTGAGTTCCCACTGAAAGACAAAACCATCCAGGTTGATGAAGCTGAATTTGTTTGAGATCTCGAGAGTGGCGCTCAAGCGTCCACGGGAAACCTTCGGATTTTGAAGACTGAGGAGTACAGGAGCATACGCCTTCCGAAGATAAGAGTACGCGGGTCTGGGCTGCTGCTCGGGAGTGATGAACCCCTGGTGTTTGACACTGCCGCCGTCAGCGGTCGGCTCGTCATCCCAGCAACAGAGGAATCCTCCGGCCACGAAGTAAGATCTCGCACGGACACGGTCCCACGCCTGTTGCAGGCTTTTCCCCCAGGTTTCTGACAGTCCTTGGCCCCTGATGGCAATGTCTTCATCAGGCATCGGATGAAAAGCGGAGACGAGTACAGGGGTTGGATAGATCTCTTTGAATTCTACATGACTCATGGGATCGCCATGCAGATCTGTGACCGCATTCTTAAAGTCCTTTGACCATCCCTCCTGGTTCCAAATGGCCAGTGGCCGGGAAGGATCATGGAGGGCAAGCCAGTGGGCCACTCTCTTCCCCTTGAGGGGTGGATGGACAGGTGAGGGCGTATGGGCTACGTGCCAGAGGATGACACTAGGGTGATTCTGATAATGATCAAAGATTTCCCGGGAAGGTCCGGCAAGCTCTTCTTCCAGGGAATCGACATTACCGTCTTGGGAAAGTGGAACAGGAACTTCCGGGATCACATAGACCCCGTGCAAGTCACACCCCTGGAGAATGTCGTCGGCGAGTGGCAACTCGCGGGTGCGAAGCGAATTAACATTTGCCTCCTTTAGCAGACGGAATTCTTTGTGCAAAGCGTCACGCCGGCTTTCCCCGCTCTCTTTCAGATGCAGTTGCGAAACCTCGACTCCCCGAAGTTCGATGGGAACTCCATTGACGCGAAGAGTCATGCCGACGACTTCGACCTGTCGAAATCCAACCACGGATGTGAACTCGTGGATGGTCGTTCCCGCGTTGTGCACCCTTACGGCCAGAGAGTAAAGCCAAGGGGTTTCAGCAGTCCATTTCCTGGGATTTTTGACATTGGCGGCCAACGCGACACGGGATTCAGACGACCCGGAAAGGCTGACGCGTGTACGGAATCCGTCGAGGCGAATCTCTTTCCCGGCAGGATCAAAGAGGAGTCCCTCGACTTCGCAATCGCAAGCGGAGGTGCCAGGTGAGAGGTGCAGTCGTACCTCAACCCGTAATAAGGCATCCATGTAAAACGGATCCAGCTGCGTTCGTACTTGGAGGTTGTCAACAGTGACACCGGGAGGGGCGTTGGTTGACGCAGAATTAAGAGGGTGTTCAGCCCGATCCTTGCGAAGAGGTTGGGCAGGGAGATGGGTCGCGGTGCCGGCCAAAAGGAGGAGAGCTACTTTCCAAAATGGGAACGAAGAAAGCATGGTCTGATGGGCTGCCTCTCCCCACAAGGTTTCTTCATTGCCTCTGCACTTCGATATCAATCCACTCGATTAATGTTCCGTCTTCGCTTTTCTCCCGCAGTGGGATGCGCAGTTCGCCATTTTGCGTCTTGAGTTCCGCACTGCGGGCACCGCGAGGAAAGTAGTGTTCTGTCATGATCAAACCAGAGCTCTGGTCTTCCCGCCGCAGTCGCAATTCCCCCTCGCCAAAGGGGACGACAGCCAGTCGCGAAGTCTTGGAAATTCCGTCAGAGGTTTTGGAAGAGACCACCACCGAAGTGGTTGTTTCCATTTGATCCTGGTATCTCTTCGACCCCTTTCCTCCCGTCAGGCGATATTCGCGGAGCGCGGCCATGACCAACTCGCCGTTTTCGAAGCGGAGCCAGGAAGATGTGTGGGCCCCTCTGACGGGCCCGTAATAGTCGGCGTCCAGGGGTACTATCGAAAAGGTCTCGGACAGGCGCAGGGTCTCCTTCAAGCCGTTGAACTTGGCCACCCGTTCGGGTGTTGCCAGGCCGTGAGGATCGGGGCTGGAAAAACTTCCCAGAGAGCCCAGTGTCCCGAGGGGAGCAGAATCAAACCAGATTTCGGGAGAGGTAAGCCAGTCATAACCGCCCGAGCCCCAGGTCGGCATCCCGATCTCTCCCAACAGGCTGCTGAAGAAAAACCGGCGATTGGATTCGAGATCGTATTCCCCCAAACTGATCATCAGGTCATCCGGACTGTGAACGTCGATATAGTCGATCAGCAAGGGGGAGAGCGAGTAGTACATCACCACAATATCCGGATTCTCCTCGCGCATGGCCTCGACCACGATTTGGAGGCCTTTGAGCAGAATCCGCTCCCCGGCCCAGTTCATATCGTGTGGTGCCGCCTCATCGAGCACTGGCAGTTCGTATCCAAAATCAAATTTGATGAAGTCCGGGTTGTAACGTTTGATAAAGTCTTTCGCCAGCTTCCTGATGACTTCCTGAACTTCGGGCTGGGTGAAATCCATGATGTGAAACGGGTGGGACTCAATGGGAGAGCTTTGCCGGATCTCAAAGGCCGTGCCGTCTGCTTTGCGAAGCATGTGGGACTTCGTGAGCCCCAATTCGGCGGGATCTTCCAAGCGCATGAAGGCCGACCATAAGCCAAGATAACGGCCATCCCCGCGAATTCGGTTCAGAGTCGCATCGAAATGGGGAAATCGTTTAGGGTCATGCCTGAGATCGCCATATTTTTCTTCCCAAAACCCATCGATCACGAAATTGTCGACTTTAATGCCGGAGGCCAACATCCCATCGTAAATATCATTCAGGGTATTTTCGTTGAAGCGATCGGGATGTTCCTGTCTGGCGCATTGTGCGCCCCAGGTGTCGAAGGAAGCCGCTAGGGCCACCTTGTTCTTGTGAGGAGAATTGACTTTCTTCCGGATCGCCCCCGTCCCCAGCAGTCCACGATAGTAGCGGCGGATGGCTTCGTAGTAATTGGGGCCCACAGTCCAAAAAAGGGCGGCGCCCAATTTCATGGCTGCCGGGCCCCGCAGGTGGCCCCAGAGGTCTCCGCGGTAATTGACGAAAATTCCATATTGATTTTTTCTGGTGTCAAAAAAGAGATCGCCATTCGGCAGATCGGCCAGGCCGCAGCAAAAGGCGTCCAGCAGTTCTCCTTCGGCCCCGGTGGGCGTAAGAGGAACGCCTGGAGTACGCTGAAAATCGTAAGGAGAGCGGTGGAATCCGCAGAAATAATGGACGGGCAATCCCCACTGTTGCAGGAAGCGCGGCGATTCCAAATACCCCCGCCCTAACCAGAAGTTTTCGGTCAATCTCATATTCATCATTCGATCGACCGGAAAGACGGGATTCATCGTGGAGCACTGCATGATCCCGGGGAGCACAAAGTAATCGCTGGTTAGCGTCGGCGTGGCGTCCTCCCCTTTGCCGATCGAGAAGTAGTGAACCCGGACCACATCCTCAGCCGCCGTGGAATCATAATGAATGGGATCCAGCCAGAACCCGTCCTGCTGGAAACGCCAGGTCATCGTCACCGCGGAATTTCCGTTGACCCTCTCGTAGGAGATCGTTATGGATTGCAGATTGATCGAGTGGCTGACGTATTTTCCAGAACTGCATCGATGGGGCCCCGTTTGCCCAACCATGGAGACGACTACCGCAGGCTGCATTTTTCCGTTCACAATCTCCAATCCATGTTTGTCCCGAAGGCTAAATTCATCGGTGTCGCGTTTCCACTCCCAGAGGTAGTCCCTGCCTTCTGCCCGAAGAATTCCTTGGAGTTCTTTGATCGCAACCGGAGTCTCCAAATGGCCAGCCTGTCTGCGCCTGGATTGAGATGAAGAGGGTAACTGGCTGTCCAGAATGTCAGTCGGTCTCATGATGGTCGGCCCTCGGTTAGAGTTCGAATCGAGTCCCTGAAGCTTGTTGAAGGGTGGTTCCTCAAGAAATACAACTCCATCTGTTTTCGAGCAAGAATGAAGCCAATTCACACCTGCTGAAAAGCGTGCTTGGGACGGGCTATGTCAGGATCCAGTGAGGTCTGCCTTGTGATTTGACCCAAGCTGATGGGTGATTTCGTCCACAATCTGCAGACAATTGGAGTGACGATGGGGTGAAATCAAGCTCGTAAAGTCAGAAAAGAAATCGATAAGTTGAGAAGGAAGGGAGAGGGGATCAAAGGAACACTACTGCCCCTCGGCGATGCTGAAATCAGCCGGGAAGTGATGAATCAAGGGCGTCCCGATTTTGAGAAATTACGGCATGGTAGAAGTGGTCAGGCCATACAGCCCGCGATACACCCAAATGCCTGCAATGATGAGGAGCAAGCCTGCCGAAGTAAATCCAAATCCCTTGGCATAAGTTGTAATTCGCCTGACTTTATCGATGATTTCCCGTTGCTCCTTGGCGAATCCTGCTTCGGCATCATCCAGGAAAATCTGGTCCTCTTCGCGCATTCCGACCAGGGATTTCCAGATCATCAGGCCAATGAAGGCGGCCGTGATGGCTCCCCACAGAATCAAGAGTAAGGTAAACGAGGTGATGGCACCCATGGGCTTACCTCCTGTTGTGCTTTCTTATTTGACATCCTGAAGCAGGAAAAATCAAATGTCAAGTAAGGCGTATCACCTTAAGCAAGCTTGCAATATTGATGCCATGTGGCAGTAACTTTGCATGACATCTTATGAACTCTTAGGCTCGGTCCACTGAACAGCCCAAGTCGAAATGGAAAGCGAATTCGTCTCGGCCACCGCTCCCTCTCTTCTTTAATGATGTTCAAGATCCTGTGAAGGCAATCGGGCTCGGAAAGGCGGAAAGGCTTTGGCGTCAGTGGCCATAATGGAGGCAGACGATGAAAAATGACGTAACACGAAGGGATTTCCTGCAAGCGAGCCTGCTTGGCGGTGCTGCGGCACTGATTGTGTTGCCTGGAATCGAGTTGAGAGCCGGGACTTCTGATGCCGCAAA
>JAXLQK010000088.1:0-17954 GCA_046331665.1 Terriglobia bacterium | reverse complement strand
TTGGCGTCGTTCCGGTACTCTCCAGGAACGACACTCATTTCCAGAACCTTCCCCGCAATCGGAGAGCGGACCACCACTTTCTGGCCGAAGGCGCCCGGTTTCAATCCCAGAATCTCCAACCGCCGCAAGGCCTGCTCCTTCAGCGCGACCGCTTGTTCAACGGCAGCTTTGGCCTGAACCAGGCCATTTTCCGCGCTCAAGACTTCCTTCTTGGCAATAGCGTTATGTTCATAGAGGTCGGAAGCACGGTCGAAATCGGCTTGAGATTTGACCAGGCCGGACTTCGATTGGGTCAAGCCGGCATCGGCCTGCAGAAATGCCCCTTCGGCCGCATCGGCATCCGGACTTTCGACGGTCAATAAAGGTTCCCCGGCTGAAACCCTGTCGCCAATCTTTACAGAAACCGTTCCAATGCGACCCGTCACCGGTAATGCGATTCGCGACACCCGATTGGGGTTCACCTCGAGTTTCCCGGGACTGATGACTTCATTCGTAGGCAGATCTGCAGTCTCTACGGTCTCCACACGAATGTTGGCCAGCTTCGGAGAATTGGCCCCGATGACGATGCGGTCGGGCGTCGGAGCAGTTCGGGGAGCCGGGGGTAAGGTTCCCTGCTCCTTACCAGCAGTACAAGCAACCAGGAACAACCCAGGAAGCCACCCCAAGAGTTTGAGTCTTCGATTCACGGGTTTAAAACCTTTCCGGTGATAGAATCTGTCAGGTAGAGGCTCCGGGCAAATTCGGCCCGTGCCTCGTTATAACTTTGCATCGTGTCATTAAACGCCCGTTGGGCATCGAGGAATTCCACAAGGCTGGCTTCCCCGCGACGGTAGGAATACTCCATGGTCTGTCGCACTTCCCTGGCCTGTTGAAGCATGTTGGTTTCTATCCCTTTCAACATGTCTCTCGCCGTCTCAAATCTTACATAAGCATTGTCGACTTCCGTCTGGATCGTCAGCTTCAGAGCTTGGCTGCGCGTCGCAATTTGATGCTCTTCCTGACGCGCTCTTTCGATCTCCCCTTGATTGCGATTAAAAATAGGAAGCGGCACGCTGACAAAGAAACCCATGGCATTCGCCGATGGATCCACATTCGCATATTGGTGGTGGTATTCGGTTCCCACGGTATAGTCCACCTTCCCCTGGGCAACTTGAAGTTTGATGTCGGCCGCGGCTCGTGCCTCGTCCCGGGCCAAGGCTTGTAAGTCGGGACGTTGCTGTAAGGCTTGCTGTTGTACCGTGTCTTTATTCAAAGGCAGGTCATCACGACGAAAGTCTCCTGCAATATCAAAAGAAGGCTGCGGGACCGCACGTCCCATCAGAGCTTGAAGACGGTTGCGGGCTGTCCTCAGGTTGGCTTCCTGCTGCCGAACTGCGTTTTGAAACTGCAGTGCTGCCAACTTGGACCTGACGAGTTCCACTTCGGCAAGCTCTCCTGCCTTCACCTTGGCGGAGTTGATGGCCACAATTTCATTGAAGGCTTTCAAATTCTCTTCGGCCAGCGCCAAATTAGCTTTGGTAAGCAAAAGTTCGGTGACGCCATTTTGAACTTCCAGGATCAAGAGCCTGGTCGCATCCAGCAATTGAAATTCAGCCACGGCTTTGGCATCATCGGCCAATTCCATCCGGCGATGCCTTTTGCCACCCGTCTCCAGCAGGAAGTCAACGCGGAAGTTGACCTCAGGGGGGCCCGCGCTGGAGCCGGGAGTGCTGGCAAAACCACTCCCCAAGATATCCTGATAGTCAGCCCCCGCAGAAAAAACCGGATTGGGGCGCAAGCGGGCAGTAACCCGGCGCGCATCAGCAATACTGAGATTGTACCTCTCGGCCATCAAGCCCAGGTTCTTGTCCACGGCCTCTCGAGTGACCTGTCCAATGGTCATCATCCCGTCCGGGGAATTCTGGGCATAAAGAGCCAACGGGAAAACGGCAATCAGAAGAATTCGCAAAAACCGATACATGCTCTACACTCCAAGGAAGCTGACTGTCATTCAGCTCAATCGCCAGGCGATATCCCTCTGCTTCGACGAGGCTGTCAGTACTTATGGATGCTTCTCCTCATCATGCTCTTCCGAACGTTCGGTCAGCCCTTTCTTGAAAGAAGCAATTCCTTCCCCCAACGATTTTCCAAGAGATGGCAGTTTTTTTGGACCGAAAACAATCAATGCAATCACTAGAATGATCAGAAGTTCGGGTACACCAATTTGACCTAACAAGTTGCCCTCCTCATCTCCTCCACCAAATCCTGCTTATTGCTCCTCTCAGGCCGCTCCACTCCGCATAGACCTTAAAGCAACAATGGCACCAACTTGAGTGTAATTTTTAAAGCATTTTTTATCATAGATTTATGAGAAAACTTAAAAGAGAAAGCCAAAATGAACTACGCTCGGAATGGGGCAAAAATGCATAGATGTCCAAAATCGCCACAAAATCAAAAATTGTCGTTGAGTAGATCAAGCAATCAGACCGGACTGGTGAAGGATTAGGCAAAGCAGTTATTCACGCTGGACTCCGTGGCGTTCCAGGATGCGATAGAGAGTACGCCGATCGATGTCCAAGACTTCAGCGGCTCGCGACATGTTTTGGCCGGTTGCCGCCAGCACTTCGAGTACATACTCTTTCTCTTTTTCGGCCATCGTCACCAAAGAGAGCAGCGTGGCTGCCCCGGGCGGTGGTCCATCCGGGGTGCGTATCTCTTCAGGAAAGTCCTCGGGCGTGAGCACACCGCTGGAATTGAGGGCAATTGCGCGTTCCACTGAGTTTTCCAGCTCCCGAACGTTTCCGGGCCAGGCATACAGGCTGAGCATGGGGTAGACGGAATCTTGAATGGCCACGGTCCGTGAAGACGCTTTGGCATAACGGTTCACAAAATAGTCCAGTAACAGAGGAATATCTCCCCGTCGATCGCGCAATGGAGGGAGATTCAACGTAACCACTTTCAGTCGATAATAAAGGTCCTCGCGAAACTCATGTGACCGAATCATTGCTTCAATCGGACGATTGGTTGCAGCAATGACGCGAACATCCACCTTGATCGATTCCGTGGATCCGACGCGCAACACCTCGCGCTCCTCCAATACCCGAAGCAGTTTCATCTGCAAAGCCGGCGTGGTATTTGAAATCTCGTCGAGAAAGCAGGTCCCTTCCTGGGCGGCCTCAAACAGCCCCACTTTGCTTCCGGTCGCGCCCGTAAAAGCGCCCTTCTCGTAACCAAATAATTCACTTTCAAGCAGCGATTCCGTCAATGCCCCGCAATTGATCGCCTTGAAGGGGCCATTCCGGCGCGGACTGGTCTTATGAATCAGCCTCGCTACCCGTTCTTTCCCTGTCCCGCTCTCTCCCTGGATCAGAACGGTCGTTTGCAAAGGGGCTACACGGGCAATGATTTTATAAACTTCCACCATTTCCGGACTATGACCAATGATTTCAGATTCCGAACTGGAGTCTTGAACCGCCGATTCGAGACGTTGCAGTTCCCGACAAAGCCTGGCCTGTTCCAACGCCCGTTTCACCAACACCCGCAAATGATCGAGCTTGAAGGGCTTGCTCAAATAATCGTAAGCCCCTTTGTGGATGGCGTCGATGGCCGTCTCCATGGAAGCAAACCCCGTCATGACAATCACCGGGAGTTCCTTCCGGGTCGAACGAACAACTTCGAGGACTTTCATGCCATCTAGTTCCCGCATTCTCAAGTCGGTCAAGACCAGGTCCAGTTCCCTGGAGGCAAGAGTCTCCAAGGCCTCCCTCCCGCTCGTGGCGCGGAAGACCTGGTATCCTTCACGTTCCAGAACCTCCGCCAAAGAATCGAGGGCGGAGCGGTCATCATCAACCACCAAAATTTTGGAATTTTTTCCGTTTGTCATTTCGGGCTGACCTCATGTCGTTCTGCACTGATCTCAGCATTTTTTGCAGGGCGGCCCGCCAGGAGTGGGAAGAGAATCGTGAAGCAAGCCCCCTTTCCAACTTCACTACTTACGCCAATGCGACCTTGATGGTGGGCGACGATTTCCTTGCACAAAGCAAGCCCGAGCCCGGTTCCCTTTTCAAACTCTTTGGTGGTAAAAAAAGGCTTAAAGATCTCTGCCTGCCGTTCCTGCGGGATTCCCATGCCATCGTCGCAAACCCTTACCTCAACGGAACCCGGACGTTGCCCTTGGCTGCCGGCTGAGAGGAGCTCAATCCAAATTCCTCCTTTTTCCCGGACTGCATCCAAAGAATTATTCAAGAGATTCAAGAAGAGCTGCTGGAGCTGATCCACATGCCCTTGAATCCAAAATTCGTCTCGTTCACTGGTTAGCCTGAATTGAATACGCCTCGACTCAAAAGTCGGCCCCAAAAGTTGCGCGATCTTGGCCAGGGTCTCAACCAGCTCCACGGGTTCCAAAGGAGTGACGGTTCGGGTGGTGTTCAACAGGTTCTCCACGATACCGCAGACCCGGTCAATCTGTTCCCCCGCCAGATTCAACCGTTCGCGCGTCTCCTGGTTCAGTCGGGTATCTTCCATCATCATCTGCAGGTAAGTAGAAATGGCAGACAGAGGAGAACCGATTTCATGGGCAAAAGTAGCAGTCAGTTGGCCAGCCAAGGCCAATCGCTCGGCTTGCATCAATTTTCGCTGGGTCTCCAGGAGTTGAAGATTCAGATTGCGCAGATCTCGATTTCTGCTGCGCAGCTGGCTCGTAGATGCATCCACCCGGGATTGCAGCTCTTCTTGATAGCTCTGGATTTCTTCCAGGAGAAAATTAAAGCCGCGGCCAAGCTCTCCTAATTCCCCCGCTAGTTTTTCCGAAGCGCGTGCCGTCATTTCCCCTTCGCGGAACCGATGCATGACGTCCAGCAAGTGATCAACAGTCCGATAGACCGTTTTGCGAAAAAGCCATCCTACGGCAAACACCATGAGCCCAACCGTCAAGACAAGTGAATAGATCCGGATTTTCCCCTGCGTCGACAAAATCTGGTCGACCGCCTGCAAGGAGCTGACCACGCTGACGAACCCCTGTGTGCCATCTTCGAAGGCGATGGGGGTGACTGAAAAAACCTGCCGGGTGCCTTCCTCCCAAATGATGAACGTCTTGGGGAGGCGGGCTTGAAAGGCTCGCACTTCTTCATTTTCGAGCGGCCGGTCCCCGCGAAATGAGCTCGAATCCAGATTCTTCAATTCGCCGTTGAGCTCCTCGTAGAGGTCCACTCTGACAATATTGGGCTCCAACTCAAGGATCTCACGGACCAGAGACTTATAAGCTTGCGGAACCTCGGAGGTCCTGGAATGGACCAGGCTATGGGTCAGGCGTTGAGCGGCGTTCGAAGTCTGAACGCCAATCGTGCCTTCAACTGCGCTCACCGCCGTGCGGGTGGTGACCCAATTGGCGATGACAAGGACCGACGCAGAAAGAAGAATCGTTGAAAAGTAGATGCGAGTCTGAAGCGACCATTGACTGGCAGGCGCTATCTTTCGGGTCATCGATTAAGCCTCAACTCACTGAATGGATTGGGAACGTTATGATTCCTGGACTTGACTTCGTGCGATAGTCTTCTGTTCGAGGGACGAAACCACCTCTATGTAAAGACTTTCCAACAAATCTGCAGGGTTCCCGCCACCCGGCTGGGGTCCTCATCTTCGCTATGATGCAAGATGGAGGCCATCTTATCGATTGTTTTTAAGTTATTGAATCTAAAGGAAAATCTTGCGAAGAAAGGGAAAACGGTGGCTTCTTGATCGATGCAAAGTGTGGCAGAAATGCTAACTGCTGCAACTTCGTCACAGTTAGTAAAACTACAGGCTAAAAAGTCAATTTTGTCCGTAAAGGTGTTCAAGGAATCCCAACGATGATACTGGGGTCATCTGTTTCATTATTTATTTTGCTGGCCCAAGCAAAGATCGGCGTGGATGCATGGATTTTAAGGTAACCGTGGAACCCTGTTGGATTCGTATTCCCAATGATGATTCGAGCGATATCATTGATCTGGGCGAGCCCGTTGTGAGGAACAGCGACATTCATCTGTCCATGAGGCTTCCAGCCGAATCGATTAATTCAAGCGATACGTTGGCCGTCTCCGGTTCCGGGTTATTTAACCCCAGGTTGGTTCGATAGCTTTCCTCTGAGCCGCGATTCCCTGTGTCGACAATTTCGGGGATGGAGCATCGGACGTATGCCAGCGGGGAGCTGACCCGGGAAAAAGCCGCCTGTCCCCGTTGCACTTCGAACCTCCGATGCCACTACCAGTGCGGCTTGATCACTCTCTTCCGACTCAATAGTCAAAGGCCCGAAGGAGCCGGAGGAAGCATTCGAATCTGCGATGATATTCTCACTGAAGTACGCCTGGGCAGGCCCCAGGTTAATTATTTTCGAATTCAGCGATTCGCCGGTTAAAGACCAAAAATTCAAATGCACGTTTGCCGATCGATCCACACGAGTATTGATGATTACTAACGTAGACACGAACCTGTCGGTGTTGACGATGGAGGGAATCAAGAAATGGGGTCCGCGGTCGGACGGGAATGGACCTAGCGCCGTTTCGAAACTTGGATCATCGGTTCCATTTTCTATCTTGCTTGCCCAGGCTTGGATCGGTTGATCGCTGCTTAATTTGATATAGCCTCTAAATTGAGGGAGCTTCTGATTCGAAGTCATTGTCTTTACGATACCGTCAATTTGAGTCATCATTGAGCGGAACAGCCCAGGATCGGCTGTTTCGCAGGACTCCGTGATCATCGGTTAAAGCGACCAGGACATTCGCTGCTTCAGTCCCCGTATTATTGAGGCCTAGATTCGTTCGAAATGTACCAACAGTCCCGCGCTCTCCGTTGTCGATGACTTCCGGAATGATCAAATCCGTTGAGCCTTCAAGCTTTTGTCGAGTCCTAAAAAAACCACCTGTCCCTTTTGAACTTCTAACTTCGGAAATAGCACTCAATGGAAGTCCATCCAATGGCTCAAGGGTCAGAGGACCAAAATTGCCGTTCGGGAGCCCTAAGAGCGCCAGGACATCATCTGTCCGAAGACTTTCGGCAGGATTCAAACCAAAAGTTTGGCTCGCTCGCAATTCACCGTCAGGTCCATGCGAACTCAACTTGAACTGAATCGACTGGCTTCCCTGATTCAACAAAACCAATGAAGAAGTGAACCGATCCGTCTTGGCCGAAGAGGGAATGAGAGAGCTGAACTCCCTTGCCGGCCTGGGATTATTTAATCGCAGGCGTAAAACGCTTCCGGCGTAGTTGACGACATAGAGTTCACCGGCCTCGTCCTCTCCGAATGAACTGATGTTGAACCCTGTGTTCAACAGGGCGGTTCGATTCCATGTTCCAAATGGAGTTTCCTGTAAAGACCAAATCTCCCCGCTGATGAAATCACCAAAGAGGTAGGTACCTCGTAGTTCCGGAAACAGAATGCCGCGGTAGACGTATCCTCCGGTTGTGGATGCTCCCTCTGATCTCCCATACTCGGCAATAGGGAAATGGAACAGACTCGCATCGGCTTCACATCCTGAAGGGGGATTGAAGCAGAGGCTGGATTCATAGCGGTTCCAGCCATAATTTTCTCCGCGTTCGATGAGGTCAATTTCTTCCCGGGTATTTTGTCCCACATCTCCGGCAAAGAGCCTTCCAGTCAGGCGATCGAAGGAGAAACGCCATGGGTTTCGCAATCCTAGAGCGAAAATCTCATCACGCCCATCGAGGTTAACAAAGGGATTTTCCGGGGGGATTCCGTAAGGTTGATTGCCATTGACATCAATCCGCAGAATTTTTCCGAGCAGCACATTGAGGTTTTGTCCATTCCCTTGTGGATCGCCTCCCGACCCTCCATCTCCCATCCCGATGTAAAGGTACCCGTCCGGGCCAAACTGCAGTTGGCCTCCATTATGATTGTCGAAGGGCTGGTCAATGGTAAGGAGCACAGTTTCAACTGTCTGTGCAATATCGGGATTTGAAGAGACCGCGTATTCGGCGATGACCGTTTTCAGGTTCGGACGATTGGCAGTGTAATCGACGAAGAATCTCCCGTTATTCTTAAAATCCGGGTGAAAGGCAACACTCAACAGGCCGCGTTCTCCTCCCGCCGTGACTTTACTGCGAATATCCAGGAAAGGAACTGGCAGTAACGCACCATCGACCACAATTCGTATGGTCCCGCCTTGTTCCACGACGAAGAGTCGTCCTGAACCATCTCCCGCGTGCGTCACATAAACCGGCTGATTGAGTCCATTGACAATCGGGTCAAGTGAGATGGAAATGGGTGCCTGAGCACGAACTGGCGCCAAGTTCCACGAGGGAGTGATCGAAAAAACGCAAAGGGCGAGTCCCAGGATGAAGATCAAACGACCCCCCATCTTTGGATCATTTTGAGCTCTCTTCCGGGTCATCGTTTTTTTCGTCATCACTCTTCCGGTAATGGTTTGCCTTTGGTTTCGGGCGCAAAGAGGACGGCGACGACGCCAATCAGATAGACCGAAGAGAGCGTGATGGCTGCGATTCGAAAGGAGCTGGCATAGCCGGCACTCGCATAGACTGAACTCAGATACACCAAGGTAAAGGGTCCCAAGGCGGCAATGACCCGACCTACGTTGTAACAAAACCCCACCCCTGTACTCCGCAATCGTGTTGGGTAGAGCTCGGGGAAATAGATGGAATAGCCCCCAAAAAAAGATAGATTGCAGAACCCGAGAAGCGGAATCATCCAGTAAATATCTCCAGGATGACGAAGCCAGCCAAAAGTGAGAATGGTCGCCCCCAAGGCAAGGAGAAAGGCAACAATAAAAGCCGGTCGGCGGCCGACTCTGGCCGTCACCAGGGTGAAGCAGCTGATTCCGATGAAGGACCCAGCATCCTGCAGGATTGTCCCGAGAGCAGCGTATTGCTCCCGAGTTTGACGGGAGGCCCCGGATAGAGCCTCTCGAATTAATTCAGGAGACCAGAATCCAATTCCCCAAATTCCCACGACCCCGGAGATGGCCATAGCCAAGCCAATGATCGTATGTTTCCGCCAGCGTGAATCCGAAAACAAATCTCCTACCACGCCCAATTGTCGCTTTTCACCCCGTTGGTACGCCTCTCGCGCCGCAACCCAAGCCTCTGGCTCCTTCAGGCGTTTGAACATGACGGCCACCAGGAAAGCCGGAAAAACCCCCGCCAGGAACATTCCCCTCCAACCGTAGCGGGGAAGCACAAAATAGCCGATCCCTCCCCCGATGATGTTCCCAACCGTGGATAAGGCCTGCAAGATTCCCAGCGCGTGAGGCCGCGCTCTCACCGGCATGGTTTCAGCCACTAAAGCCACTCCGGCCGCAAACTCGCCTCCTACTCCCAGACCGGTCAGAAATCGGTAAGCCATGAAATCCCAAGTGGACATTGCCAGGGCCGACAGTCCCGTGAATCCTGCATACACGAGGATGGCTGCCATCATTGCTTTGGTGCGCCCCCACCGGTCAGAAAGCATTCCGAAATAGAGGCCTCCAATGGCCCAGCCCAACATGAAAATGGCTGTTGCTATCCCGCTGTAGTACTGAACTTGGGATTGATGCGGAAGGAGTGTCTCCATGGCGGGCTGCCGCGCCAGCACGAAGAGGCGCTGGTCCATGGTATCGAATAGCCAGCCGAGCGAGGCAATACATAGCACCCACCAGTGATAGCCGGTCATTTCACGATACCAGGGAACTGCCAGACTCCCAGTGCGTTGCGGTGTTGACACGGTTGGCATTAGTACTCACTCAAAGATGTACAGTCCAGTCCTTGACTTCCTCAGGGCCGGGAGATCTCAGCATTGCCGATGTCTCGCGTTGAACGGGTGGATTCGCAGACTGGGGATAAGGCTTTATTCGATGCCAGCCCAGTGAATCTTTTTCGTTCCCTCATTGAAACATCGGGAATGGAAAGCAGGCGGGCCTTCTACTTTCCTCGAGCCTTCTTGACAAGCTCGAGGAACTGGTTGGCGTTCTGTTTTATTTTGTCGAAGTTCCCGGAGGCCACGGCCACCTTATCTACCATCTCGGAACCGACGGCGAGTGCGGCTGAGCCCGCAGCTATAAAATCTGCGGCTGTCTGCAAATTGACGCCTCCCGTGGGAATCATTTCAATCTGAGGGAAGGGTCCCTTTAATGCCTTAATGTACTTGGGCCCGCCCACGTTGTCGCAGGGGAAGACCTTAACAAAATCAGCTCCGGATTCCCAGGCATGGAGCACTTCCGTGGGAGTCAATGTTCCTGGGATAATGACTTTGCTGTATCGTTTACATAACTTGATCGTGTTCCTGTGCAAGGCAGGCGTAACAATGAACTCGGCCCCTGCCAGAATGGCGGCGCGGGCCGTGGGTGGATCGAGCACCGTTCCGGCTCCCAGGAGAACCTCCTTGCCGTAGCGATCCGCCACCGCCTCAATCACTTTGATGGCACCAGGCACGGTCATGGTGATTTCCACAATCGATAACCCGCCGGCTTTGATAGCTTCGACGATGGCCAGGGCTTCCTGGGCAGAGGAAGCTCTGACCACTGGAATCAGTCCGATATCAACAATCTTCTGGATGGTTTTAAGATTCGACATCTTGGTCCCCTTTCAAAGCAAACAAATCTTTCAAGAATCTCTGCGGGATTTTTTCGATCAGTATTTCCTGCCTGAAATCCTCTCCCTATCTCTTAACGCGCGACTCTCAGTCCACCACCCTTGAGCACTCCTTCCAACTCGGACCGGGTGGCCCAATTGAAATCCCCTGGATTGGAATGTTTGATCGCCGAATAGGCAACGCCAGCCTGCACGGCTATCTCCAGGCTCTGAGAGGACAAATATCCGTAGATAAACCCTCCGCTGAAAGAGTCCCCGGCGCCAACCCGATCGACGATTTCCACTTCGTAGGTCTTCGTTTCATAGAAGCGATTGTCGCTATAGGCAATGGCCGTCCAATGATTCTTCCAAACAGATGGATTGGAGCGCAGCGTGATCGCAACGACCTTGAAATGAAATTTCTCTTGGAGTTTTTGAGCCACGGTTTTGTAGGATTCCGCCGAAACTTTGGCAAATTGATCGTCCTGGGCCCCGCCGGCCGTGATTTTAAACACGACTTTGGTATCTTCTTCCGTAGTGATAAGAACATCGACATCCTGCATCATGGGTTCCTGGCAGGCTTGCGCCTCCTTGTCTGTCCATAGTTTGCTTCGATAATTCAGATCATAGCTTGTTTGCAGACCCGCTTTCTTGGCGGCCCGTAGTGCCTCAGCAGTCATGGCAGCCGCCGTAGGCCCCAGCGCTGGAGTAATTCCACTGACATGAAACCATTTGGCACCGGCAAAGACCTTCACCCAATCAATCTCTCCAGGCTTGATTTGACTGATGGCCGAATTGGCGCGGTCATACAATACCGAACTGGCACGAGGAGAGGCTCCAAACTCGACAAAGTAAAGCCCCGCACGGCCATCCTTTGACCAGACGATATGCGAGGTGTCCACCCCATGCTCACGGGCTTTGTTCCGAATCATGCGCCCCAGCGGGTTATCGGGTAATCGCGACACCCAAGCGGAAGAGAGCCCCAACCGGCTCACGGCCACGGCAACATTCAGTTCACCCCCACCGACTTGTATATCGAGAGAATGAGTCTGTTCCAGCCGCTGAAATCCCGGAGGAGATAACCGAATCATTGCTTCTCCAAATGTGATCACGTCAGACATTATTCACCCCCTGTTCCAGAACGATGAATGCACTTGATGAGAAAAATGAATGGCAACCCGGTAACATCCGTTTTCAATCCGACGACTCCATGCCTATGGCGAGATCATTTCCACTATTCCTGGAAGAGAGCTGGGCCTGATTCCCTTGAGGCTCGCCATTATTTGAGAACTACAAAGCTCTTTTTGCGGAGCTCCCCAAAGAGCTTTCGGATGGCCCGATCTTTCACCCGCGTGGCTTTTTTCTCAAATCGCCTCTTCTTCAGCACGGCAGGAAGGACCAGAAAGAAATCCCAAAAACCCAGGAAAAAAGAAGCCCGCAGGGTGACAACGCCCTGTAACGTCAACAGGAGAATGGCACCGAGATGTTTGGCAAACATTCCCGGATCATGCAAATTCTTCCAGAGGAAAATCAATCGATTTCGAGTGTTGAGCCTCTCGAAGCGCACACGGTTGAGTGTGCCACGGATATCTTTCGCCGCGTCTTGATACACGATACTTCGGGGTTCATAGACGATTTCCCATCCGCGTTTCCAGGCACGGTAGGAAAGCTCCACATCTTCCCAATAAAAAGGCGACATGAGAGGCTCAAAGCCATTCAACTCACGTAACTTTTTTCGATCCATCGCACACGCACCCGCCGTCACAAAGAATGAATAGAGAGAGTCAAGAGGCCCGGTTGCCGCATCATCCGAAGTGACGTCGTAGTTCTGATAGATCTTCCAGAATCCCCTTCGGAATTCCCCCAACTTGCCGCCCGAATTCAAAACTGATTGTTCGCGAGTCAATGACTTCAGAGCGACACCGAACGTTTGATTTCGCTGGAAATGCTGAACAATCGGCAACAGAAAATCCTTGTCGACGGTCACATCATTTCCGAGAAGGACTACGGTGTTGAAACGGCAGGCCGAAAATCCCAGATTACACGCAATGGCGAACCCCGTGCTTCTTCGCCGGGTCACTAATTTGACCCTTTTCTCCGGGATACTCTCCACCCAATCAATGGTGTCATCCACGCTCCCGTCATCGACGACGATCACCTCCCAATCTCCCTTCGTTTGGTCTTGGAATTCCTTGGTCGCCAGCAGGAGCGAGGGGAACATTTGCTCCAGCAACATCCGGCCATTCCAGGAATGGATCACAATACTGACGGAAGGGAGCGAGGGAGCGGTCATTCCAGATGGGCTTTCAGAATCCTGGCAAGTTTAGAAATTCCTGCGCGGATATTATCTTCGTTTTCTTTCGAGAATGCCAGACGGAGCGTATTGCATCCTTCGCCATTGACAAAAAACGGAGAGCCGACCACAAAGATGACTTTCTCTTCTTCGAATGCCATTCGCAGCAGGTCCTCACTGTCCACCGATTCCGGCAGGGTCAGCCAAAGAAAGAGCCCCCCCGCCGGTGTTCTCCACTGGACGCCGGGTGGCATGGAGGCTCCCAGGGAATCGACCATGACCCGACATTTCTGCCGGTAAAACCTTCGGATCTGTGGCAATTGATCCTGGATGATCCCTTGTCGCCAACATTCCGCCACAATCCGCTGGTCGAGCATGCTGCCGCAAAGGTCGGCCGCTTGTTTTACCATGTCTAATTGGTCGATCACTGATTCCGGTGCAATCATCCAGCCGGAACGCAGTCCGGGCGACAACACTTTCGACAACGGGGAAAGATAAAGCACCACGCCCTCTTCATCAAACGCCTTCAGCGGCTGCAGCCGGTCAGCGACCTTTGGATCATAGTAGAGTTCGCCGTAGGGGTCATCCTCGACAATGAGCAACTGATGCTGTGCCGCCAGGTAAACCAGAGCCTTTCTCTTTTCCAGAGATAATGTCGTGCCCGACGGGTTTTGAAAGTTTGGAATCAGATAAAGGATTTTGGCGCGACGACCGGAGCTTGCGAGTTGATCGAGAACGGCTTGAAGCTCTTGGAGGCTGATTCCGTCTGCCTCCTGGCTCACTCCCACCAATTGTGCTTGGTGGTTTCGAAAGGCCGCCAGTGCCCCGATGTAGCTGGGAAGCTCGACCAGAACAACATCTCCAGGATCGAGGAAAAGGCGTCCCACAAGATCCAAGGCTTGTTGCGACCCATTGGTAATGGCCACTTGCCCGGAGGAGAGGGGCTTAATCCCCCGCAGGCCGGAAATTTCGAGGACAGCATCGATCAGCCCGGAAAATCCCAGAGTCAGCCCATATTGAAGAGCGGCTTTCCCGTCGTTCCTCAGGATTTGGTCGGTGACGCGTTGAATGGCTTCAACCGGAAAGGTTTCAGCGCTTGGTGCGCCGGCCGCAAAGCTGATGACTCCCGGTTGCTGTGACATCTTCGCCATTTTTCGAATCGGCGAATATTTCACCCCGCGTGCCGCTTTGGAGTACAGCGATGAGTAGTCCAAGAATTGTCCTCACAGTTGGTTCCCCCAACCCCACCGACTCTTTGCACCCGCCATCTTCTCAACGTCATCGGTCTTAAGATCAGCTTGTTGTGTACCCATGGGGCTGGCTGACGCCGTTCGTCCGGCGCATGGGACTGCCTCAGAGGGAAGACGTTCCGCCAGGAGACATACACGCCTTTCGAATGAAGGATGAACGGACATGGAGGGACAAGATCTACTTCGAATCTTCAGGACTGGGATAAAGTTTCTCTGAAGGAAGAATGGCATCATTACGATGCTTGATCAGCTGATAAATCTTGATGATGAATCCGGAACCTGCATAGATCGTGGCAATCAACAACAGAACGACCTGGGAATAGAGATAAATCAGAGCCATCAGCAAAGCCAGAAGGTAAAAACTAAGCGGAGATTTCCGGCTTTTTAAGTCAATGTGTTTGAAGCTGGGATAGCGAATGGTGCTGATCATCAAGAAGGAGAGGAACCCCACAAGAATATTCCAGAGGGCTCCAACGCTCCAATGGGTGATTGGCGTGGGATCGAAATGGATGATGGCCGCGATTAACCCGGCCCCAGCGGGGATGGGCATTCCGACAAAATCTTTTCGGGGAGAGGCCGGAGTACTCTGAGCGGAAGTGCGAATCGATTGGATGTTAAATCGGGCCAGCCGCATCGCTCCACAGATGAGGAAGGCAAAGCTGACGATCCACCCGATTTGCTGAACATGCTTGGCAATGGGCGGAACGGTTGGCGCCACAGATTTGCTGCCCCAGATATAGGCCAGGATCGCCGGAGCCAACCCGAAGGTAATCACATCCGCCAGCGAATCCATTTGCACTCCAAATTCGCTGGTAGAATTCGTCAAACGGGCGATCCGTCCGTCCAATCCATCACAAACCACTGCAAACCCGAGGGCGATGGCGGCTAAATCAAAATCCCCCTTCATCGCATTGATGACAGCATAGAAGCCGCAAAAGATGGTGCCGATGGTGAACAGGGTGGGGAGGATGTAGATTCCCCTCCGCTGCTGTCTCGGTTTACCGTCCATGCTAGCCATTGGCTGTTCTCCCCAGTAGGGTCGATCCACCCTTAACCCTATCGCCCTTTTTGACCGCAAGTATTACATTTCCCGGGAGAAAAACGTCGACCCGCGAGCCGAATTTAATCAACCCAAACCGCTCTCCCTTCTGAACCCGGTCTCCCACCTTCTTCCAACAGACGATCCTGCGGGCCAGAATGCCGGCAATTTGGCTCACTTCTATTTTATAAGACCCCTGATCGATCACCAAGTTATTCCGCTCATTCTCGCCTGATGCGGTTGACTGAAAGGCAGGCAAAAACTTGCCCGGTGTATAGCGAATACTCTCGACAACACCCTCCACCGGCGCACGGTTGATATGCACATCGAAGACGGAGAGAAAGATCGAGACCCGAGTCCTGCCGCCAGCCTGCTGGAGAATCTCAATGACCTTGCCGTCGGCCGGAGAGACAACCGCATGGGGGTCTTGGGGAATCGCCCGGTCTGGATCCCGAAAGAAGAAGGCGATAAACAGAGACAGGATGAGAAAGATAGCGGCCAATGGCCGAATCCCGAAGGCCCAGAAGGCTCCCGCGAGAATCAGCAATGGGATTAAGTAGATAAAGGCATCTTTTGCCATGGATAGGCCTTTCAAAAAAATAAGGGGAATCGCAAGATTCCCCTTGAGATGCAAAAGAATTTTTCCACCTGTGTTTAGACACGCTATAAGGATGAGATGAGACAAAACCGATGAGCGTGACCGGTTACTGAACCTGCCCTTTGCCTCTCTGCTGCCGGTATTGAACAATCATCATTTCCATCTGATCCTTCACATGTAACTTCTTCTTCTTCAGTGTGGTCTCTTTGACTTTTTCTTCGTCCGATAAGAAATTCTTGTGACTTAACCTGGATAATTCTTCGTCAAATAATGAGTGTTGCTGTGCCAGCCGTCGGAATTCCTCATTTGACTGCAAGAGATGTTCTTTGATGTCAAGGGTCCCTGATTCCATTACCCTACCTCCTTTATTGAATCGAAGAAGATGCTTTCGGCTCCCAGCAAAGAACGTTTACTTACCCTGAAACGTAACATAACGAAAAACTCAAAACAAGAACAAATCCCCCCTCGATCGCCCGCCAGTTTAAAGGTTCAAGTAGGCCTTCAATCGCTTGGAGTGCGACCGGCTGACTGGGATTTCCGTCTCCTTCCGGTCAGCCATTTTAAGCTGTAGCGTCCGGTTAAACCAGGGCACTACTTCCTTAATTTTATTGATGTTAACCAGAAATGAGCGGTGAACCCTCCAGAAAATTTCGGGATCCAGATTGGCCTGCAATTCCTCCAGCGTACGGAAATTTGTTTCCCCGATTAGGTCATGAGTTGCCACTTGTACGACGCTCTCTGACACATTGGCGTAGATCAAGTCCTCAGAGTCAATCAGGAGATTGCGGTTCTTGTCTTTAACGAGAAGTTTGGACTTCTTGGGCTTGTGCTCCGGCGTCGCCATGAGGCTGATAAGATCTTGCAATTGCCCGCTCACTTTGCTTTCACTCTCAAGCTGTTTTTTAACGCGCTGGACGGCCTTCTCCAGACGTGATTTTTCAATGGGCTTCAAGATGTAGTCCATCGCATTCACATCAAAAGCTTTGACCGCGTATTGGTCGTAGGCCGTCACAAAAATCACTTGGGGAAGTGCATCCTTCCTGGCCAGCTGTTCAACCACCTTGAATCCATTTAAACCGGGCATCTCTATATCAAGGAACAGCAAGTCAGGTTCCAGTTCTTCTACCAATTTTATGGCTTCCACCCCGTTGCGACCCTGGCCGATCACTTTCACGTCAGCCAGGGAGCTCAGAAGGAAATGGAGCTCTTCCAAGGCAGGCTGTTCATCATCCACGATAATGCATGAAATTGGCATGGAATTGTCGGCTTCTATCTCCTCGAATACCCTTCCTGAACGGGAAATTCGATACAGGTAAACGTCCCCTCGCCCGGAACACTATTCACTTGGAACACATAGTCAGAATGATAGACCACTTTGAGCCTTTCAATAATGTTGCTGATCCCGATCCCCGAGTTGTAAATTTTGTGGATCTCTTCGTGGGGAATTCCCACGCCATTATCATGAAGTTCAATTTTGATTTTGTCCAGGTTCCGGGAGGTGCGAATCTTGATTCTTCCTCCCTGTATCCTGGGGGCTATACCGTGCTTGATGGAATTCTCGATGATGGGCTGGAGAATCATGCTGGGAATCATGACCGCCAGCGTATCTGCCTCTACTTCCTTCTCGATCCTCAACTTATCCCGACCGAACCGCATGACTTCGATATCCAGATAATGATCAATAAATTCCAGTTCCTCGCGTAAAGGCACAAAGTTCTCATGCCCTTGCAAGAGCTTCCGCAGGATGTGGGAAAGCTTGATCACCATGGTCCTCGCGGTGTTCGGGTTGGTCCGAATGAGCGAAGAGATTGAATTGAGCGTATTAAACAAGAAATGAGGATTGATTTGGTTGGCCAGAGCGTCCAGGCGAGACTTCACGACAAGCATCTCCTGCTCCGCGAGCTTCATTTCCAATCGAGTCGTATTCCAGATCTTGAGCGTCACCCCCACGCAACTCAACGTTCCTATGAAAACCAGAAGCATAATCCACGGATTGGGCGAATGGATGGTAAACAGCCAGGTTTCGGGCAGCCCCTTGTCCAGGAACAACACAAATCCCTGCAGAAGGATGCAGCTCGCCAACAAAATGAGCTGCCAAACAATTTTATTCAACCGCTTTCCCGATCGAAATGACTGAGCCACATTGAAAAGGACAAATGGGGAAAAATTCCAAATCTCCTCCTTGCGAGGACAGAGATTCCGAAGCAGGCCGCTCAAGAGCCCGATGATGGCCGCCGCAGG
>JAXLQK010000087.1:0-18352 GCA_046331665.1 Terriglobia bacterium | reverse complement strand
TTCTTCATGCCGCGCATTATCGTAGATTTTAGTGGGTCTACCTTCTCATTGCAAGCCCCTTTAAAAGGTGTAACACTTCTATGGTCGACGAACCCCAACGTCCATTCTCTTGACACCCACAACGCTTCTGTAAATCCCTAAAACTCGCCGTCATTCTTCAGAACGATCCAAAGTGCGCCATAGATCGTTATCATCAGCACAAATGCGAGTCCAGGAAACACTGTTTACCAGTCGAGAATACCCATCTCCTTGGCCATACGAAAATTCGTCCAGAGTGGCTAAGAAAAGATGAAAGGCCCGGCTGCAGACTCTACGAGGAAGCGGTAACCAACGGGGAGTGTCCTAAAGTTAGTTGAAAGAAAAAGGAGCATGACCTCACTTACAACAGAGGAGTTTTATCGCCGAGTAAGACCCTCAGAATAAGGAGATCATGCATGGGACAGAGAATAATTCGTACGGGAAAAAGAGGCAAGGGGCAGAAAAAGATCAGAACAGAACAACCATGAAACCTTTCCATCATGGAACCCCAGTATCATTCCCATTTCTGGAGTTCGCTTTCGATCTTCTGTTGAAATGTTTCAGGAACTTCAGATCCCGTATGGATGCCTTGGCTCGGCACTTCAGCCCCACCGGGTGGACGACTACGGCCATACCACCTTCGAATGATCCAGCTCACGACTGTGCCACCCAACAGCAATGCAAGAAAGGGAATACCGAGCAAGACCCAGCCCGTCTTTCCTTCTGGTTCCGCTAGCACCGCAAGACCGTACTTCGCCTTGTAGAAATCCAGAATCTCGCGGTCAGACTTGCCTTCAGCGACCCAGCGTTCAATCTCCTCCCGCATGACAATGGCTTCCTCACTTTGGTGTCTCGAGACCGCATCGCGGTAACAGCAAGGGGCTACAAGAGCATTCTCCAACTTAATAATCCTGCTGTTTTGCTCAGTCGCAGAATTGACGGTGCCTATTGCGAGGAGAGCGAAAGTCAGAAAACGGTGATTCAACAAAAGAGACAAAATCATCAAAGGATTGCTCACCTCCTTTTTGCTTCCAATTTTCTTTCAATCATTGTGATCTTGGCTCCGCCAGGCAGGCTCTTTTTGCTTTATGGATACTGGCTCAAGGCCGCCTAATTAATTGAACTTTTTCGAGAATCAGGGCTTGGTTCTGGAGTTGAATTGAGACTGGGATCTCTTGGTCAGGACCGAGAGTCCTCAGTTGTTGCCTGTCGGAAACCCGAAACTCCATGGTATTGGGCGGCTGTATTGTTCGAATCATATTTCGCACTTCATTGTGATAGGGCGCAATCAGATCTTCGTCTGGATAGACGGTTACAACCTCTCCGTACAACGCAACTCGAAGTTCAGCCGAGCCCAGTTGAGACACATCAGTAACCCATGGGTTTGAGAGCCTCCGATCAGTGAGCAGAGTCTTATCTGTCAGCGAATCAAGAAAATTGAGAAGATCCTGCTTTTCCTGGTTCGTTAAAGTGAAGGGTTTGACGAATTGGCTTTTGTTGGGATTCTGCGCTCCGATGCCGTTGAACAATCCTTTTCGAATTGTTCGGCCTCCCGCACTGTAGTGGGCAATAGCGTCTTCTAAGGTCTTTACGCTGCCATCGTGCATGTAGGGTCCCGTAATTGCAATATTGCGAAGGGTCGGTGGTTTGAATTTGCCCACATCCTCCGGATTGCGGGTAAACTCGTACAATCCACGGTTCGGCTTCGGATAGGAGAACGCTCCCTTTAAGTTGTAGAGACCCGTGTTGTGGAACTCTATTTCTGCAAAACCCTTGTCGAAATAATCAATGCTGGTGGACAAGTTGAAGCCGCCATGGCAATGAAAACATTCCAGTCGCTCGCTGAAGAACAGCGCCTCCCCTCTTTTCGCCGAGTCCGAGATGGCGCCGGCATCCTCCCCGCGGCGGTAGCGGTCATATGGCGAATCTCCCGAGAGAATCGTGCGTTCAAAACAGGCAATCGCTCGGGTGATGTTGGTGATAGTGAATGGGTCCGTGTCGCCTGGAAATGCGGCTGTAAAAAGCTTTTGGTAACGGGAGTCCTTCCTTAGTCGGAGTATGAGAAGCTCCTCTTTGCCGTTCATGCCCAGTTCGATTGGATCCTCTCCAAACATCGGGACCAGTGCCTGTGACTCCAATCGTCGAACATTAGGATTGGCCCAGGTCAAGACTGGGGCGTAGGCAACGTTCACGAGGCTCATGCTCCCGCGCGGGTGAATTTGCCCGGTGGACCCGACCCCGCGCGCCCGGCCATCGGTAAAGGCCAATTCTTGACGATGGCAGGAGGCACACGCCTGGGTCTGGTTAAGAGAGAGGCGCTTGTCATAGAACAGGTGTCGGCCGAGATCAACCTTCTGGGCCGTCATCAGGTTGTCTGGAGGGACGTTGGGATGCGGAAAACCAGGTGGCAAACTCCATTCATACGGGCCAAGCCTTGCTTTCTCATTCTCCCGCTGAACGGTCCGAAGCTCACGCACGTAGAGGACGAGTTGCCAGCGCTGGGTCAGACTCAAGTTCTTCTCAAAGGCGGGCATTCCATTGTCGATACCATAGGAAATAACCCAGAAGATCTCCCCTTCCTTGACTGAATCCATCAGATAATTCGTGAGATTGGTAATAGGCACTGGAAGTTTTGCGGCGATGGTTGTTCGCCCCTTTCCGTCCGCTCCGTGACAGGAAGCGCAGTTAGCAGCATAAATCGGTCGGGCTTCAGCCAAGTTCTCTGGCCCTGCTGCCAGCGGATTGCTGAGAAGAAGTGCCTCGTAAGGAGCCCTCCATCGTCCATGGGCATCTTTGGCTTCGATTTGAGAAACTATTGCGAGCAGCACGAAAGCGGTGAACACCAGGGATCTCATCAGCGGGTCCCCCCTTCAGCCGAATCCGCCCTCGGATGCAGGACACGAAAGAAGCGCTGTTCCTTCTGTTGCTGGCCCGGGAAGGGCAATCCAAGGTTCGCGAAGATAGGCCCGCACTCGGGGTCATCCGGGTTCGACATACATGACCTGAAGGGCTGATCCATTTTTTTGCAAAGTTTGGAGTCGGAGAGTAATGCCCCTAAGTCGGCAACTACCAAGTCGGTCACCGGATTGAACTCGGGAAGATAAATCTCAGCCCGATTAGGTTCACTGCACTGGGTTGGAATGGTTATGGACGTATCGTTGGGTTTACAGCCTGTACTCCCAAGATGAATCGCGAAGCCTTGGGGAATCTCAGGGCTCGAGAACTCGAGCCGGGCAAATTTTCGCCCCGCATTCCATACCCAGGACATCGCGGTCAGATTGAGGGGAGAAGGCATGCTCAGCAAATCAGTGTGGTTTAGCTCAAAAGGAACACCCAGGGTGAACCGAAGCCCCCGCCATCGCCCGGCAGTGGGTATTGATCCGGTTACCCGGTCGTTAAGGTCAACAGTCCCATTTCCACAGGATCCCATTCCATTCTCAAAATCAAGTAGCGCAACCCTCTCGAATTGCCATTTGCCGTCCTGCTCAAGCGAGATCAGGAATTCTTTGCCGGTCTCATCAATGAGGCGGAGGTCGTGAACATAGAAACGGAAATCTCTAAGCGTAATCTTCACTTTAGTCAACCCGACACCCTCATAGCTTCTGCCGCAGCCAAGCGTCTCGTCGCCCACCATCGCACGAAAGTGAATGCTGACGGGCACTTCAGATTGGCTGAATGTGATGAGTAAGCAGGTATCCACGAACGTCGCCAGAATCGCGAACGTGAATATGAATTTCATAGAAACTCCTGAACGGGAATCATAGGGATACAAGAATCCTCCCCTTTCCAGGAAGGTTTGTATCACACAGAGCCAGCTTCCTCACGGGTGGGAAGATCGCTGCCGCCCGTCGCACTTGAATCACCATAGCCAAGTTACCAACCCCGGGGAAGGGTCATGGAACTATATCCTCCAAATGATTGTGGGCTTTACCTAAGTTCTCTACGGGCGCGGGAGAGAAGAACTGATGGGTTCCCCTCATTCGTCCCGGTCCATGCGATATATACTCGTCCCCCAGTTCCCAAAGCTACCGTGGGGCGACTGGCCGATGAGGCGATGCCTGGCACGGCTTGAGGTGACGAGAGCTTTCCATCTGAGCCAATGTCTACCAGAAAGACGCCGACCTTTTCCCAACCGGCCCGTTTTTGCGGATCGCGCCCCTGGAATACAAGCGCCACATGGCCATCATTGGACACTGACATTGCTGGGTAGTTAGCATCGAGAATGTTCTGTGAAGCCATAACGGCGGGGGCCCAGGTATTGCCAGAATCGTCCGACCATGTTAGCCGGACGCCACTTCGATCGGGCGATGCTTCTGTCAACCAAGCGACGTAAATGCGCTTTCCACTCCACGTTGTGGCAGGTCCAGAATCCGGACAACCTTCGATGTGCCAATTGTCTGCGGCAATTCTTAGAGGGTCGGTGAAGTGGTCGCCACCATCACTGGTGACCGCCACTGTCATGTCGCGGATATTTCCGGGGTAGACCTTGCGCCAAAATACCATCACCTCACCCTGGCGGCCGAAAGCGAGATTGGGCCGGCAACAGGGACAAACTCCGGTCGCGACCCGTATGTTTTTCCCAAAACTGGCACCCTTATTGGTAGAGCGCGCCATATAAAGTGAAAACGTGTCAGGAATCTCTTCTTTGTCACGGGTATCCAACCAAAGCAAATAAATATCGCCGTTCGGAGCCATCCCGATGGACACATATCCACTAAAGGAGGACCCGTGCCGGTTAGAGACGTAGACTGGAGGCTCAAAATTGGACCCCCAAGTCAGCGACCGGGCAAAACAGATACCCAAGTCCTCATTCCAAGCCGCATAGATGACACTGGGGGTGACAAGCAGCCCAGGGCTGTCTTCGCCATGAGAGCTGACTCCGGCTCCCAGCAAGCTGGCAAACACAGGCGGCTTGAAAGTATCTCCTCCGTCATCAGATGTGAGCAAGCCTATCCTCGAGTGTTCACCTTCGCCAAGGACAGCCAGCATATAGAGCGTGGCTGAAGTCACCTGATCGACTCCTAGTTTCGCGTGGCGCGACGGGGAGATTCCAGATTTCGCCAAGACGGCCCGTGGTTCCGGTTCGAAATGGACAACCGCAGTAGGCTGGGTTTGGCAACTCCACGCCGAGACCATTGCAGTCCAGGCCATAAACGCGATAACGCCGCTTTGAACCAATCTATTTTTAGCGTTCATGGCCTATGTCGGTTCCTTCTCGAGAATTGTCCTTTGCTCGATCCGCGAGCAGGTTGGACACAATTGAAGAATTTCTAAAAATCCATTCTGATCGAACCTGCAAATGATCTCGGAGTTCCGGGAGCGATTCGCGCACGCCCTCCCTCGGCACTCGACTCATAATAATGCTTGTCCAGCAAGTTTGACGTGTTTAGCTGTAGGGTGAGCCTGGATTTGCCGAGATGAATTTGATAGCTCGCGAGCAAGTCTATAGTGGCGAAGCCCGGCAGTTGATAGTCATTTTCGAAATTACCTTGCCTTAGACTGCGCGTCGTCACACCGCCTCCGATCATGAGATTTTTCAAGGTGCCTTTTTCAAAAGAATACGTGGTCCAAACCCGGCCCCCATGTCTTGGTGCATTGGGGATACGGTTCCCTGCCGTTCCAAGGTAGCTGTCGTTAAGGACTTTGGTGTCGGTGTAAGCGTAGTTCGCCAGCAGATTCCAACGAGGGCGGATCTCACCAGCAATGTCCACTTCCACACCGTGGCTATTTGCTTCGCCGATGGCCAAAGCGTGAAGCGCATCATTGGGATATAGCGGGTCTGCAGCCAAGATGTTCGCCTTGGTGAGATCGAAATAGCTCAGAGTGGCGAAGAAACGGTTTGCCAATTCCGTTTTCGCGCCAACCTCCCACTGCTGGGCAGTTTCGGGGGCAAGGGACGGTTTTCACGATCGATGTAAGAGCCGTTAGCGGCGCCGAAGTTCTCTCATAGCTGCCGTACAATGACAACTTTTCCACTGGCCGCCACAGGAGCCCAACCCGCGGACTAATATGATCATCCCGGCTATTGCTTCCCCCATAGATACTATTGCTCTCTTCCTTGGCGTTATCATATCTAAATCCAGCCAGGGCTCGAAAATGATAGGGCAGTTCAATCTGGTCTTGAAGATACACACCGTACCACTTAGTCCGCGTACTCGAGCCACTAACTAAGCTTGGGTCGACGGGGCCCAACGTCACCCCATGCACAGGTGCGAAGATATTGATATCATCAAGAACAAGCCCATTAATGCCGCAGCAGAGCCCGTTACTGGAGGTGTGATAGTAGTCTCCGCCCATGAGCAGCGTGTGTTTGAGTGCCCCCGTACTAAACTTTCCGGACAGGTCTGTGCTCGCCGCGTTGGTGAGCTGGTCGAACGTCTCTGCTAGCCCAATCTGGCTGCCTTCAATCGTGCGTGGCAGTATTCCGGCTTCGATATCGTCATCGGTAACGTAGTCACCATAGGATCCACCATCCCTTTCATCGGAGATTACCGCATTGTAACGGCCAGTCCAATTCCAAGATTCCTTGAAGGATTGGGAAAGAGTCAAAGCCACGATATTCTCGACGGCATCTTGAAAATCGGTTGGCTCTCCCAGATTCCGCTCTCTGGGAATGTCAAGGGGGCGATTGCCGAATGCAATCAGGCCGATATTGTCGGGAGTCGTTTTGTTGTCGAAGTGGTCCCATTCCACTCTAAGATGAGTAGAGGGTTTGATGTCCCACTGGAGGACAGGGGCGATGAACCATCGTTCGCCGCCGACAAACTCGCGGAAAGAAGCCGCATTTTCATAGGCGAGGTTGATTCTGTAAAAAACCCTATCGTTCTTCATGATTGGGCCGGTCGCATCAACGGTGGTACGGTAAAGGCTGTATGATCCAAATTCTTGCCCTACTGAGTAATGACTCGCCGGTAATGGTTTCTTTGTGACATAGTTAATGAGACCGCCAGGCTCGATACGTCCGTAGAGTACGGAAGCTGGACCTTTCAGGATCTCAACCTGCTCAATATTGGCAGTGTCGTGCTTCCCGCTGTAGCCTGTATCCACACGGAAACCGTCGCGGTAAAGAACCTGGCTGGTGCGGAACCCTCGAATCACGAACTGATCGGCAAACTGGCCGAAGTAAAGATTGGTCGGGTAAACGCCACTCACATTCCTCACTGCTTGATCGATGCGTATCACTTGCTGGTCGAGCAACACGCTCTGTGGTACTACTTGGATGGACACCGGTACTTCCATAAGGGAGGTGTCCAGTTTGGTTGCCGTTGTCGAATCGGGTACGATATATTCTCCCCGCGCAGTGACATTGACCGCTTGTTGGACAACCTTCACCTTCAGGGTAATGCGTAAGGCCACCGCCGATTTCCCTTGGACAATCTCAATCTCCACATGACCCGATTCGAATCGACTATTCTCAGTACGCAATTCATATTTTCCGGGCGAAGGCGCAGGAAACAAAAAGCGGCCGTCTCTGTCCGTAGTGACCGTTCCCAGTCCCTTGTCATGAGAATCCTGCAGCGTGACTTGCACCCCAGCAATGGCCCCACCAGATTCATCGACGACGATCCCGCTAATGTTATTCGCGGGTTGACCCGGCAACTGTGAAGCCATTGTGGCATTGCCAAAAACCATCGCCCCTGAAAAAAGCACCAATACAAACAAAACGAGGTACGAATGGGTTTGTGTCATAAATTGTCCTCATCTTTCAGCGATGAATTGAGGGGATCATGTGACTATCTTTTTAATCGTCGAGACGGTATAGGAGGCCCCGGAGGGACCACCTTCAACACGACGATACGAATTCGGACGCCGACTATCCGCATGACCAGTGTCTGGGTCGACGCTGACGGGGATTGGAGGAAGACTCGGCCTAAATTGAGGCTGCCTTCATTCCCTGGAATTTTTCACTCACGTAGTCCCAGTTCACGACGTTATAGAAGGCGGCCACATACTCGGCTCGGCGGTTCTGATATTTCAAGTAATACGCATGTTCCCAGAGATCTAAGCCCAACACAGGAGTGTGGCCCGCCAAAATAGGGCTGTCTTGATTCGGTGTCGACTCGATCAGCAATTGCCCATCCTTTGTCAGGCTCAACCAAGTCCATCCGCTTCCGAACATGGCAGTTGCGGCGGCCGTGAATTGATCCTGGAACCCCTTGTAACTTCCAAATTGCTTGTTAATGTCGGTTGCCAGGCTCCCCTGCGGGGTTTTCGCATTCAACTTTCCCAGCCGGGGCCACCAAAAACTGTGATTGGCATGGCCTCCGCCCTGATTCTTGACGGCGGTTCGGATACCTTCAGGCACGGACTTCAGATTCACTAATAGATCTTCGACACCCCCCTTTTGCAGTTCTGGATAGTCCTTCACGGCGGCGTTCAGCTTATCCACATAGCCTGCGTGATGTTTATCGTGGTGAAGTTCCATCGTTCGTGCATCGATGAAGGGCTCCAGAGCGTCGGTCGCATACGGAAGTGGCGGTAATTTGAAATATCCTGATGTGCTCGGTGGAGGTAAGGTTTGTTGTGCCGATGCGAGTTGGATCAATATTGCTTGAGCATAAAGGGCCCCTACGCCGATTGCACCAGTCTTCAAAACGTTGCGTCGATTCATATTTCTCCCTTCCTTGTGCAAAGTTTCATTCTGTCTTATTAAGAAAATGTTTCAGATCTCTACTCTTTTGTTCATTCCCTCCGTCAAGCGACGTCGCGACATGAAGAACTTTCGCGCCCTGCGCTTCTTCCACCAGATGTAGACGCCGGTGACCGAAAGCATCACTACCACAAGTCCGAAAATGCACACAGTAATGCGATAAGGCAAAAAATCGCGGATGTCGCCGTAGTGAAGCCCCCATAGCCAAGTACTGATGGTGTTGCCGGTGTGTTGTCCGCTGGGGAGGCCGACATCACGCAGCTCTCCGGTCTCACCATCTACCCAGATACTCGTATCCCAGCCGTCGCCCCGTATATCTGCAGTGCTCCGTACTCCGTACGTGTATACACCACAAGCTGGTATGTAAGCCATCCCGTAGGGTCTCGTGACCGCAAATCCATGAATAGCAGCCTGTTCGGCCATCAGCCTTTCACCTGCAGCCTGGGCCGCCCGCCAGTCGAGCTTGGGCGAATCAAGAGGTTTAGAGAGAAGATTTGGTAGGATAATATCGTCTCCAGATCGGTAGTCGAAGAATGCTTTAGTAACAGGGATGTATACGGACTGAAGGGTCAACATGACGCTCGACCATGCAAAGACAAAAATCATCAGCCAGAACCACAGTCCACCCGCCCGGTGCAGGTCGAAATTCACGCGAAAAGCATTTGCCTGCCACTTTACTTGCCAGGCGTATTTCCATCGTCCCCAAAATCGGCGATGGTCGCGCGGCAGGGTCAGATAAAAGCCCACGAAACTGTCCAGTGTCCACGTCAGTGCAACGATACCCAGGATCCATGTTCCCTTGCTGCCGATCGCCAAAGTACTGTGGAGGTCATAAAGGAAAGGCATGAGGTTGATTCTGCCTTGCTTTAAGTCGCCGTCACGGCGACGCCCCAGTTCCTCTCCCGTGTATGGATTGAGAAAAATGTGGTTGAAATCGATTGGAATGGGTTTACCTGTCGCTGGATCATTGCGGGGGTAGCAGGACATTACAGCCCGGTCTCGCTCCACCCAGAAGTATCCCACTCGCGCCTGCGGTGCCAGAGCCTCGGCAATTTCAGCGAGCTTCGCAAGATCGAGCGGCATCTGGCCAGGCTTCGGCGATGCAAACAAATGCGGGTTGATCAGCCGTTCAAGATCTAAGCGGAACGCCAGCAGCGTTCCGGTTAGGCCAACGACAATGAGAAAGGCGGTCATGCCCAGCCCGATCCAGCGGTGCCAGATGACCGCACCGGCGTGAATTTTCGCGGCTAAATGCCGTGCCCTTTTGTGCGAAATCGGCTGACTCGCCATTTTCTAAAACTCCAATCTCAAGGAGGGTAGAACAGTAATTGGCGCTCCAGGAAAGGCTTGGCTGGGGTTAACGCTTGTAAAGTAGGTTCTATTGAAGAGATTGTAGATATTGAGTTGGGCGCTGACCTTGAACGTTTCCAAATGCCACGTATACCCAGCCATGACATTCACGATGGCAAAACCTGGAATCCTATCGGTGAGGTAGGTTACACCGTCAGGGGACTCATAATTGACCTGTTCGGTCCGGGCCACCACTCCTGCACCCAACTTGAGCCCCTTCAATCCCCCCTTTGGAAACTCGTAAACCGACCAGATACTGCCGCTGTCATAAGGCACGTCAGGGAACGGAAGCCCCTTCAGGCTTGGCACGTTGTTGTCTTTGGTGATGGCGGCGTTGATGTACGAGTACCCGCCAATAATTTTCCAATTTGGGGTGAGTTGTCCCGAGACATCTAATTCGAAACCTCGACTGCGGGCTTCGCCAATAGCGATTGAGTATGCGGGATTGGCGGGGTCTGCGGTAGGAATGTTCTGCTTGGTGATCTGGTAGACACTTGCTGTCGCTACCAATCGATTTTGAAGCCATTCGCTCTTTACGCCAGCTTCGAATTGCTGGGCTGACTGCGGAGGTAGTGTATTGCCATCTGGGGTTAGGTTTCCTAGGGGTGTGGCTCCGTAATTCTCAGTGAAAGAACCGAAAATGCTCCAATTGGACTGCGGCTTCCAGAGCATACCAACGCGAGGGGTAGGTACTGCATGATCAGTTACGTCGGTGGCCTGCCCATAACCATTGTTATAGGTGTTCACCCAGTTAATGCGAACCCCCGCGAGCAGGAAAATGTTTTTCGGAAAGGAAATCTGATCCTGTATATAGGTGCCATAGGCCGTCTGACCGTTGTGCACATAAAAATCATCTGCCGGGTTGGGCGGATCATACGGCTGGCCATAGACAGGGTTGTAGATATTGATGGGAGCCGGAAGGTAGAAATTCGCGTCATAGTTTCCATCCTGACCGTAGTAATCGAACCCCGCCAGAAATGAGTGCTTCACCCCCAGCCAAGAGAATCGGCCCACAACGTCTGCCACGGCCTGATTGGTCAGGTGATAAAAATAGTTTTCCGTAAATCCATACCGCTGTAAGTCGCCGTTACTGTCAGCATCCCCCGCATAAAAGACGGAATTCGGCGCAGGCGAATCCCGGTAATCCGACCTGTACGCGATCCGCAACTGCCAGTTCTTGATGTCCCGAGTCGCCAACACCTTGCCGAAATACTCTGTTGTCGGAGTCCGGTTCGTGTTCGGTTCCGCAAGGTTGCGACTAATGGGAATATTGGCGGGCGTGCCATCGCTTAAGAACGGTATGCCGTTGTCCAACACCATCGAGCCTGTACCATAGTGGAAAGATACAATCAGCTGGGTCTTATCGTCGGGCCGCCACGCCAGCGAGGGAAACATCGAAAACCAGTTCGTATGGACAAAGTCCCGAAATGAACCAGCGTTTTGAAAGTCAACCGGGACTCGATAAAATAACTTTCTGGCGTAGAGAGGGCCGGTAGCATCGAAGGTGGTTCGGTAGAATCCGTAGGAGCCAAACTGTTGTTGCAGTGAGTAGAACGGAGATTCCAGAGGTTTCTTGGTCACGATATTGACAGCACCCCCCGGCTCGGCCTGTCCGTACATGACTGACGCCGGGCCTTTTACGACTTCGACCTTTTCTACATTGGCCATGTCGATCGGGAAGCCTGCATTGGAATACTGGTCCAACCTGAGGCCGTCCTCGTAAGTCATCTCTTGTGCATCGAACCCGCGGATGGAAAAACTATCGGCGGTCCCATAGCTCAGATTATTCGGAATCACGCCACTCACGTTTTGGATGGCTTGGTCGAGCCGGACAACCTGTTGGTCTTCCAGGACTGCTTGCGGAACGACCTGTACTGAAATGGGAGTTTCCATGACCGGCATATCGGTCTTGGTTGCACCAACAGCGACCGGGACGGCATACGCTCCTGATGCTGTGACATTGAGTGTCTGCTGGATGGCGGCCAATTGTAAGGTAATCGCCAAAGGTGGCTGACCCATTTCCGCAGAAGAGATAACGACTTCCTGACTTGATTTGCTGAAATTCTGGTGGTCTGCCTCCAGAACGTATTTCCCAGGCGACACTCCGGATATCACAAAATGCCCATCGACATCCGTCACGGTTGTTCTTTGGACAGTGTCGCCCGCATCGCGCAGAGTGATTTGCGCACCTGGGATAGCACCTCCCGTTGAGTCCTTGACATGCCCACTGAGCGTTACGGAGTTGGCCGTCTCCTGTGCAAATGCGAAGGGCCCTCCAGCTGCAGTCATGAAACATACAAGAAGCAATGTGAAAAACCGCGGAACAAGCTGAGACATCGCGACTCCTTTTCTCTTCTTCAGAGATTCCATCCTTGATGTGTGCTGCATCTGAATGAACGCCCCCAAATGAGGTCAGGCATTCAATCCTTAGCCTTCAACGAGTCGACGACGACACGTGAAGAACTTTCGCGCTCTGCGCTTTTTCCACCAGATATAGACGCCGGTGACGGAGAGCATGACGATCGATAACCGCAGATCCGGTAAAGCCAGAGGCCATATACGCCTGCCAGACTGAGGCAGAGAGAATCAGAAGCCAGGGAACCTGACTAAATGAGGACTCCCTTCCTTAAACGTTAGGGCGTTTGAGGAGGATTTGTCCTCTGTGCCTCCGTCCCTCGGCAACAAGAGAAAAGACAGCCATGCTTACAAAACCAGCTTTAATGGGAAAATGTCTTTTGCTAAACGTCAGCAAGACCTGGGAGGGTGGAACGGGGAAGGCAATTCTCTGTTTAGCGGGCTCAGGTGAAGAAACGGCATCACAATAGAGATCGGAAAGATCACCAACACTCCTGCATTCGACTCAGGAAGAAATTCTTTCAAGTTAGAACCAGAAATATTCATCGGTTTGCCCTTCTCATTACATCTGGACTTCATCGAACACGAAGTATTAGCTCTTTGTGGCGATGGCTGTTCCGAACGCTGAGAAGAATGGCAACTCGGTTTGGACTGAATCGTTTTCACGGCGTTGCACATGTCTGGACAACTGCATTGGTTCCCGTGCAATGAACATGAAGGTTTTATTTTTTCTTTCTCAATGGGAATCCGGAAAGATTGAAAGGCTGCCAGTCCAATTGCATTGGAGCTGAAAGCCAGCAATAAAACCAGTGTGAGCCCCACCTTCCATGCAGACCTATTTAAATATCTCATTGAATTCCAAATTCAGGTGCAAAAGTGACAAGGCCGATTTTTTGTACCAATCGTGGTGATACAAATTACATCACTGATGGGTCCCCATCACGATCACCACTTCCCCCAGTGCCAGCGGCACATTCTGAATCCGTCCTCAGAAGCGGTATGCCACTCCGAGAAATATCGATCGCCCCCTGCCCGTCAGGGGCTTGATGGCACTCATCCATCCGCTTGCCATGAAATCGTCGAAATTCACGCCGCCCAGGGGCAACTCGTACCAACGATTTAACAGGTTATCACAGCCAGCGTCTACCCTGATCTTTCCGCGCTCGTAACCGAGGTGCACGCCCAGAAGAACATAGCCTGGCGTAGCCTGCTCAAAACGCTGAGGATCTGTGTTCGATTTCCGATCCACCAGCTGTAATTGAATGCCGGCATTCCACTGCTTCAGCCGTTCTTCAAAGCTGAGGCGAAGGTTCAGTGGCATCATCTGGTAGAGCCCCATGTCATGATCGATTCGCTCTCCGTGCAGATAGCCAAGTACACCGCCGAACTCTCCCTGTCCATATTTCGAATCGTTCCACACTCTCACCTTTCCCTCTGCATCCACTCCATAGATTCGTGCGTCAAAATTGGCGAACTGCAGCTGAGCAAAGGTACTTTCACCGTATGTGGTCGTGGCCAACGTGTTCACATCCACATAGTTACTGATGTAGGTATAATATGGAGTGATTTTGACGGACACTGGCACCTCCGAGTTATTTTGCCACCTGAATGTTCCGCCAACGGTGTGCGCCACCTCCGGCTTCAGGTACAGATTGCCCACGTAATAATTGCCGTCCCCATACCAACCGATCATGCCGCTGGCCATCCAGTCAGTCGACCACGCGTACCGCTCGTAAAGATTTGGCGTCCGCGTCTTTCTCGAATACCCCATTTCAAAAGCCATTGTTTCGCTGGCCTTATAGCGGGCCAAGGCCACCAAATCCAAGTTTATATCGGTTCGTTCATGGCTTTGAACGTTGAAAGCGTTCGCATCAGCCGCGTACATTTCCGAGTACCCGCTTACAGGCCCTGCATTTGTCCAGATGGTGTCGTTGCGAATCCCCAAGATCGTGCTCCACTTTGTCGACCATTTGCTTACCAGTTCTCCGTACCAGGCCAATCGGTATCTTCGACCATCGTTGATGCTCACAAAGGTGTCCGGCCCCATGAATGGCTCCGTCCCCGCCACGGGGGGCCAGTCGTCATCAAGCACAAAGCGGTGAAATTCCGTCCCCACTCGCAGGTTCTGCCGCTCAACTAAGGGTATTACCGTTGACACTGTGTACCCGAAATCTCTCCCGTGTGAATTCATCGGCATCCACATCGGCATTGGAAATGTGGACTTATCCTTTCCGATATTCATCGAATGCCACGTCCCCTGCCAGAACGCCCGTGCATCAAGGGACCCCCACTTGAATCTCCTTTGGTACAGCATGTTCATTGACTCCGCGTAATTCCGCACCAGGTCCATCTGCGCGTTCGTAAATCCTTCGTATGGCATGTGGTGCAGCCCTGCCTGAAACGTGAACAGGTTCGCCCCCGCCCGTGCCGCCACGGTCACATCGTTGTTGGTCCCTTGGGCGTACGTGGAGGTCACCTTGTGCCCTCTTCCGTCCGAATAGTCGTCCGCATTTACCCACGACCCTGTATACCCCACGTAAAACTTGCTGTTCGCCCCCCACAATGATACTGCCGGTCCGTAATTCTCCCCATTGCTACGGTAAAAGCCAGCAATCATTCCTCCCCCCCGCCATCCTTGGAGGCCGCTCGGAAATACCGGTGCCGGGGAATCCACTGAGACCGTTCCACCAATGCTGTCTCCACCCATGCTCACTGGCGTGATCCCTGCGATTACACGCACATCCGACACGTTCCAAGGATTGATATAGCTTAGCGGTGGATTCATGTGGTTCGCACATGCGTTCGAAATAGTCACTCCGTTCACCACAAGCTTTGCTCGTTCGTCCCCCATCCCATGCAGCAGCGGAATCGAACCAAACTCCCCATTCGTCCGTAAACTCACTCCCGGTTCTTCCGCCAGCAGCTGCGCCGTATTGTGCCCTCGGGTTTTTTCCGTCGCGTCAATCTTCGTTTCGTTTCCCGCAAGCGGAACCATCAACAAGTCGCGCTCCACCGTCACCGACTCCTTATGCATCGCTATTTTCAGCGTCACGTCCACTCGCTGCGCCTTCCCTGTCGCTATCGTCACCTCTTCTTTCCACGTCTCGAATTCTGCAAATTCCACCGTCAGCTCATACTTACCCACCTCCAGCATTACGCTGTAGTTCCCCTCCGCATCGCTCAATACTGTTCGCGCTACTCCGCTCGCCCCCTTCAAATTCACCGTCGCACCTGCCACTATCTTCCCGGAGGGGTCGGTCACTTTTCCCGAGAGTTCACTCTTTGCCGTTTGCGAAAACCCTGCCGACGCGCATCCGAAAATCAGCGCCAACAGAAAAACCGGCACCACTACGCCACCAACGCCCCTGTTTTGAATGCTGTTCATAAGGCCTCTCCATTTTATGAAACGTATTTATAAACTAGACTACGAGTCGAATCGTTCAGACCACTGGCTTCCCGACGATGATTCCGATAACACCCACACGGATTCTTCAGCCGTTGATGCCTCCCGCCCCTCCTGTAAGTAGAGACTGAAGACACAAATCCGTAGGGAATTGGACATCATTCCTCATGGTCCTATTGGATGATGTCAGTGAACCACTCTCTTTGCAGTCTAAGGACGATCGCTACGCAGGAATAGCTGGTGGGCCACGGGGGGAAACTGAATTATGGGACGAAACACGCGCAGACAGAGAGTCTTGCTCAAATTCATACTGCTGTGTGTGGGGTGGCTTGCAGAGCACTGTGGTCGAGGAAGTTGAGGGATAAGGTGCATTTTTAGTAGGAGTTTGCAACTGACAATTGGGTGGACAGCTTTCTGTCAGCTCAATCTTGCGAAAAGCACACTTCTCTTTGTGATTTTTGTCCGGATCGGTGGGAGATTGAATCCTGCAGCAGCAATGACGGGTCTTACGACAACACGCCATGCCACACGACACCGTCTCCGGTTCTAACGGCCTCAAGGTGGGGGCCAGCGGGCCGAACAACATGAGAAGCAATATCGCCCCTGCAGCCAGCCTGGACCTCACCGAGCTCTGATTTCTTCCTGCACCGGTCAAGATCATTCAGCAGAATCCGTCAGTACCTAATCGTGAACCATCCCTCTCATCAATAATGAAACCGATACTGGACTTGCACGGCCACCATCCGCGGATCTGCGTAATGGCTGCCTCCAAAGGTATTGCTGGTGTCGAGCATATACCTCTGGTTTGTGAGGTTTGTGCCCACAAACCTTACGGTTAACTTATCACCGAAATTCTTTCCCAGAGATAAATCAAAGGTGTAATAGCCCGGCAAGTGGCTCGGCCCGTCGCCATTTAGGAATCCAGAGCCGTAGTTAACGGCCACTGCGCCAAAACTGCGCCATGGCAAATCACCCTCAATTCCAGCTGAAAGCGTATTACGCTGGTCGTGATCTAGATAAAATGCCCCCTCTTCTGGAGGCGCAAAATCTGTCAGTCCCCCGGTCACTCCTCCCACTCCTTGGGCCTTCTGGTTCGAATACACCAAATGTGTATGAAATACGTGGAAAAGCAATGGAGAACGCAACGCCGTCTCGTAACCGCTGATGATGCCACCCTGAATCGTCAACGGCAGGAAGATGTTCGAATTCTCCAAGGCATCATGGTCAAACAAGTTCTTTACGGAAGTATGAAAATAAGTTTCACTGAGAGACCAACCACGAATGGGAATCGTGATGCCATACTCTTGTTGGATGTCCCGCTCTCCGTACAACGGGATGAAGGCACAATCCTCACAACCGGAACCTTCAATCAGCGAACCCGATACGGTATCCAAGGGGGGGGCCTGGAAATAATAGGAGTAGGCAGCCCTCAAAATCCATTTAAGCTTGGGAAGCTGAATCGCAACTCCCAACCGGGGATCTGTCGCATCCTCCACAATCTGCCCGCTGAAGTGAGTGTATCGGAGGCCTCCCGTAAAAGTCAGCCATGAGGTCGCTTTGAACTGGTCTTCCAGAAACAGGGCCACCAAGTTGCCTGTGGGATGGACCTGCTGACTGAAACTCGCGCCCGACTCATCATTGGCAAAAATTGAGAAAGACGAGGCGTCCTGTTGCGCGAAGCCATAGATGCCTGCCCGCGCATTATTCTTCTTATCAATCCAGGAAATGGTGGCCTGCCCTCCTTCATAATTGGAAGCGCGATTGTCTGCCGCCATGGGTTCGTTGGTCGGGCCGCCTTGATAGACTGCTCGATTAAAGTGGTAAAACGGCGAAAGCACCAACGAGAGGTTGGAATTAATGGTGTGTGCCCAATTGCCGATGGCAACCATATCCTGCTCGCGCTGCCGATCGTTGTAGCCGACGGTTGTTTGCTCCGGATCATTGGGGATTTCATAATAGTCGAGTCTTGCTCCACCGCTAAACCGGATTTGATCCTTGGAAGTTGGGTTGTAAAAAAGTGTTGTGAACGCTCCTCCGCCTTCCGCTTGATTGTGTAGATTCTCCGGAACGGGCGGCTCCAGCCCCCACTGTGTCGTATTTCCACTGATGCTTGTGTAGTAGGCAAATTTCTGCGTATGGTCTCCGAAGCTCAACCAATTGTCCGAGGTTTGATAATTGCCATAGCTCGCGATCAATTCCGCTTCACGGTTGCGCTGAAACCCATTCTTGGGCGCAACATTGAAAACCCCGTACACCCGGTCCCCATACTCAGCCGCATAGCTTCCCGTTTCGGCTTGCAGGAAGGAGACGTCCTTGGGATTGAATTGCGGGCCGACGTTGGAAGCAATATTGGTATTGGGCACCGGAACACCATCAATGGCCCAGGTGACCTGGTGGCCGCCCCGCACGTGGAGTTGGTCATGCACCATATAGGCACCTGGGACAAAGCCCGTTATGATTTTGAAACTGTTGCTGGCATCCACCCCGGCATAGCGCGAGATCTGTTGCTGGTCAATCAGGATATCTCTCCGGGGTGAATCCGGGTTCAGGTCCTCCGCCGATGCAGTCACAGTCAC
>JAXLQK010000086.1:0-18841 GCA_046331665.1 Terriglobia bacterium | reverse complement strand
TGAGGCAACGGCCACGGCACGCCCGTGCAGGCTGTGTACTCCATAGGCATGAATGAAGCCGGGCAGATTGGACGAACATCCAATCCCCGAAACTACGAACAGATCCTTGGGCAGAATGCCCAATTTCCCGGCAGCCATTTTCAGAGCCTTGAGGACGCCAAAATCACCGCATCCAGGGCACCAGTCTGGGTCTACGATACTGTCATACTCTTTAACCGGTAACTCCAACACCGTGGACATTTTTGCGTCCTCCTTTTTGTAAAATCAAAAAATGATTCGCGCCTGTATCTTCAGACTCAATTCACGGCATCTTCACTTGCTAAGCACGATGGTGCAAGCTCTTTTCCTTCACGGGATACCAGTCGTATGTGGCCCCAGTTACAATTCCAATGAGCAAGTCTCCCTGTGTTTCTCCTTTCTCCCGGTCCACAAGTTGGATTTTCCAAACGGGCTCATCGCCATTACCTCGGGGGATGCGTTCGATTTGAGACGGCCGGAACAAGTCACCAAGCCGCGAGCGAATGTAATGATAGGCCATCTCTCGCGCATCCTCCTCCGTCAAGTCCGCGGATTGAGAACGGCCTTCTAATATCGCCTTGACCTGCTTGGCGATCAGGCGAGGTTCCATCGGTTCTCCGTCATATTTTAGTATTTTGTCGGCAACACTAAACCCTGTCTCAGCCCGCAAGTGGCGCGCAAACTGCCCCGAATAATTACATTCCACACAGATTGTCTTCTGACAGCGCTGCAAAATCTGCAATGCGGTCTCCGCATGGAACGGGTGCAGGTACTTGAAATGAAGTTGGTTGGTGGGGATCCCCTCTGCGCACAAGATTGCGGCCGCTTCATGGATAACGCCTTTCGTCGATCCCCAACCAATGAGGGTGACTTGCGCTTGCTCAGGCCCTTCAAGCATTGGCACAGGCAGGTCTTTCAAGGCCCTTTCCACTTTTTTCATCCTCTTCTCTTGACTCTTGCGGCGGACAGGAGGACTGGTAAATACGTCGCTGATTAGAATCCCTTCTTCATCATGATCATCGGAGGCGGCCACATGGACGGCGTTCGCCGTACCCGGGAGCGCCCGGGGAGAAATCCCTGACCGGGTGAAGGCAAAGCGTTTGTAAGTGCCATTCCGCTCTGGCCACTCCCGGATTATTTCTCCACGGTCAATGGGGACCTCGGACCTTAGTACATTGGTTTCGACGGTTTCGGGATGTTCAGAAAGGAGAAGATCTGAAACCAGGATGACAGGGAGCTGGTATTTTTCAGCCAAATTGAAGGCTTCAACAGCGCTGTCAAAGGCATCGGCGACATCCGACGGCGCGATGATAATCCGCGGAAAATCCCCCTGTGACGCACCAAATGCCTGATTAAGATCGGCTTGCTCTGTCTTGGTTGGAATCCCAGTGGAAGGACCTCCTCTCTGAACGTTGATCACCACCACAGGGGCTTCAATCATTCCGGCCTGGCCGATAGCCTCGCTCATTAGGGCAAATCCGCCGCCCGAAGTGGCACACATGGCACGTACGCCGCCCACTCCTGCTCCTATCGCCATATTGATCACGGCAATTTCATCTTCGCACTGTTTGACGAGCAACCCACAGCGGTCGGCGTGTGCCACCATCCAATGCAGAATGGAGGAAGCCGGCGTCATGGGGTATGCAGAATAGAATTTGCATCCGGCCGCCACGGCTCCAAGACTGAAGGCTTCATTCCCGGTGAGAAAGGGTCGTCGAACTCCAGAGAAGGTCCATTGATAGCCTAATGGCGCAAAATGCCCCGATGCATACTGATAACCCGCCCTGGCAACTTGAACATTCTGATCAACCACAGCCTGCCCTTTATGTTTGAAGGTTTCATCCAAAACCTCGGCCGTCACCTCAAATTTCAATCCCAACAAATAGAGTGCAGCCCCCAATGCCGCAGTGTTTTGCATGACCGGGGGAAGTTTCCCCAAGGATTGAGTGATTTCCGTCACCGGCAGAGGAACCACCAAGACTCCCTCGGCCACGAGCGAAGGATCGCAATGCAGTTTGTCTGCGTTAAAGAGGATGGCCCCCCCAGGCTCCACTTCCCTGGCATGCCGCTCGATCGTATCCTGATTTAAACCTATCAGGAGGTTCAAATGATCGCCGTGCGAATAGACTTTCTCTTCCCCGAGGCGAACACGTAACCAGATGTGCCCTCCGCGAATGACTGATTGGTAGCTGTTGTAGGCGTAGAGATACAGTCCCAGGCGAGACGCCGTCTTGGCAAAAGTATCTCCAGTCTTATCCAAACCGTCTCCTGCAGAGCCTCCGATCCCAATGGTCGCCTCTCTCATAGGCTTTCTCCTTCATCGAAAAGTTTTGCTTCCGTGGCGTGAAGACAGACCTCTCCCCGAAATCGACCTGAATCATGTCGGACGGACTGATTCCTCATGAGCGGAACCTCACGCGACTCAGTCAGCAGCAGGAAAAAACAACTCGGATCAGGAAAAGGGAAATGTGTTGGAAATTAGCGTAACAGAGATTGAGGGGGCTTGGATAGAAATTTATTTTGGGCCAGCGTGCGGCGGGTTGCCTGCTTCGACTTCTTAAGGGCTAAGAGGGGCTCTCCTGCTCCGGGGCGCGGCCATATAGGAGTGTCATTTCCCTAATGCGGTCAATGATCTGCGGTGTGATCAATTCACGGGAATATCGCCATCTCCAGTTGCCTTCAGCCTTTGATGGGAAGTTCATCCTGGCCTCCCCTCCCAATCCCAGATAATCTTGAAGCGGAATAATCGCCAAGTCGGCAACCGATCCCAGTACTGCCCGAATCATTTTCCAATGGATTTCGGTTTCATCCGTCGCCAGATATTTCAGGACAAATTCGTGTTCTTCCCGGATTTCTTCCAGGGATCGCGTCGTTTCCTCAGCGCCCGTGTCAGTCCACCATCCAAGGGTGGTGTTATTGTCGTGGGTCCCTGTATAGACCAGTTGGTTGCGAATATAATTATGCGGCAGGAAGCTCGAAGTGGGCGAAGCACCATTGAAGGCGAACTGCAAGACCGCCATTCCCGGGAAATGATATTGCTCCATGAGCTCGACAACTTCGGGGGTGATGACACCCAGGTTTTCGGCGACGATGGGTAATTCCCCAAGCGAGCCTCGCATCGCATCGAAAAGGGCCGCCCCCGGACCTTTCACCCATCGCCCATTGACGGCCGTCTTTTCAGAGGCAGGAATCTCCCAATAGGCTTCAAAGCCTCGAAAATGATCGAGACGGAAAACATCGAACAATTTCAGCGAAGTTCTAAATCGCTCGAGCCACCACTGATAATGAGTGGCGCCCATGACTTCCCAGCGGTACAGCGGATTCCCCCAGAGTTGTCCTGTGGTGCTGAAGTAATCGGGAGGTACGCCGGCCACCACCGTCGGATTTCCCTCTTGATCCAGGTGGAAGAGCTCCGGATGCGCCCAAACATCGGAACTATCCCGGGAAACGAAAATGGGGATATCCCCCATGATTTTCACCGAACGATCGTGACCATATTGCTTGAGTTCCTGCCATTGATGGAAAAACAGGAATTGGGAAAATTTTTCGGACTCAATTTCCCCGGCCAGCTTCTCGCGCCAACTCTCAACAGCCGTCACGTCCCGCCGGGCAATGGCGGGTTCCCACTCATTCCATCCATTTCCTCCATGAGCCTGCTTGACGGCCATAAAGAGGGCAAAATCGTCCAGCCAAAAGGCGTTGTTCGCGCAAAATGCATGGAAGAGATCCCTCTGCGAAGTCGAGGCGTGCACACGAAAAATCTCAAACGCCTTAACGAGCAGCGGCAGCTTCCAGGATTTAATGGCCCCGAAATCGACCCTTGAGGAAGACCAGACGGGCATGTCCTGCAAATCCAACTGCGAAAGAAGCCCGCTACTCAAAAGCCTTTCCAGACTGATCAACAGCGGATTCCCGGCAAAAGCAGAAAAAGTCTGATAGGGAGAATCTCCGTACCCCGTGGGTCCCAACGGCAACAGTTGCCAGTAGGATTGCTTGGTGGCATGCAGGAAATCTACAAATTGAAACGCTTCGGGTCCCAGATCACCAATGCCGAAGCGACCGGGGAGAGAGGTGGGATGGAGAAGAATGCCGCTCGAACGTCGAAATTTCACCTGGGAATTATATGAGCCCAAGAAGGAGAAGCGCAAGAGAGATACCAACAACTCCCCCACGCACTGAACCCCCTAAAGATTCTGCTAAATTTGGAGAGCGGGGAAATCCGGCACGCAGCCATCAGATTTCAATGCTCTTCGAAAGTGGCATGGAGCGAGCTCCTTCAATTAGAAAATTGATCCTGCAGGCTGATTCTGGTATTGATGGAGGTTCACTCAGCTGTTCCCGCGTTTGGTTTGGCTGAATTTCAAATGCCGAACAAGCAATTTTGTGAGAAAGGATGACTGCCCCTATGTTTTCCATCCGCCGTCAAGCTTTGGATGGTCAAGTGTTGTCAGGAACATTTCTCAATCTTGCATCGTCTTTAACAGTCGAGATTGCCGGAAATGCTGGATTTGATTGGCTCTTGATTGATTTGGAGCACGGTTCCGGAGATCAAACAGAATTGGTTCACCAACTACAGGCGGCCGCTTGTACTCCCGCGGCTCCTATTGTGCGGATCGCCTGGAACGAAGCACCGCGTTTCAAGCGGGTGCTCGACCTCGGCCCCTCCGGGGTCATGGTCCCCTATATTAATACGGCAGAAGAGGCACGCCAGGCTGTCCGGGCAATGCGCTACCCACCTCAGGGAATTCGCGGAGTGGCGAGCCTGAATCGGGCCTGCGGATTTGGAAAGGACTTCGAACACTATTTTGCAACCGCCAACGATCAATTGCTAACCGTTCTTCAAATTGAAACGCGCCAGGCCGTCGAGCAGGTCGAGGCCATTGCCTCCGTTGACGGTGCAGACGTGTTGTTTGTAGGTCCTACGGATCTCTGTGCCAGCTTGGGGGTTGAACGTCGTCTGGACCATCCCGAATTTCTAAAGGCGGTGACGAAAGTGGTGGCGGCCTGCAAACAGCAGGGTAAAGCTGCCGGGATCCTGGTTTCTGATTCGGAGCAGGTTGAATCCATGGTGGGTAGGGGATTCACCTTCGTCGCCATTGGATCCGATGCAGGACTCGTCGCGGCAGGAATGCAAAGGCTATCCAGTTCATTCAAAAAATTCAAGAAAGCCAAGCCGGACTAATCTCCATAAGTCTGGCCTCCGGGCGGAGAAGGAGAGGCAACGATGCGAATCGGGTGGATTGGGACAGGAGTGATGGGTCGCTCAATGGCAGGTCATCTGCTTGCGGCCGGCCACTCCTTGACCATTTATAACCGAACGAAGGAAAAAGCAGGGACTCTGCTGCAAGCCGGGGCGACGTGGGCCGATGCCCCTGCGGTCGTGGCGGAGAAGTCCGAAATCATTTTCACCATGGTAGGTCTGCCCAGCGACCTCGAAGAAGTGTACCTTGGCCCCAAGGGGATTTTTTCGTCTGTCAAAAGCGGTACCGTGGGCGTGGATATGACCACAAGCAGTCCCGCCCTGGCTCAGCGACTGGCTCTCGAAGGAGCCCAGCACGGTGTGCAAGTGCTGGACGCTCCAGTCACCGGCGGCGACGTCGGCGCCAGAAATGCAACACTATCCATTATGGTGGGTGGTGATTTGCCGACGTTCGAAAGGGTAAAGCCCTTGCTGGAAAAACTAGGCAAGACTATTCTCCATCATGGTCCCGCGGGCGCCGGCCAACACGCCAAGATGGTCAATCAAATTTTAATCACAGGAATCATGCTGAGTCTTTCCGAGGGATTGATGTATGCACGAAGAGCCGGACTCGATCTCGAAAAACTGCTCCAGAGCGTGAGCGGGGGCGCGGCCAGTTCCTGGGCACTTCTCAATCTGATGCCGCGAGTCCTCAAGGGAGATCTGGAACCGGGCTTTTATGTCGAGCATTTTATCAAAGACATGGGAATCATTACGGCTGAAGCGGAACGGATGAAATTGGCACTGCCGGGGACTGCTTTGGTCAAACAGCTGTACCACGCAGTCCTGGCGTGTGGTGGTGCGGGTAAAGGAACCCAGGCGCTAATTTTGGCGCTGGAAGCCCTCAACGGCGAGCGAAAGTCTGCCTCTTCATGAAAATTGCTACGGCAAGGGCCTGGAATTGAATTTAATTTCCAGGCCATGTCTCGGAGTGCACTACCCCAACTGAAACGAATCGTTGCAGATCTAGTCTGTTCTCCGGTTGCGGACCGGAGAATATTTCTCCAGGGTCTGGATAAATGGCTGAGCATCTTTGGGGATGGGCTCGGTCGCATCAAAGAGCAAATCTTTGGCCCCGACAATTTTCCCATAGAGCCTTTGATTGCCGTCCCGGTCCTGTTTCAGGACCGCCCCTTTGAGTTCCACACCGGCAAAGATTCCCTGGCTTCTTGAATAACTCAAGATCTTCGCCTTCATATACGCGTCCGTCTCCGCTGAACTCGAACGTCCCACAGGACCCGCGGCAGCAGAGGCATCCCCGCCCAGCGTGAATTTATTCTTGATGAGACTGTTAATCCCGTTGAGTTCCATAATCAACAAGACGACATCCACCGCGGCGCCACCCGCTTGGAGCCCAAAACTCCCTCCCGTGAGTTCAATCATCGAAGGTGGACCCCAATCACCGGTGCCCCCTTTCTTGCGGCAGCTCACTGCTCCTCGTCCGTAGCGACCTCCGAAAATGAATCCGCCCTTTTTCATCGAGGGAATGACGGCCACACAAGCGCACTTGACCAGCAAATCAGTCGGAATGGATTTATCCGGCGCGGCCATGATTTCGTTCATGACGGTAGCCGAATTTTTCAGCCGCTCGGCTTCTTTGGACTGTGCTTCGCAGGTTGCGACTGCCCATGAAGTTAGTAGCGCCAAGATGAGTAGAATTGTGTTAAAACTACGCATGCGGAGTCCCTCCTCGTTCGAGCTCGATCTCACTACTCTCACCGAGTACGAGTGTACCAGATGAATCTAAAGAACACACCGGAGATATTCGCAAGGGAGTCAGGATTCACCGCACCCGCCATGGATCGTCAGCTATTGCCAGCTTGAGTATCTTGACCCCAGGGAAAGAAACAAATCAAATGGAAATCTCGCGAATCCGAGGGAGATGGATATGCCGGAAAAACCAAGTCTCATTTTGACCGCTGTGGGTCATGACCAAATTGGACTGGTAGAGAAAATCTCAGAGTTTATCGTCGGCCGGGGCTGCAACATTGAAGACAGCAAGGTGGCGGTCTTTTGCGGAGAATTCGCCTTGATTGTGCTGATAACCGGAACCCAGCCAGAATTGCAATCCATTGAAAGCACTTTGCACGAATTGGAAACGCTGACGGGCCTTTCGGTCCGAGTCAGACGACCTCCGAGCAAGACGGCGCCTGCCCGGACGTTGCCTTATCGCCTTACCGCCTCCTGCCTGGATCATCCGGGAGTCGTCCATCGCTTGAGCGCCCTTTTGAGCGAGCTTTCCATCAATATTGAATCCATGGAAACCAAGACCTATGTGGCTCCGGTCAGCGGCACGCCGATCTTTCGGATGGAAGCCGAGCTGTCTGTCCCGGTAGCTCTGAACATTAACAGCTTGCGAGCACGCTTTGCCGAGATCGAACGCGAAGAGAATATTGACCTCGATCTTTCTCTGCTGGAATAAGGGACAGGGGTTTACTGAGGTTTGAAGGAGCCGTCACCGGGGTGCTTCTTCAGAATCCCCGGCTCAAAGGAACGTTTCCTCTAACAGGCGAGCTTTTTCTCGAGGGCTCCAACCAAAGTGGAGAGTGTCTTTACGCGCGCCCAAAGTTTGTCCTCGGCCTCAACGAGCGTCCAGGGAGCATAAACCGTACTGGTTCTTTCCACCATTTCTCCCACCGCAAGCCGATACTCGTTCCAACGTGCGCGGTTGCGCCAATCCTCCCGAGTAATCTTATACATCTTGTGCGGCGTGGTTTCCCGTTCCAGGAACCGCCTTAACTGTTCTTCAGGACTGATCTGCATCCAGAACTTAACGATTACCGCGCCTGAAGACACCATATGGTGTTCGAACACATTGATCTCCTGATAGGCCCGCCGCCATTCTCTCTCCGTGGCAAAACCTTCGACCCGTTCGACCAAGACCCGCCCGTACCAACTTCGATCAAAGATGGAAATATGGCCGGCTTTGGGTAATTGCCGCCAAAAACGCCAGAGGTAGTGATGCGCGATTTCCGTGGCATCCGGCGCGGCAATGGGAATGACTTCATAGCCTCGCGGGTCCAATTCCTGGGTAAGGCGCTTGATATTTCCTCCCTTCCCCGCGGCATCCCATCCTTCATAGACAACCACGGCCGCCACTCGTTGACGGTAGCACTCCAACTCAAGCTCCCGGAGACGGTTCTGCAGTGTGCCAATCTGCTTCTCGTAGGCCTCGCGAGTAAGGCGCTTGTTCAAATCAATCCGGTCGAGTACCGTCGAGTTGCTCGTGGGAGAAACATGGAAGGAGAGCCCGGGGAAATCTTCCTCCAGGGTTTCCGCAAGGGGATATTGAACCCCCTTCGTCGCACTCCGGTTCGGAGACTCAAACCCGTGCTCCGCGAGGGAGCGCTGGAGACGGTTTACCACCGTGGTCATCACCTTGATACGACGGAAGCGGTGATCATTGGCCTCAATCAGCGTCCAGGGAGCATCCGCGGTACTCGTAGCCACCAGCATCTCCTCGGCGGCTTCCGCATATTTCTTGTACCGCCGGCGTTTCTTCCAATCTGGCTGAGTGAGACGCCATTGCTCATATTGATTTTCCTGGATGTCCTTCCGCCGACACCGCTGTTCTTTTTTGGAAATGTGCAGCCAAAATTTGATGAGGATGACGTTATCTTCCGTCAATTGGCGCTCGAATTCACGAATCTCGTAGCCTATGGACTGGGCCCTTTTGCGGCCCACAACTCCGTCGACCCGATCCTCCAGAAGCAGGCGGTACCACGATCGGTCAAGAAAGAGCAAATTCCCCTTCCCGGGTAAATGACACCAATAGCGCCATAGGAAGGGTCGGAGTCGTTCTTCTTCATTGGGCTCTTTCCCGGAGTAGACCTTGAAGCCGCGGGGATCCAGAGGATAAACCAGGTTTCCAATTGAATCCCCTTTCCCGGAGGCATCCCAGCCCTCGAAAAGTACCACTACGGAGAGTTTCGCTTCACGAACCAATTGTTGCAGGTCACGCAACTGCTCCCGCAACGAAACTAATCTTTCCCGATACTCCTCTTTGCCCATGGAAAGATTTAGATCTAGTGTCTCTAGCATAGGATCGATTTTCTGCCCCGCCGGGATGGGTTCATGGAAAGGTTTTGTACGATCTCGAAAAAGTCTGGTGAGAACAAATCCGGAAGCACGACAATGCCACACCAACACTTCGCTTTTCTTTTCGGCAGGCTTATCCTAACAGATGAGAAGAAAAGGACTTGGAAAGGGACCTTGAGGTGAGAAAGAGACTTTGGAATCAGCCGACCCGGATAAAACCTGGGAGCAGTTGGATCAATTCTCCAATCTGATTTCTCCCTTTTTCAATTTCCGATAGGGCTCAGTTCGCAGCTGGCTTGGCAGATATCAGACGGGTCAAGCGCTCATCGTTTGTCAGGCTTTTAAAGTCTGGGTCTCCGGTGATCTTGTCGTAATCATTAAAACCGTTCTCAATCGCCTTGAGCAAGTAACTCAAGGCTTTTTCCGTCTGCCCCTGTTGCGCGTAGAGCTTGGCGATATAATAATTCTGGATCGCCTGATTTACCTCTGCTGTTCGAATGACAGTGCCCGAACTTGAGAGTTTATCAAGGATGGTCGGATCCAGGCGGAACGCTTCCTGAAAAGCTTTAAAACCTTCTTCATATCGATCGAGTGCAAAGTAAGCGGTGCCCAGATTTTGGTATGCGGTCGCCGATGCGGAATTGATAATCAGTGCCTTCTTATAATACTTGACGGCCTTCGGGTAGCGCTTGAGGCTGTAATAAACCGTCCCCAAATTATTCCAGGCTTCGTAAGACGAAGGATTCAGTTTTCTGGCCTTCTCGTATTCCATTTTGGCGCTCTGGAGATCCGGCAGGAGTTGATAGGCGATGCCAAGCTTATTACGCATCAAAGGATCGCGTGGATTGAGGGCAACCGCCTCTTGGTACGTATGAATGGCTTCCTCATAAAACTTGCGGGCCATCAGCGAATCAGCCTTCTTCGTCAACTGATCAACCTGCGCCAGCCTTTCCTCATTACTGACTGCGGGCTTGTGATCGTCGGCACACAACAAAAGATTGGAGGCCACGATCCATAGCATTAAGAATCTGATGTTTCGCATGGCTCCTCCCAGAAAGATTGGTATGGCAACATAACCCTTACCAGGGGATTTTTGGGAGACCCCAAAGAACCGGGAACCTCCAGGTGCTCTCCTAAATTCTCTCAAAGGCTCGGCCCCGGAGAATTCTCGGAAAATTCCATTTCTTTCTGTTTCAGTAATTTGATTTTATCGCGCAATCTGGCGGCCTTTTCAAATTCGAAATTTTTGGCCACTTCGCGCATTTCTTTTTGCAGTTTGAGGATATGGGCTTCGAGCTCCTGGGGAGAGTTGAAGTCCAGCTCCTCTTCTACTGGCGGAAGATCAACGTAGTCGGCTTCCGTCATCGCAACCAGGCTCGTGTCAATGGGCTTGACGATCGATTCCGGAGTAATTCCGTTTTCCTGGTTATAGCGGACTTGTTTCTCACGTCGCCGGCTGGTTTCTCCCATCGCATTAATCATGGACTCTGTGTTGACGTCGGCGTAGAGAATGGCACGACCGTTGATATGACGCGCGGCACGGCCAATGGTTTGTATCAAGGAATCCCGGGAACGCAGAAATCCCTCCTTGTCGGCATCCAAAATGGCGACCAATGAAACCTCCGGCAGATCCAGCCCTTCGCGCAACAGATTGATCCCGATCAAAACATCGAATTCCCCCCGCCTCAAACCGTGAAGAATCTTGATCCGTTCCAAGGTTTCAATTTCAGAATGCATGTACCGGCAGCGCACGCCGACCTCACGGTAATACTCCGCCAGATCTTCGGCCATTCGCTTGGTGAGCGTGGTTACCAGAACGCGTTCCTTCCGTTTCTCGCGAATCCGAATTTCATGGAGCAAGTCATCAATCTGCCCCCTTACGGGACGAACTTCCACTTCCGGATCTACCAGTCCGGTTGGGCGGATAATTTGCTCCACCACCACTCCCTCTGATCTCGCCAGTTCGTAAGGACCGGGAGTTGCTGACACGTAGACCACCTGGTTCACCCGGGCTTCGAATTCCTCAAATTTCAAAGGACGGTTGTCTAACGCCGAAGGCAACCGAAAACCATAATTCACCAAATTCTCTTTCCGCGAACGGTCTCCCGTATACATGCCCCGAACCTGCGGAATCGTTTGATGGCTTTCATCGATGATCATGAGATGGTCTTTGGGAAGATAATCCAGCAACGTGGGCGGCGGCTCACCGGCCTGGCGTCCGGACAGGTGGCGGGAGTAATTTTCAATCCCGTGGCAGAAGCCGATCTCCTTGATCATCTCAATATCAAAGAGCGTGCGTTGATGCAGGCGCTGGGCCTCCATCAGTTTCCCCTGCGCTTCCAGCTGAGGGCGCCAGACTTCCAATTCCTCCTTGATGCTTTTGACGGCTTTAAGCAATGTACTGCGCGGTGTCACATAGTGTGATTTGGGATAAATCGGCAGTCGCTCGAAGGAAAATTTGACACTCCCGTAGAGAGGATCAATTTGGTGAAGCCCTTCCACTTCTTCTCCAAATAATTCCACCCGGTAAGCGAAGTCATCATAGGCAGGAAACACTTCGACATAATCCCCACGCACCCGAAAGGTTCCGCGTCGAAAATCCGCGTCATCCCGTTCATACTGGATCTCAACAAGTTTCTTGATGATCTCTTCCCGCTTGATCCTCTGTCCCTTCTCCAGGAAAAGCAGCATCCCGTAATAGGCTTCCGGCGAGCCGATGCCATAGATACAACTCACGCTGGCCACAATGATGCAGTCGCGCCGCTCAAAAAGGGTCCGGGTAGCCGACATGCGCATCTTGTCGATTTCCTCGTTGATGGTGGCTTCTTTCTCGATATAAGTGTCTGTGGAGGCGATGTAGGCTTCCGGTTGATAATAATCATAGTAGCTCACAAAGTATTCAACGGCGTTACCAGGAAAGAAGGAGCGGAACTCCTGACAAAGCTGGGCGGCCAGTGTCTTATTATGGGCCAGGACCAAGGTGGGCCGATTGATCGCTTCAATCACCTTGGCCATGGTGTAGGTTTTTCCCGAGCCGGTAACGCCCAGCAGGACCTGGTGTTTTTCCCCGCTCTCCAGTCCTTTAACCAACTGTTCAATGGCCTGAACCTGATCTCCTTTGGGAGTAAATTGCGCCACACGGAAAATATTTTCGGACCTGGGAATGGTAGAAATCATCGGTTTCGTCAAGATTCACAGTCTTGGCCGGAGACCCGTCGCCAAGACACTTCGTTCTACTCTAGCGCAAACGGATGAGTTACGCGAATCAAGATAGAATTCAAGGAATCGCTATGCGCGCGGCGTTCAGATTCTGAAACCCGCGTCAGTTAACGAGGTAACAGTGTTCTGGGATCGCCACTTAGATTGTCAATCAAAGCGACATAGGCCGCGAAGGCGCCGTTGGGAGTGGATGTGGAAAGGAGGAGGCGGCATCCGGAAATGGCTTGATTCACTCCCAGGTCACGTATAACACGGGTGACCTGTGTCATTCCAAAAGGCGGTAGAGTATACCGTTTTGAACCCAAGTTCTGACCTTCCTCAGAGATCAAAGTTACACTCACATCCACGCTGGTGTCTCCTGAATTCGAAAGTACAAGATTAGAGCGAAAAGAGGGGTTTTCTGAAACGCCCAGTATCGAGCGAGGAGACGAAGGCGTAATCAGATCACTGGCGGTAACTGCCGGTACACTTTGTCCATATGTACCATGGGAGCCTGGTGTAGAAGTTTGACCCATAACAATTACGCCGGGCTCGAAAGACTTGATTGAGATTGCTCCATAATTCGAATCCAATCCAAAAACCGAGTCAAGGACATCCACAAGCGTCACCGTTTGACCTGGGCCAAGGGGAAATAATGCCTCAGGAGATAATTGTGAAACCTGATCGTGCTCTAGAAACTTAAGTGCAATATTTGTAGCGCTGTTGTCAGTATTTGAAATGGTTAGGTCCGTAGTCCAAAATGTGCCATTCGCTCCAACTGCTCGGGCACTCGAGGGCATGAGAGAGGTTAACCCACCTAGTGGTAGTAGTGTCCGTGGGTCCCCAGAGATATTGTCGATGACCGAGGCATAACAAGCCACAGCACCCTTGGGATCGGTTGTGATCAAGAACATCTGTCCGTCGCGGATCTCAGAGCTGTATCCCATATCTCGCAGCACATGGCTGATTTGTATCATGCCGAGCGGGGGAAGAGTATAAGTCTTCATCAACCAATCCGATAAGCCTGTGTCCGGAATAAATTCCACTTGCACCGGCACAGAGGTCGCCGTTGCATTGGCCAAAATAAGATTAGTCCGAAAGGAACTGTCCTCTCGTACTCCAATGAGATAGCGTGGTGTCTTCTGCGTGATCCAATCACTGGCTCCAGCGGCAGGGACACTCTGCCCGAACGTTCCCTGCTCCGCTGGCGTGGAGGTCTGCGACAACACCTTTAGATCTGGTGTAGAAGAGGAGATCCTGACGGCTCCAAATCCACTGGACAACCCGAAAACTGTCTGGAGGAAATCCGGCAAGAACAATGACCGACCAGGAAGTATCGTGATACTTTTTTCGGGCCCTCCGGTCCCATCCTCATTATTCCCGAGAAATTTCAATGCCACCGCTGCTGTTACATCCCCAGAATTGGCAAGGGTGAGATCCGTGGTCCAAAACGTGCCATAAGCCCCGCCGATTCGAGCGCTAGAAGGTAAAATCCATGTATTTAGAGGGCCGCCGTCGGGATTGTTCACGATGACAGAAATTGAAGCATCCTTGGTTTGGTCGATAGAATCATAAGCGCGTGCAACCAATGAATGAGTGCCGTTCGGAAGGGGGATTGTATCCAATGGGATGTCATAATCTTGTCCGTACCAATAATAAATCTTGGTGCCATCGAGAAAAAGCTCAATGAGCCGAATTCCTTTGTCATCCGATTGATTCGTTCGAACGAGGGCGGTCCCGCTGATGGTTGCTCCATTTGATGGTTCAACAAAAGTAATAGCGGGAGGATTGTCCGGAATGTAGATTGAAAAATCCATATCGTTCGAATCCGTGACTCCTCCTGCAACTCCGGTAATACGAACTCGACATTGGTTGGATACTTTGTCGGGAATCGTCCACAGGTAACTGCCGCTATTAGGAGCGGACGGAGAGATGATTGCACTTGTATAGCCGTCGATGACTAACTCGATCTTGACAGATCCTGAAACCCCTGTTGAATTCCATGAAATGGTTTGGGTTGAGCCCACTTGCCACTGTTCGCCTTTATTCGGGGAAGTAACTTCAATCGACGCGCTGGTTCCGGGCACAGAAGTATTCTTGATCACCGCACCGCTGTAAGTTCCTGCATAGACCGTAAACGGATCTTGTGGGTCAGCCACAAGAAACGAAAGCTGATTAGGAGTGTCAGGATTGATCGCAGTCCAAGTCTGCCCTCCATTGAGACTACGGAATACTGAATTGGCCCACCCTGCATACATGATGTCTGGATTGGTAGGACTTATTGCAAAATCGGATACCCCTCCGATAATTGGCTGCCAGCGCCTTCCTCTGTCGGTGCTCTTAAAGACTTTCAAATTCGGTCCAATTTCCCACGCCAATGCATAGATTGTCTGAGAAATTTTCGGATCTGCAACTAGCCCGAACACGGTCGACTGAGACATCCCGTAGCTGGAAGATTTCCAATCTTCGCCCTCGCCCATACTTTTGAATACTCCTCCCCCACCCCCAGCAAAGACAGTGACAGGTTGACCGAGTGGAATCAAAACTGAAGAGACGGAATATGGGGAGAAAGTTGTCCGTATCCAACTTTCCCCGCCATTCATGCTCTTAAAGAGCCCACCATTCCAATTATTCCCGACACTGATATACAGGATATTGCCATCATATGGATCAACGGCGATGGCATTAATTAGAAAATCCGGAAGACCTGAGCCAATGGGCACCCAAGAGCCTCCTGCATTAGTGCTTTTGAAGAGTTTTGTACCTGCGCAGGCGTAGAGTCGTTGCGAATCACTTGGGTCAATTACCAAAATGTCAATATTTGAAACCGTTAAGCCATTGTTGATCGGACTCCACGTCCCACCCCGATTTGTGCTCTTTTGCACTCCCCCACCTTGGGTTCCAGCATAGAGAATCGTGGGCACGCCAGGGTCAAAGACCAAACATGTAATCGATCCCAGATTGGGACCATCGCCTGTCCAAGACCCCACGGCTGCATGGGTGGAAGTATTCCAAACGAGAAGAATCAACACGGCAGCAACACAGCGATCGAGATTCAAACCCTTTTTTCGGGAACATATTGATTGATTCATCTCACGTGCGAATTCCACAGAAGGATTTCTCCTGGATAAGAAGATCCAAAACTCTAGGGGAAAAATAACGCTCTCAGCCTTCAAAAACACAGGGAAATAGCCGAAACATGTCCTCCATGGAAGATGAGCAACTTAGCGATCGGCGGGCCAATCAACTTCTTTAAGAACTGCCATGGGAGAACCATTTTAAAAACTAATATATCAGTTATTGCTACTACCCTTGACTGTTTTCAGAAGTGGGAAGGTTGTGGGTTTACCCACAAGTGAGATGCGGGCTCTCTAACTGACAATGGTTTGGGACCTGAAGGTTGAGGAGCGACGAATCAGGGATCGAAGTTATTCAGAAACCTGGGATCATTTGAAATGAAAGAAGTTGAAGAAGGGACCACAATCGATACCGAAGCTATTTCCGACAAACTGATATGATTGACCGTTTGACACTTCGTCAATTGGGACCACATAGCGATCTAAAGATATCAATTTCGACGAAACCGATAACCTTGCCCATAACCCTTTTCCAGTCACGCTGGATAGCCGCCGACAACGACACCAATGAGGTAGAGGAGACAAATGGTCGTGTTATACGAGAAATGAATTACAAAACTCGGCAACAACGAGTCGGTCCTGGCCCGCACGGCGGACAAGGTCAGACCAACGAGGAGAATCAAAGCAATCGCCGGCCAACTTCCCCAGAGTTGGGTAACATGGACGCCCGCGAAGAGGACGGCGGTGGCCAGAACCGCTCCCAAAGAACCGAACCATCCCTCCACGACAGGAAAGATGAATCCGCGAAATACAACTTCCTCAACAAAGGGGGCCACAACCATTCCGAGGGAGGCAAACAAGACGGCTGCATAAGGCTGCTTCAGCAGTTTTTCAATAGGCAAGTCCTGGGGCGGGGGGAACAGCATCGAAAGTCCCATCACCGCCAAGGCCAAGCCAATTCCGAATGGAAAGTAAATTCCAATGGGAAGTGGTTGTCTGGGTTTCCATTTGATGGACGCCAAAAAGGGGGCGTTGTATTTGAGGGTAATGGTGAAATAGATGAAGAGCAGGATCACTCCGTCCAGGATGGCCTGATGGAGAATCAGGTACATCCCCTCATTGTCAGAATGAAGCAGTACCCGCGCCCAAGAAAACTTGATCTGCAGAAAATGGCTGATCGACCTACCCAAAGTGACCAGAACGATCGCCGAAAAGCACGTGAAGAAGATCAGAAACATGACATCGAGGCCCGACCAGACAGGAAATGGCTTGAAGGGAGAAGGCAGAACCTCCGCCGGCAGATCGGTCGACTCACGAAGTGGAGGAAGGTCAGACGGAGCGTTCATTCACTTTTCGGTTTCGATGAGGACTGCCGTCAACAAAGGCAGAAGGAGTTCATGATGACCAATCAGCGAGATTCCCTGCCCCGTGAGCTGGGTTGGCCGGATGAGGACGTTTTGCTGGGCCCGGTACTGCTGGATGAAATCCAGATTTACGGTCGTGAAGTTTTCCAGTGGCTGGCCCAGGTTCCGCACCAGGCTTACGGCCTTCAGGAACACTTCGGGAAGGATGACCGCCGACCCGCAATTGAGATAGACACCGCCATCGTGCAGATCACGCACGACGGCAGTGAACAAGCGAAAATCCTGGAGACTGGTTTTCCCCAATTCGGCTCCATTGGTAGAAGGATGATTGTGAATGGTATCGGTTCCGATCGCGACGTGAACCGAAACTGGAATTCGACGTTCGTAAGCGCTCGACAAAAGGCTGAATTCCCGATGCGGGAAATGATCGGGATGGTCAAACAGGTAACATCCGATTGATTCCCCCATGCCCAGGTTTTTCGCACTGCCGAGACGGATCGCCTCATTGAGTTCCAGCGGAGTTTCGTGAGCCATTCCAAATTGCCCATCCACCAGCTCTTTCTCGACCTCTTCCGAAGTAGCTCCCGTCATGGCAATTTCGAGGTCATGAATGGCTCCCGCGCCATTGAGCGCAATAGCAGAAACAAATCCGCGCCGCATCAGGTCGATCAGGATTGGATTCAGCCCGCACTTGATGACGTGAGCCCCCAACCCCCACACGATGACTCGCCGGTTGGCCTTGGCAAAAAGAATGGCATCGACAATTTTCCGAAAGGCACTGCCTGCCAGAATTTCAGGCAGTGAATTCACCAGACCCGGGATTCCACTCCCCTTTTGGTAAGCCTGGCCAAATTGCGACGTGGAAACCTTGGTCGTTCTACCACGGATGGGGCGGGTTCGAATGCCGGTGGGATCGATGGGTTGATAAAGATACCGACTCATGAAGGGCATTATGAAATCGAGGAAGGATTATTGCAACGTCTAAGTCCCAAAGTCAGGTTCGGACCTGACCAAACAAGAGGCAGGGATGCCTGTCGCTGCCAGGCTGGAAGCCAGGAGAGAAAAATGCGAAAGGTCACCGTTTCAGTTCAGCAACGATTTCAATAGCCGCACGGCGCGCTTCATCTTCCGCCTTTGGATCGAAGGAAATGGCAGCGACCACGGGGTGCCCCCCCCCTCCGTACCGCTCGCACAGCTGGGCAAGATTGTGTTTTCTCTCCGACGTGCTCCAGGGATTCCATCCGACACTGACCTTGACCCGTCTTGAGCTTCGCAGCAGGCTGACGGTGTAGTTAATTTCTGGGTGAAGGTAATAGGGGATAAATTTGTTGTACCCTTCCAGCGGAAACCCCGTGAGGTCAAAATACATGACGCCATCAGCGCAGCGGGAATTCTCGCTGATCAGGCGGATGTTTCTTTGGTGGCGTTCCTGCAAGGGTTTATAACGGTCGAGGACAGCTCCTTGCGTAGCCACTTGGGATAGCGGATGAGACGCCAGCTGGCGGATGAGGCGATGGATGAATTCCGGCTCGTGCGAAGCCTCGATGACCGCCGCCAATTTTTGAGCGGGCTCTTCGATGTCAACGGCCGTCTTGGCATCTCGATAGAGCGCACCGTCGATAATGTCTGCCCAGTACACAAGATCCGCCAGATGATCCGCTGCAAACCTGAATCGTTCCGCCGTCACGGTGGAGACCAACTTTGTACAGGACTTGTAGGACGGATCGTAAAACTTCTTCCCGCTTCCGTCGGCGCGAAAATGACGCTCGTCTTCGGGAGTCAGGAAGGCGCTGTGATGGTGGTCAAACCACCAGGTCAACCGATTATTGCAGGCGTATTTAAAGTCCACAATCGCGTTCTCGTCGGCACTGAACAACCCGTCATGAAACTGGGGACCGGGCTGGTGC
>JAXLQK010000085.1:0-20291 GCA_046331665.1 Terriglobia bacterium | reverse complement strand
TGGATTTTGGGTCTTCTATCGTTCGTGCTGACGGCGCGCGCTGACGGGCAGTGGACACGCTTTCGTGGACCAAACGGCTCGGGTGTTGATTCGGCAGCAGGCTACCCTGCGGAGTTCTCGGCGTCGAAGAACGTCATCTGGAAAGCTTCTGTTCCCTACGGGCAGTCTTCTCCCATTCTGTTTGGCAGCCGTTTGTTCCTCACTGCCAGTGCAGGGGACCGGCTGCTGACGATTTGCTGGGACGCGAACACCGGCCGGGAGTTGTGGGAGCGGGAGATCAGGCGCGAACGGACAGCCAAGACGTTCAAAGCCAATGATCCGGCGTCTCCCACTCCCGCTGCCGACGAGAGCGGCGTGTTCGTATTCTTTCCGGATGTCGGATTGGTGTCCTATACGCTTGAAGGGAAAGAACGCTGGCGTTACCCCTTGGGGCCGTTTCATAACTTCTATGGGATGGCGTCGTCCCCGGTGGTAGCCGGAGATCTGGTGGTGCTGGTTTGCGATCAACAGACAGGCTCATTCCTGATCGCAGTGGACCGCGCCACCGGACGGATGCGATGGAAAACAGAGCGCGCGGGGATGACAATTGGATGGGCTACGCCCATGATTTTTCGGCCGGGGCAGGGCTCAGCGGAGTTGGTTGTTTTGGGCACGACGAGACTAGATTCTTACTCCCTCGCAACCGGGGAGCAACGGTGGTGGAAACCCCTCGCCTCGATGGGCAGCCAGGGGACTCCGGTGGTCCACGGCGATACGATTCTGGTGGCAACGCAGGGGTCCAACGAGCCGTACCTTCCAGCCTTTGGAACGGTGCTGGCGAAATATGACAAAGACTCGGACGGGCGCCTTTCTTGGCAGGAGTTTCAGGGAGATCCGGATCTCGGAGAACACTTCGGCTGGCTCGACACCAACGGCGATAAGTTGATCGATGAACAGGAGTGGAATGCGGCACGGGCTTTGGGAACGGGGGAATATGGGGCAATCGCCTTACGCCCAGACAAAGCAGAAGGCCCGTTGGAAGCGGGCGCCGTTCGGTGGCGCTTTTTGAAAAACCTGCCGTACATCCCGGCGCCGCTGGTGTACCAGAACGTGTACTACATACTCCGCAGCGGAGGCATCATCACGTCACTCAATCCGGAAACGGGTGAACTGCTCAAGGAAGGCCGCAGCCGGGAGGCTCTTGGTGATTACTATGCGTCACCCGTTGCTGCCGACGGCAAGGTGTTTCTGGTGAGCGAAGAGGGCAAGGTGACAGTACTGAACGCCGGGCCACAGTGGGAAGTACTGGCCGTGAATGACCTCGGTGAGGAAGTCCACGCGACACCCGCCCTCAGCAACGGACGAATCTACGTGCGGACGCGAAGTTCATTGTATTGCTTTGGCACATCACGCTGAGGTCAAAAAAAGACAGTGCCTCACGGTGCATAGGTTCCCACGCGGCTGAGGATGCCAGCTTGCTGGCATCAACTTGAAACTCCAGCCTGCAGACGGGACTGCGGGACGCGGAATTCTTGGCCGGGGTCAGCGATCCCGGCTACAAAAAATACGTGGCTACCAGATGGAAATTCGCACCTCTTCGTTGTTGGTCTTGACGTAAACGAGATCTCCGGCCGAACCCCCTTTCAACGAGGCAATGAAATCTCCGAGGTCCGGAGCCGGATCATCGAAAGTTTCCGCCAGGCGTGCCACGGTTTCCACAGGCAGGCGAATATTCACCTTCTCGTCGGGGGTTGTGACTTGCACGCAAAACGAATCCCCCTGCTTGAAGATCCGCACCTGCTCTTTGGAGTTTTGAACTTCCACAAAGTTGGCATCGGGCAGGCCGGGTAATTGACGCAGAATTTCGCCAAACTCTTCGCGATATTTCCAAAGCTCTTTCAGCTGCTGGTCCTGTTGGAGAGGGAGAGTCACCATTTTCCCCGCCAGCTCTCCGAAGGCAATCGGCACCGGCAGCCATAGGTTCGTGTCTGGAGTTTTCACGCGGATAATCGCGAACCCTGACTCAATCACATAGAAGATACCGACTGCCATCAGGACAAGCAGGGTCAGGCCGATGACTTTGAAGGCGGATTTGATGCTCATAGTCTTATTTTAATTTAGATGGAGCTAATCGACCCAGATTCGAACGGTGGAGTCCTTGTCAATTACACTCAGGATCTCGCCGCTTCCTTTTTGCTGCATGGCGACGAGAGCGGCTTTGATGTCCAGTTCTTCACCGGGAGCTGACAGCAGGGCATCCACCACCTCGATGGGTACCCGGATGTCGACCTTCTGCTGTTTTTGCTCGGATACTTTGATCAGGAGGTAATTGCCATCCCGGGCGATCCTCACGCTTTCCGTCTTCTTTTCCACGGTGACAAAGTCAGCGTTTCCTGCCTTTTTAAATTCGGTCCACAATTTCTTGATGTCTGGCACACTTAGTTCGGCCGAATTGAGAGGAAGTTTCCCGCCATTGAACTTTGTCAGTTTTTTGTCCTGGGCGATCTTGAGGGCGACATCGACCATGGAAAAAGGGAGGTTTAGTTTGACGATTTCGGGGTCGTCCTTGCTCTCCTTGACTTCCACATGCAACCAGGGATCTTTCTTCTGCTGGGCTTCTGGGGGCAACGTCACGAAAGTCGACAGCACAGCCGCCAGAGCGGAAAGGGCGATGATTTTCATAGGATTCTCCTCCTTGCCACTCTAAACGTTTCCCTGCAGCATAAAGTTCCAAAATTCTTTGAGGGAATTTTAGCCTGATTTTGTATTCTAGGGCTGGGTAATTGGAAGGCGAAGCTGGTAACCGCGATTTAAGGCTGATTTTAGACCTTCAGTCAGTGACCTTTCAACGGTAAACTACAAGCGAAATCCCGCGATTGCCGGAGTCAGATCGACAATCGCGGCTACCCTTAACGACTTTCGTTGAAGTCCGCTGTGTGGCGGACTCTCGATTCGAGGAGCTCAGTGAACTGGGCCTCGAATTGATCGTCAAAGGGGCAACCCATGCAAGCAGTCGTGTTAAACCAGGAGAATGAGTTCCCAAGATATCAAACCGTCCCCGATCCCAAACCGGACAATGGGGAATTGCTGGTTAAGGTCGAGTATGCGGGCATGAACTATGCCGACACCATGATCCGCCGGGGCTTTTATCTGGAAAAGCCTTCATTCCCGTCGGTGGTCGGATTTGAATTCAGCGGAACGGTGGTGGGGATCGGCGACGGAGCGCGGCCCTTATGGCAGGGTGAGCGGGTCATGGGGTTTTGTTCAGGCGCCTACGCCCAATATGTGGTGATCCCGGAGCAAACTGCCATTCCTGTCCCCCCAAGTTTCAGCCTTGAAGAGGCGGCAGCCTTTCCCTGCACCTTCCTCACGGCTTACGCCATGCTGAGAGTTTCCGCCAAGGCAGTGGCCGGAGAAGTCATTTTGATTCATGCGGCGGGCGGCGGCGTGGGGACGGCGGCTATTCAACTCGCCAAGAAGCTCGGGCTTGAGGTGATCGCGGCGGCCGGCAGTGATGAGAAATTGGAGAAGGTTAAGGCCCTTGGAGCAGACTTCACCATCAATTATGAAAAGAATGATTTCGTTGAACCCGTCCTTGACCTGACGCGCAGACAAGGCGCCAACGTCATTTTCGAATCCATCGGTGGGGATTTTCTGGAAAAAGACATCCAGGCCGCGGCCCCTTTTGCCCGGATTGTTGTCTTTGGACTGGCCAGCGGCCACGTCCCGCCCGTCCACCCTGCAAAGCTTTTTAAAAATTCCGTATCCATTACAGGCTTTTGGCTCCGCACCCTGTTACAGCAGCCCCCCAAAATGAAATTGCTGACCCAGGAATTGCTGGACTTGGTCAAAGGGGAAAATATCCGTCCCATCGTCGGCCGCATTTATCCGCTTCAAGAGGCCGAGACAGCCTTAAGGGCTTTGGAATCTCGAAATACCTTTGGCAAGCTTTTGCTGAAACCTTAAAATATATTCAACGTCTTTCAAAATCATCGGAGCTCTCATGCAAAGGGCCGGCACATTGAGTTCAAGCCCCTGTTTTACCCCGGGCCATTGTTTCGCATTAAGAAAAGTCTACGGGACCTTGCTCCTTTTATTCTTCACCTTTTGCCAGCTCTTGTTTAGCAAGGAAAATGACTATCCGCCTTCCAAAGTGGAGCCGGTAAAAGAAAACCTGCATGGGGTCGGGATTGTTGATTCATATCGTTGGCTGGAAGATCAAAACAGTCCTGAGACCAGAGCCTGGATTGAGGCTCAAAACAAGTACACCAGCGCTCTTATAGAAAAGTTGCCAGGACGTGATGCCATAAAGCATCGGCTGTCAGAGTTGTTAAGAACCGATAGCATCGGAGTCCCGGTAGAGCGTAATGGCTTTTATTTTTTCTCAAAACGCAAGGCGGACCTAGATCTCTCCATTGTCTACGTAAGAAAAGGACTGAATGGCCCGGATGAGGTTCTCCTGGATCCTCATCCGTTAAGCGCTGATCACACCACCAGTATTGATCTTCTGGATGTTTCTGGGGATGGCAGTCTGGCAGCGTATGGGATACGGCGTGGGGGAGCGGACGAAATTGAAATCCACCTGATACGGGTTGCCACCCGCCAGGAGTTGCAGGACGTGTTGCCTCGCGCTCGCTATAGCGGCGTCTCCCTCCATCCTGATAACCACGAACTTTATTATTCCCGATTTGGAACGGAAGGACCGCGCGTCAATGTCCATTCTCTAGGCAAATCCAATGAAACGGACGTGGAGCTCTTCGGAAAAGGGTTTGGGCCTGAGACTATCATCGGACTTTCCCTGTCTGAAGACGGGCGTTATTTGCTGGCCACCGTCTACCATGGTTCGGCGGGTCAGAAAACCGAGATCTATGCTTGTGACTTGCGGGCAGGAAATGAATGGGCCACGATCGTGAACGATCTCGAAGCACGATTCCTGCCGGATGTCGCCTTGGACGTGGTCTATTTGAATACTAACTGGAAGGCTCCCAACGGACGGATTTTCAAAGTAGATTTAAAAAATCCAGCCCGCGAGAAATGGCAGGAGGTTGTCCCCGAGAGTGATTCCACCATTTCAGGATTTTCAGCCTCGAGTGGCCGGCTCTTCGTCAATTTCCTCAAAGACGTTCGATCGACGGTAAAAATGTTCAGCGAAGAAGGCCGCTTTCTTAGAGAAATTCCATTTCCGGCTCTGGGCAGTGTCGGAGCCATCTCCGGGCGGTGGCAGAGTCCGGAATCCTTCATCTCGTATAGCTCCTTTCTCATCCCAGGAACGATTTACCGCTATGATGTTAATACGGGCGACCAGACGATATGGGCTGAAACCAAAATTCCCTTCGATGCAAATCAATTCGAGGCCCGGCAAGTCTGGTACCTCTCTAAAGACCAGACGCCCATACCCATGTTCCTCGTCCACTCGAAGGGGCTGAAGAAAGATGGAAGGAATCCGGCGTTTTTGACTGGATACGGCGGGTTTTTGCAGAGCCAGACGCCCAGCTTTTCAGCCTTGGCGGTTTATTGGGTGGAGCAGGGAGGAGTTTTTGCCGTGGCTAATCTTCGGGGCGGGGGAGAGTTTGGAGAGACCTGGCATCGGGCCGGCATGCAGGAGAGGAAGCAGAATGTCTTTGACGATTTCATCTCAGCCTCTGAATGGCTGATTCACGAAAAATACACGAGTCCTTCCAAATTGGCCATTGCCGGAGGCAGTAATGGAGGGCTGCTGGTGGGAGCCGCCCTAACGCAGCGGCCGGAACTATTTGGAGCGGTGGTTTGCAGTTATCCGTTGCTGGACATGATTCGTTATCACCAGTTTCTGGTGGCCAGATTCTGGATCCCCGAGTATGGGTCTGCCGAAGACCCAAAGCAATTCAAGGTTCTTTTCGCCTATTCGCCCTATCAACATGTGCAAACAGGAACGAAATATCCCGCGGTGCTCTTCATCACGGGGGATAGGGATACCCGTGTAGCCCCCCTGCATGCCCGCAAAATGACCGCGCTCTTGCAGGCATCCTCGGGCAGTGATCGTCCTGTCCTGCTCCGGTACGATACCAAAGCGGGACATTCGCGCGGCGCAACGCCTGTGGGAAAAAAGATTGATGAGCTGGCCGACGAGCTCAGTTTTCTGTTTTGGCAGTTGGGGGTGACCATACGCTAGGAGAAAGGATGCGATTCGGATGCGGGGCCGAGTGCCTTGTCAGCGCAGTTGGGTGCCAGCAAGCTGGCACCCGTGAAAGCGGGAGCAAGCTCCCGCACTCCAAAAAAGCAGCGTTTCTTCTTCTTTGTTTTTTGCTTGTTGTAGCCGGGGTCGTTGACCTCGGCCGAGCATGCCGGGACCAGTGGTCTGGCCACCAAAATCCTTAAACGGCATTCGCCGTACGGCATCGCGGAGCTCTGCCCTCCAACAACCTAATCGTTGTAGTCGAGGTTGTTGACGGCCCAGACCCAAGATGACGGGATCAGCGGTCCCGGCTGCAGATTGGAGCTTCTGTTTAGAATTGAATGATCCCAAATCGCTCAGGATTATGCGGATGAGGGTTTTTCAACCCTGAATGACACCACATGCTGAGCCGTCTGACCTTCGACTCTTCGGTGCCATCCCAGCGATTGATCTGGACTTGCCATGTGTCGCGGCGTTTGGGAGGTGTATGCTTGGAGTAAGGGGCAAAATTCTTGAACGGGATGGCCAGTTCCAATGTCCAGCCTTGATCCTGATCATGTGAGTTGTTCAAGGTGCCGTGAATCATGGTTTTCACCTGGACACCTTCGAGGTCGTAACTCTTATGGAGCTCTTTGGGAAAAGGATAAAAATAGTCGAAGAGGGTTCCGCGGGCGTTCATTTCGAGTCCGAAATAATCGTTTGAAGTTTTGCTCGGCTTGATAAAAATTTCCACACAATCTTCCATGAATGTCGGATCGTCCCGATTTTTGAACGCGGCTGTCACATCGGTGTCCTCCACCTCATAGCCCACATAGAGATTCGTTGCATCATAAAGCAGGCGAACTGTCGTCTTCTGTTTTTCGCCCTTTTGCTCGTCCCATGGAAACATGAGAGTAATGGGCTCAGCCTTCGACCAAGGCTCTTCGCTGAGCCTGCCATCAATCACTATTTTCTCTTTTGTCTTGTGGACCTTGTAGTGAGGCACGGGTGGGAGTCCTTCAATTTCGGTCACTTTTTCAGCCGCTGTTTGGGTGAAGGCGAGTGTGGCCAGCAGCAGGCCGCCAATGATGGTGCTGACTCTCAACATCTAGTGCTCTCCTTTTTGAACGAAAGGTGCTTCCCTCGCTCGTTTCTCAGCGGGTGGCGCCGGTAGAAACCGGTTTGACTCAAGCAACTCAGTGGACGCGTCTGCTCTTTCGTATTACCTTTTTTGTCACGGGCTTCTTGTGAAGATAGGATTTCTTGTACAGCGAAATGGCCTGGAGGATGATGTGGTGGGCCGGCTCTCTTCCCAGGAATCGCTCCACACGAACCGCCTTGTGCTCCAGCATCTTGTAGTCTTCAAAAAAACGCTGAAGCTCTTTCATCTTGTGTTTGGGCAGTTCGCTCACATCGGAGTAGTCGGCGAATTCCGGATCATCGGCATGGACTGCGATGATTTTGTCATCCTCTTCGTCCATATCGATCATTTGCATCACGCCAATGGGTTTGGCCCGCATCAGGGTGAGCGGATAAACGGCCTCTTGACCGAGGACCAGGATGTCGAGCGGGTCCTGATCATCACAGTAGGTTTGCGGAATAAATCCATAATTGGCAGGATAGTGAACGGAGCTGAAAAGGACTCGGTCAACCTTGAGGAACCCGCTACCTTTATCGAGTTCGTATTTGTTTTTCGAGCCTTTGGGGATCTCGATGATCGCCGTGACCAGCAAAGGGGCTTCCTCGCCATAAGAGACATCGTGCCAGGGATTAGGCATAGATTTCGTTTGCTCGCCTCCTGAGTCAATAACATGGATTCCTACGGGCTTGCCGGTTTTAGGTCGGCCTTCTGGAACACGAAAATGTGTTGCCAGGGAAGAAACTCCAGCTGTTCCTTCAGTTGAAATCCCATGGGTTCTATTTCTGCCAGAACTTGTTTGACGGTCATCTTGTGTTCCGGCCGGATCGGAACCTCCGGGTCCTCGCCGCGGTACTCCACCAATACCAGTCGCCCATTGTCTTTCAATGCCTTCCGAATCTGAGCCATCATTTGTTCAGGGTACCGACATTCATGATAAACATCAACCAGCAGGGCGAGATCGATCATGTCCTGGGGCAAATGGGGATCGGTTGGTGTGCCGAGGATGGGGTCCACATTGGTCACGCCATCCCGCTCCTGAGTCTGTCGGAGTAGGTATAGCATCTCTGGTTGGAGGTCCACGGCCAGCACCCTACCGGTAGGGCCGATGCGTCTCGCGATCCTTAAACTGAAATAGCCAACGCCGGCTCCGATATCGGCGACCATCATGCCTTTTCGAAATTTCAGGGCATCTACTACCTTATCAGGTTGTTCAAATGGTTCACGATCAGCCCTTACCAGCCAATCGGCACCCTCGGCGCTCATGACCGGAGCAATCACCCGCCCTTTGTAAGTAGCGGGGGCTGTAGAGGAGGAATTCTGGGCGTACAGAGCGGAAGCGCTGCCCAACCAGGAAGAGAGGTAGAGAGGCGGGACTATCGGAAAGCAGAGAACCAGGCAGACCAAAAGACATAATCTCTTGGGAGATGATCGCTGGTGTTGCCGCATTTTGCCGCGGCTTGGCTGGCATCCTTTCAGCATAGAAGACATTAATAAATCAAACCACGTCCGTTGTCCATCTTCCCGGCCTTGGCAGGAAATCTCTTGATCGTGTTAGGATGGAATTCGGAGGGCCGAGCCCAGGCTCGAGGTGCATGGCATGACCGAATCTGTCGGACCCAAGGGAAGAATTCTGGTGGGAATTGCCGGATGGTCTTATCCGGATTGGAAAGGTCTGGTCTTTCCGCGCGAGACGCATTTCAACAAGCTCGAATATCTGGCCGGCTATTTCAATACGGTTGAGATCAATACCAGCTTTTATTCCATCCCTTCGCTCCAAATGGTGGAAGGCTGGCTGAAAAGTGTGCGGCAGAATCCGGAATTTTCGTTTGCCGTGAAAATGTACAAGCGGTTGACGCATGGCGAAGATACCCAAAAGGGACGGCCGGTAATTATTGAATCCACCGTGCGGGCCTTTCAGGAGATCCTGGAACCTCTCCTGCGTTCGGGGAAATTGGGTGCCGTACTGCTTCAATTCCCCTACCGTTTTCATGACTCGCCCGAGTCGCGCGAATATCTCGGCAGGGTGATGGAAGTTTTGAAGAATTTCCGTTGGTGGTCGAAGTACGGCACGGTCTTTTGCTCAGGAATCTTTTTACCGCCTGCTCCGCGAACGGCAAGTGGCTTTTGCCAACATCGATCAACCGGATCTTTCGTGAACCTGACGGCGACTGCTGTCTTCACTTCGCCCCTGTTGTGCTATCTGCGTTTCCATGGCCGCAACGCCGCGAATTGGTTCGCCGCCGAAGCCGGCCGGGACGGCCGCTACGACTATGATTATTCAGCGGAGGAGATGGAGACGTATGGGGGAATGGTTCGCGAGTTTCGCCGCCAGGGAGGAACGCTGTATGTGATTTTCAATAACCACTATCGGGCCGCAGAAGTAAAGAATGCGCTGGAGTTTTTGCATCAGGTGACTGGGGGAGAAGGTTCTTAGTGATGCATAATTACTGAAAGCCTACCCGCAACTGGAAGCGATTGCCCTGCCTCAACAGCCGGAGAGGAGTTCCTGCTCAACCCGGCGACAATTATTCCCTTTTTTTAGACATAGACTGGGTTATGGGTAGCCGCGATTGCCTATCTTACACCGGCAATCGCGGAATTCTTGTTCGTCATTTGCCGGTGATAGGCCCGCGATTGAAGGTTCAAAATCAGCCTTCAATCGCGGCTACTGCTCATGTTCCTTGCCGCGTGCGGCGGCAACGACCTCGTGGAACTTGGCCCTCCGACCCCCAAATGGCCCGATGGAGGGTGGAGTCCGCCGGCGGACGACGCCGTACGGTGAATGCGTCTGGTCGACACTCTACGAATGCCCCCGATGAATGTGAGAGGCGCATTCATCGTAGCTGCAAGTAACATGAAAATTTTTCTTCTTGACAGAATATAGACATCTGTCTATATTGACAGTTGTCGAGTACTTGCCGATATCCAAATCGCTTTCAGAGGTGCCGATCGTGAAGGAACAAGCCATGGTTCAGCGTTGCGAATGGTCGAGAGGCGACGCCTTGATGCAGGAATATCATGATCGGGAATGGGGCAGGCCGGTGCATGACGATCGGAAACTTTTTGAATTCTTGCTGTTGGAAGGGGCACAAGCCGGGTTGAGCTGGCGGACAATTCTGCAGCGACGCGAGAGCTATCGAAAGGCCTTTGCCGGTTTTGACGCCGAAAAGATTGCCCGTTACACCACCCGCAAAAAGGCAGCTCTGCTGGAGGACCCGGGGATCATTCGCAACCGGCTCAAGGTGGAAGCCGCGGTCAACAATGCCCGGTTGTTTTTAAAAGTCCGGAAGGAATGGGGTAGTTTTGACGCCTATATCTGGCAGTTTGTTCAGGGTGTGCCGATGGTCAATGCCTGGCGATCGCTTCGTGAGGTCCCGGCCCAGACCAAAGAATCAGAAGCCATGAGTCGCGATTTGCAGAAACGGGGATTCCGGTTTGTCGGCGCCACGATCTGCTATGCCTTCATGCAGGCAGTAGGGATGGTCAATGATCACACGATGGATTGTTTCCGGTACCCGGTCAAAAGGCGTCTTTGATTGGCGTGAATGGTGTCCATCGCGCTTTGAAGGAGAAGGGTTCAGGAGAGTTTATGGAGCTGACTCAAAAACAGCAGGAAGTGTTGGATTTCATTCAAGGATATTTGGCCAGGCAGGGAATGGCTCCTTCGGTGCGGGAAATAGCGGAAGCCTTGGGGAAGTCTGCCCAAGCCATCCAACAGCATATTGAAAGTCTTCGCGCCAAAGGGTATTTACAGCATCAACCTTCGAAGTCCCGGACCAATGTTCCGGTACAACCTCAAATCTTTACCTTGGAGCAAATCAACGAAGTGCCGTTGCTGGGTCAAATCCAGGCCGGCTTACCGGTTCAAGCGGAAGAAAACCTGGAAGGAAGTTTACCGCTGCCCCGTGCCTGGGCCAAAGACGAGAAGGTGTTTATGCTGCGGGTCAAGGGCGACAGCATGAAAGATGCCCACATTCTGTCGGGCGATCTGGCCCTGGTCCGGCAGCAGGCCAATGCCGAGAATGGAGAAATTGTGGTAGCGCGGGTTCACCAGTCAGAAGCCACCTTAAAGCGTTTTTATCAAAAAGCCCATAAAGTGACCCTGAAGCCGGAGAATTCCCGTTACGCTCCGATTGAGGTCAACAGCGACGAAGTGGAAGTGCTGGGCAAGGTCATCGGGATCTATCGAAAAATTGCATAAAAGAAGTGGAAGCGTTTTTATCGCAGGACAAATCACAGGCATTGTGCCCAATCAAACTTGGAGGGGTCATGAAGTTACCCATTGAATCTCCGGCATGGCGGGAAGCGTTTCGAGAAAAAGTAGCGTTGGAACGGGCCGTTTTGAAAACACTCATCCAGTGGGGGCTGACGGAATCCGCATTTGACATTCAAAAAGTATTTGAGGGATGGTTCCAGCACGCCCTGGAATCGCACGGTCCGGGCAAGGTCCCCGCACCTTTCGACTGCCGGAAATGAAAAAAGTCCGCCAGGCGAGATGCTGAGAGAAGCTTATTTACGCACACGCGAGCTTCCCCGGCGGCGCAGTTGCCAGGGGTTGCTGCATGGAGCCCTGCTCACTGGGTTTGCGGAATTGACAGGTCAGCTGGTGCGCTTGTATGAACAACTTTTCGAGCGGCAATGGAGCCGTCAATTAAGGAGCGAGCGGCTTAGAAAGATCTGTAGCGGCGCGGTGTCTGTCATGAGGCGGACTTCACCGAAGGCGTTTAGGGCGGCCGCGATTGCCGATCTTCGACAATCGCGGGCTTTTTGGGGCGGGACGTCCTCGTCCCGTAGTCCCTCCAATGGGGGTAGGAGTGGGTTTCAAACAGAAACGCGGAGGCGCGCATCTGTGCCCACTCAGCAGCTGTTATTTGAGCCGAGATCGTTGACATAAATATAATAGCTGATTTTGTTCGTCATTTACCGGCAAAGGCGCGACGCGTTCCAAATCGGCATTCAATTGCAGTCACCAGCACAACACCGGCAACCAATGGATTGTATCGGGTCTTGTGGCGAGACCAGCAGTCCATTGCAATATTGTGATTTGTAACCGATTGAATCGGTCAGCCGCAATGCTATCGATAACGGTCACCAAAAACCTCCCCGGACAACGCAAGATCGGCCAACGATGGCGGGATTGGCAACAGATGCCGGCATTCATGCCTCGAAAGTCTGAAATGGCCTGATGCCGGATGCCGTCTGGCGCTGCAGGCGTGGAAAAATCATCATTCGCCAGCGGATTATGGCTGTGAGCTCATGGTGCGCCGGATTGCCGCGATTGATAATCCGCACCAGGTTTCTGAGCGCCAGATGGAACGTTGGGCCAAGGCATTTGACAATTGGGCGGTTTGTGATGCATGTTGTTGCAACTTGTTTGATAAGACCGGCCTGGCCTACCCAAAGGCGATAGAGTGGACGAGCCGTTCGGAGGAATTTGTCAAACGAGCCGGATTTACCTTGATGGCAGCCTTGGCCGTGCACGATCGCCAGGCTCCGGATGCGGCTTTTCTGGCATTTTTACCGTTGGTAGAGCGGGAAGCGGTGGATGAACGGAACTTTGTCCGGAAAGCCGTGAATTGGGCGCTGCGGCAGATTGGGAAGCGCAATGTAAATTTGCATCGCGCCGCCCTGCGGAGCGTGGCAGCCATTCGTAGCATCGATTCCCCGTCAGCGCGCTGGATTGCGGCCGATGCGTTACGCGAATTGGCCAGTCCGGCGGTCGAGAAACGGTTGAAAAGAGGCCAAACATGTTGACTGGCAATCTGGTGGAGTTCCTCGGGTAAGCATCCCTCCCGGTTTATAGTCTCGCCGCCACATTTTTCATTTCACAGGTTGAGAGGAGTCATTTCATGCTTTCTTACTGCCTTCATTCCCTCACGCGGAAAAATTGCCTCTGCGGATTGGCGCTTTTGCTGATTGCACTTTTTCTGGCGGCGAGGCCGGCTGCGGCCGCCGCCCCCCATCTGGGCAATGTGCTGTATGGAGCGTCGTATTACAACGAATACCTGCCGGTAGAGCGGCTGGAGCAGGATGTCGCATTGATGGAAAAAGCCGGACTCTCCTTTGTCCGCATGGGCGATTCCATCTGGCCCGGCATTGAGCCGCGCGAAGGCGAGTTTGAATTTGCCTGGTTCGATCGCATCGTTGATCGTCTGGATAAAGCCGGAATCAAGATCATCCTGATGACGCCAACCTACTCGATTCCCCCCTGGCTTTACAAAAAGCATCCGGAAATATTGGCGATCCGTATGGACGGCAAGCGTAACGCCTATGGAATGCGCCAGAATATGGATATTACCAATCCCGCCTACCTGTTTTACTGCGATCGCCTCGTTCGTCAGCTGGTCGCCCATTATAAGGATCATCCGGCGGTCGTTGGTTATCAGCTGGACAATGAAACCTCGGCTTATGGAACGGCCGGACCCAATGTGCAAGTCGGCTTTGTGAATGAATTGAAAAAGAAGTTTAAGACGACGCAGGAACTGAATCGGGTGTGGGGGCTGGCTTATTGGGGACAGTTGTTGAATGACTGGGATGAGTTCCCGAGCCGTGAAGGAACCATCAACCCGGGCTACAAACTGGAATGGGAGCGTTATCAGCAAAAATTATGCACTGATTTTCTGGCCTGGCAGGCGGCGATTGTCAGGCAGGTCAAACGTCCCGACCAATTTGTGACGCACGATTTCGCCTGGCCGGCGCTTCCAAACGTCAATGCGTACGAAGCCGCGAAGGCGTTGGATATCGTGTCCGCCAATTGCTACTACGACGTCCAGGATGACTTTACCGGCGAGCCCAATGCCTATGTGGGAGATTATTTTCGTTCCGTCGGACGGGCCAATTATCTGTTGACGGAAACCAATGCCCAAACCATCGGCTGGGATTCCAAAGGGCAGTTCCCTCCTTATGATGGACAGCTTCGCCTGGGAGTCTACAGCCACCTTTCCAGCGGTGCCAACCTGGTAGCTTACTGGCACTGGCACTCCATTCATTATGGCCAGGAAATGTTTTGGAAAGGAATTTTGGGCCATGATTTCGAACCGGGCCGTGTGTATGACCAGGTGAATGTCATTGCCCATGAGTTAAAGCAGGTGGGTCCCCGTCTGGTCAATCTGAAGAAGGTCAATAAAGTGGCCATTCTCTATAGCGCTGACTCCAACAACGCCATCCAGTTTATGCCGTTCAGCGACAAGATCGATTATCAGACGATCCTGCGGCAATTTCACCGGACCCTGTACAATTTGAATGTCGGAGTCGATTTCTTGTTTCCGGAGAATCCGGACTTCTCCAATTATGACGTGGTGGTGGTTCCTCCTCTCTATATTGCCAGCGATGCCTTACTCGAAAAACTTTCCGAGTTCGTGCAACGAGGCGGACATCTTGTGCTTTCCTTTAAAAGCGGATTTTGCAATGAGTACTCGACCATCCGATGGGTTCGGATGCCGGGTTCTTTGAGCAAAGCCTGCGGATTTACGTATCAGGAGTTTTCCAATTTGAAGCAGGAATTGCCCCTCAAGGGAGATCCGTTCCAGGCAGGTGATAAGAATCGGGTTTCCTCCTGGGCGGAGTACCTGATTCCTGATACGGCAGAGAGCCTGGCGTTTTATGACCATCCGGTTTTCGGTAAATTTCCTGCCATCACCCGCAATCGGTATGGGAAAGGAACTCTCACCTATGAGGGAACGGTTTTATCGGATGAGTTGCAAAAAAAAGTCTTGCTCGATGTCTTGAAGCAGGCCCATCTGGCCGGCCCGGACCAAGACACCCCCGCTTCCGTAAGAGTCAAGCATGGGATGGGTAATTCAGGGAAGATGATCCACTACTATCTGAACTATTCGGCTCAAACCCAGACGGTGAACTACCCGTACGCGGATGCGGTGGATGTTTTGACGCGTAAAGCAGTAGCCAAGTCACAGGCAGTTAACTTGGGTGCCTGGGATCTGGTGATTCTTGAAGAACAGTAGGCCGTCGTGTCGGAGCGGATGGCCGTTGCTGATGGTACTTGCCGCTGACCTGCAAATGAGATTTTTTTATTCCCCTCCGCCGGAGGGGACGGCGCCGATCGGCGCCAGGGGTGGGTATCATCGGGCAGGGAGGTTTCGCGGAGCTTGCCCTACAACCGTTACAACACATTGCCTGCTGGACAAGGTTGGTAGCCGCGATTGAAGAGTGCTTTTGACTTCAATCGCGGATGGGTGTTATCAAAAGAAACTTGCGTTAATGGCGGACCCCGCGAACCCATCTGACAAGCCCACGATTGACGGACAAATCACGTCAATCGTGGCTACCATTGTTGATGAATTTTCGGTGATTGATGACGAACGAAACTGACGATCAGACGATTTTAAACCACGCTTTCGCTCCTACTGAGAAACCTGCCTATAGCGAGGATGGTGTGGATCTAACGCTGATCCGATGGATGCTTTCGTTAACACCGGCTGAGCGATTACAGGTACTGCAAGAGCAGGTGAAATCGATTCTGAGGTTGAGGGATGGTCAACCCGGTACCAAACTTCGTGGAGATTCTTAAAGTTTTAACCCGACACCAGGTTGATTTTATTGTGGTGGGTGGTATTTGTGCAGTTCTGCAAGGGGCGCCGATCACTACGTTTGACCTTGATGTCGTCCATTCGCGCAAAGCGGAAAACCTCAATAAATTGATGACTGCTTGGAAACCTTGGACGCCTTCTACCGGATTCGCAGTGACTTGAAAGTTAAACCCACGTTCTCGCATTTGGAATCGCCTGGGCATCAACTGCTGATGACCCGATATGGCCCACTGGATGTCCTCGGGACCATTGGCAGGGGATACGGCTATGACGAATTGCTTGGGCAGACGATAGAACTGGATGCCAGTGAAGGTTTAAAGGTTCGTCTCCTTAGTTTGGAAAAGCATATTCAAATCAAAGAAGATCTAGCCCGTGAACAGGACAAAGCAGTGCTACCGATTTTGCGACGTACCTTAGACGAAAAATCCAGAAGTTAAAATCCACGTGAAACCGTAGTTAGCTTGCTGAATGACCCAACCCGGGCTGCACTTTCATTTGGCTATTATTTTCGCTTTTTATTCGCTTTGCAAGGTTCGATGATGCCGACTCCATTCGGTTTGATTTTTAAGAAACGCCAAGAGCAGGAAGTCGGTGAGAGTGGTATTTGCTAACGTTTATTTGCGATTTCTTAACTGCGATTTGACATTGGTTATTGTTCATTTTCCACTTGGCATTTTCGAACAATGACCAGACAACACTTTGGTTTTTTCTTGGCGCCCTTAGCGGTTCAGAATTTTATGAATAGAAAAAAGGATTCCACTTCTGTTGCAGGTAATCCTCAGGCCTTGATTCTGGATCCGCCGATTCCCGACCGTGTCCTGCAGCCCGTTCGTCCAGCCGGGCTCTATGAAACCTGGCACATGGAAGAAACGTCGGCCGGAATTTATTTGCTGTATGGGCACTCACAGGTTTTGACGTTGGCCCAGAAACTAGCCTGCCGGTGTTTGTTGCAAGCGGAACATCTCATCGTTTTGGATGGTGCGAATGTGTTTGATCCGTATCTGGTGTCCCGCTTAGCAGCCAAAATGGGAAGGGCTCCCACGGATTTTCTGCGTCGTATCCGGATTTCGCGGAGTTTCACCTGCCATCAAATGCTGTCTCTCGTTCGGCAGATCGATCAGACCGGGAAGCTTTGGAAAAGCCCGTTTATTCTGCTGCTCGGTCCGCTCACGACTTTTTACGACGAAAGCGTTCCGCACTACGAAGCCTGGAAGCTCTTCCGCGCTTTCCGGCGTGAATTGAAAAATCTGACCGCTGCCGGGTTTCGTTTGTTGCTCTCCTGCCAGCAGCCCGGCGCGGCCACCCGGCGTGACTTTGTGCAACAGCTGAAGTCATCGACGCGAGGCATTGCTTCTTGCTGGGAAATGAGACCTGGGGCAGCGGCGTTGCAGACGAAAGAAACAGGGCTTCTTCCTGAACTCGAGAAGGGAAAGCGCAGAGCGGCTCCGTCGCCACGAACAACCTCCTCTCAACTCAGCCGCAAACCAGAGGAGAAACTAAGAATTTTACCCGGCCGGGAGGCGGTTGCTCGTGAGAAGTATCTTGTCCTCAAGGTTGAGAAACCGGCTGAGTCGCAGCGTCAATGGGTGCTCCGCCGGGGGGAGAGGGTGAATTCGAGGTATTTATCTTTATAACACTGGCGCCGAGCGCTCAGGCGCCAAACAAAAAAGCCGCAAATTAACGCGAATGGTTGGCGGGGATTACTTTTTATCACTCTTTGCGAGCAGGCTGTTGCAGTTATTAAAGAACTTTTTAAATCGATGAACGAGGAATTTGCCATGGGACGTACTGTGCTGACAGCAACGCAACTGATTCAAAAAATTCAGGCGGAGCACTGGGGAAAATTTCGCCGCGCTTTGCGTCGGGAAGACCAGGTCCTTCTCGACCAGTTATTCGATCGGGCTCAATACCATGCCCAGGCCATGGCCTATGCAGCAATGCCCACCCCGATGGAACCGATTTTAATTTCGATGATCATTGAATTGCAGAGAGACCTGATGAAATTGCAAAAGCAGGTTACGGAAAGCAGTAAGCAGTAAGCAGAAAGCGGAAGGCAGAGATAGGAGGGGACATGGAGGGACATAAGGATTTGAAGGTCTACCAGTTGGCATACAAACTAGCGATGGAAATTTTCAATGAGTCGAAAGTGTTCCCTAAAGAAGAGCGCTATTCTTTAACCGACCAAGTTCGAAGATCCTCACGAAGTGTTGCGACGAATATTGCGGAATCTTTTAGGAAGCGTCGCTATCCGAACATGTTTTTAAACAAACTAACCGACTCGGACACCGAAGCAACGGAAACCCAAGTTTGGCTCGATTTTGCTCGTGATTGTGGGTATCTCGATGAAGGTCGCCACAAAATCTTGATGGCCGGGTATGCAGAAATTGGTCGAATGCTGGGCAGCATGATGGCGAAACGCGAGAAATTCACCCCATGACCTTCCGCTCACGGCCCTCTGTTTTCTGCTGCCTGCATTCCGCCTTCTGCCCACTGCCTTCCGCTTTCTATCGGGTCGTAATTATTTCCCGATTTCTTTGAAGCTGAGATATATGCAAACTAGAGTGATCACCGGTTGGCTCTTCGACGCTTATCCCAATCCCCAGGGCATGACGCTTTGGATCATCGATGCTTCCGGCGGGATGCACAGGTGTTTCCGGGCCTATCAGCCGGTTTTTTATCTGGCAGGGGAAGCGTGTCTGCTGAAACAGGCGCAGGGATGGTTTCGCCGGCAATCCGTCGCGGGAGAAACCCGATGGGTCGAAAAACGCGAGTTTTATTCCAACCAATTGATTCCGGCATTGGAGGTTCGTGTTCAAAATCCTCTGCACTACGGACCGCTTGTCCAGCGGGTATTACGACACGTCGAGCGTCTGGAACCCTGTACGTGTGATATCCCAATCCCTCAACTGTTCTTTTACGAGACGAAGCTCTTTCCCCTCTGCCACCTGACCGCGGCCCTTGATGGGCAGGGAGCATTGCTGGAATACCAGGTCCACGATGCGCCGCAGGACACCGACTATCGCTATCCTCCCCTGCGGATCCTGCAATTGCGCCAGGAGGGGGAAAATTACAATCCGGCTCATGGGCAAAGGCGGCCGCTGGTGGCGGAAGTGGAAGGACAGTCCTTGATTTTGGAAGAGGACGATCTGCTCGGAGAGATGCAGCGTCTGCTCAAGAAGTATGACCCGCATCTGGTACTGACAGAGTGGGGGGATTCTTACCTGATTCCTCAACTCCAAGAAATGGCCGGGCGGCAAAAACGAACCCTCTCTTTTGACCGCGATAACGAAAAGACCGTGCACGGCTTGCGCGGGCGCAGTTACTTCACTTACGGCAAGATTGTTTACGTGGCTCCGGAAGTGGACTTTCAAGGCCGCTGGCATATCGATCGAATCAATAGCTTTATTGTGCATGAATCAGGTCTCGAAGGGCTTTTTGAATTGGCCCGGCTCTCTAAAATCCCCATTCAGCGGCTGGCGCGGGTGAGCACCGGAACCTGCATCTCGGCGATGCAGTTGGAAGTGGCTTTAAACGATCACTGCCTGATTCCCTATCGCAAGCATCAGGCCGAAGCCTTTAAAACGGCGGAAGAACTTCTGGTAATCGACAAGGGAGGATTAACGTATCAGCCCGTTTTAGGAATGCACGAAAACGTGGCGGAACTGGATTTTGCCAGCATGTATCCGACCCTGATGGCGAAGTTTAATTTGAGTCCGGAAACCCTCGATTGCGCCTGTTGTCCAGATGCGCGGTGCGTGCCGGAAGCAGGGTATCGCATTTGCCAAAAGCGTCGGGGGCTCATCCCGAGAACCTTGGAGACCGTGCTGCAAAAAAGGCTGTGGTATAAGCATCAAAAAAAGCATGACCCCGATCCTGTTCTGCGAGGGATTGCCGACCGCAAGCAGTGTGCGTTGAAGTGGCTGCTCGTGACCTGTTTTGGCTATTTGGGCTACAAGAACGCACGGTTCGGAAAGATTGAAGCTCACGAAAGCACCACGGCACTGGGAAGGGAAATGCTGCTCATGGCCAAAGAGTATGTCGAAGCGCAGGGGTTCACGTTGATCCACGCCTTGACCGATTCGCTTTGGATTCAGAAGCGAGGAACACCGCCACAGGCGTATGAGGCCCTGGCGCGTCAACTGAGTGAAGTGACCGGCATCCCGATCAGCTTCGAAGGCCTCTTCCGGTGGATCAATTTTGTGCCTTCCCGGCAGAATCCTCTGAAGCCTGTCCCCAACCGCTATTTTGGCGTCTATCAAAACGGCGAACTCAAATTGCGCGGCATTGAAATCCGCCGCTCCGACAGTCCTCGTTTCATTCAGCGGATACAGCAGCAGATGATTCAGGTGCTGCAGTCCTGCGATACGCTGGAACAGTGTCGTCAGGCTATCCCCAAGATTCTTGAGATCCTGCAACGGGCCCTCGACGCTCTGCAAGAAGGGAAAGTGGCTTTCGAAGAACTTGTTTTAAACCGGCGCTTAAGCCGGGATCC
>JAXLQK010000084.1:0-20916 GCA_046331665.1 Terriglobia bacterium | reverse complement strand
ACCGCCGCCGCAATGAACTGTCCCAATAGCTTGATCTTTGGGCTTAAGGCACCGAGGTCGTCAATCAGCCCCATGATGACAACAATGGCGCCGGCCAGCAAAATTCCCAAGACTTCGCGACTATATTGGTAGATCACCGCGGTCGTGAGCAGGAAGGAAAGATAGACCGCCAATCCTCCCAGATAGGCGACCGGTTCTTCTTGCCTCTTTAGCCGGCTGTCGGGCTTATCCATGATCCCGAACTTCATCGCGGCTTCACGGCAAACCGGCGTGAGGTAGGAAGAGAGCAAGAAGGCCAATATCAAAGTAACAGCATAAATCAACATCTAGAGCCTCAATCCTGTGTCTTGCGAATTCACTGATCTCTTTCGATAATTAGCAGTCCCCACTCTCCCAATTACCCGCAACAAGTATCTGTCATCAGAAGTTTCTCATACAGATCATCATAATCCTTGAGCATCCCTTGAAGACTAAACTCCTTTTGAATTCGGTCGAAGGCAGCCGCGGCCAATTGTTTCGCTCTCTCAGGATCTAACAGGAGCGACCGGATGGCTTCCGCAAGAACCGAAGCACTGCCCGGGGGGACCAACAACCCATGAGTGCCGGACTCAACCAGCTCACTGACCCCACCCACATCTGTGGCAACGATTGGAACTGATACAGCCATCGCTTCCAAGAGTGCATTCGGAAAACCTTCGTAAAGGGAAGGTAAGACGAAGATCTTCATCTTCCTCAAGTATGGAAAGGGCGGATGACAATGTCCTGCAAATAGTACCTGCCCGGAGATGCCCAACGCCGCAGCCCGATCCAACAGCGCCGACCGCTCTGGTCCTTCACCAACAATCAACAGCTCCAATCGCGGGAACTCAGGCTGCAATAATTTAATGGCTTCCAATAAATAAACAATCCCTTTTTGAGGGTGAAGTCTAGCCACTGTTCCGCAGAGTATGGAATCGCGCCCGTAATTCATCGTCGCGGCCTTTGAGGCTTCCTCGGAAAGCCGACCATCAAACCCGTTTGCAGGGAGGTCAATCCCGTTGCGGATCACTAATATTCTTTCAGGAGCGATTCGGGAACGGTTGCAAGTGGCCACTTTGACCTGTTCGGAGACGGCCAGATATTGGGTGACCAGCGACGAGGTGATTCGGTCCAACATATAGTAGAAAGGATGATCCTGTTCAATGATTCGGATGGAGGAAATATTGACGGGCACGCCGCAAAAGCTCGCCGCGATCCGGGCCAGAAAGTTTGCCCGGAAAAGAAACGCATGAACGATTTGAGGGCGGAAAGCCCGGATCTGTTTGATCAGGCCGGGAAGCGCAAACAGAGTCGCCAATATCCCCCGCCATCCGGCCTGGTCTGGCATGCCTAATGAGGTAACGGGAATTCCCAGTGATTCGAGCTGTTTTCCATAAGCTCCGGTTTCCTTAAGTGAACAGACGGCGACCGCCACCCCTTTCCCGTGGAGATGCGCGGCAATGGCCAGCAGAATCTTCTCCGCCCCACCGACCTGGGTCGTCGTGGTCACAAACAAAATGCGCCGAAGGGGAAATGCCTTTGGGCTGCTCATCATTACAGTTGTCGTTGGTCCTCGACTTGTCTCAGAAAGAATGGGGTCAAGATCTGCCTGGCCGCATTACGGTCGCCAGGTGGGTCTCTGCCGGTTTCATGGTGGAGACAGAACGATCGACAAAGACCTGATGCCACACTTCGAGGACCAAAAGATTCCAGATTTTATAGGCATGATCTTTCTTGCCGTCGGCATGTTCGGAAACGAGTTGGTTAATTTGTTTAGGTTCAAAATATCCTCTCCCCAGGCTTTTCTCGCTCAGGAGTGTTTCCCTGGCAAAGTTCTGTAAAGGACCGCGAAACCAGTGATTCAAGGGAACTCCAAATCCCATCTTTTGCCGATGGAGAATGTCTGAAGGCAGACTTTTTGCTAAAGATCGCTTTAAGAGGTGCTTTAGACTTGTCCCTTTGAGTTTGAGGTTTGCGGGAAGGCTTGCTGCAAACTCCACAACCTGATGGTCCAGGAAGGGAGAACGCAATTCGAGAGCATGGGCCATGCTGGCGATGTCTGATTTCACCAGCAGGTCAAAGGGCAGATACGTAAGGTAATCCGTTCTGGCGACCCGATCGATCCAATGAAGATCCGATTCCTGCTCAATCACGTGCTTCAAAAAGGAATCTGCCGACGGAACCATCTTCAGCGACTGGACAAACCCGGGGCTGTAGAGGGACAGCTTGGACTGTTGGTCAAAAAGGGTCATCAATCCCAGGTAATCCAAAGAGAACTGCCCGGTGCTGGTTCGCAGGAACCTCTTGAATTTCCGGAGAAGATTGCGCGTCTCGACTTGCTCAGGAAGCATTTCACCCATTTTCTGCAGGCAGCGCCGCGCTCTGCCGGGCAGGAGGTTCAGGAGTCGGTACAATCGCATGGCCAAGTATTTTTCGTATCCCGCAAAAGCTTCGTCGCCGCCGTCACCTGTCAGGGCGACGCTGACGTGCTCTCGCGTCATCTGAGACAAATAGTAAGTGGGAAGGGCTGAGGAGTCGGAATAAGGCTCATCGTAGTGCCATACGAGACTCGGCAGTATCCCCACCGCGTCGGGTTTGACGATGAATTCGTGATGTTCGGTATGAAAAAGATTGGCAATGCGCCGGGCATATTGAAGCTCGCTATAGTCGTCCTCTTGAAAGCCGATTGAAAACGTCTTGACTGGTGCCGACATGTTCTTCGCCATCATGGCGACCACCGCGCTGGAGTCGATTCCTCCGCTTAGAAAAGCCCCCAAAGGAACATCACTCTTGAGCCGGATGCGGGTGGCTTCTTCCAAATGACTCAAGATCCCGGATTCGAGCTCTGTCTCTGACGGGTAGACAATTTTATGGGTGAAGTCCGGTTCCCAATATTTCTTGATTCGTAAGGCACCCCGTTGACAAGTAAGAAAATGTGCGGGAGGCAGTTTCTGAATCCCGTTAAAGATGGTCAGGGGCGCCGGGATATATTGATAGCTCAAATAGGCATCGATTGCCGCTGGGGCTATGTCCCTGGAAACCCGTGGATGCAAAAGCAGGGCTTTCAGTTCCGAGGCAAAGGCAAGCACGCGGGAGTCGGCGAAATAGTAAAGAGGTTTCTTTCCCAACCGGTCGCGCACCAGGAATAACGATTCATTGCGGGAATTCCAAATCGCCAGTGCGAACATTCCTCGGAGCCGTTGAACGCAAGCTTCCCCTTCAGATTCGAACAGGTGGAGGATGACCTCTGTGTCCGTCTGCGAACGAAATCGATGACCGCGTTTTTCCAATTCTGCCCGCAGTTCCTGGTAATTGTAAATTTCACCATTAAAAACGATCCAGAGAGTTTCGTCCTCATTGGGCATGGGTTGGCGGCCGGCTTCGGACAGATCGATGATACTCAAACGGCGATGTCCCAGGGAAATGGCCTGAGTCTGGAGATCCCCTGCCTGGTCGGGCCCACGGTGCTTGAGACACTCGCCCATCTGTTGAACGATTCGTTGGTCCAGCTGAGGAGTCCCGTCTAAGTTGAAACTGCCAAAAATTCCGCACATGGGCCACAGCCACGATTCAGTCCGGCGATCATTTCGTCGTCAAGACTTAGAAAAAAGTGAAAAAGACTGCCAGGAAGGAATGCGATTAAAGCTGGTACCGGGCCTGCGATGAAGGTTTCTCTTTGGTTCTGGATCAAATTATCCAACAGAATCTTCTGCCAGCACAATTCTTACAACTGACAGCCAAAAAAGAAACGCTTCGTCCTGCATACTATAACCCTTTGAAACGTATCGTCGGAGAAGAGAATGAGGATAAGTGAGAATTTTGCCGGTTTCGGCCCGGAGAGAGGAAGGGGGATGTCTCATGCAGCCCCGAGGCATCAAAGCGGAGGATGGAGATCTCATTGCTGTAAGAACGGAAAAGCGAGGTTCTATCTTTGCTTGACCGATACCGTTGACAGTATTCCCCTCTTCCCGTCATGATGAACGCTTGGAAAAAGAATAGAGGTCAAGACTGGAATAAGGATAGAGCCATGTTAATTCTTATTTTTTCACTCATTCTCGTGTTGGGTGGCAACCTTCCGTGGGGCTACTCCCAGCAGCCGATTCGAGTCCCTCGACTTGAAAAGCCACCTACCGTTGATGGCAATCTTTCCGAGTGGAAAGAACGAGCCTTTACGGATGGGCTCTGGGATATTTACCGTGTCCGGCAGAGCCCCTGGTACGAACCAGACCGAAATCGCTTGACTGACCATGGAAATGAACCTTCTCCGGAACAGGATCTCAATGCTCGTTACTATATGGCCTGGGACGAGAATTATTTGTATCTCGGAGCCGAGGTGCACGATAACGTCAACGACGTGGTTGATCCTTCGCCCGAAGACAAACGCTGGTACTTCAAAGATTGTGTTTGCTGGTTCATAGAGGCCCCACGCGATGAAATCCCCGAATCCTTTGGACAGGGTGACAATGCCTTCTGTTTTGTCATTGACGCCAACCACCCGAAAAATGGGGCTTGGTGGCGGCACGGGGCTCCGGGGAAGACTTACATCGAAGAACCTATCCCCCCGAGTGCGGTCGACTATGCGATCAAGATGAATCCGTGGGGGACTGGGCCGGGCGATTTCATTCTAGAGGCCCGGGTGAAGATGTCTGAGACTTTGGCAAAGAGCGATCCGCTCTGGCACCAGCCGCGGGAAGGGGATGAATACGGATTGGAAATTGTCCATACGGATCCGGATGGAGGGGACTATGGAGGTCACCTCATTATTTACGGTAAGGGAGACGACGATTCTACCTGGGGGAAAATGATTCTGGTAGGCCCGCTTCAGCCGGTGGAGCGAAAGAAGAACTAGGAGCTTGGTGAAGCGTAGGAGTCAGTGGCTCCCGGTCTGGAGCCGGAAGGCAAAAAGGCGTAACGGTCAGCGCCGTATCCTTGTGAGTAAGGGCAGGAAGTTTGAAGCTCGGCCACGGGGGGCAATGGCCACTACCGTTAATGATGACCGTCTTCTGGCTTGTACTTCTCAAGCTTCTCAAACGCGTCTGCAATCAATCGAGTGTCCACATTGTCAACGGCCAGCGCTCCAGCCTGCGAGAGGTACCGCCAGGTCAACTCATAATCTTGCTTGTTGAGTGTTGGGTAACTGTGCTCCAGCCCGTCAAAAAACGCCGTAAGGCCCACGCTGATAAAGAAGTCCACCGCAACCCCGCGACTTTTCTCAAGGCGTTCCAGATTCCAAAGGTAACTGCCGGCATTGGCGGTTTCGATGTCGTCGACCACCCTTTCCAGATCTTCACTCCGCACTTTGATGCCGTCCAGCTTGGCTCCTTGCTTCAGTGTGAAGACCACCCAGCAGTGACTGCAAGCGGAGTAGCCACTGCGCAGCACGTACTCCCAAACCGGCGCGGCCTTCAGCGGTTTGCCGCACTCCGGGCAGTTTACCTCGATGAGAAAATCTGAGAGCTCCGAGTAGACGCCATCTCCACGGTCGGCCATGAAATGAGTCTCCTTTCAGGACAGAAGAATTTCGAGCAGCGGAATCATGAAGACCTTCGGCTGGTCAGCCGCAAAAGGGCCAGATATTGGAGCCCAATAATGGTCTTCGCATCAGTGATTTTTGCTGTTTTCACCATGTCCAGCAATTCCGGCAGTGGAAGGCACACAATTTCAATTTCTTCATCCCGGTCGCCTTCCGCCTGGCAAGGGACGAGGTCTTCGGCCAGATAAAGGTGGATCTTTTCGTCACAGAATCCAGGAGTGGAATAAAATTCTGAGATCTTCATCAAACGGCCCGCCGTAAAGCCAGTCTCCTCTTGGAGCTCTCTGGTTGCAGTGGTCTCCGGCGATTCTCCCACATCGATTTTTCCGGCGGGCAATTCAAGTAGGATTTCCTGCATGGGATAGCGAAACTGTTTCACCAGGATCACAGTTCCATCGGGAAGGACGGGAACGACGGCGGCCCCTCCTGGATGGTGAAACACTTCCCGAATGGTCTCAATGCCATTTCCGGTAGTGATTTCGTCAACCGTCAAATTCACGATACAACCCTGGTAGATTTCACGGCGTTTGGTGAGGGTGTGACGAAGCGTCAAGGAGCCACCTGCCTTTAATTCCTGATGATGCCAATCTCCAACCGGTGCCATGTCCGGGGATGGGTAAAAAAAATCCCCAGCCTTAACTGGGGATTCTCAGCAAGTCATAGGTGCCCGATGAGGAAGGCTGAACATCAAAGCCGGTCCAGCCTGCTATTCAGTATCTTCTTCCGGCTTGGACTTGGTTTTCGAAGGTTTCGATTTTTCTCCAGCGGCTTTCTCGGCCGCGCTGCGTTCCGCTTTCTTTACACTCAGCTCGCTTCCCAACAGTTCGATAACGGCACAGTCCGCCCCATCGCCGCGACGATAACCCAGTTTGATGATTCGTGTATAGCCTCCGTTGCGGTCTGCAAAACGGCTGGCCAGGGTATCAAACAATTTCTTTACCACGGCGGCATTCAGGAGTTGGGCTGCCGCCTGCCGGCGCGCGTGAAGCCCTCCCGATTTCCCGAGCGTAATCAGCTTCTCAGCCAAGGGACGCACTTCTTTGGCTTTCTGAACGGTGGTGGTAATTCTTTCGTGTTCGAACAGGGAAGTACATAGATTCCTTAACATCGCCCTGCGATGTGGAGTCGGTCGTCCCAATTTCCGACCGTGAACTCGATGCCGCATTTGTCATCTCTCCTTAACTTGTCGAAACGCCTGCCCTGCCGCTGCCACAACGAATCGAAGGGCTGCTATCCTTGCGGGGCAAGCGATGGACTCAATCATTCTTGGCCGAAGCTGCCACCGGCTGGCCACGCTCGTCCAGAGTCATCCCCAGACTCAAACCCATGCTGGCCAGGATCTCTTTGATTTCATTCAGTGACTTACGGCCAAAATTCTTGGTCTTGAGCATTTCCGATTCGCTCTTCTGAACGAGTTCTCCGATCGTCTTGATGTTGGCGTTCTTCAAACAGTTGTAGGAGCGAACGGAGAGTTCCAACTCTTCCACGGACTTGCTGAGATTTTCGTTGACCAGTTCGGCCGGTTTTTCCGCTTTTTCCTCGGTGGTTTCCGGCTGTTCTTCGAAGTTGATGAAGATCGACATATGGTCTTTGAGCAACTTGGCCGCAAACCCGATTGCGTCCTGGGGTGTCACACAGCCATTCGTCCATACGTCGAGGGTCAATTTCTCGTAGTCTGTCGTCTGTCCAAGACGGGCCGGTTCAATCGTATAGTTCACCTTCTTCACCGGGGAATGGACGGAGTCGACCGGGATGTAGCCGATGGACAAATCCTCGTCAAAGTTCTTGTCGGCTGAAACATAGCCGCGTCCGTTCTTCAGCCGCATCTCGACCTGGAGTTTGCCCCCCTCACTAACGGTTGCCAGGTAGACATTCTTGTCGAGAATGTCCACGTCACCATCTGCCTTGATGTGAGCGGAAGTCAAAACTCCGGGGCCGTCCGATTCCAAGTAGATCGTTTTGGAACCTTCGGAGTTCAAACGAAAGGGAACCTGCTTCAAATTGAGGATAATATCGGTGGCATCTTCAACCACTCCCGGAATCGGAGAAAACTCATGCAAGATGCCTTCCACCTTAATGGCGGTGACCGCAGCCCCTTCAATAGAGGACAACAAGACTCTTCGCAGAGCGTTGCCAATAGTTGTCCCAAATCCGCGTTCAAAAGGCTGGGCTGAAAACTGACCATAATTCCGGTTACTCTCATCAGAAACAATGGATAATCTCTTGGGTTTCTGAAAACCTTTCCATAACATAAGCAAAGCGGCCTCCCAAATCCTGCTCTTAATGGCAGGATTCAATGTCGTAATTTAAAATCCCATTGTCCCGGAAATCGGCAGGTACAAGATGTCCTACTTTGAATAAAGTTCGACGATCAATCGTTCTTGAACAGGGAGATTGGTGTCCTCGCGCTTCGGGAGCGATAGAACTTTTCCGGATAATTTGGTGCTGTCCAGTTCAAGCCAACTCGGAACACCACGGCTTCCAATCATTTCCACGGCATTCACGACCGTTGTTATTTTCTGACTCTTCTCGGCCACCGAAACGACGTCGCCGGGCTTGACTTGGAAGGAAGGGATGTTGACCTTGGTATTATTCACCCGCACATGGCCATGGGAAACGAGCTGGCGTCCTTGAGCCCGTGAGGATGCAAAACCTAGCCGGTAGACGGTATTGTCCAGACGGCGTTCGAGCATCTGCAAAAGCAGTTCTCCGGTCACGCCCTTCTGGCGGGCAGCCTTTTCGAAATAGTTCCGGAATTGATCTTCCAGCAGCCCGTAAATTCGCTTCACCTTCTGCTTCTCACGGAGTTGCAGACCATAGCCGACAATTTTCGATTTTCGATCTTTCCCATGCTGTCCGGGGGAGAAGTTTCGTTTCTCAATGGCACACGAGTCCTTGAAACAACGATCTCCCTTGAGAAATAACTTCATCCCTTCGCGGCGGCACAAGCGGCAAACTGAGTCACGATACCTAGCCAACTTTATCCTCCCGTTCAACCTGCGCTTGAATCTATAGACGGCTTCAATTTCTTAATCCCTCGGCTCCCGGCCGGCATGGCCTGGGAGGAAACGGCGACTCGTCTCAAACGCGACGCCGCTTTGGAGGGCGACAACCATTATGTGGAATGGGAGTGACATCCCTGATGGACTTCACTTCCAAACCGGCGCTCTGTAAGGCGCGGATGGCGGATTCACGCCCCGACCCCGGCCCCTTGACGAGGACATCTATTGTTTTCATCCCGCTCTCCCGTGCTCGGGAGGCCGCGGACTGCGAAGCCTGCTGGGCGGCAAACGGTGTTCCTTTTCTCGATCCTTTGAATCCCAGGGAGCCGGCGCTTGACCAGCACACCAGGTTGCCCTGGGTATCGGTGATGCTGACCACCGTGTTATTAAAGGTGGCCTGGATATAGACTTTGCCGCTCAAAACAACCCGTTTCTCTTTTTTCTTGAAGCTCTTTTTCTTGCCCGTCTTGGCGGGTGCTTTTGCCATTTGCCTTCCACTCCTCTAACCTGAAATCAGTGAACCGTTGCTACGTCTTGGCTGTTGGCTTCTTTTTCCCGGCGATGGCGCCTTTGCGCGGACCCTTTCGAGTTCTGGCGTTGGTGTGGGTCCTCTGACCGCGCACGGGCAAGCCTCGGCGGTGCCGCATGCCGCGATACGCGCTGATTTCCATCAGCCGTTTGATGTTCATCGAGACTTCCTTGCGAAGATCGCCCTCGACGCCGCCTTGCTCCTCAATCAGCTGGCGGATTCGTGTGACCTCGTCTTCAGTCAAGTCTCTCACTTTGGTATTCACGTTGATGCTGGCGAGCTGGCAAATCCGGGCGGCCCGGGATCTGCCAATGCCGTGAATATAGGTCAACCCCACTTCCACTCGTTTCTCTCTCGGCAAGTCAATGCCAACGATGCGCGCCACTTTTCCCCCTCACTCCGAAATCACGTCCTCAAACCTGCTTCAAAAACCCGTTATCCCTGCCGCTGTTTATGCTTGGAATTCGTACAAATCACCCGAACCACGCCGCGGCGATGAATGATCTTGCACTTGTCGCAAATTTTTTTAACCGAAGCCCTGACTCTCATAAAATGAATCCTGAATGAATTTATTTGTACCGGTAGACGATTCTACCCCGGGTTAAATCATAGGGTGAAAGCTCGACCGCTACTTTGTCGCCAGGAAGAATGCGAATAAAATTCTTTCTCATTTTTCCTGAAATATGCGCCAGCACAATATGCTTGTTTTCCAACTCGACCCGGAACATAGCGTTAGGCAATGGTTCCAGGACGGTAGCTACCACTTCAATGGCTTCTTCTTTGGACATGCGATCGTTTTACCTGATTCGAACTTCAGCCACTCAAGCAGCAAAACACAAAAGTATAATACGGAATCACTTTCATTTTCAAGCACATCCGGCGTCAAAACCAACATCGCCCCGGAGTATCAACTGAAGACTAAGCCTTACGCCCTCGAACACGGCGGCCGCGAGGACCCAGGAACCCGTCATAATGCCGCATGACCAGCTGAGCCTCCACCTGCTGGACAGTATCCATGGCCACACCTACTACGATCAACAGGGACGTCCCCCCAAAATAAAACTGAACCCCCATCCCACTGAGGACCCAACTGGGAAGAGACTCCATCCAGCGCCCAACGAATGGCAGGTGCTGGACGTGGAAACCGGAAATCATGAATTCGGGAATAATGGCAATCATGGCCAGATAGATGGCTCCGGCAAAGGTAATGCGGTTCAGAATAATCTCAATATATTCGGCCGTCTTCTTCCCGGGACGGATGCCAGGGATAAATCCCCCGTATTTCCGCATGTTGTCGGCGACTTCATTCGGGTTGAAAACGATCGACGTATAGAAGTAGCAGAAAAAGATAATCCCCGTGATATAGAGCAAATTCCACAAAGGTTCCCCGATCCGCAAAGCCTCAGACATGTTGCGAAAGAAGCGACTTCCCGGAAAGAGATACCCGAATGTCTGCGGGAAAGCCAAGATGGATGAAGCGAAGATGACTGGGATCACGCCACCGATATTCACTTTCAACGGAAGGTGCGTGGATTGTCCTCCCATGACCCGTCTTCCCACCACCCGCTTGGCATATTGCACGGAAATTCTCCGCTGGGCGCGCTCCACCAGGACAATGAACGCCACCACCGCCACCATCATCGCCAGCAACAGGATGACAACGAGGGGAGACCATTGTTGAGTCGCCAGCTTCGAATAAATCTCAGCCGAGGCATGCGGCAAGCCGACAACAATGCCGGCAAAAATAATCAAGGACATGCCGTTCCCGATCCCGCGATCGGAGATCTGTTCTCCGAGCCACATGATAAAGGCCGTCCCGGTGGTCAAGGTCAGGGCGGTCATGGTTACAAATCGGAATCCCGGGTTCAGCACGAGTTGTTCCGGCATGCGCTGAAAGGTGACCGCAATGCCGATGGATTGGACCAGGCTCAAGATCACCGTCAAATATCGGGTATATTGGGTAATCTTCTTGCGCCCCAGCTCCCCTTCCTTCGACAATTTCTCCAGATAAGGCCAGACGACCGTCAAAAGCTGAAGAATGATTGAGGCCGTAATGTACGGCGTGATGCCCAGGGCAAAAATTGTGAAACGGCGGAGATTGCCTCCGGAGAAGAGATCCAGGAAGCCAAACACGGTGCCGCGGTTCTGTTCAAAGAAGCGGGTCAGTACTTCCGTATTAATTCCTGGAGTAGGAATTACCGCCCCGATTCGATACACCGCCAGGAGAGCCAGAGTGAAGAAGATGCGCTTCCTCAGATCCGGCATGCTCCAGATATTGCGTAGACTCTCGATCACTTTAGAACCTCAAACGTGCCGCCCGCCTTGGTGATCTTTTCCTGGGCGCTCTTGCTGAATACATGAGCGGAGATGTTCAAGGCGTGTCCCAGTTCACCCCCGCCAAGAATCTTCACGCCGTCACGCAGCTTCCGGATGACCCCTTTTTCCAGCAAGACTTCAGGCGTGATGCGGGAGCCTGCAGGGAAGTCCTTCAACCGGTCGAGGTTTAAAATCGCATATTCTTTGCGAAAGATGTTCGTAAAGCCCCGTTTTGGAAGCCGGCGATGCAATGGCATCTGGCCGCCCTCAAAGCCGCGCTTGCTCCGCGCTCCAGAGCGTGATTTCTGTCCTTTGTAGCCGCGTCCGGCGGTCTTTCCCAAACCGGACCCCATGCCCATGCCGCGCCGCTTTTTCGACTGCGTTGAGCCGGCGGGAGGCCGTAAATTATGTAACCCGATCATGAAACCCTGCTCCTGTAAAATGATTACTCGACGACTTCGACGAGATGCCGGATCTTAAAGATCATTCCGCGCACTGCCGGGGTATCCGGGCGGCTCACCACCTGGTTCAGCTTTCGCAGCCCCAAACCCTGAATGACCTTTTGCTGCTTTCCAGTACAGCCGATCCCGCTTCGAACCAATTTGATAGTCAATTGCTGCAGTTGTTTCTTTTTTGGACTCATACCGTTTTATGCAAGACCTCTTCGACAGTTTTCCCTCTCAGACGGGCCACCTCCGCAACATCTCTCAGCTGCAACAGCCCGTCGATGGTAGCTTTGACCACGTTATGAGGATTGGGGCTCCCCAGCGATTTGGTCAAGACATTCTGAATGCCCGCTGCTTGAATGACGGCACGAACGGGGCCGCCTGCAATCACGCCAGTGCCTTCCGGCGCAGGCTTCAAAAGAACCCGGCCCGAGCTGAATTGCCCCACGACCTTGTGGGGAATCGTGGTCCCCAAGATCGGGACCTTGATCAAATTCCGCTTGGCCGCTTCCAGCGCCTTGCGGATGGCTTGGGGCACTTCCTTGGCTTTGCCGCTCCCGTAACCGACAACCCCATTTTCATCGCCAACCACCACCAAGGCGCTGAAGCTGAGGTTTTTTCCGCCCTTCACCACTTTGGTGACACGGTTAATCGAGACGACCTGATCTTTTAACTGGAGGTTGCTTGAATCAATTTTCGTTTGCATAGAAATTAAGATTGGCACCTAAAATTTGAGGCCTGCTTCCCGAGCGGCTTCGGCCAGAGCCTTAATGCGACCGTGATACTTATATCCTCCCCGGTCATACACTACCGATTGAATCCCCAAGCCCTTGGCCCGCTTGGCGATTTCCGTCCCGACGAGTTTGGCGCCGGAGATGTTCCCTCCCGACTTGGATTGAGCGCGCACTTCCTTATCCACCGTGGAGGCCGAGGTCAACGTGACGCCTTTCAAGTCGTCGATGAGTTGCGCGTAAATATGAGTCAGTGAACGATACACATTGAGACGTGGTCGCGCGGCAGTTCCCTGAATCCGCTTGCGGATCCGGCTGTGAACCGACTGACGCTTCACGTTTTTAGAAAAATGCTTGGCCATTGGGACCTTATGCCTCCCCGTCTCTTCCCGCGATGATAAATTACTTGGCTCCCGTCTTGCCTACCTTCTTCTTGAGCACCTCGCCGACGTAACGGATGCCCTTGTTCTTATACGGATCGGGTTTTCGCAAGGAGCGGATGGTTGCCGCGGTTTGTCCGACCTTCTGCTTGTCGATCCCCGAGATGGTCAGACGGGTCTGCTTTTCGACCGCGATGCTGATTCCTGTGGGAACCTGGAAATCAATGGGATGCGAAAATCCGAGATTGAAGACAATTGACTTCCCCCGGGATTCCGCGCGAAAACCAATCCCCACAATTTCCAGCTCTTTTTGAAATCCGTCCGTCACCCCTTTGACGGCATTGGCCACCAAACTCCGCGCCAAGCCATGCAAGGCCTTCTGCTGTTTGGTTTCGGCACTGCGATGGGCGACAAGCTTGCCCTCTGTGAATTCGAAGCGGATCCCTTCCGGGACCGCGTTGGCCAATTTCCCTTTGGGACCCTGCACCTCAACCAGATTTCCCGAAATCTGAACCTTCACAGTGGAAGGAACGGGAATCACTTTATTTCCAATTCTCGACATATCCGGAATCCATCAGATCTTAAAATTTGAAATGACCTGTGACGGGAAGAAACCGCTCCGCGCCCCCGCGCCATTTCATGGAAAAATCACAGCAACTACCAGACATAGCACAGCACTTCACCACCCAGGCCTTCTTGGCGGGCTCGAGCGCCGGAGAGAATGCCTTTGGGCGTACTCAGAATGCTCATGCCCATGCCGCCCAGCACACTCGGGATTGTCTTGTTCGCGGTGTACACGCGGCACCCGGGCCTTGAAATGCGCTGGAGCCCGGAAATCACGTGCTCTCCCTTGCTGCCGTACTTCAAATAAACTCGGAGCACCGACCGTTTGCCTTCGTCGGTTACTTTGAAATTGGTGATATACCCTTCCTCTTTCAGCAGTTTGGTGATTTCGACCAGCAGTTTCGACGAAGGAATATCCACCTTCTGATGCTTGGCCTGAATGGCGTTGCGAATCAGGGTTAGGTAATTTGCAATGGGATCGGTCAAACTCATGGATTCAATGGCTCCTTCAACCTCTCCAGCCGTGGCAGGTCTCCTGGACTTACCAGCTGGATTTGATCACTCCAGGTAATTCTCCGCGCAGTGCGAGCTGGCGGAAGCAAAGGCGGCACAGCTCGAATTTGCGCAAAAAACCTCGAGGGCGGCCGCAACGCTTGCACCGGTTGTGCTGACGGACCTTAAATTTGGGGGTCTTCCGGGACTTTGCTACATGCGATGTTCTCGCCATAAATACCTCAGAAAAAAGTTACCAACTAGTTCCGAAACGGAATGCCGAGATGGCGCAGCAAGGTCCGCGCTTCATCATCCGTTTTGGCCGTGGTGGCCAACGTAATATTCATTCCTTTGATCTTGTTCACCTTCGCATAGTCAATTTCCGGGAAGATCAGCTGGTCGCGAAGTCCAATGGTATAATTCCCTCGCCCATCGAAAGACTTGGTCGAAAGTCCCCGGAAATCGCGGACGCGGGGCAGGGCAATGCTCACCATGCGATCCAGAAATTCATACATGCGCTCACCGCGCAAGGTCACCATGCAGCCAATCGCCATGCCTTTGCGCAACTTGAACGAAGCAATCGACTTCTTGGCCCGGGTGATGACCGGACGCTGCCCGGCGATCTGACTGAGTTCGTCCACGGCCCCGTCCAGCAATTTGCTGTTTTGAATCGCTTCCCCCAACCCGATGTTGATGACGATCTTCTCGAGTTTCGGAATCGCCATCACGTTCTTGTACTGATACTGCTTCGCCATGGCAGGCGCAATTTCTTTTTGGTAACGTTCCCTAAGACGGCTCATCGATCCAACCTCTCTTAACACTGGCTTGTTCGGTGCCAGGCCTACTTATCCAGCGAGCTCCCACACTTCTTGCAAACGCGGATCTTTTTCCCATCCGCGAGGACATTGTGCCCAATCCGGGTCGGGCGATTGCACGAACCGCAGACAATCATGACATTGGACACATGAATGGGGCTTTCGCGTTCCACAATGCCTCCCTTGATATTCTTGGAGGGATTGGCGCGCGTATGACGCTTCAAAAAGCTGACGCCTTCGACGACAACGCGATTCTTCCCGCGCAGCACACGAAGGACGCGACCCACTTTGCTGACGTCTTTCCCGGCGATGACTTTGACCTGATCGTTCTTGCGCAACTGAATCGGAACAGTGTCTCCCATGTTAAATCACCTCCGGCGCCAGCGAGATAATCTTGACAAAGCGCTTTTCGCGCAACTCCCGGGCAACGGGTCCAAAAACGCGCGTGCCAACAGGCTCATTGGCCTCATTGATCAGCACCGCTGCGTTCTGGTCAAAACGGATATAAGATCCGTCGCGGCGTCGGTGTTCTTTCCGGGTCCGGACAATCACGGCGCGCACGACTTTTCCTTTTTTAATATTTCCGTCGGGAGTGACTTCTTTGACGGCCGCGGTAATGATGTCGCCCAGGGAGGCTTTGCTGCCTGTCGATCCCCCTTGGGGCAATATACAGGAAATCTTGCGGGCCCCCGAGTTATCTGCCACTTCCAGGATGGTTCCCATTTGAATCATCGTCAATCACTCCTCAATCGTCCAAGCTTCTCGTGAAATCCTAGACTTCGCTGGCCTTGCGCAGGATGGACTGCAAGCGCCAGCGCTTGCGCCGGCTCAGAGGCCTGGTTTCTTCAATGGCCACGGTATCGCCGACGCCGCAGGCGTTCTTTTCGTCGTGGGCCATAAACTTTGAAGTCCGGGTGACAATCCGCCGGTAAAGCGGGTGGGGAACCCGGCGCTCCACCGAGACCACAATGGTCTTGTTCATCTTGCTGCTGGTCACCACGCCGACTTTGATATTCTTCCCTTTGCTCTTGGCGGCGGGGGAGGCGTCCTGTACTTTTTCGTTCTCCATGGCTCTTTTCCCGATTTCCTATCGCTGGCTGCGATTATTTTTCTGCGGTGGCGGCCTTGCGCTTTCGCTCCTGGCCGATCGTCTTCATACGAGCGATATCTTTCCGCAGAGTCCGGAGTTTGCTCAAGCCTTCGGTCTGCCCGGTCGCCATCTGAAACCGCAAGCGGAACATCTGTTCCCGCGATTCCTGGAGGCGAGCCTTCAATTCATCTTCAGAGAGTTCCCGAATTTTTTCTGCTTTCATGAATTATTCCTGTGTCAAGCGCGTAATGAACTTGGTCTGAATCGAAATCTTATTGGCCGCTAATCGCATGGCTTCGCGGGCCACATCTTCCTTCACGCCTTCCATTTCAAAAAGGACTTTGCCCGGCCGGACGACGGCCACCCAGAATTCGGGGGCACCCTTTCCTTTACCCATACGCGTTTCGGCGGGCTTCTTGGTGACGGGCTTGTCCGGGAATACGCGCACCCAGATCTTGCCGCCGCGTTTGATGAAGCGGGTCATGGCGACGCGACCGGCTTCAATCTGGCGGTCCGAAATCCATCCGGGCTCCAGCGCCTTCAGGCCAAATTCACCAAACGATATTTCCGATCCCCGCCAGGCCTTTCCCTTCATGCGGCCGCGCTGCTGCTTGCGGTATTTGACTTTCTTCGGCATCAACATGCGATCAATCTCCCTGACCCTGGATCCGCCTTAGAGCCGGCTCCCTAACGTCGCTTTCTTCGTAATGGAAGGGAATATCTCACCCTTATAGATCCAAACCTTCACGCCGATGACGCCGTAAGTCGTATTGGCCTCGGCAAATCCATAATCCACATCCGCCCGCAGTGTGTGCAGGGGCAGTTGACCCTGCAAGTACCACTCCGTACGCGCAATCTCGGCCCCATTCAGGCGCCCGGCACAGTACACCTTGATCCCCTTGGCATTGAACTTCAGCGAGGTGTCGACCGCCTTTCGCATGGCGCGCCGAAAGGCAATGCGCTTCTCCAGCTGCAGGGCAATGGATTCTGCAACCAGCTGGGCGTCTAATTCCGGACGGTGAATTTCGTTGATGTTGATGAAGACTTCGCGATTGGTGCGCTTCTGCAAATCGGCCTTCAACTTGTCGATTTCAGACCCTTTTCGGCCGATGATGATTCCGGGGCGCGAGGTGTGAATCGTGATGCGGATCTTGTTGCCGGGGCGCTCGATTTCGATCAAGGAGACCCCCGCATGCCCCAACTGCTTCTTCAACTCCGCCTTCAGCCGGAGATCCTCATGCAGGAGCGCGCTGTAATCTTTCTTGGCATACCAGCGGGATTTCCAAGTCTTATTGAATCCTAAACGAAAGCCAAACGGGTGAACTTTCTGTCCCAAGATGTCCTCCCTAGTTATCTGAAACGTGAATCGAAATATGACTCAGGCGGCGCTGAATCCGATAGGCGCGACCCATCGGCGCCGGGCGAACCCTTTTCATGCGAGGGCCTTCGTTGACGTAGGCCTGACTGACCACCAGACTGTCCACATCCAGCCCCTCCTGCTTCTGTTCCGCGTTGGCAACGGCCGATTTCAATACCTTCTCGACTTCCCGGCAAATCCGCTTCTTTGTATAGCGAAGGATGGTCAAGGCCTCCGAAACGTTCTTGCCGCGAATCAGGTCGACTACCAGTCGTGCCTTTTGGGCGGATCCGCGAATATATTTTGCCGTTGCATGTGCTTCCATCGATTTGCCCCTTGACTGCAATGAATTAGGTGGTCTTCGGTGCGGCTGCAGGTGCCGGAGCCCCAGCAGGTGCGGCCGTCTTTTCCGTGGCTATTTTCGAACTGTGACCTTTGAAGATACGCGTTGGTGAAAACTCACCCAACTTGTGTCCCACCATGTTCTCGGTGATATATACCGGAATGAATTTCTTGCCATTGTGGACGGCGAGCGTGTGGCCCACCATATCAGGAGTCACCGTCGAGCGCCGTGACCAGGTCTTCACGACCTTTTTCTCGAACTTTTTATTCATGGCCTCGATGGTTTTGGCCAGAAAATCATCCACAAAAGCCCCTTTTTTCACTGAACGAGGCATCGAGTTCTCCTCTCCTCTGCTAATTAATACGCCGCACGATCATGTTATTGGTGCGTTTATTATTTCGGGTTTTGAATCCGCGGGTGGGTTGTCCCCAAGGAGTGACCGGGTGACGGCCACCCGAGGTTTTCCCTTCGCCACCGCCATGTGGATGATCCACTGGGTTCATAGCCACACCCCGGACTGCCGGCCTTTTCCCCAACCAGCGTCTCCGACCGGCCTTGCCCAAACTGATATTGGAGTGATCGGTATTGCCGACCTGGCCGATCGTCGCCATGCATTCAATGTGGATCTTTCGAACCTCGCCAGAAGGGAGCTTAACCTGAGCGTACTCGCCCTCCTTGGCTACCAACTGCGCGCCTCCGCCAGCCGAGCGCACCAGTTGGGCTCCTTTGCCCCGGCGCATTTCCAGGTTGTGGATGGTCGTCCCCAGCGGAATGTTCTTCAGGGGCAGGGCGTTCCCCACCAGGATGTCGGCTTCCGCTCCGGAAATGACCGTTGCCCCAACCTGCAATCCCACCGGATGAAGAATGTAGCGCTTCTCGCCATCCGCGTAATTGAGCAACGCAATGCGCGCTGAACGGTTCGGATCGTACTCGATCGCCGCGACCTTGGCGGGAATCCCCGTCTTGTCGCGTTTGAAGTCGATCGCGCGAAATAATTTCTTGTGGCCTCCCCCGCGATGACGAACGGTGAGCCGCCCGACATTGTTGCGGCCGCCGGTTCGTAATTTCGAATGCGTCAGCCGCTTTTCTGGCCGTGACTTGGTGAGCTCATCGAAGGTCGTGGTCGTCTGGAACCGCAGGGTAGGGGTAATCGGTCGAAAGGACTTGAGACCCATATTAAACGTTCTCCGCGTAATCAATCATCTTTTCACCCGGCTTCAGCCGGACGTAGGCTTTCTTCCAGTCGGGTTTGTATCCCACAAATCGGCCCCGGCGACGTTGTTTCCCCTGGAAGCTCATCGTTTTCACAGAGGCCACCTTCACTTTGAAGATCTTTTCAATGGCATCCCGAACTTCCTGCTTGTTGGCGTGGATGTCGACTTCAAAGCACAAAGTGCCTTTTTCTTCCTTCAGATCAAGGCCCTTCTCGGTAATGATGGGCCGCTTAATCACCGCGAAGACATTCTTCATAGAGCCAGGGCCTCCTGCAGTTTCTGAATGGCAGCCTTCGAGAAGACAATCTGGTCATGACCCAACAGGTCATAAACCGTTACATCCTGATTATGGACCAGCTTGACCCCGTCCAGATTCCCGGCGGCCAATTCCAGATTTTCGTTTTTCCCGTTCTCCACAATCAACAGCTTCTTCTTCAAATCAATCGTATTGAGCACCTTGCGGAATTCCTTGGTCTTGTGGGTGGGCAGGGAAAACTGATCAATCACGAAAATCGCGGCGCCATTGAATTTCTCGCTCAAGGCGGAGCGAAGCGCCCCTTGAATCATCTTTTTCGGAAGGTGGAAGGAATATGAACGGGGCGTGGGGCCATGGGCTACACCGCCATGACGCCAAATCGGGTTACGACTGCTTCCGACTCGGGCCCGGCCTGTTCCTTTCTGCCGCCAAGGCTTCTTCCCGCCACCTCTAACTTCGGAGCGATTCTTGGTGGCGTGCGTTCCTTGCCGCAACCCGTCCAGGTAATGTTTGACGGCTGCGAAGAGCAGGCTTCGGTTGACCTTGGTCCCGAAAACACTGTCATGGAGCTCAATCTCTCCGATGACCTTATTGTTAAGATCCTTGATCTTTAGTTGTGGCATCTTCAATTTCCAGTTTAATAGGTCCCGCGGTTGTCTGACTGCTTCCCAACCAGGGACAAACTCAACCCTTTTTCTTAATCAACAGGTACCCGCCGTTGGCTCCGGGAACCGAGCCCTTGACCACCAATAGATTATTGTCCGCGTCAATCTCGACGATCTCTAAATTGCGCGTTGTGACTTGATCCTGCCCCATCCGTCCGGCGGCACGCATCCCCTTGAACACACGGGAAGGGAAGGCGGAGGAGCCAATCGAGCCCGGCGCCCGGTGGAACATCGAACCATGGGTGGCGGCGCCGCCCCCAAAATGATGGCGCTTAATCAGGCCGGCAAACCCTTTTCCCTTGCTAACCCCCGTCACGTTCACCACATCGTTTAGAGTAAAGAGATTGACGAGTACTTTGGATCCCACCTCGGTCGACTCGCTCGATTCCTGTAAACGAATCTCGCGAATGAACTTGACGGGCGGCGCGCTGGCTTTCTTGAAGTGGCCTTTCATGGACCGGTTGACCCGGTTCTCGCTGACGAATTCCACAAGCCCCAGCTGAACCGCATCATATCCATCCTTGGCGGCGGTCTTTTTCTGCAGGACGACGCAGGGGCCTGCTTTGATCACCGTTGCGGGGGTGACCGTCCCGTTCGGATCGAAGAGCTGGGTCATCCCGATTTTTCTGCCCAAAATGCCATTGATCATAATCTGCCGCTCCGAATTTACTTGTGCTCTTTGCCGTAGGCCTTGATCTCGACGTCGACGCCAGCCGGCAAATCGAGCTTCATCAAGGCATCGATGGTTTGCGGGGTCGGCTCGAGAATGTCCAGGAGCCTCTTGTGGGTGCGAATTTCGAACTGTTCCCGAGATTTCTTATCCACGTGCGGGGAACGAAGGACGCAGTACTTATTTTTCACCGTCGGCAAGGGAATAGGTCCCGCGACTCGAGCACCCGTTCTGCGCGCGGTGTCGACAATCTCCGAGGCCGATTGATCGAGGACTCGGTAGTCGTACGCTTTCAACCGAATTCTTATTTTTTCGTTCAGCATAATTTTCCTGATCCCGCCTGATCCGCCTGCTTGCGTTCAGCAGCCGATTCCAGTTCGATGTCATTCTCAGCCGTGTGGTCCGATGACATGAAAACGCTGCAACACGGATGCAGTGTTTCCGGCGGCCTGCTTCCCTAGACCAGAATCTCGGTCACGGTGCCGGCGCCGACGG
>JAXLQK010000083.1:0-22312 GCA_046331665.1 Terriglobia bacterium | reverse complement strand
CGTCTCAGGAATTGTTTTCAATTCCAACAGGTTAATTGTCGCCAATCCGGGAAGAAGGTTGGACAGCATCTCCGGCCCGAGGGGCTCGAACGCGAAGACTTCGACGGAATGATTTCCCGTTTTAGCATTGGAGTGGGCAGCCAGTACAAACGCCTCATCCACCTTCACCAATCCCATGAATCCCGGCGAACTCCATTGCGGGAAGTTTTCAGACTCACCATTCCCCTGAACCGGGACTATTGCATCATCAATCTTGATGATCGCCTGAAAATCAGGAACTCGGCGCCGTAGCTGGAGCAGACGTTGATTGGCCGATTGAGTCTTGTGTGCTTCATCAAGCTGTTCCGCGGTCTGCCACGCAAGAATGCTCGCCGTATGATGCACGAGTTTGTTTCTGTTCTGTAATTCGCTGGTCAGCAGGTACGTGGCCACTTGACCCATCAACACATAGAGTCCAACGGTCACCATGGCAATGATTAAAAAGACCGGCACCACACCAATGAAAATGTAAGCAACGATAAGGCGGTTACGAATTCGCCAGACAAATCGGCGCGTCAGAATCAGGAAGTACTTGATCAAGAGGATTGAGGCAAGGATGAAGAAGCTGAACCTGATCAGACCTTGGACGGGAAACGACCCGGAAGCCATCTTCTGAGTCGAACGACTGATGAACTCCAAGAGAGATAAAAAGACAAAGACCTTTTCCAGACGGCCGAGTTTCTGCCAAACTCGTTTGAGTGGGCTTGTCATTCGAAACCTTGAAATTTCCGAACCACCCGCGCGGACAATCTTGGAAATCCTCTGAAACAATCATGAAACGTAGGGTTCGGGACTCCTGGTAGAGAGGCATTATAGACTAGAGTTCCAGGGTTCAGGGGGAAAAACAGTGACGAGGTGAGAGGTACGCAAGTCGGGATTTTCTGACAGATTTCCAGCAACTCTCAAATCGAGAACGGCAAAGGACTATTCATTCTCTTCGGTGGGAGACACAAGATTCACGGTAGCTTCGAATTTTCGATAATTTCCAAAGTCGTTAAGGATTTTCAAGTTGAACCCTTTGAACAAAAGTAAGCGCCCATTGGCCGCGATTTCGCTGTGTGACGGGAACCAGACTTCGTCATACACTTTCTTCTGTAGTACGGTGAAGGTGCCACCCTTGTTGACCTTGGCCAAGAGTCCCCCTGCCAGACGGATGTCGTCGATGAATTCAATATCCGCCCTTACCACTTGTTCATCGATGGCATCGACCCAAAACTTTCCCTTAATCTTCTTGAGCAGCTCGAAATCACGGTCATCGGGAACATACTGCGGACGGGGGATCGCCTGAAATACACGGGTAGCCCGGCCCCCCAGAGATTCGCCCTCCTGCTCCTCAAAATCAAAGGCCTTGACCACTTCATTCCAGAATCGTTCTTCCTTCTGTCGGCGTTCCAGTCTCTTCTTTTCCAGCTTGTTCTGCTCAGAAACCGAGAGATTAGAGTTTTTTTTCTGACTCTCGACAAGCTTATTCTCTTCATCCCTGCTTTCATTAGGGGAAAGGGGTTTCCCATCTTTCTTGACCAGTTTGCGGTAGTAACCGTCTTCGAGGGGGGTAATCTCAAAGGTTCGAGATTCCTGGTCCGAAATTTCAGAGTTTTTCCCCAGGGTCAGTTTCTGCTGTGTCATCTCGAACATGTATGACATTTCCAGAATCCGATTCTTTTTGACATTCTCAGCTATTTTTCGAATATATTCCGATTCGCTTTTGCCTGATTCGGCATGAACGGGTTCTCCGCCCTGGAAAGATAAATACAAGATTCCGCACCATAGGAAAGAATACCTCCGTCGGAATTTTTCCCGGCTAAAGAGATTGCGCATTTCCCCTCAATTCATGCAGATTGGATGCGAAAATGAAATACCTCTGTTGCCATAGAGGTGATTTAATTTTAGAAAATTATCGAAAGCCCTTATTCACTGCAGCAGAATTGCCCCCTGCAAACGGCCCTGAGGTTGCTCACCAATCCTTTTTTGATGCAATGGGATACCCTGTCTCCGCTCACCTCTGCAGGTTAATTTGGGTCGCTGGTGGGGGGATCGGCTTTCTGCTGGGCTGACGGATTGGGAGGATTGGGAGTATTGAAACGTGCCTGGCCGGGTTTGCGTCGATCTAGGATTCGAGCCAGAAGGGGCAAGAGGAGAAGTCCCCCGGGCAGGCTGAAAACCGCCAGGTAAGGGAGCGACTCTGCCAAAGACATCAAATGGGTGCGGAGTTCCTGCTTGTCCTCGGTGGTCCAGCGCATCCCGTTGCGGGGTTTCATGAGAAGATGCATGAACCCCTGGATGTGATAGAGATCCTCCAGGCCGATCGCTTTGAGCTTGAGCAGGAAGGCAGGGGTTTCCATGGGGAGCCTCACGCGTCTCGAGATTACAGGACGCCTTTCGAATTGTACACAGATGCTTTGGCCTGCAACAGTGCTTATCGACAAAACAGCCGGGCCGATTAAGAGCGGTAACCGAAAAAGTTCAATCCCCCTCAAGAAATGTACCTGACTCCGCTGAACATCTCAACTCCGGGAGACTTTAGCTATTGGCGGACCGTCCGTAGTCATGGCTGGTCTTCCTTATCTCCATTTCATCTCGACCTTGATGGCCGCCAATTGCTACGGGTCCTAACGACTCCCCGACAAACAGTTCTGGTGGAGATTGCAGAGGCCCCCCAAAGCCTTCGCCTGAGGATTCGGTCCCACGCTCCTGCGACCCGGAAGGATTTGGAATCTATTCGTACACAGATAAGATTGATGTTTCGTTTGCACGAATCGTTGCACCCTTTTTTCATCGCTCTGGAGAATTCCAAACAGAACGAAAATTTCAGATGGATTGCCCAGGTCAATGCCGGCCGGCTCCTCAGAGGACCCAATCTGTTTGAAGACGTTGTCAAAACGCTCTGCACAACCAATTGTTCCTGGAGCGCGACCGAGCGTATGGTGAAGCACCTCGTTACCCAGCTGGGAAGCCCATTTGGAAACTCTCATTGGGATTTCCCAACGGCCGGCCAGCTGGCTTCGGTTTCGGAGGCCTTTCTGCGCCGTGAAATCCGCGCAGGATACCGCAGTGCCTATCTGCTCCAGTTTGCCGAAAAGGTAGCCTCCCGCAAGCTCGATTTGTCGAAATGGGAGGGGCTTGATGCGGGGAGCTTGTATCGAGAGCTGCTGCTGATCAAGGGGATCGGACCGTATGCTGCCGAAAACATCATGCGGCTTCTCGGTCATTATCAGCATCTGGCACTCGATAGTTGGTGCCGCCAGAAATTCGCAAGAATATATCGAAGGAGGCGGAGGGTTCAGGACCAGGCAATTCTAAACCATTATCGGCGCTTCGGCCACTGGAAGGGACTTGTGATGTGGCTGGACCTGACGAAAGATTGGTTTGATTCCGATGGATGAAAGGTTGCTGAAAAACTCACTGTAGCGGCGGTCTGTGACCGCCGAATCCCAAATAGTTTGCTTGATCACACCACCCCGGCGCTCATAGAGCGCCGCTACCTAACTGCGGCTAATTCTGTAGCGGCGGTCTGTGACCGCCGAATCCCGAATAAGCTTGCTGATCAGAACAACACCGGCGCTCATAGAGCGCCGCTACAACTGCGGCCAATTCTGTTGCGGCGGTCTGTGACCGCCGAATCCCGAATAGCTTGCTTGATCAGACAACACCGGCGCTCATAGAGCGCCGCTACAACTGCGGCCAATTCTGTTGCGGCGGTCTGTGACCGCCGAAATGCAACGATTTAGGAAAAAAGACGACACTCATAAAGCGCCGCTAGAATAAGTTTTTGAGCAGCCTACTATGGATACCGAAAGTGCAACCCTGTCTTTATTAGGCCTTCTGCCCAAGCCTTTCTACTTCCTGTTTCAAGCGTTGATAGAGGTCCATATCGTCGAGAGGATGGATCTGATATTCGACCACAAGTAAGAGCAGAACCAGCTGTTTAACATCCTTTCCAACGCACATTTCTATCACACGATCTTCCGTCCATAAGGGCTTGCGAGATCGAACAATCGAATAAAGCAGATCAAATTCCGGCGCCTTGGGATTTTCCTGTTTCAAGTGTCGATAGTCATCAAACAGGATCCTCATTGTCGCCGAGTATTGATCGTGTAGGATGACCAGGACCCCCAATCCGGTGACCAATAGGAGTGCGCCCACACCCGCAACCCAGCTTTTCGAAAGTGCCCAGGTGAATCCAGCCCCCAGGGCCATGAGACCAAGCGCTGGAATACCCAGACGGAACCAGGCTTGACCATAAAAACGGGGCCGCCTGGCCGTCGCCATACGACGAAGGTTTACTGTCCACATTAGGAGGTAAGCGCCGACCGCTCCCACAAAAATAGACAGAATAATTGTCATCTTGACTTGTCCGGATGCAAAATCACCGCCTGGCTATTTTAACGTAGTGACAGAGTCCCCATGATGATGCTCCGAGGATTTTGCATCAACGATCCCTGGCGCATCAAGAAAGCAATAGAATTTTGGGCGAGAATCGTCGTTCCACCTGGCCGGTTCCCTTTCAAATCGGCCGGGTTGCCATCAAAATAATATTGCCAAGATAGCCTCAGCATAACTCGGGATACATCTATCAACGTTGATTGGGTTGCAATCCTGGGCAGGTACGCTAGTTACCGGCTTGTCGAGAGTTTGATTGACGTGACTTCGTCACTTTGTGTGAGGTGGGTTTTGCTTTTCTGGTGGACGCGTGTCTGAGACTTTCCTCACTCAGGCTACTCCAGTACTCGGAAGGGGCCCAGTAGGCCGCAAGCGTAATCGGTGCCGGTCCGCCGCGAGCAAGGAATGAGTCTCCCGGCCCTCCGTTTTCCTCGATTAATTGCTTCAGAAAATGATCCTGCCAGCGCCGGTAGGTTGTGATTCTTCCATGGCTATTGAATATGGCATAGAGTACCGGGCCATTCTCCCGGGTGATCGCCATTCCTGCCAAAGCACTGACTCCTCCATCCTTGGCTGGATTCGTGCCTGTCTTCCCCAACACGGCCCCATACACTTCCGGGTCTCGAAACCGGCCAAACAAAGTCCCTTCATCGATTCCTGCCAGAGGCATGATATCTTGCATTCTCATCTCATGCGTTTCCAGCCAGGTATTCAGGGCTCGCAGCAGCTTTACCGCAGCTCGAGGAGTCATCCGATTTGACTGCAATCCTGAAGCGCGCTCGACATGGATCTCCTCGGGAGGAATCCCTGCCTTCTGAACTAAAAACTGCTCAAGCGCTTCCGGACCTCCCAGGATTTCTCCAATTTGGTCCGCAATTTCATTGATGCTATGGGCATTCTGCAAAAACAAAATATCCCGCAAACGGTCCGATTCTCGTTTCATGAAAACAATCTTCGTGGAAAGGTCTACCTCCTGAGCCGAGGCGACTTTTACTTTCCCTTTCACCAGGATCCCGACACGGCTGAAAGAGCGGCGTAATAGATCTCCGGAACTTCTCACGGCGTACCTATCGTTGTACAGAGCGAATGGGCCGATGATGACCAAGTCTCCGTTCACCCGCCGCAGTCCACGACGCGAGAGCGAACGGCCAAGTGCCAAGGCATCCGAAGTGCGGAGTGACGGATCACCGTCGCTCACGATATAGAGGTTGCCCGTGAGTGCTTTCGCTTTGTCGTCTAAGGGCCGTTCTCCGTATACGGTCGTCTCAAATCTTCGTTCCGGACCCAGCTCAGACAAGGCAAAGAAAGAAGTTGCCATTTTCATCACCGAGGCCGGGTTAAACGTTTCATCCGAGTTGTGTTCCGCCAGGATCTTCTGGCCATCCAAAGTTTCGACATAAATCCCTTGGTAATAGGAACGCATGCGGTAGCGTTCCAGTTGAGTCAGCCATTTCTGCAACGCTTCACTGGAAGAAACTTGAGGTGCAGAGACCGCGCTAAGTTCGCTTCCCAAAGACAATGAGGGTACAGCCAGGGAAAATGCTAAAACCAAACCAAGAGATTTGAACCGGATCGTTCGAAGCCGCATAACTTCCTTGAAATAAAACCACTTCATCTATTTTTCTTTCCTGCCCATCATGAGGATCTCAAAATCCTAGGGCAAGCATTCATAAATGTAAAGCCTTAAATTCCGAAACCCTTTCATTCCATAACCTTTACCTGCCACTCCTTGACCTGACTTTGAACTTCCAATCCCTGTTATCGGCCAGAACTAACTCTCAATTTAGGGCAGCAGAACATCAGGGATTGCCTCAAACGGGGGTTCGTATTGATTCAGAAGAGCTTAGTCTGGGTGGAGTTTTAGTGTTTTGCAGATGCAGGTTAAGAATTTGATGGCGAAAGCTTTAATTTCCAGCCAATTTGAGAGCCATTTCACGTATACAACGAAGATCCAGTTTGCCCGTCCCTAGGACAGGGATCTTTTCGATTCTATAGAAAGCGTTTGGCCTTGGAATCCATAAGTTTGGTAACCCCGAATTGGCAAGGGCGGACTGGACTTCCTTTATTTTTTCCCCATTGAGCGTATGAAGGACCACCAATCGTTCACCTTTCTTTTCATCGGGCACTCCGGCTACTGCAAATTGGAGTTCGGAGGTGCCGGAAAGCTGGTTTAAGGTCTCTTCCACTTTTAAATGCGGGACCATTTCCCCTCCGATTTTGCTAAAACGAGATAAGCGATCGGTAATCGTAATAAACCCATCTCCATCTTTTTGGGCCAGATCTCCAGTCGTATACCATCCGTCTTGAATCACTTCGGCGGTCTTCTCAGGTCGATTGAGGTACCCGATCATGACGTTTGGACCTTTCACCTGCAATATTCCTACCTGCCCCACCGGCAGAATTTCCGTGGTCTCCGGATCCACGATTCGCACACTGACTCCAGGGAGCGGGTGACCAATTCGACCTTTTTTCTGTCCGACCTGGTAGAAGCCCGGGGCACGAAAATCCGCGACATTGACGGAGACGATCGGGGAGCATTCGGTGCATCCATATCCCTCCAATGGGCGAATCCCAAACTTTTCTTCAAACGCCCCTCCTAATCGATCACTCAACTTCTCAGCTCCGACCATGACGAAGCGCAGACTGCCAAAATCTTCAGGAAGGCATCGTCGCAGATAGCTTTGCAGGAAGGTTGGCGTCGCAAGCAATATCGTCGCCCGGTAGCGCCAAACAAGCGTGCCGATGACTCTGGCCTCCAGCGGGTTGGGATGATAGACCGTACCCATTCCTGTCAGGAGGGGGAACCAAAGCGTTCCGGTAAATCCAAACGAGTGGAAGAAGGGAAGGATCCCGAGGATTTTGTCGCGGCGGGTGACCATGAAAACCTGATTCATCCCTTCAATATTGGAAAGAATATTGTGGTGGGACAACATGACCCCTTTGGGATCACCGGTGCTTCCACTGGAGAAAATAATCGTGGCCAAGTCATCCACGCTTGCCCTGGTTTTTGCCCCTAACGACTTCATCAGGAATCGAGACGGCAGGAAACAGACCAGGAACAGAGCGGCAAGCTGGCCGCCAATTGACCTGGCTTTTGCCAAATCTTCAAGTATCACTGCGTTGTCTGGAGTCGGGAACTTAAGCCTTTCGAGAAATTGACGGGAAGTGATGATCGTTTGAATGCCGCACTGCCGCACGCAGGAATTTAAAATTTCCTGGGAAACCGTGTAGTTCAAATTTACCGGCACCTTGCCAGAGAGCGTTACGGCGATGTTTGTCACGGCTCCAGCCACCGAAGGAGGAAGCAGCAACCCGATCATTTTCTCGTCCCGCCACCGATTTCGGAGAAGCCGCGCCAGGTAAACGCTTCGCATCAGGATCCCAAAAGAGGTGACCTTCGGGTTGTTTCCATCCGCGGCCGCAAATCGAAAGGGATGACGCCGCGCCTGATCGATGAAGGCGATGGGCAGCGGGAATTGATCGGGTTTTCGGAGCTGGTAGGCTTCGCTGGCGAGCTCTTGCACCGCCTGGCGCACCACATCGGCCGATGACTGACCGGGCATGGGCTTCCCGAAGGCCACTGTCACCGGCTGAAAGGAAAAGTGCGGCATTTTCCAAAGAAATCGCCCTTTTTGAAAACTGAAGATGCTTCCCCAAACCCGATCCAGACAAATGGGAACAATGGGGGCCTCAGCATTCCTCATGATCCTTTCGAACCCCTTGCGGAATGGCAATAACTGACCTGTCCGCGTAATTTGTCCCTCCGCAAAAATGCAGACTACTTCCCCTTCCTGCACGAGTCGGGTCGCCTCGCGAAGAGAATGAATCAAGGCTCGCGGACCCTGGCGGGAGGAAACAGGAATGACGCCCATGATCCGGGCAAATGGTTTGATCAAGGGAAACTCATAAATCTCTTCTTCCATGAGAAAACGGATCTGACGATCCGTTGAGGCAATGAGGAGCAACGCATCAACGAATGAAAGATGGTTACAAACAAACAGAACTCCGCCTTTGGCGGGAACATTCTCGCGCCCATAGGTGCGAAACCGGTAAATACTATGCGTGAGAAGCCAGAGCACCAGCCGAACCAGTGAATCCGGAAGAAGCCAGCAAACATAGAGAGTCGCCACCGAGGTAAGAATGGCCCCGGTCAGGAAGACCAGGTGCGGAGGGAAGTGGGCTGGCACTGTCAGAATCCAGTAAAACCCCGCAGCGATGAGCATCCCCACAAAGGTCATCAGGTTGGCAACGGCCACAACCGATCCCTTGACTCCAGGGTCGGGGCGGTGTTGCAACAGGGCATTGAGAGGGACAATGAAGAATCCGGAAGAAAATCCCAAGGCGGTCACCAGAACCGCGGCGGGACGAAAATCCCAGCCGGGGATGGCCAGGATGGCAGCAAAAAGACAGATGCCGATGGATCCGAGCGGAATCAGTCCATACTCGATCACATTCCCTGAAACTCTTCCCGCCACATAGCTTCCCAATCCGATTCCAATCGCCAGAAACGCCATCAAAAGTCCGACGTGCGAATCCTGCAAATGAAGGGCATTCTTTCCAAAGAGCAAAATATTGGTCTGAAACAATTGCCCGAGGAACCAGAAGTAAACGCTCCCCGCCACTGCCAGCCAAAGCACCCGATCTTGACGCACCAGGCTCATCGTCTTGAAGACCGAGCGCAGGAAATTGGCTTCAAAGCGGGCGTTCAAATTCGCCGGAGGCAAGAGGCCCATGGCCGAGCTGGTGGCCACCCCGACGAGGGCGAGAAACACAAGGATTAGGCCTGCCCAGTAGAGCTGTGCTTGAAAGAGTTGCGACAACAGACTCCCGGCCACGGTGCCCAGAATGATCGCCACAAAGGTGGTCATCTCGAGGATACCGTTTCCCCAAGAGAGCCGGATTTCGGGAAGCACTTCGGGAAGAATGCTGTATTTGGTCGGACCGAAAGTGGCCGCCTGCGCTCCCATCAAAAACAGGACAGCCATGCCCAGATTGAGGTCGGCACGCCAGGCAGCGTAGGTTCCGATCACCATGATGAAGACTTCAGCAAGCTTGGTCCAAAGCGTCACCGATCTCTTGCTGAACCGGTCTGCCAGATAGCCGCCATACATGGAGAAGAAAAGAAAGGGAAGGCTGAACAAAGCGCTGATCAAGGATATTCGCGTGTTGCCCTGGGCCTCGCTGATCGCGGTGCTCAGCGCGACCAGGGAAAGGATCTGTTTGTACGCCATGTCACTGAACGCCCCTTGAAACTGAGTAGCGATCAAATACCAGAAATTCCCTTGTATCTTGGGACGAGCAGTGGTTGGCCTAGAGTTGTGTTCTTCCGGCGACATAAAACAAACCAGGATCAGAGAAGAAAGTTCGATTCAGACCCATTCGACTTGCTGAGCGCGGCCTTGAAGAATGCAGTGAAGAAAGATGGATTCGACACAAGCGATGGACACGGCGTTCATTCGATCCCTGCCATTTTCAGTGCAGACTTGATTTCTGACTCCTGACTCAATCCTTGGTGATAACTGACCAACTTCCCTTCTCTGTCGATCACCACCATGGTAGGAATGGCACGAATTCGGTAAAGTATCGCGACTTCTTGACTTTCATCGATCAAGGTAGGAAAACGATAGCCATTCTCCTGCAGATAATCTTGAATGGTTTCCCGGTCTTCATCATTGATGCCGAAGATCAGGAGCCCTTTCGAATGGTATTGCTGGCTGAGTTTATCGAGGACCGGCATTTCCATGCGGCAGGGACCGCACCAGGTGGCCCAAAAGCTGAGGAGGACGACCTTCCCCCGTAGTCTCTTTAGTTGGAAAGATTCGCCCTTCACCGTTTTCAACGTAAAATCGGGGGCCTCTCCCCCCACCAACCCTTCGGCATGACGCGGAGGCTCAATAAATTCACTCACCTCACTCGTCCCCGGCGGTGGGGAGAAATTAAAGTTCGCATCTGGTATAGGTCCCTCCGTCTTGAAGGATGAAAAGGTCTTCTCAGTCCGAACGTGAACCACGTTTTCTCCGGAAGATGGCACGAAATGGCTTTCGCTTACTGACTTCAGGACAAGAAAGCGTGTTTTCCCGATCCAGTAGGTTCTCTTGATGGTTGCTTTAGCCCCTTCCAGTGGATTTGCGATTTCAATCTCCAGGACGAAACAATCATTGGGCTGGCCTTCCAAGAGGAGCGCCTCTTCCCCCACAATCCTCGCCCTATCGACGCCCTCGCCAATCGTTTCAAACTGACTCAATACCTCATTGACGGCAGAAGCAAAATCAAACGGCCCGGGTTCTGGCTCATCTGCCTTTGAACCATTGGTATTCTCAATCGGCTTCCGGAGATACTGTCTCAAGCGCGGCAGATAGGTCGTTGTAGTCTCTCCATTGCGAAAATATTGGATCTCACCGGCGGCATTTCGAAGGATCATCTTAATCTTGTCAGGCCGATGCGCAGCCACGGAAAATAGAGTTTGAGAGTTCTTCGATGTTTCCCCTGAATTCATGCTGCTCTTGATTACTAACTCGTACTCAAATTCTTTCAAATCCTTATATGTCCGGCTGACCTTGTTGAAAAGCTCGGCGGCTTCGGGTTGGATCGAACCCGTCGATTTGGACTCGCTCGCCGGTCTCGATCCAAGATCCTTACTCTCTTGCGTCCAACTCGAAATTGGGAGACAAAAGAGCAAGGGTAGAACAATGAGCAAGATCTTAATTCCTGTTCCAACTCGCTGATAAGGGTTTTGCACTGCTCTGGGAAAGGATCTGCTTCGCATCGTTACACGGAATACCTCTTCGAATTTGGCGCGCATAACCGGTACGTTAACATGTTGCTTGATTCTTTTCTTATGAATAACATCAACAAATGAAATTGGAAGAGAGGAAGCATTGAGAGCTTAAGGAAGGGTTAAGCCTGCACTTCAATTTCTCAAAAGACAGAAATCAGTGGATCGCCTTCGACATGCCAGTAGTTTGGCATGAAGGGCCATCGCCACCTGGCGCGGAGAATTTGGATGAAGTCGATTGTATTTGATGGAAAGCTGTCCGTCCAGGAAAGACCTCTCCCCATTCTGTCAGGTGACGAAGCGGTCATCCGTCTCCTGAAAGCGGGGATTTGTAACACGGACATAGAAATTACGCGGGGTTATTACGGATTTCGTGGCGTCCTCGGCCACGAGTTTGTGGGGATTGTCGAATATTCCCCTGCTCCCTCGCTTGTGGGCAAAAGAGTTGTGGGAGAAATTAATGCCGCCTGCGGACGATGCACTTTTTGTCTAAAGAACCTTCAGCGCCATTGCCCGTATCGCACCGTTCTGGGGATTTTTAATCGTGATGGCGCCTTTCAGGAGCATTTTCGATTACCGACACAAAATCTGCACATCGTTCCCGATTCGATTAGCGATGACGAGGCGGTTTTCACGGAGCCTATCGCCGCGGCCTGCGAGGTCTTGGAACAAATAAGCATCTCCGCCGCACAGAGGGTCGCAGTACTCGGAGACGGGAAATTAGGGTTGCTCCTCGCCATGGTATTGAGTCAAACCGGTTGCCAGTTAACCCTCATCGGGAAACATGAAGGGAAGCTCGACCTGGTCGCGGACTACCCGATCGATCGTGTCATGCTTGCAGCCTCAGAGTCCCTGGAGCGGGAGTACGACGTTGTCGTGGAAGCCACCGGGGCTCGTGCCGGTTGGGAGTTAGCACTCCAACTGCTCAAACCCAGAGGAACCTTGGTTCTCAAATCGACATTTCATGATCAAGCGGGCTTCAATCTGACTCCTGTGGTCGTCGACGAGATCAGCGTCGTAGGTTCGCGTTGCGGGCGCTTCGAACTGGCCCTCCAACTCCTCGAAGCCAGGAGGATTCATCCCAAGCGACTTCTCCATCACCGTTTTCCTCTGACAGCAGCCATTGAGGCGTTCAGAGTTGCTCTACGGCCAGAAGTCCTGAAAGTCTTCTTAGAACCGGAAAAGTGAGAGAGATGCGAAGATCAGGGTAGAAAAAAGATGACAACTGGAAGGGCCCGGGACAAGACCACTGAAGACTTTCAGTTCTGATTAAGCTCAATCTGGTGATTCCCCGGCTGAACCTCGAATCGAATCCGTCCCCCGCTTGCTTTCACTTTTCCCACAACCTTCCCGTCAACCTTCAACTGAAATTCACCCGAGGGAAATTCAAGGGAATGGATTGAGGTGGATTGGTTGGCAATGAGGGAAAAAGACAGCCGCGATGATTCAGGGCGGTATTGCCGCACGACAACACCCCCCTCAGCCTCAAAGCGCAATTGGCCATCTCGAGTCAGGGCTGTTTTCTGCGGCCCGACAACAACGTTGTACCGCTGTTTTCCCCAGAGCGCACCCTGAAACTCTCCAGCAGTGGTCGGATTCAAAATTCCGAATCGCAATCCGTCCCAAGGATTCATATCAATGAATTCTTCAATCGCGAGCAGGGGAAGTAAAGCGCCAAAGGTATAGTGAGGATCTCCCTTGCCAGCGCCTCCTGTCGCGAGGTATTGCTCGTTATTATGCTGGTGCGCACGCCAGTCTTCCATGAACAGGTCATAGGATTTCTGGGCAAACTGGAAGGAGACGTCATCAAATTGATAGCGCTTAAGCCCGTGGTAGACCATATAGTTGGTCAGTCCCCAAATGCTTCCCCGCCAGTAGTATTGGTCGGGAAAGGCGGGGTCATCAAAGGAAATCGAAGGGATGACGTACTTCCCCAAAACTCTCTTGGATTCAGCAGATGCTCATTGACCAGCCGCTGTGCTTGTTGGGGACTCGCGATGCCGGCAAATAATGGGTAAAAGCTGGTGGGGAAAGCCGACGGGAAAATCTCCATTCCAGAATCTGTTTTCATAGATCCCGTCTTTCTCATTCCACAGCTTTTCGTTCACCAGCCGTTTCATCCGTTCATAATCTGCCATCAATCGCCGGCAGTCTTCGTCTTTGCCGAGCTCCAAGGCCATTTTTGCGAGGCATTCCGCATCCAGGGCATAGAGTGAATTCAGTCCGACATCCGCCATTTTCATGGTGTAGGTTCGCTCGTCATACTCCACATCATCGTACATGGGACTATCGTCCATCCCGCTCTCCCACTTCGGAGCCTTGGAAATTCCTCGATGGCTAAGCGAATCTCCGGAACCCCGATCGCTGCCCCATTCCAGAAGCCCGTCACGATTCCCATCCCGCCAGGGCTGGCCGTCGCCTCGATCCTTGAGCCACCATTCATGCCATTGTTTAAGCCGGGGATACGCCCATTCGAGCATTTCCCGGTCCCTATATTTTTGGTAGATTTTCCAGACACAATAAGACCCGACAGGCGGTTGGGAACGGTCAGGAGTGGTTGAATTGGCCGCTACACAATTAGGGATAAAGCCAGACGGCGTCTGTCCCAAGAGGTCGGCGCGAATGCCTGCCAAAGTTTGGGACGGATCTTCCAGACTGGTGAGCAGAGCATTGAAGAAATTATCCCACTCAAAAACCACCCAGCCTCCAAAGTTGTAGGCCCAGGCCCGCGTGACATTGGGGAAAATAAGATCGTAAGGAGGAGCGTAAAGACCACTCCAAAAGAGGTTGTTCCCAATGGCCTCGGGCGCTCCTTCAAAAAGACCTTTCACCGTCGGCCGGCGCCGGGCATAGGCCTCACCATTCTGATCCAACCGCGCGTCGATTTTCCCAGGGATAAGCCAATCTTGCGCCCCCTTTACCAGCAATGTTTTGTCCCAGCCGATCATAGCGACGAAATGAGCGGCACGTGAGTCTTTGGCGGAAAACTCCAGTCCGGCGGCAACTTGAACCGGCTCGGCGGGTAATGGAACAAGTCTCGACACCAATCTTCCGGTGGCATTCATGCTGTCGCTGATTTGCTGCGTATTGGCAAACGTTCCGCTTCCGGTGGCAGGCTGATCCACCATTACCAGGAATTGAGCACTGGTTCCAAAAACGTTGTCGAAGTATCTTTCCCCCAGGATGGCTTGGTTTGATTCGACAAGGGAATAACTGCCTTGATTGACATGCCGATTTGGAGTGAACGGGAAATACGTTTCCAGAACCAACTGGATGTCTTCGGCTGCGGTCAACCGTCCGATCACCGTCGTCGCATCCACGCGGGCCCATTCCAATTTCACCAGATTTTCGCGCGGGGGTTGTTCCCAACTTAAGCGGCAATAGGAACCGTCCGGCGCGTGAGGCCCCACTTCCCGAACCGCCTTGTATACTTCGGGTCCCACCAGGTATTTTCCGCCTCGTGATCCAACCCGCAGAGCAAACGAGGCGGGCTGTTGAAATGCCTTTGCCAGAAATACGATCCCATTCCAGGCAGCCGGATCGAGCGAATCAATCACCACGCGGTCAAATTCAGGCCGGGTCTGGGAAAGCATACTCAGCGCCATTGTACAGAACAAAACCAGCGGTAGAGTAAGGCGGAAGACATGACTTTTGATATTTCGAGATGCGGTTCCCTGCTGTCTGCACATCATGATCTCCCTCAGTTTTCGGGTAAGTCCAATGTCTCCTGCGCCACTCGGCGTCAAAACCTCAGCCCAATTTGAGGCACATCACTGTGTATCTCTCCGGGCTCGGTAAAATAATATTTGTCCTGCCATTTCGATGCACCACCGGTAGTAGCGATTCTTTCGGCCAGAGGACTTTCGCCCCCACCACGTTCAGTCTCTTGGCATCAATGCTTACACCAACCTCACGAACCGGCCTGAACTCCCCCTGCATCGCCAGTTCCACCGCGTTCAAAACCTGGACAAGAATATAGCGGCTGCTTCCGTCATAGAAGAGCGTGCCATGCACATACTTCGAATCCGGCTCAGACCGGATTTCTGCCACTGGAAAGGGAACGAGCTGTTGAACGAGTGAGGGGATCCAATTGCGAAGCCAGTTGGATTGGGTCTGCATTGCCCAGAAAATCGGGGCTCCAATGTAGAGAGATTGCCCCTTTCCAAATTTGTTATAAGCGACGGCAATCCCTCCCTGTTTTTCGCCCGGCGGCGGCGGTCCCCAGTTGAACCATTGGTTATGAGCAATGTCCTGCACCATGAAAGGGAGTCGATATCTCATGACTTCTTCCGCGGTGGTCCGCTTCAAATATAAAAAAGACCCGGGTAATCCCAAGGTTCCCGGAGTGAGCACCTTGGTCAACGAATGGCCCACAGCTTCGACATAGGTCGTGGAACGATTATCTCTTGCTTCCCCGACCCAGGTCCGCAGACGACCTTCTTCATCGTAGGCAAAGCGCTTTTCCTCAGCGACGTAATCCACTCCAAGCACATCAGCCAGTGGAAAGTTGGTGCGGTCGTGGAGGTTCTCATCCAGCAATCCACATTTGTAGCTGGCGATCAAAGTTCCTCCTTCGTTCACCCAATGGCGGATAGTGGCGCATTGGGCATCCGAAAGCACCTCGACTTCCGGGAGAACCAACAATTCAAATGGATTGAGTGATTCCGGCACCAGCCGAAACTCCGCCAGACTTTCCACGGAGCGACCGGAATAAGTCAAGAGCTCCAAAGCTCCGACCGTGGAATGGCGGAAGTCAACAGGACGATTTTGCGCATCCAGTTTTTTCCGGGTGGATAGGCTGTAAAGCATGGCTGAACTGTATACTGGCTTCAACTCTGGCCCCAGCAGGCAATCAACGTGGCGCAGATCCTCCCATGTTTCTTTCGCTACGCCAAACCAACGATTCGAAAAGCCCTGACCATCCAGGCCGCTGACGATAGGTGCGTTCCCCACAATGAAGGTGCGGGCATTTTGGAGCGCTCGAGCGTTGGCTTGCGTTCTCGAGACGGTGGCAGGGTATGTGTCCAGGTAGCCATATTGAGTGAAGATCCCGGCTTGATAATATGGACGGCCCCAACCGCGCATTAAAATCGAGCCAATAGAGATTCCGGTGGATGTCCCGATAGCCTCAGCATAAATGAAACTGACCTTTTCCATGATATCCGCCGGAAAGGATTCGGGCCCCCCGTTTAAAGAGATCAGAAGCTTGGGGCGGTGCTTGCGAGCAATCGTGATAATTTCATCGAGCATGAGCGTCATGGTTCGCTGCTCATGCCACCGATAACGGCGTTCCCAGCCTTCTCGAGTTTTGAACCCTTCGCGATAAGGATCTCCCGGGTGTTCCTTGTCCCAAGCCTCCACGGTATGCTGACAAAAGCAAAACGGATTGGTTCCCCCTCCGTGGTAAAAGGCAAATTGAATTCCGAAACTATCCAGGAACAATTCTTGAATTTCATATTGCGAGAAGATTTCTTCCATCATCTCCAGCACATATTGGCGATAGGGAGAGTCCAAACAGGTGAAATACCAACTTCGAAATCGCTGGGGCTCGCCCTTTTCATCAACCCATGCCCAATCCGGGTGAGTCAGGACGCACTGGTTGTTCATTTGCAGGCAATAGTATCCGACCACGGACATCCCGGCTAGATGTGCGGCCGTGACTTCCTTGCCCAGCAAGTCATAACTCAAATGGGGATGACGAACCGCCTTTTTCGTCTCGTAATAGGCATAGCCCCACTGATCCTGGGAATACACCATCAGGGATTCGGCTCCTGCCTCGCGGGCCGCATGGACCGCCGCTTCAACATCAATCTTGAATTCCCCCTGGGGCGGGGTGTGAAACTCCCATTCCATCATGCGGTAGGTCTTATTCGGCGGGATGATTCCCGCTCTTTGATGTGCCGCGCGAAGTTCTTCCAGATTTGGGTAGACTGGATCGGAAGCGAAAGCGGACGGAACTTTGAAGAACGCCGTACTGGCACCGGCACTCGCCGCTTTGATGAACGTTCGGCGATCCAAGGCTCGCCCCCAGGGTTGAATTGGCATCTTCACCTCTCTGAATAGGCTATGAAGGTTACGATTGCAAAAGGATCGAACCTCATGTGGCGTCCCAAATCCCGGGTCTCGCCACTTCAGCGTTTAAGCTTGACCACTTTGGTTGCAGCAGTGCTCTTCAATACCACAAAGTCCCCCTCGGCACCTAGAAACTTCAAAACCAGATGAACCGTCCTGGAGACTCAAACGGCAACTGCACGATTCACTCTGTTGAAACATTATTTCCGGAATTATCGGGAATATTGGAAACACGTCACGAAGCGGTCTGTGACCGCAGGCCTGCAACAGCAGCCAGTTCTGCAGCGGCAGTCTATGACCAAACTTGTCCAAATTAGGTTTTCGGCTTTCGGAGATTGGACAGTATTGGTCGTTGTCCCCTGTCCTTTCTTCCGGCGGAGGGGAATTCCTGAACTTCGCGTGGGGTGGGCGGCTTGGCAGAGTTCATCGAAAGGCGTCAAAGGTAGCCGCGATTGCCGATCTTTTTCCGGCAATCGCGGGATTGCATTCGTAAATGATCGGCGAAAGGCCCGCGATTGAAGGTCCAAAATCAACCTTCAATCGCGGCTACCAGCTGTAGAGGCGGTCTATGACCGCCGAAATCCAACGACGTATGCAAAGACTCCGCTTATAGAGCGTCGGTCCGTATAGCTCGCCAAATTTTATACAATTTGCGCCATGGACTTTTAGTGGGTGGATGCATAGGTTTCTGCTCAAGAAATGGCACACCGTTTAGGTTGTTGTGTGATAATAAGCAACAGGTAAGAGTGCCCGAAAACCAGGCTATTATCAACTTACCAGGGCAAAAATGCCTGATAATCAGTGGTTAGGCGGCTTTCACGCGTTATGGCTTACATGTGCATCATGGCTTCCGTGCCCAGCGACCGCGTTGCCGAGATTCGCACGCCCGCCGACATTTCTCGTGTTGCGTCGAAGGTAGTTTCGCATCGCACTACATTGTCCCGGCTTGCCCGGAGATTCAGGAAGCGATGGATGGAGGCACATCACTGGACACCGATACTTGGCATCCGCTTCGAGGCTTCATGCTGCACCAGCCAGCGGCAGTGCAGCAGCACGCGACTCGATTGGCCGCTGTCGCGTCTGATACCAGCCACCTGATTCACTCGGACGATTTTGTTCGCACCGAGCTCACCAAGGTTGTTGACCTTTTTCGACACGCCAGCATTGCTGGAGAGTCAGTAGTCACGAGCCTTGATTTAACGCGCACAGGAAAGAAAACGAAATGACAACGCCGCCTAACCATGCGCTGCAGCGAACCCAGCGGGGGCGTCGTGGTTGCAATCGTTGCGTCCCGTGCGCCGGGTGGCTGAGCTTGGGTCGTTGGCGGTAGCAAAAATGAAAAAAGTCATCATTTCAACAAAAGCATTTTTTACAATCCAGCTTTGCCTCATTCTTATTTCCCTTAACATCAATATCATAACTTTTAGCGCAAATAGCAATGATACTAAAAAACAGAATAACCTTTATCTCGTTTATAAGATTTACCTTAAACCAGTCAACGATGTCGAAAATGTAAAAAGAATAGAGATATTTCTAAAAAAAGAACTTGAAGAATGTGGCTTCCAAGTTGTCAATTCGCCGGAGGCTGCTGATGCCACCCTTTCTGGTCTTCATGAAGTTGAAATTCCACTAGATGGTGATCGTGGTGATTCAGCCAAGCCCATTTACACATATGAATTGAAATTAGGAAGTGGCGAGTTAATTTGGAAGACTAAGATCAAATTCGTGGAAAAAGGAAATCTCTCAGACGATAACGAGTTTGCTGCCAAAATATTGGTAGATAGGTTAACAAAGGATAAAAAGAAATCAATTAATCGCACTTCCGGTAAATAAGCTGGCCCGCCAACCCGGGGCTTGAGGTGACCGCCACATAAGGCGCGGCGGCACCTCAGCCCTAACGTTAGGCCTCCGCGGGATATGAACAATGAGCACCCCAAGAAAACTTGAGCAGCTCGAATCGCTTCGCCAAGATATTCTGGCGACGATTCCGAACCCATGGCTCTTTCCCTCTCGGGAAAAAGTTCACGGCTTTCTCGGGGCAGGGCCAGTAATGTTCGTCGCCGAGCGGCCATCCACAGGCAGCTTTGGTGGCCCAGCCGACGATCTGCTCTATTCCCTGCTCGAGAAACACGGCGTGGCGGACAGTCACATCACCGACGTTATAAAAACGCGTGGTAAGGTTGACGATCCGTATCCGGATGACATATCGCCACATCGGCGAATCTTCGATCGCGAGATCGAGATCGTGCAGCCCCGCCTCATCATAACGTTCGGCCAGAAAGTTCATGATCTCCTCCTGTTTACGTTGGCGGGCACAATCCCTATTCGCAGCGTATGGCATTATTCATACACACGCCGCGGTTCGGACAAGCCCCCAGCTTTTGAGCAACAGATCCGGAAGGCGCTGGCTTCGGCAGAGTTACCGTAGTTATGCGTATCGCCTAGCGATCGATGCTGCCCAACAACGAGCTGCAGCCGACGCCGCGCGAGCGCGGCGCGGCTGAACACGAGCGTTAGGCGCCCTTACAAAAGAAGAAGTTGAACAATCGATTGATTACAGTGTCAAACAAGAATATTGAAAGCCAAATTCGCAGGGTGGCGCAGACATGCGTCGTTAGCATGTCTGCGAGAGACCTTCAAAGCCCCCAAGCCACAACCTACGAACCCACCTTGACATGTGAATCCCGAGATCGTTACCTCGATCATTCAATGGGCGTCAGTTTGGTGCGAGAAGAGACAAACAAGCGAGGTTGCTGAAGCAGTCATGAAGCTGAATTAGGAATCCTTGCGGCAATTCCAAGAGCTCAGCCTGTTGCTCCTCTTCGGCCCTCAGCGTTCATATTCGGCAGACATGCCCACGACGCATGTCTGCGCCACCCTGGGAATTACTTCGGCTTGGCGGGATGAAAATGGTGAACTGCGGGATAGACTGCAGAAGTACCGGTCAAGTCAGCCTTCTGGGAAGAGATTCCTTGGTATCTCCCAACCGCCGCAGGTGAAGATAGGCATCAGTACCGTATCCTTCCATGGAGATGACCTGGAGTTCTCCTCCGAAATATCGGGCGTAGAGCCGGCTGAGCGGCAATCCATAGCCGAGACCGGCCATGGGGGCATGGAAGTCATTGAAATAAATGGAGGGGGGCCGAACGGTCTGGCGAGGCGCCGTCGTGTATTGATAGGTCCAGATCCGCGAAATCCCGCTGCGTGGAATTCCTCCCCCTTCGTCGGAAATCTTAATGGTCACATCCTCGTACCCTTCTGAAATGACAAGCTTGATTGTTGGCATCTCGCTGGCTTTATCCCCATGAAGCTCGACGACCGCGCGCAGCGAATTCTTAAGAAGTTCAAACAGCATGTGATGAAGATGGGAGGGGATGTAAGTGAAGGTGAGATCGGTCTTGCCTAAAATCGCCACTTCAGGCGCCACCGTATAGTGCAGTATGCAAAGAGTCTGCGCATCGGCAATGGCCTGTTCTGCAATTTCCGCGGGCGAACATCTCCCACAAATCAACCCGATGAACCCATTCGAGGAGCCGTTGTGACAGGAGATGTAATGTCCAATGAGCATGCGAATGCCAATTCGCGACAGGTAGAACCGGTCGAGGAATGCAGGGATTTCGGGCCCTAGCTCATCCTTTCCCAGATGTTCCTTCAATTCCTGAATCCCTTTAGCCATGATCGAGACGACGTTGTTGTGGCGTTGTTTGATGGTTTCAATGGTCTGGTTGAATCGATCTTCGTCCTCCAGGGTTTGCGGCAATGGGAGGCTGACCAGATCACTCAAGGTCTCAAGATACATGTTTTGGACCACCTGGACCGAAGGCATTTCCGAAAGATTGTACGGCAGACTTTCGAGTTCCCGGATCCGGTGGGCGATGCGAACGGGGAGTTCTTTATGAAGAAATCGGGCACCTACCAGAAGATGTTCTTTGGAGGGAATAGAGCCAAACTCGCTCAGTTGCTCAATGGTTACGGCCCGCTGGCGGAATTGGGACAGGTAGTGGGCTTTTTCAACCAATTTCTTGGCCGCCGAGACCTTCGTCCCGTCTTCCTGATGGGAAGTCTTGACATTCATTGGGGGAGAAAATGTCTTCTCTGAGTCATCCAACGTTCGAGCCAATCCCAATCATCCGCTCGTCACAGAATGACCACCAGTCCACTTGCATATAGATTACATGAACACGCCAATGCCTCCCTGGTCAAATCCTTTTTGAATGGTGGGTTTCTCTTCGGACGGCTTCCCTCGTCATGTTCAGAAAGAATCACGTTGCAGTTTCAGACGAGTTCACCCACCAGGCTTTCAAAGAGTTCCGGACTGGCGCCGAGCGCTTGATCTACCAGTGAACCCTTCTGGAGTGCCGGCTCGCTATCTTCGTAGATGGCACGTTTGTCTCGATAGAATAGGCCGATGGGGATTCGATCCCCCCATTCCATGGACTTTTCCATGGCCTCTCTGAAATTGCTCGCATCATACGAAGTTTCATTTTCAAGTTTGTAAATTCTTTGTTTGAACCAGGGGTAGGTATTGACCTTGTTGTAGGTAACACACGGACTAAAGACATCCACGAGGGAAAACCCGCGGTGTGCAATGGCGCCTGCGATCACATCAGCCATATGGTTCGGTTCGCCGGAAAAGGCCCGTGACACATAGCTGGCGCCCGACACCAGCGCCAAAGCGAGGGGGTTGATTGGATGTTCCACATTTCCCCGGGGAGTGGATTTAGTTCGAACATCGGGCAAGGTGGTCGGAGACGCTTGTCCTGTAGTCAGTCCATAGATCTGGTTGTTCATGACGATATAAGTCAAATTCAAGTTGCGGCGCATGGCATGAATAAAATGCCCGATACCGATCCCATAACCGTCACCGTCCCCTCCTGTGATGACGACATTTAAGTCATGATTGGCAAATTTCACTCCTGAGGCAACGGCCACGGCACGCCCGTGCAGGCTGTGTACTCCATAGGCATGAATGAAGCCGGGCAAATTGGAGGAACATCCAATCCCCGAAACTACGAACAGATCCTTGGGCAGAATGCCCAATTTCCC
>JAXLQK010000082.1:0-23483 GCA_046331665.1 Terriglobia bacterium | reverse complement strand
CTCCTGCCGATACATACCCAGTTGCGCCGAAGGTATAAAGACCCCTTTTATCCCCGGTCATATAGTAATGATTCAAAACCTCTTGAACAGGCCCAGATTGCCCCATCACCTTCGACACAGGTGAGCTCGGACCAAATGTCATGTTTGCGGGTCCCAATCCGTAAAAAAATTCCGCTGTCATAGCAACTACCTGCCCACTAGCAACTACATAGTCCGCTGCCCCCGCTTCACCTGGGAAGGAATGGGGTCACATCTTTCTTTTCTCTAAATAATTCAGGGGCCTCCCTCCGCGAAACTTTCGAGCCTCGGACCTTCGGTCTGAACGGCATCAAATCGTTGTACGCGATTACTCACAGTAGCGGAATCGTTTCCACCGCCAAGTTGCCTGACTCCCCCAGCCTCAGATCGCATTGCTTCCGGCCAATTCGTAACGGTCGGTTCATGGGCCATAACCTCAGCCCAGGACAAAATGCCACGTCAAAAGGTTAGAAAAAAGAAAGATGTGACCCCAAACCTATTTTTCCTTCTTTTCAGCACTCTCAGGCGTGGAGACTTCAGAAATTTCTTCTGGCCTTCTTTCAGTAATACACAGGATCCAGCTAATCACGAAAATAAAAATGGCAATTATGATCAACACCAAACTTGGTAAGAAAACAGTAAGGAATCCTATGTCGTGGACGCCAATTGTATGATTACAAAGAATGATTATGAAAAGGATGACGACAACAAGACCCGACCAGCGTGCAACAGCACAAGCCATTGAACTATTCGTTCTGCTAGCCTGAGGATGCATTCTTTTGCTCTCTCATCTCTCAGAACTGGGCGAATGAATTGTCAACGTCTCTATTTCCGATAGCTCACGGGCAAATAGTTCCCTGAATCTGCCACGGACCCTCGATGTCGACATTGATGGGGACTCCAACCTCTTTTTGGATTGGACCTGCCCAAAACTGTTACCTATGTGTCCGGAATGGACCCTTGTCAGGTTGGTACGCCCGGCAGGACTCGAACCTGCGACCCCCTGCTTAGAAGGCAGGTGCTCTATCCACCTGAGCTACGGGCGCGTGGGGCAAACAAATTTTTGGAAACCCGGTGCAGCGGGCATGCGGCAGAGAGGGAAGAACGCCGTCACTGCAGGGTTCTCAAGGATCGTAAGGTATCACAACCCGACAGCGTGGAAAAGAAGAAACCCGGCTCTATGGTATAGTAAGCCCGGGCCGGGCTGAGAGGCGAGGGCCTCTGAGTCTAAACATTTCAGGTTGAAGTCCCCTTGCAATCCAATCGTTGAGAAGTCTCCACAGACAATATGTTTGTTGAAACCAAATTCGGACCAGATGCTATTGCCTTTACTCGACTTTTCCTTTCGAAAAACGGAATCCTTGCGTGGTTCTTGTGCAAACTTGATCTCGAAAATGGGAGTTCAAGAGCTTTTCTACCTCGAGAGTTAGCGCGTGAAGAAAAGCTTCATTTTGCGTGGTCGATCAATGATCCAAAGAGCGTGGAGACTGGCCAGGTCGATTGGGACTATTGTAAACAGGAAGCTTTGTTCGTTGCCAAATATCTGGAAGCATCCGACAATCACCTGGCAATCGTCCAAGGCCTGTCGACCCCACCAGGGCGCGAAATTCGCAAACCGATCGCGCCGTATAAATACTTTGCTTACGAGAGAGTCTACCCAAGAGGGCCAGATGTACCCAAAGACGTGATTACTGATGTCCATTACTTTCTGACGGCACCCTACAGCGACCCAGAGATTGTCAAAAAGCTATTGAAAATGGAAGCGAGGAATCGCCTAATGGCGGTATTGACTTCTGCACCGGATGGTTTTTCTCTTGATGAGTATGGGCAGACTGTAGACGATCGTATATTGGAGCAATTGGCAATGAAGGCCGATCATATCCTGGTTGGAGCCTATGACGGAGATGTCATATTGATTTGGAGCCGAAATTGACTCGCCAGGCTAAGAGTGGTTACCGGCATTCCACGCGATAAACGCTACACCTAACCCGCAATTTCTGACATTCCCATGAGGTAATTATTTGGCGTGGTATATCGATTTGGAGCCTCAGCCAGTCAACGCCAGTCTGTGGTGTCTTCCCACTCACGAAGATTAATACAAGATGGCTGGCTTAACGGGGTCGCCATAGATGATAACCTGGCTGAGATGGAAAAAACTATGTGCGGCTCCATGGTATATTAGCCAGAAGTGGGACTGAGAATACTTCGGGCTCTGAGTCGCATCTTCGACTCCCCGAGGCAGCCAAGCCCCGGGGGACGGCAGAAGCAATTCGCTCTCATCGGAATTCTGCATTTCGCTAATTGACCGCGAGCGTTCATCACCTGCAACCAACTTCTTCCAATGCCCAGAATTCATATTTACCCAGACAATGTGGAAGCCCAGGTAAAGGTCGGAACCACTTTATTGCGAAGTGCCAGCCAGGCGGGAGTGGATATCCAACATTCCTGCGGAGGCATCGGCGCCTGCACCTCCTGCCGGGTTATGATCCTCGAAGGTAAGGACCATTTAACTCCCATTGGCCGAGCCGAGGAAGAGCAACTCAAGGAATCCGGAATTCTTCACACCCATCGCCTGGCCTGCCAGACTGCCATCCTGGGCGATGTCGTCATCGAGCGCCCACTGTGGCGCTCGTCTCTCGATTCTCCCATTACAGGAGAGTAGGTCATGGAGACTGAACGTGAAATCCTTGAAGTGGATGTGCTGTTCGTGGGCGCCGGTCCCGCCAGTTTAAGCGGCGCTATCCATTTACGACACTTGATCGAGCAGCACAATCGCACGGTCGCCACTGCCGGGGCCAGGGTCGAGGCGAGCATTGCGGTGATTGAGAAAGGGCGCGAAATTGGCGCCCACAATCTCTCTGGTGCCATTCTCGATCCGAAAGCTTTGCGGGAACTCTTCCCAGACGACCACGAGGCTTCAACTCCACTGACATTGCCTGTCGCTCAGGACGACCTTTACTATCTTACCGAGTCAGGAAAGATTCGTATTCCGCCCCTCCTTCCCTCGCTCAGAAACGAGGGAAATTTTCTGATTTCCCTCAATCGTTTCGTTCAGTGGCTCGGGGAAAAAGCAGGCGCGCTGGGCATCGATCTTTTTCCAGGCTTTGCAGGGACGGAGTTGATCTTCCAAGAGGACCGACTGGTGGGCATACGGACGGGAGACAAAGGAGTCGATCGCGAAGGGCGCCCCAAAGGCACTTACGAACCCGGAGTCGATATCCAGGCCAAGGTGGTGATCCTCGGCGAGGGAGTGCGAGGGTCGCTGACCAAACAGCTCGCCGAACGGTTGAACCTGGATCAGGGAAAGAATCCTCAGCAATATGCCCTGGGGATCAAAGAGGTCTGGGAACTGCCGGAACCCTCTATGCAAAACGGCCGGGTGATCCACACGCTGGGTTATCCGTTAAGACACGAGAATTATGGAGGCGGCTTTGTTTATCACCTGGGTTCCCAACTGTCTATAGGACTGGTCATCGGATTGGACTACTGGGATCCCGCTCTTGATCCTCATCTGCTTTTCCAGGAGTTCAAATCGCATCCATTCATTTCTTCCCTGCTCAAAGGGGCACAGCTCATTCACTACGGCGCCAAGGCCATCCCGGAAGGCGGGTATTACTCGATTCCCAAATGCGTGGTGAATGGCGGCCTGATCATTGGCGACAGCGCCGGCTTCTTGAATTCCCAACGACTGAAAGGAATTCATCTCGCCATGAAATCGGGGATGTTGGCTGCCGAGACCGTTCTGGAGGGTCTTTTGCGCACCGACTTCACTGAGGTGCTCTTGAATGGGTATGTCAAACGTCTCAAAGCCAGCTGGGTTGAGAGTGAATTATATCCCGTTCGAAATTTTCATCAAGGCTTCCACCACGGCCTGTTCCCGGGAATTCTCCAGGCCGGCTTGCAAACCGTCACCGGCGGCCGCGGCTGGAAGGACCCATTGCCCGCCCGGGCCGCACATGAATTGATGCGGAAGAGCCCGGTTCCCATGGGGGCTTTGCCAGCGCCCAGCCAGTCCGCCTCTGGACACGGAGAATTCTCCCGCGACAAGCTGACCGACGTCCACTATTCAGGGATTCAGCACGAAGAGGATCAGCCCAACCATTTACGCATTACCAACTTTGACATCTGCCATGGCCCGTGTGTGACAGAATATCAAAACCCCTGTGTTCGTTTCTGTCCTGCTCAGGTTTACGAAATGAGAGAAGCGGAGGACGGAAGGGAAGACAGCTTCAGCTGAATCCTAGCAACTGTGTTCATTGCAAGACCTGCGACATTCTGGACCCCTATCAGATCATCACCTGGGTGCCGCCCAGCGGGGCGGGAACGGGCCGAATTTTGTCGATCTCTAGGTAACCGTGAATTCAGGTTGAAGGGTTTAGTTTCTCTTCGGACAAAGTCGTCGTCATTTTTTTGTTATTGCAATTACACGGTTAACCGATATAATGAGCGGCTAGGGTTACATCTGCGTAGTAAATCCTCTCGGTTGCTCAAACCTAGAAGTCTTCCTCCGCCGACTGTGCCAACCAAAGTGCCAAGGGGTCATTCCTCTTGCCTGTGCTGTTTAGGGTAAGGAATTTCTTCGGGCACAGATTGGCTGTGATCCTTAACGCCTCCGAAATATTCGGATTCGGGACATCCTTGTGCCCGGCGTTTTCTAAAAAATAAATTCAGGAAATCAAAACGATTTCCTCTGATGGAGACCTAATGCCTTTTTCACAACTCGGTTTGCAGCCGGAACTGGCGCGCGCCCTCAGCGATGCCAACTACGTTCGTCCCACCCCCATTCAATCCAAAGCCATACCCGTTATTCTCAGAGGTTGCGATGTTGTCGGCACCGCCCAGACAGGGACCGGAAAAACCGCCGCCTTTCTGTTGCCTTTACTCCAAAGGTTGGCAAGTCCATCGCACCAGACCCGGGGGTTGGTGCTGACGCCAACTCGAGAGCTGGCAACCCAGGTGGAAGCCGCCTTACGCAAATATGGACGTTTTCTCAAACTGCGCTCGGTCGCCATTTATGGCGGCGTGTCGCAAAAACCGCAGGTCCAGGCATTGCGCAGGGGCGTGGACGTGCTGGTAGCGACACCGGGCCGATTGCTTGATTTGATCCAGCAGCGCTGTATCAATTTGGCGGCAGTGGAAATTCTGGTGCTGGATGAAGCCGATCGCATGTTGGACATGGGATTCCTGCCGGATATCCAAAAGGTCGTCCAATATCTTCCCAAACAGCGGCAGACCATCCTGTTTTCGGCCACCATGCCTCCGCCAATTCGCGAGCTGGCGGCCTCACTACAGAAAAATTCCGTCCTCGTCGAGGTCGGGAATTCAACGACCCCGGCACCGGCTGTTGCGCAAAAATTCTTTCCGGTACCGTTTCATCTGAAATCGAACCTCCTTCTGAACCTGATCTCGCGAGAGACGATGAACCCTCTTTTGGTGTTTACGCGGACCAAACAAGGTGCCGACCGCCTGCATACCTTTCTGGGGAACAACGGGGTTGCTTCCGCGCGGATCCACTCGGGCCTGACCCAGGGCCAGCGTCAGGAGGCGATGAACGGTTTTCGCCAATCGCGCTGGCAGATCCTGATTGCCACCGACATTGCGGCCCGCGGCATCGATGTACATGCCATTTCGCATGTGATAAATTTTGATATCCCCAATAACGCCGAGGATTACACGCATCGCATTGGCCGAACGGGACGAGCCGAGAGAGCCGGGGTGGCGTACACCTTCGTGAGTCCCGAGGATGAAACCTTTGCACGAGTGATCGAGAAGTCGGTTGGCCGCAAACTGGAGCGAGTTCGTGTGGAAGACTTTGATTATGGCACCCCGCCAAAGGCTCGGGCGATGGCTGCGGCATCGCAGTCCAAACCCAACCCACTGCAATCATTCCTGTCCCCGGCAGAGGATCGAGAAAGTTCCCCGAAGGTGTTTGATCGGGTCGCCTTTGGCCACAAAATCAAGATGAGACAGTCCCGGGAAAAAGCGGCTCCCCGCCCTGGAAAGAAGTCTCGCCATCCCTCGGCTCGCCGCCGCGAGCATCCCCCGCGCACCACCGTCAAGAGCGGACAAGAAGGCTGGTTGGGTTTGCCCTCTTCAGAAGAGGATCAGGAGCTGCGGCGCATTCGCTTGAAGCTCTTTGGTGATGCCGGAGGGAATCACTTTCGCAATCGCTCCCATTCGCGAGGAAATTCCCGCTCTCGCTAAGGTATGTTGCCTGCGGGGATTGTCGCCACTTCCGGATTCACAGGATAAGCATGCAATCCCCATAGCTGTAGAACCGGTAGCCTTGCGTGATCGCCTGCTGGTAAGCCGCCTGCAAGAGAGGCCGGCTGGCAAAGGCCGAGGCCAGCATGAGCAAGGTGGAGCGGGGGAGATGAAAATTGGTCAGCAGGCCGCCGACGCATCGAAATTTAAATCCCGGATAGATAAACAGATCGGTTTCCCCTTGCGTGGCCATGACGCGCCCATGCTGCCGAATGGCCAGCGATTCCAGGGTTCGCGTGACCGTCGTTCCTACAGCGACGACCCGCCGCTTCTCCGACAGAGCCCGCCGGATCGCGCCAGCGGCTTCAGCCGTCACTTCAAAGAACTCCGGCTCCATCTGATGGTCCTCCACCGTCTCCGTCCGTACTGGCTGAAACGTTCCCGGCCCCACGTGTAACGTGATCTCCGCGGTTTCGATCCTCTTTTCTCTCAGGCGGTCCAACAAGGCCGGGGTGAAATGTAGCCCCGCGGTCGGCGCTGCAATGGCTCCCCGCTGTTTGGCAAAGACGGTCTGGTAGCGTTTGAAGTCTTCCTCGGTATCGGGCCGGTCAATGTAAGGCGGCAAAGGAACATGGCCGAGTTGGTCGAGAAGCGAATCAAAATTGCCCTGAAAGTCGAATTTCACCAGGCGGATCCCCCGTGGGCCACGCCCGGTCACGGTGCATTCCAGTTCTCCCTGGCCGAAGCGGACCCGCTCTCCCATCCGTAGTTTTCTCCCTGGTTTTACCAGCGCCTCCCACACTCTGTCTTCCACTTGCTTGATAAGCAATACCTCGATCCGCGTTTGCCCAAGCAGGGCTCTTCCCGCCGTTTCTGACGTCAGCCCCAGTCGAAAACCCAACAAGCGGGCTGGAATCACCCTGGTATTGTTGAGCACGACGAGATCTGAGGATTCGAGGAGGTCGGGAAATTCCTTGAACACATGGTGCGAGATCAGCCCACTTTCCCGACGCAAAACCATGAGCCTGGATTGGTCCCGGTTCTTCAATGGGTGAGCGGCAATGCGGTCTTTGGGAAGATCGTAATCAAATTCTGTGACTTTCACATCGCCATCAAAACATAACCTCGTATGGGGTTCAACCCATCTGTGATAAATTCAGCTCATGAGCGAGGACCGAGCCATCATTTCCCCGAAGGGCGTGGAACGCTTGCGGGCGGGACATCTGTGGATTTACCGATCGGACGTGGTGGAATGTCAGGCCGCTCCGGGGAGCATCGTGGGGGCTTATGATAAGAAAGGGCATTGTGTCGGAAAAGCCTTTTTCAGCGACCGGTCACAGATCTGTTTGCGTTTCCTCTCCCGGGAAGATGCCCCGATCGATCGTGAATTTCTAAAAAACAAGCTGCTGCGGGCTGCCGAGTTGAGACAACGTGTCGCCAAGGAGAGTGCCGTCTATCGGCTTGTGCATGCAGAGGCCGATGGTCTTCCCTCCGTCATCGTTGATCGCTATGGAGATTTCCTTTGCCTGCAGACATTGACCCAAGGGGCGGACCGCTTGAAACCGCTGCTGGTGGAATTGCTGGTCGAATTGTTTCAGCCGGCCGGTATCGTCGAACGAAACGACGGCAAGGTGCGCGAGCTCGAAGGACTGAATTTAACCACTTCGGTGTTGCATGGCGAAGTTCCGGCCGAAGTTCTGGTTTTGGAGAATGGGCTGCGTTTCCACTATCAACTGATGGAAGGACAAAAAACAGGCGGCTTCCTTGATCAACGCGAGAATCATGCCAGAGCCGCCGAATATGCTTTTGGGCACGCTTTGGATTGCTTTTGCTACGAAGGCGGATTTGCCGTCCACATTGCCAGGCAGTGCGAGACGGTGGAGGCGTTGGACCTATCCGAAACCGCCGTTCAAAAAGCCATCGCCAATGCGGCTCTCAACGATATCCAAAATCTGAGCTGTGAGGTCGACAATGCCTTTGACAGACTCCGGCTGTTCGACAATCTTAAGAAGAAATTTGATACCATCATCCTTGATCCCCCCGCCTTTGCCAAGAATCGCAATCACCTCGAGGCCGCCTACCGTGGCTACAAGGAAATCAACCTCCGGGCTTTTCGACTGCTTAACCCCGGGGGAATCCTTATTACCTGCAGTTGCTCTCAACTGATTCATGAGGATGCCTTCTTGAATCTGTTGGCTGAGGCTGCCACCAATGCTAGGCGAACAGTCCAAGTTATTGAAAAAAGGACCCAATCACGAGATCATCCCATCTTGCTCACCATGCCAGAGACTTATTACTTGAAATGCATTATTCTCAGAGTAACTAGTTGAAATTAATAGATTAAACTATCGATTGTAGATTTTTTCGATGGCATCTTTGACAAGCTCATACTCAGATTTTATTATATCGTCGTGCTAATTACTAAATGAATAAGGAGGAAGATCCATGACCTTAGCCAAGTGGGAACCATTGAGAGACTTATTAAGCCTTCAAGATCGGATGAATCGCCTTTTCGACGATTCTGTCCGAGGTTTGCGCCCAGGGGAAGAGGGACTATCTTCGGGAATTTGGAGTCCGCCCGTCGATATTTATGAAACTGAGAATGAGATCATTTTGAAAGCCGAATTGCCTGAAGTGAATCAAAAAGATATCGACATCCAGATCGAAAACAACACCTTGACCCTAAAAGGCGAGCGTAAGTTTGAACGGGAGACCAAGAAAGAGAACTTCCACCGCATCGAACGGGCATATGGAACATTTTCGAGGTCGTTTACTCTACCCAGCGCCGTTGATCAGGAAAGAATTCACGCGGATTACAAGGATGGCGTCCTGAAAATCACCATGCCCAAACGCGAGGAGACGAAGCCGAAGCAGATCAAGGTTGCTTTGAATTCCTAAACGGTCGAAAAGGCTCGATTCGACCTGCATTTGTGACAATGCTGTATTTTTGCAGGGAGGGGCTCAACGGCTCCTCCCTGAGCCTGCAAGGTTTCCATGTTTCTATGCGCACATATAGGCGGTGGAGTTGTAGCGCAACGTTCCGTGAAGAGGTTTTGGCATGCATTTTGACAAACTGACATTAAAAGCTCAGGAAGCTGTAATCGGAGCGGAGAAATTGGCGGGGGAGTATTCTCATCCTCAAATCGAGACGGAGCACCTTCTGCGAACCTTACTGGTTCAATCGGAGGGAATCATCCAGCCGATTCTCAACAAGCTCGGGGTCAGTCAGGGGTCTTTGTTTGAGTCCGTCGAGCAAGCTTTGTCAAAGCTCCCCAAGGTCCAGGGCATTTCTTCCCGATCCATTTCGGCCAGCCTTAACCAGGTTTTCGAGAATGCCTTAAAGCAAGCCGACCGTCTCAAAGACGAATTCGTCAGCACGGAGCACCTCCTTCTGGCCCTTGCCGAAGTGAAGGGGACGGTTGCCCAGCAGATTCTGGCGTCGCATGGAGTCACGAATGAGAAAATCCTCCAGGTACTGGTGAATGTGCGTGGTCACCAGAGGGTGACCGACCAGAATCCGGAAGATAAATATCAGGCTCTCGAGCGGTATGCGCGAAACCTGACGGACCTGGCCCGGCGAGGGAAGCTGGACCCTGTGATCGGAAGAGACGAAGAAGTGCGCCGTGTGGTGCAAGTCCTTTCTCGCAGAACCAAGAATAATCCTGTTTTGATTGGAGAGCCCGGCGTGGGGAAGACGGCCATTGTTGAAGGATTGGCGCAACGCATCATCGCCGGAGATGTCCCCGAGAGTCTTAAACACAAGAGACTGGTGGCCTTGGATTTGGGGGCCATGATTGCCGGAGCCAAGTATCGGGGAGAATTCGAAGATCGCCTGAAAGCCGTGTTGAAAGAGATCTCAGAGGCGGAAGGCTCGGTGATTCTCTTTATTGACGAACTCCATACCCTGGTCGGTGCCGGATCTGCCGAGGGAGCTGTCGATGCCTCCAACATGCTCAAACCCGCGCTGGCCCGGGGAGAGCTGCGCTGTATCGGCGCAACAACGTTGAACGAATACAAGAAGTACATTGAAAAAGATGCCGCTTTGGAGCGCCGTTTCCAGCAAGTGTTTGTGGGCGAGCCGTCCCTTGAAGACACCATCGCCATTCTGCGCGGGTTGAAGGAACGCTACGAAGTGCATCACGGAGTGAAAATCAAAGATTCGGCGATTGTGGCGGCGGCGACGCTCTCCAACCGTTACATTTCCGACCGTTTTCTTCCCGACAAAGCCATTGATCTGGTCGACGAGGCGGCGGCCTCGTTGCGCATCGAAATTGACTCGATGCCCATCGAGATTGACGAAGTCGAGCGGCGCATCACGCAGTTGGAAATCGAGCGTCAGGCTCTGAAAAAGGAAGAAGATCCCGCCTCCCGCGAGCGCCTGGGCCTGCTGGAAGCCGAACTGGCCAACCTCAAAGAGAAAAGCGCCCAGATGAAAGCTCGTTGGCAGAATGAGAAGGGAGTCATCTCGAAGATTCGTGAGCTCAAAGAAAAAATTGAGCAAAGTAAACTCGAAGAGCAGAAGTTTGAAAGGGAAGGGAATTTGGGCAAAGTCGCCGAAATCCGCTATGGGATCCGGGTTGACCTCGGTAGACAGTTGGAATCGGCCAACCAGAAGTTAGCCGAACTGCAGCAAACCAGCCGGATGTTGAAAGAGGAGGTGGACGAGGAAGACATTGCACAAGTGGTCGCCAAATGGACCGGCATTCCGGTCGCCAAGATGTTGGAAGGCGAAATTGGGAAACTGGTGCACATGGAAGAGCGTCTGGAAACCCGCGTGGTTGGCCAGCACGACGCTCTGGTTTCAGTTTCCAGCGCGATTCGACGCAGCCGGTCAGGATTGCAAGATCAGCAACGCCCGGTGGGCTCCTTCATCTTCCTGGGCCCGACGGGTGTCGGGAAAACGGAATTGGCACGGGCCCTGGCGGAATTCTTATTCGACAATGAAAAGGCCATGGTCCGGTTGGACATGTCCGAATTCATGGAAAAGCATTCAGTGGCCCGGCTCATTGGCGCGCCTCCAGGCTATGTCGGTTACGAAGAAGGCGGTTATTTAACCGAAGCCATCAAGCGACGTCCGTATTCGGTGATTCTCTTCGACGAAATCGAGAAAGCGCACCCGGATGTTTTCAATGTCCTGCTGCAGATTCTCGACGACGGAAGATTGACGGATGGCAAGGGACGAACCGTAGATTTCAAAAACACGGTCATCATCATGACTTCCAATATCGGAAGTGCCTGGATCCAGGAGCTGGGGCAAAGGGATCCTGCCGAGATGCAGTCCCGGGTCATGGAAATGCTGCGCGAGACTTTCAAGCCGGAGTTCCTGAACCGGGTGGACGACATCATCATTTTCAATTCCCTGGGACGGCAGGAGATCAACCGGATCATCGATATTCAGCTCCAACGGCTGCAGCGCCTGTTGGCAGAGAAAAAGCTGTCCATCGAATTGACGCCGAAGGCCCGGGAATTGCTGTTCAAGGAAGGGTACGACCCAACCTATGGCGCCCGACCTTTGAAAAGAGCGCTACAGCATCAGATTCAAGACAAACTGGCTCTCAAAATCCTGGACGGCGAGTTTCTTCCAGGAGACCGGATTCTCATCGACGCAGACTGGTCGGCCGGCGCCATGACTTTTACCAAGGTCGCCAGTGAGAAGCCGGTTCATGGCTGAGGAGACATCGGTTCGTTTGACAGACCGGCCATCGCATCTTATGTAGATGAGCGACAAAAGCCGTTGAGGCGATGAGAAGGAGCTCTTTCAACATCCCATCGCGGCGAAAATTTTCTTGAGGAGGAAACAATGATGTCGCTAATAACCAGAAATTTGATCGAGGACCTATTCTCTCTTCATCGAGGATTAGATACCTTGTTTGATGAAACCTGGAATTCTTTCGGTAGAGCTCTTCCGCGACCTACAGCTCCCTTGGCAAGCTTTTTTCCGGACGTGGAGACTTACACCAAGGGCTCGAATCTGGTGTTTCGCCTGGCCATTCCGGGGGTGGATCCCAAGGATGTCGATCTTTCGATTGTGGGAGGCAGACTGATGGTGAAGGGCGAGCGGAAATCGCCCCAAGAGGTCAACGAGGGGGATTGGGAAGTCCGGAGTTTCCAGTACGGCCACTTTGAGAGAAGTTTCCTATTGCCTGAGGGCATCGACGTCGACAAAGTCAATGCCACTTTTAACCAGGGCCTGCTCGAAATCACAGTGCCCGCTTCGAAAGCCGCCATCGCGCGCAAGATTGAGATCCGGCAACTGGAGAGCGGGGAACAAAAACCCAAACTGAAGGCGAGTGCATAATCGCGTTTTCGTTTTGAAAGATGAGGAGATTGGAGTTGCTGTTCCAATCTCCTTTTTTTTGTGAGATTCTAAGAGCGTTTGAGAATTGCTCAATTTCGGCTGAAGAGGACACGATTTGGATGAAAGAAGCTCACCCCAAAGTCAAACATGACGCGCCCAAGGAAGAATCAAAAGGGCAACCGATCCCCGTGAAAATAATTCCTCCCGACGAAGAACCGGTTCGCGTGACGGACAAACGGTTTTGGGTTCAAGACGAGAGTCAGCAGGCCGGCGAGGCAGAGAGTTATTCTTTCAAACCAAGCTATGTCGAGGAGCTGGAGAAGAAACTCTCGGAATCTCAGAAGAAGATTGAAGAAGTCAAGACCTCCTACCGGGAGTTTAAACAGGAATCGACAGCGGAGATTCAGAAGGCCCGGGAGCGGCTCCAGAATGAATTCAACCGGCGAACGATTCAAAACAAGTCCGAACTTGTCAGTCCGTTCCTAAACATTCTGGAAAATTTTGACAGAGCTCTGGCGGCAGCCGGCGAGCGGCACAGCTTTGAGAGCCTTCTGGAAGGGGTCCAGTTAATTCGGGGCCAGTTCATCTCTGCTTTGGCGGAACACGACGTGGTGGAACTCGACCTGGAGGGTCAAATTTTCAATCCGGAATTGGCTGAAGCGGTGGGAGTCATTGAAGTTAAATCGGAAGATATGGACCACAAGATTCTTGAGGTGACGAGCAAAGGCTATCGCATGGGAGACATGATCATTCGCCCGGCGAAAGTCAAGGTTGGACGGCTGGTCGTTCCGGCCAGCCAAGCCACCCCTTCGTAGCCCCGCGGGAACCCGCTCCCCCGCTTTAGGCCCGACGCGGCAGGGAGGCCGGCGGACGGGCATGATGCAGCCAGCGCGGAAGCCAGACCCGCACACAGTTTTTCCCTTCTTGTTTTGCCTTCGAGAGCGCCAGCTCCGCCGCCTGGAGCAGTTCAGCAGACGACGCAAAATTCCTTCTCCAATAGGTCGCCACGCCAATGCTGGCGGTCAATGCCGAGGGGTATTCCGCAAGGGCCAAAGCCTCTTTATAAACGAGCCGCCGCAGCTTCTCCGCAATAATCGCGGCCACCTCCTTGTCGGCTTCAGGCGCCAGCAGGATGAACGCGTCCCCGTGATTCCGGCATTTTAAATCACTGGAGCGAAAATGTTGCCGCAGGACGGCTCCCGTTTGCTGCAGCACACGGTCTCCCGCCCGGTGTCCAAGAGTCCGGTTCATTTTGTCAAATTCGTCCACGTCCAGGATCAGGCAGGTTAACGGCCGGTCATAGCGTTCGCATCGTTCAAACTCGCGATGAAACTGGGATTCAAAATGCTGGCGATTGAGCAGGCCTGTCAAAGAATCACTGCAGAAGAGGTCAACGATTCCGGGGAGCAAACGCCGGTCGAGCAGGCGTTGCTGCTGGTTGGAGAGGGATTTGTCCACCAAATCCTTCAGCTCTTTCATGCGAACCGGCTTCAACAAATAGTGGTGCGCGTTGATTGGGGCGGGCGGGGCCGCAGGAGCAGCCCGGTCAGGGATTTCTCCGGTCAGCAGAATCACTTCCGTCAGTGGATACACCTCTTGAGCCGCCTGCAGGATCTCGAATCCCGAATGGCCTTGCATCTGGATGGCTGTAATCACAAGATCGAATTCTTTGGTGCGCAGGGCAGGGAGCGCCCGGTCCGGACGGCAAACGGAAGTCACTTCATAGGTCTCGCGCAGAGTCCGCTCCAGTTGGCGAGTCAGAGGAACGTCCTCATCTACGATCAGAATTCTTGGCTTCAAGCGGTGTGCCTTTCGAGCGGAGTGAGCAAGCCGAATTCCGGGTGCCTACCGGCATAGTAGCGGCCTAGTATCCTTTTCGTCAGGCAAAGTTTAGTAGATTAGTGATATTGCTCAGCCCCAGCGGCTACTTTGAAAAGTCAACCTTGGGAACTTCCCGTGCCTGGCCTTCGGCCTTGAAGTAGGCCTCTTCGCGCTGAAATCCGGAGATGGAGGCCACGAGACTATTCGGGAAGAGCTGGATGTAGGTATTGTATTTTTGAACGGTTTCGTTATAGCGGCGCCGTTCCACGGCGATGCGGTTTTCCGTTCCGGACAATTCGTCCTGAAGTTTGAGGAATTGCTGGTCGGCTTTGAGATTGGGATAATTCTCGACAACCACCAGCAATCGGCTCAAGGCTCCGTCGAGCTGGCCGTTGGCGGCAATTCGCTCGGCAGGCGAATGAGCTCCCGCCAACTGGGCCCGGGCGGCGGCGATGTCGTCAAAAACTTTTTGCTCGTGCGCGGCGTAGCCTTTGACCGTGCTGACCAAGTTGGGAATCAAATCGGCCCGGCGTTGCAGGACGTTGTCCACCTGCGCCCAAGCCGCGCGAATCGCTTCCTTTTGAGACACCATCTCATTCCGCCGGCTGACAAACGCACCGCCCAGAAAAATCGCAACGACCAATAATAGGGCGAGAACCAACCCACAACCCATCAGCAGTTTTTTCATGATGCTCTCCGTAGGAACCGATCTTACCGTAAAGCGACGATCGGAGAATATTTGGATTGAATCCCATGGAACCTGCAACAACACATTTGTCCTAGAGTCAGGACTCGAGACCGGAGTCTCAAAACCCGACTTCATGTCTCCAGCGGCCGCTCCTACCAATCACTGGATGCCCCGCCTCCACCACTCTGGCCTCCTCCGAAACCGCCAAACCCGCCGGAACTTCCGCCACCTCCGCCCATCCCTCCAAAGTCACCAAAGCCACCGGGGAATCCACCCCGCCGGTAGTATCTGCCCGGAGGAGTTTGGTATATCTGCCTTTTACGTGCCGACAGCAACAGCGGAAGCAGAAAAAAAATTCCCAGAAAAATCAAGGGGACCAGCAGGTCCGTCATGGAAGGGGAATCGTGTTGAGCGGGCATTCGTTGCCCACGGGAGGGCGGCTTTGCGGAAAGCTGAATTCCTTTGCTCTCCGCGACGCGGCTGGCCAGGCTCGAAGCCCCAAAATAAAGGCCTTCGCCGTACTGATTTGCCCGGAAGTACGGCCGCAGGGAGCGCAGGATCTCTCCGGAAATTCCGTCGGTAATCACCGGCTCCAATCCATACCCCACTTCAATCCTGGACTTCCGGTCCTGCACGGCGATCAAAAGCAAGAGCCCTTCGGATTTGTCCTTTTTCCCGATGCCCCAATCCTGGAATAGCTTGACAGCGAAATCCTCCACCTGCTCGCCGTTCAGCGACCCGATGGTCACTATGGCGAGCTGGGCTCCCGTCTTGCTTTCCAATTCCTGGCACAAACTCTCCAGACGCTCTGACGAATTCGCATCGATGACTCTGGCAAAATCACTGACATAGTGATCTGGCTTGGGAAGGGAATGCCGCTGGCCGGAGGCCAAGCCTGTAAGACAAAGGAACGCCAGCCCTAACAAGCACAACTTTGTTATTCCTATCGCTCGTATCATTGAATCCGCTGAATGCTGTCCCTCTCCCCGAGGCATCCTTTTCCACAAATAGACTATCAGACAAAAGTGTGCCCGTGGGAGAATTCGTTGCGTTTCCGATCTCGAATGCAGGTTGCGTCCCGCACTCTCGGCCGCAGATCCAGAGGCATCGAGATTTACGAGTTGCAGCTCATCGATTTTGCGCTATAATTCCATCGCTTTCAGCTTGGATTCGCCGCCGGCTTAGAGGATCCGGAACCATATAATTCAAAGAATTGAGGACATTGAAATGAAGAAAGGATTTGCCGTTCTTGCTTTAGTTTCGTGCCTGGGGTTTAGTTCATTCTCCACATTGAGGGCTGAAGATCAACCCAGCCCGCAGGATCTTTACAAGAAGAAATGTGCGATGTGCCATAAAGCCGACGGGAAAGGCTACTCTTCCATGAAGACCCCGGATTTTACAAGTAAGGAGTGGCAGGACAGCAAGAAGAATGATGAGCTGATCGAGAGCGTCTCGAAAGGGAAGCCGCCGATGCCGGCCTTTGAAAAGCAGTTGAAACCTGAAGAGATTCAGTCACTGATTACGGATGTCGTGAGAAAGTTTGTGGAGGAGAGCAAGTAACTCCCGGAAAGAATTCCTGCAGAACAAGGCGTGGAGAGGTTTCCACGCCTTTTTTGTTTCTCGACACTCTCCCCGATCCTTCGCATCCCTGCCATCCAATGATGAGATTGGACTAGGGCCAGGATTCCTTCCCTTTCAGCGCTGAGCCTTAGCCCGAAGACCGTGTTAAACCCGGATTCCGAAGTTGGCGGTTTGTGATTTCCTCTATCTGCTAATTTAAAATTGACGTGCGAAGCATCGAGAAGGGGGAGAAAAAGTTCCAGTGATTTCTTGCTTTAGGTGGAACGTGCGGTCCCCCGCGCGTTCACTGAGCGTGAGCCGGGGGAGGGACACTCCCACGCGCCCGCTCCACCAGACAAAGCTAATCCAACTTCGGAATTCGGGTTAAATGCGAAGCCACTTACTCCAACCAGGGAGCGGTCAGATTGAATTGCTCCAGTTTCTCTTCCAGCTCCTGACGTTCCCGATTCCGTTTCAGCCCTTCCGGCCCATAGGAGAGGAGGCCGAAGCTCGAGGCCAATCGGCGGGCTTCCTCCGGCTGTCCCGAAGTCAGGGCTTTGATGATCTCTCCTTCCAATCGGGAGAGATGACTCGCTTGGACGCGGTAGTCCAGGAACGCTTCCCAGGCAAAGGGACACAACTTGCTGACGATCTCGTACCCGATCACCCGGCTGTACTGGCGAATTTCCAGCTGGGCATGTTCATCCATACGAAGGTGCAGGAAATGGAAAAGATTGTGCAAGTCGATCTTCCAGTAGGCTTCCGTGTAGGTGGAGAGCGGGAGATCCTTGCGTGCTTGTTCCCGGGCGACCCCAGCCTTGAGCCGTTCTTCGTAGAGCTCCCGGCTTAACCGCTGCAAGTCTCGCTCCTTCTGGGAAAATTCCGACCCCTTTTCTGAAACCAGGAACCCGGCACTGCCCTGCCGGTTGCCGGTTGCCTGTAGTCATGGTCACTCATCGTCGCTTGGGCCGCATCGATGGCTTCGGAATAGCGAGTGGAATACTCATTCACATTAGCGGTTCGATGCCGTATCCATTGCCGCCAGCAGTCCATGGGCACGCGGACGTGGAGTTTGATTTCGCACATTTCAAACGGTGTGGTGTGATGGTGCCGCATCAAATAGCGGATGAGGCCGCGATCCTCGTGGACCTTCTTGGTGCCTTTGCCATAAGAAACCCGCGCCGCCTGGACAATGGATTCATCGGAACCCATATAATCGATCACCCGCACAAACCCGTCATCCAGGACCTTGATCGGGAGACCCAGGATCTGGTTCAAACTTTCCACTTCAACACGTTCAATTCTTCCCTGTTCGCTCATCAAACATCCTTTTCCATGGGTTATCTTGCTTTCAGGACCTCAATACAATCTCGTTGATGCGAGCGCGATACTTCTGATACATCATGGAAACGCCAAGCAACAGCAGTCCAAGACCAATCGAGGCCACAATTCGGTACAGCTTCTCCATCTGTTGCAGATCCGACAAAAACACTTTGAGAATGGTCAACGCAAACAGGACGATGGCCATGACCCGAATCGAGCGGAATCGCGCCAGGATTCCGATGGAAACCAGGAGAATCGAATACACCCCCCACAAGGCCGAAATCGCCAACTGCATCCGGCTGAAAACCCTGCGGCGTTCATGCGATCCGAGAACGTCTTCTGCCTCGCCCTTAAAATAGCGTGAGATTTCCATGGTCAGGAAAAAGAGAATCAGGCCATTGGCCAGCAGGATCAAGGTCGCCATCAATCCCTTTTCTCTTGGGTCGAGCGTTTGGGAATGGCTCGAATAAAACCTGGCCATGGCGAAAAGGACCAAGGCACAAAAGAGAAAGGTCAGGGCAGTGCGATTCCATAAGAACGGGGTGTCTCTCTCCAGGCCTTTGTTGAGGGGAGCATCGTAGATTAATAAATGAAGGGTAAACAATCCTGACACGATGAGGGCCGTCCAGCGGGTAAATCGGCTATTCCGGGAGAAGCCCACCCAGCAAAGGAAAATTGCTTCCGTAGCCCAGCCAAGGCTGACGTTATTCGCGCTCAGTTGGAGCGGAATAGCCAACGTCAAAAAGGTCACGGAGAGACCCAACTGCACAAACAACAACGATGCGTCGTGGGAGTATCGCCGGGACAGCAAAAATCCGGATCCAAAATAAAACAGCGCCAGACCCGCCGTAAAAAGCCCCATCTGCTGGGATTCCAGATGCCTAAAAAGGGAATCGGTCCAGAGGAAATAGAAGAGGCCGTTGGCCGCAACCAGGATTAAGTCTCGCTTTGTGGATTTCGAGGGATGCGCCAGTCGGCCCAAGACGGAAAGGACCGCAAAAACCAAAAAGAAAAGTGTCAGGAAGAGTTCCGTCATCCAGAGTTTGCTTGGGTCATAAAAGCCAGACGCCCAGGCCAGAAGAACCAGTTGCGTCAACCCATAGGAGAGCTCACCGAGGACCTGCCACTTTTTGAAAAACGCCAGGGAGAGGACCCCCAGGTCCAGGAGTAGGATGTAACAAAAGAGTCCGACCTGATTGTCATTTCCCGTGCTCAGCAGAACCGGAGTGAAGAATCCCCCTACGGTGGCGAAGATCGCCACTGTTATGGAATCGTAGTTCACCGCCATGGCCACCGCCAGCGAGGTGATCAGTACCATCAGAAACAGCGCCGGCAACTGGGGAAGCAAGTGATAAAAATTGAAGGCGGCAAAAATCGAAAAATAAAGGATGGCAATCCCGCCCCCCCACAAGGTAATTGCATAGACCGGGTATTTTCGCCGGTGAGCAATGACCCCGCAGCCCAAAAAGCCCAACCCGACGAGGATGCCAATGAGAATCCGCCCGATTTCTCCAATCCATCGATTGTCGATGGCATACTTCAGAAAATAAGACATCCCTAACAAAATGGCGACCATGCCGATCTTGTTCAACACGTTGCCGCCAATTGTTGACTCGAGAGATTCTGCCTGAATAGACGTCGCAGTCTCTCCGCGAACGTTGGGAATTGAAGAGGGGAGGGAAGCCGCCGCAGCCTCTGCCTTCGTGTCACGGAACGGCGTTCCCTCCGTTTGTGAGGAGGCCGATTCGGCAGAGGGCGCATGCGGCTGAGCCACGCTCGCGTCTGGGGGCGGGAAGACCCTTTTTTCCAGTGAATAAGTGCGCTGGATCAAGGCTTGCAAAAGGCTTTCCAGCCGATCCAATCGCTGCTGGAGTTGATTGAGCGCGTCCTCAGAATGGCTGGCCATATCGAGTGATCACTATAGATTTGCGCCATAGTGAAGTCAAGCAGGTCAAACCGATCGCAGGCGGGTTCAAGATGGAGCCGTCTCCTGGCTATCGTTCCCTGCAATGTGACTGAAAACCAAGAAGAACCAAATTTGGATTATAGCTTCAGACAATGGTCGCCGTGGGAAGGAATGAGTGTCGCCAAGACTGTGCGTGATTCTTACGCAACGACGAAGCCGCGCAAAATCTCGTCAAGCTGTTCGGTCGAGAGTGGTCCGGCATCGGCCAGGCGTTTGATTTCCTGCGTAATTTCACGGAGCTGGGTGTCCCCGAAATGAAGCCCGAGCTCTTTCGCTCTGTTTTGAATGGCATTTTTGCCGGTGAGGCGGTGGGCGATGGAGATGGTGCGCTGGAGTCCGAAATCCGCGGGGTCGATGATTTCATAGGCGCCGGGATTCAGCATGACGGCCTTGGTGTGCATTCCGGCCTTGTGGGTAAAGCTCGTCTCTCCGGTAATATAGTTATTGAATGGAATCTGGATGCCGACGATATCGGCAATCATCTTGTCCAGATCGTAGAGAAGATCGAGGCGGTACTTTTGGACCAGCTCCTTATCATAGGAGTAGAGGCGGGCGACGAATCCGCCCAGCGGGGTAATCCCGTTGCGTTCGCCGATGCCCAGGACGCTGGTGTCAACGTGAGTCGCGCCCGCTTCCAGGGCCGTGAAGCTGTTGGCAATGGCACAGCCGCTGTCATTGTGCCCATGAAACTCAATGCCGGCCCGGATATGGCGGCGCAATTCCGAAACCAGCGCAAAGAGCTGGCGGGGAGTAGCCACCCCCACGGTATCGGCCAGGCCGACGCGGTTTACACCCATGGCATCGACCGCTTGATACACGCGCAGTAAATCGCCTTCCTCACTGCGAAAAGTGTCTTCACTCGAGAAGCGCACTTCGCATCCGGATTTCTGAATGAATTCGATAACCTGGCGGGCGCTCTCGATAATTTGATCAATGTCTTTCCCATGGCTGAACTCGCGCAAATAAGAAGACGTCCCGAAGAGAATATCCACGCCGGCCACGCCGGTTTCCACGGCTTTTCGGGCATCGTCCATGTGGCACCGCGTATGGGTGAGAATTTTTGCCTTGAGCCCCAGGTTCGCGATGGTCTTGCAATCTTCGAAGGATTGGGGCGAAGCCACCGGAGAGGTCAGCTCAATGTACTCGACCCCAAATTCGTCCAGCGCCCGGGCAATCTGAATTTTTTGTTCGGTGCTGAAATGGGCGCGCGCAAACTGCTCCCCTTCCCGCAGCGTGGAATCAATAATCGAAAATTCTCGAATCGACATGGGACGTCTTCTCCTCGCTCCATCCAATGGTGCCGTCAAGCCAACGCCGCTCCCCTCGGGAGTCATCATCCGTGGGAGGCCAAAAAAAAATCGGTGAGAGTCAACGCTCTCACCGATTCTGGAAATTAAGATGAAAATAATAATTTCTAAAATGGCAAGATAGCGCTCCACCCCTTCAGGTGCGGGGTGACAGTTGAGGAGATCTTCTCTCAACAACCAACCTTGCGAGTTGCCCGGCTCGCAAGATTTCGGCGGTCCTCCCTTTCCTTCAAGGTCATCGACTCAGGCCGTCTGGCTTGAAGTACTCTTGATGGACCGCACCTCTATCTCAAAATCCGTTTTAGTATAAAGTATTCCGCTGAAAAAAACCAGCAGGCGATGTGGCGGGAAGGGTGATGGCCAAGTCAGATTAGCGAACTCAGGGATTAGGAAAGAGAGTGGAAGGGGACAGCTGGCATCGATCTGAAGGGTCAAAAGCCCACAAGGCGAATTTAACCCTTGGTACAGAATTCAGGACCTATCAATGGAATCAATTCTTCATGATCACTACTGGGCAAGTTTCACATGATTCTTTACCCGCAAAGACCACACCTGGCCAACCTCGCCATTGACGTGGTCCATGACGGACAAATACATGGAAGCGGTTTATACTTATGATAATGAAGGGAAGATGGTTTCAGTCACTTATCCTGGGGACGCAGATACTTCTTTGGTGGGGAGAAAATATACTTACACGTTCGACAGTATGGCGAGACCCAACAAGTTGACCGATGATCAAACGACGCCGGTTGATTGGGCAAAGAATGTCTCCTACAACCAGGCTGGGCAGATGAGCCAGATGGATTACTACAAGGCTGCCGGGCAGTATTACAGCGAAGCCAAAACCTACAACGTCATGCTCCAAATGACCCAGGTTCGGGATTATTACGGAGCCACCGATTCGCTGAACATGCAGTATGTCTATTCGGCCACGCAAAATAACGGCCAGATCACCCAAGCCATCGATGCGGTTTCAGGGGAGACGATCAGTTACACCTACGACAGCTTGAAGCAATTGATCACGGCGGCTACCACCGGGCCGCAATGGGGGTTATCTTTCAGCTATGACGGGTTTGGGAACCGCTTGAGCCAGTCGGTGACGAAAGGCTCAGGCCCGAGCAACAGCTTGAGCGTCAATGCCTCCACCAATCGAATCACGACCAGCGGTTATGGGTATGATTCGAACGGCAACCTGACCACGATGCCTTATGGGGCCGGGAGCATGACGCTCAGCTATGATATCGAGAATCGCCAAATCCAGGCCACGAATACCAATGGCACGGAACGTTATGCCTATGGGATTGACAACCGAAGGATTTACCAAAAGACTACGAGTGGAACAGAACTGGTGTTCTTCTATGGAATCACTGGAGATAGGCTGAGAACTTATCAACTACTTGCGAACAATGCCTTTCAGGTTACCAAAACTAATATCTATTTCACCGGAAGGCTAATCTGGGGAGACAACGTGAGTATCCACATTGACAGATTGGGATCTGTTAGGAACACTTCACGGTTTTATCCATTTGGTGAGGAACAAGGCTCTGGTACGATTCCAGACAAGTTTGCAACCTACTATCGAGATTCAAGCACCGGGCTTGATTATGCCTGGCATCGTTATTATGGGATCACAATCGGAAGATTTACGACACCTGACCCATATAGAGGCAGTGCGAAGTTAGCTGACCCGCAAAGTTGGAATCGGTATACCTATGTAGCAAATGACCCAGTTAACCGTGGTGACATCTCTGGGTTGGATGATTTTACTATCCGCGTAGACGTAATTGCCGATGCATCCCCAATTACCCTTCAAAATTGGGATCCACAGTTTGTATTTGGCCACGATAGGACGTCTGACCCAGCATTCCCTGGTAGCGTGGGCTATGATAGTGAAAAAATCACAGTGTTAAGGCGACTTAATATAATGAATGATGCCGTTACAAAAGCTTTACTGGCATTGAATAATGATTCTTGTGCGAAATTATTCAATTTGCCCGGGAACGTGGGTTCCCCACAAACCTTCCTAATGACAATGACAGCTAAGGGTAATCCTTATGGCGAAATTAGGGCAGCTCCCATTAATGGTGATCCAAGAGGCGGCTTCGATGCTGTGACTTATAAGGATACAGATAATAGGGTAAGAATTGATTTGAATAGCAATTCAGAAGGGACTTTCTTCAGCAGCAATCCGCCTCCTAATAGAAATAATCTGTCGAATGAATTTGCTAGAGCCGCTGCCTTGATCGAAGAAGTTGCCCATGCAGCTAGGCTTCTATTTGGTCAAGGTGCCACAACAAT